>NZ_JBFAJT010000004.1:0-69166 GCF_040655335.1 Streptomyces sp. NPDC050439
ACGTCGAGACCAAGCAGGCCATGCGCCCGCGTGACGCCATGGCGTCCGCCGGCAAGACCCTGGTCGAGCTGTTCGGTCTGGCCCGCGAGCTCAACATCGACGCCGAGGGCATCGACATGGGCCCCTCGCCGACGGACGCGGCCCTGGCCGCCGATCTGGCGCTGCCGATCGAGGAGCTCGAGCTCACCGTTCGGTCGTACAACTGCCTCAAGCGTGAGGGCATCCACTCCGTGGGTGAGCTCGTGGCCCGCTCCGAGGCGGACCTGCTCGACATCCGCAACTTCGGTGCGAAGTCGATCGACGAGGTCAAGATGAAGCTGAACGGCATGGGCCTCGCGCTCAAGGACTCGCCTCCCGGCTTCGACCCGACCGCTGCCGCTGACGCCTTCGGGGCTGACGACGACGCGGACGCGGGCTTCGTCGAGACCGAGCAGTACTAAGAGCTCGGCGCCGACCGTTTGATTTTGGCTGCGCGTGCGTTGTGGTTGCTCGCGCAGTTCCCCGCGCCCCTTACGGGGCGCGGTGCCACTGACCTCGGTACCTGATACGGCCGGGGCAGACAACAAGGAGAAACACCATGCCGAAGCCCACCAAGGGTGCCCGTATGGGCGGCAGTGCCGCGCACGAGAAGCTTCTGCTGGCGAACCTCGCCAAGCAGCTCTTCGAGTACGGCCGCATCACCACCACCGAGGCGAAGGCCCGTCGTCTGCGTCCCTACGCGGAGCGTCTGGTCACCAAGGCGAAGAAGGGTGACCTTCACAACCGCCGCCAGGTGCTGTCCGTCATCACCGACAAGAGCATCGTGCACACGCTCTTCACGGAGATCGGCCCGCGCTACGAGAACCGCCCGGGTGGCTACACCCGTATCACCAAGATCGGTAACCGTCGTGGCGACAACGCGCCCATGGCGATCATCGAGCTTGTCGAGGCCCTGACCGTGGCGCAGGCTGCCACCGGTGAGGCCGAGGCCGCCACCAAGCGTGCCGTCAAGGAAGACGCCCTCAAGAAGGACGACGCGCCCGTCGAGGACGCGAAGCCGGCTGAGGACGCTGCCGAGGAGTCCAAGGACGCCTGAGGCTCTGCCTTGCAGTAAGCGGGTCCGCCCTTCGGGGCGGGCCCGCTTTCGCATGTACCTGGTGCTGAGAGGATTGTTGGTGTGAGCGATGAAGTAGAGCCCGGGTTCGTGCGGGTGCGGCTGGATCTTTCGTACGACGGCAAGGACTTCTCCGGCTGGGCCAAGCAGAAGCAGGGGCAGCGGACCGTCCAGGGGGAGATCGAGGCCGCGCTGAAGACCGTGACGCGGTCGCAGGAGACGTACGAGTTGACCGTGGCCGGGCGGACCGACAGCGGGGTGCACGCGCGCGGGCAGGTCGCCCACGTCGATCTGCCGGAGAGCGTGTGGGCCGAGCACAGTGACAAGCTGCTGCGCAGGCTCGCCGGGCGGCTGCCGCACGATGTGCGGGTCTGGAAGGTGGCCGAGGCTCCCGCGGGGTTCAACGCGCGGTTCGCGGCCGTGTGGCGGCGTTACGCCTATCGCGTGACCGACCACCCCGGCGGCGTGGACCCGTTGTTGCGCAGTCATGTGCTGTGGCACGACTGGGAGTTGGACCTCGACGCCATGAACGCCGCCGCCGAGAAGCTCATCGGCGAGCATGATTTCGCCGCTTACTGCAAGAAGCGCGAGGGTGCCACGACCATTCGTACGCTCCAGGAACTCCGGTGGGAGCGGCGGCCGGACGGGATTCTCGAGGCGACCGTGCGGGCCGATGCCTTCTGTCACAACATGGTGCGGTCGCTGGTGGGTGCCATGTTGTTCGTGGGGGACGGGCATCGCCCTGTGGAGTGGCCGGCCAAGGTGCTCGCCGCCGGGGTGCGGGATTCCGCCGTGCATGTCGTACGGCCGCACGGGCTGACCCTCGAAGAAGTCGGTTACCCCGCCGACGAGTTGCTCGCCGCGCGCAGCAAGGAAGCGCGCAACAAGCGGACGTTGCCCGGCGCCGGCTGCTGCTGAGCCACCGGCGGCCGGGCCGCTGCCCGGCTACTGCGGGGCGTTGGCCGCGGCGGAAGCCTGGGCCTCGCCCCGCCGGTGGATCTGGCCGAAGGCGAAGTCGGCCAGGTTGTCGCCGACCGCGTAGACCTTGCGCTCCTTGGGCGTGACGTCCTTGTCGCTGGTGAAGCCGGTGGTCGTGAAGTAGGCGTAGCGGCCGTAGGCGTTGTACGTGCCGCGGCAGACCGCCGTACGGCAGAAGCTGGGCACGCCCTTGCCGGGCAGGGAGACGATCAGGCCCTTCTTCGCCTGTTCGGGCACCTTCTTGGCCTGGGCCTTCGTGTCGAAGACGGCGACGGCGACCGTCACGGCGATGTTGTCCTTCACGTAGCTGGCGCGGAAGAGCTGCGTGCAGTCGTTCTTGGTGAGGATCGTGCCGAGCTCGGGCTGGGCGACGCTCGCGCACTTCTTCGTGCTGTCCGTGGCGCCCTTCTTGTAGACGACCTCGCCCGAGGTCAGCGTCTTGCCGGGGAAGAGCGTGTCGGCGCTGAGCGGCGCCTTGTCCTTCTTCGCGCTGGAGATGAACTCCTTGGGGTCCGGCGGGGGCGGCGGCGTCGTCTCCGCGAAGGACGGTCCCGGGTTCTCGCTCGCGCCGGGGATGTCCGCCGTCGAGGGCAGCTCGCTCGCCGGTTTGTTCGAGGCGGAGGTGTTGTCGCTGTTCGCGGAGACCACGGCGACGGCGACGGCGGCCGCGACCACGACGGTGGCGAGCGCGCCGCCGCCGATCATCAGCCACTTGCGGCGCCGGGTGCGCGATTCGGACGCCTCGGCGAGCGCCGCCCAGTCAGGGGTCCGTGAATCCCCTGGACCCCACTGAGGTCCCCCTTGCCCAAAGCTCATGCGCCGCATCTTAGACGGGGAGTTGGGGATGTTGAGCGGGGGCCGGGGGAGGTGCCCGACCTAGCCTGATCCATATGAATACGGGCAAAGTAGATGTAAGTGGGTGGTTGCTGCGACCGGCGACCCGGCATGCCTGGGCGGCGCTCGGGGTCGTGCTGGTCGCCACGGTCATCCGGGCGGGGCTGCGGGGTGCGGACGGCGGGATGGACAACGCCATCGTGGTGCGGGCCGCCGAGGCCTGGCTCGACGGGCGCTCCCCCTATGCCGACCGGCACTTCCTCTATCTGCCGGGCGCCGTGCTCGCCGCGGTGCCGCAGGCGGTGCTTCCGCAGTCCGTCCTGCGGTTCCTCGTGCCGACGGGGGTCGCGGCCACGCTCGTCTTCGGATGGGGGTGCGCCCTGCGCATCCACGGGGTGGCCTGGCGCAGCCGGTTCGCCGTGCTCGGGCTGCTCGCGCTCGCCATGGGGTTCGCGCCGTTCGGCCATCTCGTCCGGCTCGGCAACTGGACCGTGGCGTCGGCGGCCGCGCTGCCGCTCGCGCTGCTGTTCGTGTGCCGGGGGAGGTGGGTGGCCGCGGGGCTTGTGATCGGGTCCGTCGTCGCCGTGAAGCCGCTGCTCGCGCCGGTGGTGCTGCTCTTCGTCTTCGCCCGGCAGTGGCGCGCGCTCGGTGGCGCGGTGCTCCTGCCCGCGGGTGTCTCGGTGGGCGCGGCGCTGGTCATGCCGGACCCCGCGGGGTTCTTCACGCGGACGCTGCCGTTCCTGCTGCAGGGCGACGACAGCTTCGTACGGCTCTATGAGGCGTCGCCCGCCGCGATCCTGCCGCGGCTCGGGGTGCCGCAGGGGGTGGCGTCGGTGATCGCGCTCGTGGCCGCGGGCGCGGGGGTGTGGTGCGCGTGGCGGCGCTGGCGGGGCGGGGGTGCTCAGGTGCCGCGGGTGGTCGAGACGGCCGTGATGCTGATGCTGGCGGCCTTCCTGGTGTCCAGGCCCTCGTACGACCACTATCTGCTCGTCGTCGTGCCGCTGCTGCTCTCCGGGGCGCTCGTGCCGGGGGCGGTGGTCCGGGACAAGTGGTTCTGGCTGGCGCTCGTCCCGCAGATCCCCGGGTTCACCTGGCCTTGGCTCGAACCCGGCAACCGGCGGGCCTTCCGGGACTGCGTCACGCTGTGTGTGCTGGCCTTCACGGTCGGCCGGTCATGTCTGCGGCCGAGGGCGGTTACCCTGAATGCCGCAGAACCTCCTGAGGCGGTCGAGCCGGCGGTGCCGGTCTCCAGGTCCGCGTTTTGACCCGTACGGGGCGGCGCGGGTACTCTCGAGGATTGTTATACGTATTGGGTTTCGTCGTTCTCACGCGAAAGGGCCCTTACGTAGGTTCCCTGGAGCAGTTACCAGTGGCTCGCATACGGGCAGCGTCCCCGGCATTGTGAGCCCCAGCTGCATGATTCGCTTCCGGGGATCCGTGTGTCTGGACCCCATCCACTGAAGAAGCGAAGGCTACGAAGTGCGTACGTACAGCCCCAAGCCCGGCGATGTGACCCGCCAGTGGCACGTCATCGACGCTCAGGACATCGTCCTGGGCCGTCTGGCGACCACTGCCGCCAACCTCCTGCGGGGCAAGCACAAGGCGATCTACGCCCCCCACATGGACATGGGCGACTTCGTCATCATCATCAACGCCGACAAGGTTCACCTGTCCGGCAACAAGAAGACCCAGAAGCTGGCGTACCGCCACTCCGGTTACCCGGGTGGTCTGCGTTCCGTCCGCTACGACGAGCTTCTTGAGAAGAACCCCGAGAAGGCCGTCGAGAAGGCCATCAAGGGCATGATCCCCAAGAACACCCTGGGCCGTCAGATGCTCTCGAAGCTGAAGGTCTACGCGGGCGACCAGCACCCGCACGGCGCTCAGCAGCCGGTCCCGTTCGAGATCACCCAGGTCGCGCAGTAGTTCCGGCCACCACCCCCAAAGACGTAAGAAATTCTGAGGAGAATCGTGGCCGAGACCACCGTTGAGCAGCCGGTCGAAGAGACCGAGGTTGTTGACGTCGAGCAGTACACCACCGAGTCCGAGGCGCCCGTCGAGGGCGAGTACACCTCGGAGTCGAACGCCGCGCGCTTCGGCGACCCGCAGCCGGCCGCCGGCCTGGGCCGTCGCAAGAACGCCATCGCCCGCGTCCGGATCGTCCCGGGCACCGGCAAGTGGAAGGTCAACGGGCGCACGCTCGAGGACTACTTCCCGAACAAGGTCCACCAGCAGGAAGTCAACGAGCCCTTCAAGGTGCTCGAGCTCGACAACCGCTACGACGTCATCGCCCGCATCTCGGGTGGCGGCGTCTCCGGTCAGGCCGGTGCGCTCCGTCTCGGTGTCGCCCGTGCGCTGAACGAGGCCGACGTCGACAACAACCGCGCCGCCCTCAAGAAGGCCGGTTACCTCAAGCGTGACGACCGTGCGGTCGAGCGCAAGAAGGCCGGTCTCAAGAAGGCCCGCAAGGCTCCGCAGTACAGCAAGCGCTAATCTGCCTGCTTGTACTTCTCGTTCGCCCCGGCGGCACGTTGTGTGCTGCCGGGGCGTTCGTTTATCGCAAACCCTGGTGATGGAAGTCCGGAGGAGGACAGCAGTGGGACGACTCTTCGGTACGGACGGCGTGCGCGGTGTCGCCAACGCGGATCTGACGGCCGAGCTCGCGCTCGGGCTCTCCGTGGCGGCGGCTCATGTGCTCGGCGAGGTAGGAACGTTCGAGGGGCATCGGCCCGTCGCGGTGGTCGGGCGTGACCCGCGTGCGTCAGGGGAGTTCCTGGAGGCCGCGGTGGTCGCCGGTCTCGCGAGCGCGGGCGTGGACGTCCAGCTCGTCGGTGTGCTGCCCACCCCAGCGGTGGCGCATCTCACCGGTGCGCTGGGCGCCGACCTCGGCGTGATGCTCTCCGCGAGCCACAACGCCATGCCGGACAACGGCATCAAGTTCTTCGCGCGCGGCGGCCAGAAACTGGCCGACGAGCTGGAGGACCGCATCGAGTCCGTGTACGAGGAGCACCGCACCGGCGCTCCCTGGCAGCGCCCCACGGGCGCGGGCGTCGGCCGTGTGCAGACGTACGACCAGGGCCTCGACCAGTACGTGGCGCATCTGCTCGGTGTGCTGCCCAACCGCCTCGACGGACTGAAGATCGTCCTCGACGAGGCGCACGGCGCCGCCGCCCGTGTCTCGCCCGAGGCGTTCGCGCGCGCCGGTGCCGAGATCATCACGATCGGCGCCAAGCCGGACGGCCTGAACATCAACGACGGCTGCGGGTCCACGCACCTGGACCTGCTCAAGGCCGCCGTCGTCGAGCACGGCGCCGACTTCGGTGTCGCGCACGACGGTGACGCGGACCGCTGCCTGGCCGTGGACCACACGGGCGCCGAGATCGACGGGGACCAGATCCTCGCCGTCCTGGCCCTTGCCATGCGCGAGCACGGCACGCTGCGCGAGAACACCGTCGTCGCGACGGTCATGTCGAACCTGGGCTTCAAGCTCGCCATGGAGCGGGAGGGTCTCTCCCTCGTGCAGACCGCCGTCGGCGACCGCTATGTCCTGGAGTCGATGAAGCAGCACGGCTTCGCCCTCGGCGGCGAGCAGTCCGGGCACGTCATCGTGCTGGACCACGCGACCACGGGCGACGGCACCCTGACCGGGCTGCTGCTCGCGGCACGTGTCGCCGAGACCGGGCGCAGCCTCGCGGAGCTCGCCGGGGTCATGGAGCGGCTTCCGCAGGTCCTGATCAATGTGCCCGACGTCGACAAGTCGCGGGTCAACACCTCGGCCGAGCTGTCGGCCGCCGTCGCCGAGGCCGAGCGTGAACTGGGCGCCACGGGCCGGGTGCTGCTGCGCTCGTCCGGCACCGAGCCGCTGGTGCGCGTCATGGTGGAGGCCGCCGACATCGACCAGGCGCGGTCCGTGGCCGGGCGCCTCGCCGACGTGGTGAAGACCGCGCTGGGCTAGGCCGGCTGTTTCCTGGCGGTACGTTCGCGCTGCCTGGCCCAGAAGAACTTCTGGACGAGCAGCGTGAACGTACCGGCGACGACGATGCCGAGCAGGTTGAGCAGGAGCTGCTCCGAGGAGCCCCAGGTCTGCTCCGCGTCGCCGTAGCTGAGCGCCACCGCCGCGTTCGCCGCGGCCGGGACGGTCGTCACCGAGATCGCGACGCCCACCAGGGCGCCCGACTTGGCCGAGGTCAGCGAGAGCATGCCGGCGGCTCCGGCCAGCACGGCCACGACGAACGAGAACCAGTCGGGCGCGTAGACGAAGCCGGTGTTGGGGCGGTCCTGGTCCAACTGCTTCTCGGTGAAGAGGCCCACCGCGTCCATGAAGAGGCTGAAGCCCACCGTCACCGCCATCGCGACGGCGAAGCCCACCAGGATCGCGACCAGCGAGCGCACGGCCAGGCGCGGGGCGCGCTGGACCAGGGCGGTGCAGAAACCCGCCAGGGGGCCGAACTCGGGGCCCACCGCCATCGCGCCGACGATCAGGATCGCGTTGTCCAGGACCACGCCGCAGGCCGCGATCATCGTGGCGAGCGTGATGAACGCGACGTAGGTGGCCGAGAGCGTCGACTCCTCGTGGGTCGCGTCGGAGAGCTGCTCCCACAGGACGGCGTCCGCGCCTTCGCCCGGGGCGTCGTCCTCGGCTTTGTCGGCGCGCTGGGACAGGGACAGGTCGATGTTCTCGACCGCGATCGACCCCGACTCGTCGATGCCGAGTGAGCGCAGACCGCCGATCAGTTCGTCGCCCGCATCGCGGGCCACGTCGCACATCACGACGTCACCCACGGGGTTGCGGGCCGCGCCGGGCACCACGGCGAGGTGGGTGGTGCCGACCGTCCTCTCGATCAGACGCACCACGTCGTCGGTCTTGTCCGCCGGGGTGATCAGGCGCAGATGCAGCATGCGCGCAGGGTATCCAGGAGCCCGCGGTGGCTACAGCTTGCGCAGGCTCAGCTTGCGCACCTTGTGGTCCTCGCCCTTGCGGATGACCAGGGCGGCCCGGCCGCGGGTGGGGGCCACGTTCTCCAGGAGGTTGGGCTTGTTGATGGTGCGCCAGGTCGTGCGCGCGTAGTCCAGGGCCTCCTCCTCCGAGACCTGGGTGTACTTGCGGAAGTACGAAGACGGGTCCTGGAACGCGGTGGCGCGGAGCTTCTTGAAGCGGTTCAGGTACCAGCGCTCGATGTCCTCGGCGCGTGCGTCCACGTACACGCTGAAGTCGAAGTAGTCGGCGAGGCCCACGCGGGTGCGGCCGTCCTTGCCGGGGAGGGCGGGCTGCAGGACGTTGATGCCCTCGACGATGAGGATGTCGGGGCGGCGGACCGTCAGGCGCTGGTCCGGCACGATGTCGTAGATCAGGTGGGAGTAGACGGGCGCGGTCACCTCGTCCTTGCCCGCCTTGATGTCCGCAACGAAGCGGGTCAGGGCCCTTCTGTCGTACGACTCCGGGAAGCCCTTCCTGGACATCAGGCCGCGGGCCTCCAGCTCCTTGGTGGGCAGCAGGAAGCCGTCGGTCGTCACGCGCTCGACGCGGGGGTGTTCGGGCCAGCGGGAGAGCAGGGCCTGGAGGAGGCGGGCGACGGTCGACTTGCCGACGGCCACCGATCCGGCGACCCCTATGACGAAGGGAGTGCCCGACTGGGAGCCCTTCTCGCCGAGGAAGGTGTTCAGGGCGCCGCGCAGGCCGTCCGTCGCGCCCACGTAGAGGTTCAGGAGGCGGGAGAGCGGCAGATAGATGTCACGGACCTCGTCCAGGTCGATGACATCACCCAGGCCGCGGAGCTTCTCCAGCTCCTCGGCGGTCAGGGGAAGCGGCGTCTTGTCACGCAGGGCGCTCCACTCGGTGCGGGTGAGGTCGACGTAGGGAGTCGCCTCCGGCCTGTGCCGGTGGGCGCTCCGCGGGTTCGTCGCGGGTTCGGAGACCGATGAGATCACAGTCCATTGTTACGGCTGTTTGAACGGGCCGGGGGGTGGGGTGTGTCACCCCCTGCGGGGCTTGAACGGATGAGGGGCCCGGAATCGTAGGCTGCTGCCGTGATTATTGGGGTCGGAATCGACGTGGCCGAGATCGAGCGGTTCGAGGCGGCGCTGACGCGTACGTCCGGGATGGCCGGGCGGCTCTTCGTGGAGCGGGAGTTGCTGCTGCCGAGCGGGGAGCGGCGGGGGATCGCCTCGCTCGCGGCCCGGTTCGCGGCCAAGGAAGCGCTGGCCAAGGCGCTTGGCGCGCCCGCGGGGCTGCGGTGGACGGACGCGGAGGTGTACGTCGAGGGGAGCGGGCAGCCGCGGCTTCGGGTCAAGGGGACGGTGGCCGCGCGGGCCGCCGAGCTGGGGGTGCGGTCCTGGCATGTCTCGCTCAGCCATGACGCGGGGGTGGCCTCCGCCGTGGTGATCGCCGAGGGCTGATCGCTGAGGGGTGGGCGCCGTTCCCGGCGTCGGGTGACACTCGGGGGTATGCGTATTGCGTATCCGGTGGAGACGGTCAGGGCTGCTGAGCGGGAGCTGATGGCGAGGGTGCCGGAAGGTGCCCTGATGCAGAGGGCTGCGGCCGGGCTCGCGGTGGTCTGTGCCGAGGTGCTCGGCAAGGTGTACGGCTCCCGGGTCGTGCTGCTCGTGGGGAGCGGGGACAACGGCGGCGACGCGCTGTACGCCGGGGCCCGGCTCGCCCGGCGTGGGGCCGGGGTGTCGGCGGTGCTGCTCTCGCCCGGACGGGTGCATGCGGGCGGGCTCGCCGCCTTCCGTGCGGCCGGGGGGCGGGTCGCCGCGGGCGAGGGCGTGGACCGTGTTCTTCGCTCCGCTGATCTCGTCGTCGACGGGATCGTGGGGATCGGCGGGAAGGGCGGGCTGCGGGAGCCGGCCGCGGAACTGGTGGGTGCCGTACGGGATGTGGGCACGCCCGTGGTCGCCGTCGACCTGCCGAGCGGGGTCGACGCGGACAGCGGGGTGGTCGTCGGCGACGTGGTGCGGGCCGACGTGACGGTGACTTTCGGTGCGTACAAGCCGGGGTTGCTGATCGATCCCGGACGGGAGTACGCGGGTGTGGTGCGGCTGGTCGACATCGGGCTCGAGCCGGACCTTTCCGGAATGGGCGGGGGCGAGGTCGAAGCTATGCAGTACGCCGATGTCGCCTCGCTGCTGCCGATGCCGACCGGGGAGAGCGACAAGTACCGGCGGGGCGTCGTGGGGATCGTCGCCGGGTCCGCCCGGTACCCCGGGGCCGCCGTGCTCGCGGTCGCGGGTGCGCTGCGGGGTGGCGCGGGGGCCGTGCGGTACGTGGGGCACGCGGCGGACGCCGTCATCGCGCGGTTCCCGGAGACCCTCGTCTCCGCCGGCCCGCCGTCCAAGGCGGGGCGTGTGCAGGCCTGGGTGGTGGGTCCGGGGCTCGGGGACGACGCGGAGCGGCTCGCGGATGTGGTGGCCGCCGATGTGCCGGTGCTGATCGACGCGGACGGGCTGCGCCTCGCCGACGCGGCGGCCGTACGGGGGCGCCGGGCGCCCACCTTGCTGACGCCGCACGCGGGGGAGGCCGCCGCGCTGCTGGGGGTCGCGCGCGAGGAGGTGGAGCACGGGCGCCTCGCCGCCGCGCGGGAGCTTGCGGGGCGGTACGGGGCGACGGTGCTGCTCAAGGGGTCCACGACGCTGGTCGCGGGGCCGGAGGGTGGCGCTCCGGTACGCGTCAACCCCACGGGAACGCCGTGGCTGGCCACCGCGGGCAGCGGCGACGTCCTGTCGGGGCTCGCGGGTGCGCTGCTCGCCTCCGGCCTCGACGCGGGGGACGCGGGCGCGGTGGGCGCATACCTCCACGGCCTCGCGGCCCGCCACGCGGCGAACGGAGCACCGGTGGGCGCACACGACGTGGCAGAGGCGATCCCTGCGGCTTGGCGGGATGTGCGGGGGGAGTAGGGGGCGGCTGGGCGGTCCCGGGCGGCGCTGGGCGGGCCCGCTGGGGCGCGGGCCGGGGGTGGTGCCGGTGTGTGGGCGGGTGCGGGGACGTTCCGGCGCGTGCCCGTGTGCTGCCGCCTGCGGGCTGGGGCTGGGCGGTGGGGGTTCCCTGCGGGGCTGGGGCGGTGCGTTGCCGACTGCGGGGCGGGCGGTGCTGCGGGGCCGCTTCGTGGGTGGGTGCGGGGCCGCGCCGGTATGTCCGTCCTCGCTATCGCTCCGGTGGCCCCTGGGTTGCTTCGGCTCCGGAGTGCCGCGAGCCGTGCTCCGGGCAGACATACCGGCACGTCCCCTCGCGAGCGCTGCCGGCTGCGGTTGTTCGCTGGTCGCTGCGGGGCAATCGGGTGGGCGGGTGGGAAAGGCTTGTTCGGGGCGAAGGTCGCTGCGGGGTGATCGGGCGGGCGGGTGGGTGGGGAGGCTTGTTCGGGCAGGGGTGGATGCGGGGAGCGGGCACAGGCCAGGGGCCAGGCGCCGCTCTGAGACACTGGTCGGCGTTATGACTGAGACCGCACCTTTGCGTGCCCGCGCCGAGATCGACCTGGCCGCCCTCCGGGCCAACGTGCGGACTTTGCGTGCGCTCGCGCCAGGAGCCGCCTTCATGGCCGTCGTGAAGGCGGACGCGTACGGCCACGGGATGGTGCCCTGCGCCCGCGCCGCCGTAGAGGCGGGAGCCACCTGGGTGGGCACCGCGACCCCCGAGGAAGCCCTCGCACTGCGGGCCGCCGGGATCAAGGGCCGCCTGATGTGCTGGCTGTGGACGCCGGGCGGGCCCTGGCGCGAGGGCATCGAGGCGGACCTCGACATGTCGGTGAGCGGACTGTGGGCGCTGCGCGAAGTGGCCGCCGCCGCGCGGTCCGTGGGGCGTACGGCGCGTATCCAGCTGAAGGCCGACACCGGCCTCGGTCGGGGCGGCTGCATGCCCGCCGACTGGCCCGAACTCGTCTCGCAGGCGCTGCAGGCCGAGGCCGAGGGCCTGGTCCGCGTCACCGGACTCTGGTCGCACTTCGCGTGCGCCGACGAGCCGGGGCACCCGTCCATCGCGGCCCAACTCACCCTGTTCCGCGAGATGGTCGCCGCCGCCGAGGAGCGGGGCATCCGGCCCGAGGTGCGGCACATCGCCAACTCGCCCGGCACGCTCACCCTTCCGGAGACCCACTTCGACCTCGTACGTCCGGGGATCGCGATGTACGGGATCTCGCCGAGCCCCGAGGTCGGCACCCCGGAGGAGTTCGGGCTGCGCCCCGTCATGCGGCTCAGCGCCTCGCTCGCCCTGGTGAAGCACGCCCCGGGGGGTCACGGCGTGAGTTACGGGCATCACTACGTCACACCCGGCGAGACGACCCTTGGACTCGTCCCCGTCGGGTACGGGGACGGAATCCCGCGCCACGCGTCCGGCACCGGGCCCGTGCTCGTCGGCGGCAAGCTGCGGACCGTCGCCGGACGGGTGGCGATGGACCAGTTCGTGGTCGACCTCGGCGGTGACGAGCCGGCGGTGGGCTCCGAAGTGGTCCTGTTCGGTCCCGGCGACCGGGGCGAGCCGACCGCCGAGGACTGGGCGCAGGCGGCGGGCACCATCGCGTACGAGATCGTCACCCGCATCGGATCGCGTGTCCCGCGCGTCCATGTGAACGAGCGACCCGAAGAGTGAGGAGGAGCGGCACGTGAGCGAGACCAGCACGGGGGCGGCCGCGGACGTGGTGACGGAAGTCGCCGCGGCGGCCGGGAACTGGCGCAGGGCCGGCTTCGCCGGTGCCGCGATAGGTGTCGTCGCCGCGGGCGCGGCGGCCGGTGTCGCCATCGAGCGGCTGACCGTCGGCCGCGGCATGCGCAAGAAGGCGCGGCTCGCACTCGACGCCTCCGGTCCGTACGGCTCGCTGCGCGGCCTGCCGGGCACGGCGTACGCCGACGACGGCACGGAACTCTCGTACGAGGTCGACGAGATCGACGAGGGCGAGGCGGACGGCGAGCAGGCGCCGCGCCGCCGCAGGCTCTTCGGGCGCAAGGCGCCCGCTCCCGTCACCGTCGTCTTCAGCCACGGCTACTGCCTGAACCAGGACTCCTGGCACTTCCAGCGGGCGGCCCTGCGTGGCGTCGTGCGCTGTGTGTACTGGGACCAGCGCAGCCACGGCCGTTCGGCGCGCGGCATGGCGCAGGCGGACGGGACGCCGGTCTCCATCGACCAGTTGGGGCGGGACCTGAAGGCCGTCATCGACGCGGCGGCGCCCGAGGGGCCGCTGGTCCTCGTCGGGCACTCCATGGGCGGCATGACGACGATGGCCCTTGCCTGTCACTACCCGGAACTGATCCGCGAGCGCGTCGTCGGCGTCGCCCTCGTCGGTACGTCGTCCGGGCGGCTCGGCCAGGTCAACTTCGGCCTCCCGGTCGCCGGGATGAACGCGGTGCGGCGGGTGCTGCCGGGGGTCCTGAAGGCCCTCGGATCGCAGGCCGAGCTGGTGGAGAAGGGCCGGCGGGCCACTGCGGACCTCTTCGCCGGCGTCATCAAGCGCTACTCGTTCTCGTCGCGGGAGGTGGACCCGGCGATCTCGCGGTTCGCCGAGCGGATGATCGAGTCGACGCCCATCGACGTGGTCGCGGAGTTCTATCCGGCCTTCGCCGAGCACGACAAGGCGGAGGCGCTCAAGCACTTCGCCGAGCTGCCGGTGCTCGTCCTCGCGGGGGACAAGGACCTGGTGACGCCGAGCGAGCACAGCGAGGCCATCGCCGGCCTGCTCCCGGACGCCGAACTGGTGCTCGTTCCGGACGCCGGGCACCTGGCCATGCTGGAGCACCCCGAGGTCGTCACTGACCGCCTCGCGGACCTGCTCGCGCGCGCGGGGGCGACACCCGCTTCGGCCGACGCACGGACCTCCAGCGGCTAACGTGGGTGGGCATGGAAGCACCGCACAACCCGGCCCCCGTGACCGATCCGGCCCCCGTGAACTCCCTCGGCATCACCGTCACCTCCCCCGAGCAGATGGGCGACCTGGGTCGCCGCCTGGCCAAGCTGCTTCGCCCCGGTGACCTCGTGATGCTCACCGGCGAGCTCGGCGCCGGAAAGACGACCCTGACCCGCGGCCTCGGCGAGGGCCTCGGCGTGCGCGGCGCCGTCACGTCGCCGACGTTCGTCATCGCCCGCGTCCACCCGTCCCTCTCCGAAGGGCCGCCCCTGGTGCACGTGGACGCGTACCGCCTGGGCGGCGGCCTCGACGAGATGGAGGACCTCGACCTCGACGTCTCGCTGCCCGAATCGGTGATCGTCGTGGAATGGGGCGACGGCAAGGTCGAGGAGCTCTCCGACGACCGGCTGCGTGTGGTCATCGACCGGACCGTCGGCGACACGACGGACGAGGTGCGCGAAGTGACGTTGACCGGCGTCGGACCGCGCTGGGCCGAGGCCGACCTCACGCTGCTTTCGGCCTGATCCTCGTCTTTTCGCCCAACATTCCGACAAGGCGTCGGGAAGATGTTGCGCGGCGCGCGTCGCGCGTGGTCACATGGATACCGGTACGGGTTAGGTCTACCTAACCACGTCTGCCCCCGGAGCCCAGGAGGCATCCATGTCGGCTTCAGAACATGACGCCAAGCCCCGGCCGCACGGGCTGTCGGGGCCGTCGGGGATTTCCATGCGCGATCTGCTGGCGTCCTGCGCCGCCGCGAGCGAGGTGTCCACACCGCCGCGCGATCCGGCACCCAGGGGCGAAGCGGCTACGGAACGACGACGACCTTCTTGCTGATCGTCGCGAACTCCCACATCGCGTTGCCGTCCTTGCGCGACTCGCGGATGCCGCCGGTCTTCCTCGACGGGTCCGGCTTCGGCGTCGAGCCGTCCACCGCCGCGCTGAAGCCGATCGCGATCCCGTCGACGGTCGCGAAGCGCACGACGTGCTCGATCGCCACTCCGTCCGTTCCGGTGACGGTGCCCGAGCGCGAGGTGACGGCGTACGTCCCGGGGACCGGGTCCACCGTGCTCGGGGTGACCTTGAAGGTGCGCTGCGCCTTGCCGGAGGCGCCGACCAGCCACACGCGGTCCTCGCCCACCGAGTAGACGACCCGCTCGCCCGCACCGGACTGCGCGGGGACCGTCGTCGGGTCGGCCTTCTCCTTGGGGGAGCGGGTCGTCGACGCGGAGGGGGAGCTGTCCGGTTTCTTGCCCAGGGTGTCCGGCACGTTGGCCGAGGCCTGGAAAGCGAGGAAGCCGACCGCGGCGAGCGCAGCGGCGGTGAGCCCGGCCACGAATCCCGAGCTGCTCCTGGACACCTGCGCCACCCTCTTCGTACTCCGTACGGCTATGGGGTGACGTTAGCAGCAGGTGTGCGGCATCCTCGGGCGGCCGTGCTCCGGGCGTCGGAGCCGTAGGCTATTCGCGTGCTCTTGCTCGCTCTGGATACCGCCACCCCCGCCGTCACCGTCGCGCTGCACGACGGCACGTCCGTCGTCGCAGCCTCCAGCCAGGTGGACGCCCGCCGTCACGGCGAGCTGCTGCTCCCCGCCGTCGACCGGGTGCTCGCCGAGGCGGGCCGCAGGCTCGACGCCGTGACCGGCATCGTCGTCGGCGTGGGCCCCGGCCCGTACACCGGTCTGCGTGTCGGCCTGATGACCGCCGACACCTTCGGCCTCGCGCTCGGCGTGCCGGTGCACGGGGTCTGCACGCTCGACGGCCTCGCGTACGAGTCCGGCATCGAGGGCGGCCCCTTCGTCGTCGCCACCGACGCGCGCCGCAAGGAGGTCTACTGGGCGCGGTACGCGGACCCGCGCACCCGCCTCACGGACGCCGCGGTTGACCGCCCCGCCGACATCGCCGACGAGGTGGCGGGCCTGCCCGCCGTCGGCGCTGGCGCGGTGCTCTACCCCGAGACCTTCCCGGACGCCCGCGCCCCCGAGCACGTCTCGGCGGCCTCGCTGGCCGCGCTCGCCGCCGAGAGGCTCGCCGCGGGCGAGGAGCTGCCGGCCCCCCGGCCGCTGTACCTGCGCAGGCCCGACGCGCAGGTGCCCAAGAACTACAAGGTGGTCACCCCCAAGTGACATCCGTGACGACAGTCGTCCTGCGCGAGATGCGCTGGTGGGACATCGAGCCCGTCTTCGTCCTGGAGAAGGAACTCTTCCCGGACGACGCCTGGTCGCGCGGCATGTTCTGGTCCGAGCTCTCCCACGCGCGCGGCCCGACGGCCACCCGCCGCTACGTGGTCGCGACGGACGGGGAACGCCTCGTCGGGTACGCGGGACTCGCGTCGGCCGGCGACCAGGCCGACGTACAGACCATCGCGGTGGCCCCCAGTCACTGGGGCACGGGGCTCGGCTCCCGGCTCTTGACCGACCTGCTGAACGCGGCGACCGCCTTCGAGTGTGCCGAGGTCATGCTCGAGGTGCGGGTCGACAACACCCGGGCGCAGAAGCTGTACGAGCGCTTCGGCTTCGAGCCCATCGGCTTCAGGCGCGGCTACTACCAGCCGGGCAACGTGGACGCCCTCGTCATGCGCCTGACCGATCCATCAACCTCCGTACAAGGATCCGACACCCATGGCTGACTCGCGCGACCAACCTCTCGTTCTCGGCATTGAGACCTCCTGCGACGAGACCGGCGTCGGCATCGTCCGCGGCACCACCCTGCTCGCCGACGCCATCGCCTCCAGCGTCGACGAGCACGCCCGGTTCGGCGGTGTCGTGCCCGAGGTCGCCTCGCGCGCGCACCTGGAGGCGATGGTGCCGACCATCGAGCGCGCCCTGAAGGAGGCGGGGGTCGCCGCCTCCGATCTCGACGGCATCGCGGTGACCGCGGGTCCCGGCCTCGCGGGTGCGCTGCTGGTGGGCGTCTCGGCGGCCAAGGCGTACGCGTACGCGCTCGGCAAGCCGCTCTACGGCGTGAACCACCTGGCCTCGCACATCTGCGTGGACCAGCTGGAGCACGGCGCGCTGCCCGAGCCGACGATGGCGCTGCTCGTCTCCGGCGGCCACTCCTCGCTGCTGCTCTCCACCGACATCACCTCGGACGTACGGCCGCTCGGCGCGACCATCGACGACGCGGCGGGCGAGGCCTTCGACAAGATCGCGCGGGTGCTGAACCTGGGCTTCCCCGGCGGTCCCGTCATCGACCGGTACGCGAAGGAGGGCGACCCGAACGCGATCGCGTTCCCGCGCGGTCTCACCGGGCCGCGCGACGCCCCGTACGACTTCTCCTTCTCCGGTCTGAAGACGTCCGTCGCGCGCTGGATCGAGGCCAAGCGGGCCGCGGGCGAGGACGTTCCCGTCCGTGATGTGTCGGCGTCCTTCCAGGAGGCGGTCGTCGACGTGCTGACCCGCAAGGCCGTGCGGGCCTGCAAGGACGAGGGTGTGGACCACCTGATGATCGGCGGTGGCGTGGCCGCCAACACGCGGCTGCGCGCCTTGGCGCAGGAGCGCTGCGAGGCGGCCGGCATCCGGCTGCGGGTGCCGCGGCCGAAGCTGTGCACGGACAACGGCGCGATGGTGGCCGCGCTCGGCGCGGAGATGGTGGCACGCAACCGCTCGGCATCCGACTGGGACCTGTCGGCGGACTCCTCGCTCCCGGTGACGGAACCGCACGTGCCGGGCCACGCGCACGACCACGGCCACAGTCATGACCATGTGCACGAGGTCAGCAAGGAGAACCTGTACTCGTGACCGTCGCGCTGATGTGGGAGGCCCGCGCCGCCGACGGGCGGGGCGAGGAACTGCTCGCGTGGGCGCGGGCCCAGGTCCTGGACGGTGAGCCGGTCCGCCGGGAGAGCTTCCGCGCCCCGCAGGACCGGGTCCTCGTCCTGACCTGGTGGGACGCGGCCTACGACGCCGACCTCCCCGAACTCCCGGAGCCCTCCCCGGAGTTGGTGACGCGCGCGGTGCACCGCTGGCGGTTCGAGTCGGTCGGCCTGGGCTGACGCCCCGTACCGGCCGGGCATGGGTCAGGGGCGTCGCGCCTGGCCCAGAAGCCCGTCGATGACCGCTCCCAGTTGCCTCGACACGTCGTACTGCGCCGTCAGTTCCAGCCAGCGGCCGGCGAGCGCGGTCATGCGGGGCAGCTCGTCGGCG
Source organism: Streptomyces sp. NPDC050439 (assembly GCF_040655335.1). Classification (NCBI taxonomy): domain Bacteria; kingdom Bacillati; phylum Actinomycetota; class Actinomycetes; order Kitasatosporales; family Streptomycetaceae; genus Streptomyces; species Streptomyces sp. NPDC050439. The sequence continues at coordinate 17,873 of NZ_JBFAJT010000004.1, forward strand.
TCCGCGTCGCCGAGCATGTCGGGGAAGTGGCGCTTGCGCTCGGGCTCCTCGGCGCGGCGGGCCATCGCCCGGCGGAAGACCAGGTCGCCGTAGACGCAGTGCCAGATGGTGCGGTAGGCGGCGACGGCCTCGGACGGGGTCAGGCCGCAGGCCTCGCACGCGGCGATGATCTCCTCGACCATCCACAGGGCGCCCTTGTCGGTGAGGTCGCCCAGGCTCAGCACCTCCACCACCCAGGGCATCCGCGCCAGCGTGCCGTGCATGTGCACGGAGACCGCGAGCATCCGGTCGCGCGGATCGTCGGGCAGGTCGGGGCGCGGGACCGAGTCGGCCGTACCGGACAGGGTGAGCATCAGGAGCTCGTCCTTGTCGTGCACGTGGTGGTAGAGCGCCATCGGGGTCGTGCCGACCTCTTTGGCGACCCGGCGCATGCTGAGGGCGGCCACGCCCTCCTCCTGGAGGATGCGGCGCGCGATGCCGACGATCGTGTCGAGGTCGATGCGGCTCGGGCGACCGCGCTTCTTCTTCTCCCCGACGGGCTTCGCTGCTTCCGGCGCTGATTTCTCTGCTTCCACGTGGCTCATTGTCGCGTCCGCGCCGGGCGGATGCCGCATGCTCTCCCACGCTCCCCATGTATTTTCTATACGCGTATAGTAATGTGCGTGGGCATGGTGAATACCGCTGACCCGAAGTCCCCGGGGACCCGTTGGCTGCTGCCGGTGCTGCTCACCGTGCAGTTCCTGGTCTCCCTCGACATGTCCGTCGTGAACATCGCGCTGCCCGACATCGGCGACGACCTCGGCTTCGGTGCCGACTCGCTGCTCTGGGTCGTCAACGCCTACGCGCTCGCCTTCGGCGGCCTGCTCATGCTGGGCGGGCGCCTCGCCGACGTGGTGGGGCGGCGGCGCACCCTGATCGCCGGTTTCGCGGTCTTCGGCGTCGCGAGCCTGGTGGGCGGTCTTGCCCAGACGCCGGGGCAGCTCGTCGCCGCGCGGGCCGTGCAGGGTGCGGGCGCGGCGGCCCTCGCCCCCGTCGCGCTCGCGCTGATCACCGTCAACTACGCCGCCGGGCCCGCGCGTTCACGGGCGCTCGGTCTCTGGGGCGCGGCGGGCGCGCTCGGTGGCGCGGTCGGGGTGATGGCAGGCGGGCTGCTCACGGACTGGGCCGGCTGGCGCTCCGTGATGCTGATCAACGTCCCGGTGGTGCTCGCCGCGCTGCTCCTCTCGCGGCACGGAGTGCCCGCCGACCGGCGCACCGGGACCGCGCCGCGCCTCGACGTGACGGGGGCACTGCTCGTCACGGCGGGCATGGCGGCGCTCGTCCTCGGCCTCGTCCGCACGGAGACGTACGGGTGGGGATCCGGCACGACCCTGGGCACGCTGGGCGCGGCCGCCGTGCTACTCGGCGCCTTCGCCGTCGTCGAGTCCCGCAGCCGGGAGCCGCTGCTGAGGCCCGGCCTGCTCAGGAACCGGCCCGTGTTCTCCGCGAACGCCTTCGCGCTGCTGATGTCATCGGGGCAGTTCGCCGCCTTCTACTTCACCTCGCTCTATCTCCAGGAGGTCCTGGCGTACGGATCGACTCCGGCGGGAGCGGCGTTCCTGCCGTTCTGTGCGGGCGTTGTCGCCGGGTCGGTGATCTCGGCGCGGCAGGTGGGGCGTTTCGGGGAGCGGGCGCTGCTGGTGACCGGGGGGCTGCTCGGTGCCGTGGGGTTCGGGTGGTTCGCCCTGACGGTCGGGCCCGACGGCACCTTCCTGGGGTCCATCGTGGGGCCCTCGCTGGTGGCGAGCGTCGGCACCGGCATGTGTTTCGTGCCCCTGGGCACGGCGGCGACCTCCGGTGTGGCTTCCGAGGAGACCGGCATGGCCTCGGGGCTGCTCAACAGCTCCCGGCAGCTGGGGGGTTCGCTGGGACTCGCGGTCCTGGTGACGGTGGCGTCGGGCGTCACCGGGGAGAGGCGGGGGCCGGGCGGGCTCGCGGACGGGTACGCGACGGCGTTCGGGGTCGCCGCGGCGCTGCTCGTGGCTGCGGCGGTGGCCACGGCGTTGCTGCATCGCGCCCCCGCACGGCCGCGACCTGCAGAAACGTATGACCGGGAAAATTCTTCGAAGAATCTGGGCGGCGGTGTCGATCCGGGTGTCTCCCGTTCGACGCATGGGTGAGAGGCGAGGAGAAGCCCCGCCATCACCTGTTGGGAGACCACCATGCCGCGCTTTCTGACGATGATCCGCGTCGACGAGAAGAACTCTCCCGAGGGCGGCCCGAGCCCCGAGATGGGCGAGCGCATGGGCGCACTCCTGGAGGAGATCACCAAGGCGGGGGTGATGCTCGAGACCGCGGGCCTCACCCCGAGCGCCCAGACCACCCAGGTGCACTGGAAGGACGGCCGACTGACCGTCACGGACGGGCCGTTCACCGAGGCCAAGGAGGTCGTCGGCGGCTACTCCATCACGCAGTGCAAGGACAAGGCCGAGGCGGTCGAGTGGGCCGGCCGGTTCCTGAAGACCCACGACGAGCACTGGACCGTCACGGCGGAGGTCCGGGAGATCGTCGAGGGCTGACGCGGCCGGTGACGGACCTTTGCGGTGCCGCCGCGGGGGTGCTCTGATGGGTGGCCGTGACGGCCCACTCCTCAGAGCACCCTCGCCCGGACTCTCCTGGCCCGGACTCTCCTCGCCCGGACACTTCTAGTCCGGACTCTCCTGACCGCGCCATCGAGACCGTCTTCCGCATCGAGTCCCCGCGCCTCATCGCCGGCGTCGCCCGGATCGTGCGCGACGTGGGCATCGCGGAGGAGCTGGCGCAGGACGCGATGGTCGCCGCCCTGGAACAGTGGCCGCGGACCGGCGTCCCCGACAATCCGGGCGCCTGGCTGACGACCACCGCCAAGCGCCGCGCCATCGACCTCGTACGCCGCAGGGAGCGCTACGCGCGCAAGCTGGCGGAGATGGGCCGCGACCTGGAGGCGGCGCCGCCCCACGTCGACGAGCCGGTTGACCCGGACGACATCGACGACGACCTCCTGCGCCTCGTCTTCACCGCCTGCCACCCGGTGCTCTCCGCCGAGGCCCGCATCGCCCTCACCCTGCGTCTCCTCGGCGGCCTCACGACGGCGGAGATCGCCCGCGCGATGCTGGTCCCCGAGGCGACGGTGGCCCAGCGCGTCGTGCGCGCGAAGCGCATCCTCGCGACCAAGGGCGTGCCCTTCGAGGTGCCGTACGGGGCCGAGCGCGAGGCGAGGCTCGGGTCGGTGCTCGAAGTCATCTACCTCGTCTTCAACGAGGGGTACGCGGCCACGGCGGGCGACGACTGGCTGCGGCCCTCCCTGTGCGAGGACGCCCTGCGTCTAGCCCGCGTGCTGGCGGGGCTCATGCCCCGGGAGCCCGAAGTACACGGCCTGGCGGCGCTGTTGGAGCTCCAGGCGTCCCGTTCGGCGGCGCGTACGGGGCCGAAGGGCGAGCCGGTGCTCCTCGCGGACCAGGACCGGCGGCACTGGAACCGGCCGCTGATCCGGCGGGGCTTCGCCGCGCTCGCCCGCGCGCGGGCCGCGTCGACGGGCGGCCCCGGTCCCTACGAGCTCCAGGCCGCGATCGCCGCCTGCCACGCCAACGCGCCGTCGTATGACGAGACGGACTGGCCTCAGATCGTCGCCCTGTATGAACTGCTTGCCGCGCGGGCTCCCTCACCGGTGGTCGAACTGAACCGTGCGGTGGCGGTGTCGATGGCCTCGGGGCCCGCGGAGGCGCTGCTGCTCGTCGACGCGCTTGCGGCGGAACCCGCCCTGAAGGATTACCACTTGCTGCCGAGCGTGCGGGGGGACCTGCTGCTGCGGCTCGGGCGTGCGGCGGAGGCGCGGGTCGAGTTCGAGCGGGCGGCGGGGCTCACGCGGAACGGGCGAGAGCGGGGGTTGTTGCTGGGGCGGGCGGAAGCATGCCGGTAGGGGGTCCCTGCGGGGCTCTCCCCGCTGCCACCCATTAGCGCGCTCCGCGCGCGGGCACCCCTTCCCGAAACTGGGGCTCCGCCCCAGACCCCTCTCCTCAAACGCCGGAGGGGCTGAATGCAGCCACCGGCTGCCCGATCAGCATCGCCGGCGCGCCCGCCACCCGCGTGAGGAAGACCGTCGCCGCGTTCTTGCCCTGCGGCTTCACCTTCCGGCGCAGTTCCTCCGGCTCCACCGCGGAACCCCGCTTCTTCACCGTCAGGATGCCGACCTCCCGCTCCCGCAGCACCGCCTTCAGCTTCTTCACGCCGAAGGGGAGCTGGTCGGTGATCTCGTACGCCACCGCGTACGGCGTCGCGTGCAGGGCGTCGGAGGTGACGTACGCGATGGTCTCGTCGATCAGGCCGCCCGCCACCCGCGCGGCCACCTCCGCCACCAGATGCGCCCGGATGACGGCGCCGTCCGGCTCGTACAGATAGCGCCCCACCGGCCGCACGCCGGGATCCGGCAGCATCGCGTCGAGCGAGGACCACAGGGAGGCGCCCGAGGGCAGCAGGGTCGCGCGGTGCGAGGACGGGGCCTCCGTGCCGAACCACAGCACGGCCTCCTTGACGTCCCCGCCGTCCGAGATCCACTCCGCGGCGGCATCGGCGGGCACCGCCTCGTGCGGGATGCCGGGAGCGATCTTCAGCGCCGCGTGCGGGGCCTTGCGGGCGGCCTCGATGGCCCAGGAGAGGGGCGGGGAGCAGGCCTCGGGGTCGAAGATGCGGCCCCGTCCGCCGCGCCGTGCCGGGTCGACGAAGACCGCGTCGTACGCCGTCGTGTCGACCTCGGTGACATCGGCCTCGCGCACCTCGATGAGGTCGGTGAGACCGAGCGCGTCCGCGTTCGCGCGCGCCACCGCGCAGGTCAGCGGGTCGCGGTCGACGGCGAGGACGGCGACCCCGGCCCGGGCGAGGGCGATGGCGTCGCCGCCGATGCCGCAGCAGAGGTCGGCCACGCTCCGTACGCCGAGGGCCTTGAAGCTCTCGGCGCGGTGCACGGCCACACTCGTACGGGTCGCCTGCTCGACGCCGTTCGGGGTGAAGAACATCCGGCTCGCGTCCTCGGCCCCGAACTTCGCCACCGCACGGCGCCGCAGCCGCGCCTGCGCGAGCACCGCCGTGACCAGTTCCGCCGGGTGCTCGCGGCGCAGGCGCGTCGCGACGGCCAGCTCGCGTGCGGGATCGGCCTCCCGCACCTCGTCGAGATCGAGCAGCGACCGGCCTTCGGGGGTGAGCAGCGCGGAGAAGGAGGTCAGAGGGGTCGGGGCAGTCGGATCACGGTCGAGGTCGTTCACCCGGCCCATTGTGGGCCAGTCGGTGGATGGTGTGCGCCCGATGGCGGTGTCGGCCCGGCAGCGGGCCTGTGAGCTGCAAAGATCCGGCGCCATGCAACTAGTACGACAAAACGACAAATTCGGCCCACGGTGGAAGAGCCGGGGACGGGGTCCGGCGCGGCGTCGGGTCAGGGGACAGGTGCGCGCCGGGGTGGCCGTGCTCGTCGTCGCCGCGATCGCCTCCGGCTGCGCCTCGGGCGCCGACGGCGCAGCGAATCCCGCCCCCGGCCAGCAGCGCCTGGACGCGCCGCCCGCCCGCGCCCTCGACTCCTACGCCCACAAACTCCGTGTCACCCAGGTCGCCCGCGCCGCCGCCGCGAAGCGCTGGGGCCTGGCGAAGACCCCGCTGGCGGCGCCGCAAGCCCCGGCCAAGAAGCCGAAGATCACCACCCGCAAGGGGTTCGAGGTCAAGGGGCAGGCGAGTCTGCCGCCCGTCTTCACGACGATCCCGACCAAGAAGAAGATCGTCTTCCTGACCATCGACGACGGCGCCGAGAAGGACCCGGCGCTGCTCAAGATGATGAGCGAACTGCAGATCCCGTACACCGCGTTCCTCAGCGACTACCTGGTCAAGGAGGACTACGGCTACTTCAAGAAGATGCAGTCGCGCGGTGTCGTCCTGAACAACCACACCCTCAACCACCGCTACATGCCGGGGCTCTCGTACGAGGGCCAGCGCCGCGAGATCTGCGGCATGCAGAACGTCATCCAGAAGCGCTACGGCAAGCGGCCCGAACTCTTCCGCCCGCCGTACGGCAACTACAACGCGGACACGCTGCGGGCCGCCAAGTCCTGCGGGATCAAGGCCGTGCCGCTGTGGGCGTCCGAGGCCTTCGCCGACCACATGGAGTGGCGCGAGTGGGACCGGGACCTGCACCCCGGCGACATCATCCTCACGCACTTCCGGGGGCGCGAGGACTGGAAGGGCAGCATGCCCGACATGGTCCGCAAGGTCATGAAGACGGTCACCGACAAGGGGTACGCGGTGGCCAGGCTGGAGGACTACCTGTGACCGGGCGGGCGCGGGCGCGCCGCTGCTTCGCCGCGGCCGTCGCGGCGGGCGTGCTCGCGCCCGCACTGCTCGCCGGGTGCGCGCAGTCGGTGGACCCGATCGAGCGCCTCGGCCGCAAGGCGGCGGAGAAGGTCCCGCCGCGTAAACCGGGGGCGTCGCCCAGCTGCGCCCCACCCGCGGGCGCGCCGAAATCCGGGCGGCACACGGCCCCGGAGACGGAACCGCCCGACGTGAGGAAACGTTGCCCCGAGGGGCGCGGGGGCCCCTCGGCGTCCCCGTCGGGATAAGACCCGCGTCAGCGAATTAGCAGTCCGCTTGACCGAGTGCTAATCGTCGTCCTAGTCTCGGCCTTGGCACTCACCACTGGAGAGTGCCAACCAGCGACGGGCAGGTCCGGCACCCGCGACGACGGATCCACCTGGTCGCCACCCCAGACTGTTAACCCCGTAGATCTCCGAAGGGGGAGACCGGATCGTGACGACCGCCAGCTCCAAGGTTGCCATCAAGCCGCTCGAGGACCGCATTGTGGTCCAGCCGCTCGACGCCGAGCAGACCACGGCCTCTGGCCTGGTCATTCCGGACACCGCGAAGGAGAAGCCCCAGGAGGGTGCTGTCCTCGCCGTGGGCCCGGGCCGCTTCGAGAACGGCGAGCGCCTGCCGCTCGACGTGAAGGTCGGCGATGTCGTGCTGTACAGCAAGTACGGCGGCACCGAGGTGAAGTACAACGGCGACGAGTACCTCGTCCTCTCGGCTCGCGACGTCCTCGCGATCGTCGAGAAGTAATTCACCTGCTTCACCAGTTTTGCTTTTGAGTTGCGCCCCTGGTCACCCCGCTGCTGATTGCCGGGCGGCGAGGGGCGCAGTTCGTTTGAAACCGATTTTTCGAGAGGGCTGAACCGCTCCCATGGCGAAGATCCTGAAGTTCGACGAGGACGCCCGTCGCGCCCTCGAGCGCGGCGTCAACAAGCTTGCCGACACGGTCAAGGTGACGATCGGCCCCCGCGGCCGCAACGTCGTCATCGACAAGAAGTTCGGCGCTCCCACCATCACCAACGACGGCGTCACCATCGCCCGTGAGGTCGAGGTCGAGGACCCGTACGAGAACCTCGGCGCGCAGCTCGTCAAGGAGGTGGCGACCAAGACCAACGACATCGCGGGTGACGGCACCACCACCGCGACCGTGCTCGCCCAGGCCCTGGTCAAGGAAGGCCTGCGCAACGTAGCCGCCGGCGCCTCCCCGGCCGCCCTGAAGAAGGGCATCGACGCCGCCGTCGCGGCCGTCTCCGCGGAGCTCCTCGCCACCGCGCGTCCGATCGACGACAAGGCCGACATCGCGGCCGTCGCCGGTCTGTCCGCCCAGGACCCGCAGGTCGGCGAGCTCATCGCCGAGGCGATGGACAAGGTCGGCAAGGACGGTGTCATCACCGTCGAGGAGTCCAACACCTTCGGTCTGGAGCTGGACTTCACCGAGGGCATGGCCTTCGACAAGGGCTACCTGTCCCCGTACATGGTGTCCGACCAGGAGCGTATGGAGGCCGTCCTCGACGACCCGTACATCCTGATCCACCAGGGCAAGATCTCGTCCATCCAGGACCTGCTGCCGCTGCTCGAGAAGGTCATCCAGACCAACGCCTCGAAGCCGCTCCTGATCATCGCCGAGGACGTCGAGGGCGAGGCCCTGTCGACCCTGGTCGTGAACAAGATCCGCGGCACCTTCAACGCCGTCGCGGTGAAGGCCCCCGGCTTCGGCGACCGCCGCAAGGCCATGCTCGGTGACCTCGCCACCCTCACCGGCGGCACCGTCATCGCCGAAGAGGTCGGCCTCAAGCTCGACCAGGTCGGCCTGGACGTGCTCGGCACCGCCCGCCGCGTGACCATCACCAAGGACGACACCACGGTCGTCGACGGCGGCGGCAACGCCTCCGAGGTCGAGGGTCGCGTCAACCAGATCAAGGCCGAGATCGAGGCCACGGACTCCGACTGGGACCGCGAGAAGCTCCAGGAGCGCCTCGCGAAGCTGGCCGGCGGCGTGTGCGTCATCAAGGTCGGCGCCGCCACCGAGGTGGAGCTCAAGGAGAAGAAGCACCGTCTGGAGGACGCCATCTCCGCGACCCGCGCCGCGGTCGAGGAGGGCATCGTCTCCGGTGGTGGCTCCGCTCTGGTGCACGCCGTCAAGGTCCTCGAGGGCAACCTCGACAAGACCGGCGACGAGGCCACCGGTGTCGCGGTCGTCCGCCGCGCCGCCGTCGAGCCGCTGCGCTGGATCGCCGAGAACGCCGGCCTCGAGGGCTACGTCATCACCTCGAAGGTCGCCGAGCTCGACAAGGGCTTCGGCTTCAACGCCGCCACCGGTGAGTACGGCGACCTGGTCAAGGCCGGCGTCATCGACCCGGTCAAGGTCACGCGCTCCGCGCTGGAGAACGCCGCGTCCATCGCCTCCCTGCTGCTCACGACCGAGACCCTGGTCGTCGAGAAGCCGGCCGAGGAAGAGGCGGACGCCGGCCACGGCGGTCACGGTCACTCGCACTGACCCGCTGCCGCTGAGCTGAACTGAGGCCCGGTTCCCCCTGGTTGGGGGCGCCGGGCCTCGGTGCGTTCACGGATGCGCGTCTGCCGGGTTATCGCCGTTGCCGACCGCGGGTCGTCTCTCCGTCCTCGCGCAGTTCCCCGCGCCCCCTACGGGGCCCTCTACTGAGGGCCGTACTTCCGTCCCGTACGCGAAGTGACCCCGCCCAGCAGCGCCCTCGGCGTCACCTTCACCACGCCCATCAGCGCCTTGTAGCGGGGGTCCGGGATGGACAGGGTCTTGCCGCGCGCCAGGTCGGAGAGACCTGCCGCGACCAGCTTGTCCGCGTCGAGCCACATCCACTTGGGGATGTTCGACGTCCCCATCCCGGCGCGCTCGTGGAACTCCGTCCGTACGAAGCCGGGGCACAGGGCCATCAGCCGTACCCCGGAACCGGCCAGGTCCTTCGCCGCACCCTGGGTGAACTGCACGACCCACGCCTTCGAGGCGCCGTACGTCCCGCGCGGCACGAACGCGGCCACCGAGGCGACGTTGACGACACCCCCGCGTCCCCGCTCCCGCATCGCCTCCGTCGCCGCCGACGTCAGCCGGAGCACCGCCTCGCAGTGCACCTTGAGCATCGTCAGCTCGTCCGCCATCGGCACTTCCAGGTACTGGCCCTTGTTGCCGAACCCGGCGTTGTTCACCAGGAGGTCGACCGCGTTCCTGCGGTCCGCGAGGCGCTTTTCGACGGCGGCGATCCCGTCGTCGGTCGCGAGGTCCGCGGTGAGCACCTCCGCCTCGATGCCGTGCCGGTCGTGCAGTTCGGTCGCCTGTTCCCGCAGTCGCTCGGTGTTCCGTGCCACCAGGACCAGGTTGTGGCCGTCACCGGCGAGCCGCCGGGCGAAGGCCGCGCCGATACCGGCGGTCGATCCCGTAATCAGAGCCGTAGTCATGGACCAAGGCTAGTGAGATCCGAAGGCCGCCGATCACGGCGTCGGTGAACCGTACTTGTCCACGTACTTACGAGCCGCCTCGATCACCTCGGGATGCAGCGCCTCACCGGCGGCGAGCAGCCCCGGCAGCAGGTGCTTCTCCGTCATCGCCGCCCTGAACTGGAGGGCGACGGTGATGTCGTGCTCCGGCCGGTGCACGACGTCGATCGGGTCCCCGCCGCGGATCTCACCCGGTTCGATCACTCGCAGATAGGCGCCGGGAAGGCCCCGCTGCGTGAAGCGCTTGACCCACTTGGTCTCGCCGAGGTGTCCCTGGAACGTCTGGCAGGGGATGCGGCCCGACGTCACCTCCAGGAGCAACTCGGGCCCGACGCGCCAGCGTTCGCCGACCTTCGCGCCGCTCACGTCGAGGCCGGACGTCGTGAGGTTCTCGCCGAAGGAGCCATGGGGCAGCGCCCGGCCGAGCAGTTGTTCCCACGCGTCGAGGTCCTCGCGCGCGTAGGCGTACACCGCCTGGTGGTCGCCGCCGTGGTGCCGCGTGTCGCAGACCTCGTCCCCGGCGAGGCCGCTCCCGCCGGCGCCCTTGGGGCCGGGCGCCGTCACCCGTACGGCCCCTTCGGCGGGCTGTTTGTCGATGCCGGTGCCGCCCGAGGGTGCGTCGGTGTAGTCCACGGCCTTGAACCGGCCCAGATTCATGGAAAGAAGCTTCATGACGGAAGGCTAGGCGAGCTCGCCCAAAGCGTCGAAGCATTATTGGGCGATCACCCCAAGCGTCACTTATGCTTGATCCATGATCGAGGCCCGTCATCTCCGTGTCCTGCGTGCGGTCGCCCTCAGCGGCTCCTTCTCCGCCGCCGCGCGCGAGCTCGGCTGCACCCAGCCCGCCGTGAGCCAGCAGATGAAGGCGCTGGAAGCCTCCGCGGGCACGACACTGCTGATCCGCACCGGTCGTGAGATGCGCCTGACCCAGGCGGGCGAGGCCCTGGTCCGGCATGCCACCGGAATCCTGGCGGGCCTGACGGCCGCCGAGGAGGAGGTCGCCGCGATCGCGGGCCTGCGTGCGGGCCGCGTCCGCCTCGTCTCCTTCCCCAGCGGCAGCTCGACGCTGGTGCCGAGCGCGCTGGCCGCCCTGCGCGCCGCCCACCCCGGCACTCGGGTCTCGCTCGTGGAGGCCGAACCGCCGCGCTCGGTCGAGATGCTGCGCGAGGGCGACTGCGACGTGGCGCTCGCCTTCCGCTACGAGGGCGCGTCCGCCGCCGAGGAGTGGGACGACCTGGTCGTACGCCCCCTGCTCGCCGACCGGCTCGTCGGCCTCGTGCCCGAGGGGCACCGGCTCGCCAAGGCCGAGTCGGTCGCCATCGGGGAACTGGCCGACGAGCCGTGGATCGCGGGCTGTCCGCGCTGTCGCAGGCAGCTGGTCGAGGTCTGCGAAGGGGCGGGTTTCGTGCCCCGGATCGATTTCGCGACCGACGACTATCCGGCGGTGATCGGCCTGGTCGGTGCGGGCCTTGGGGTCGCGGTGCTGCCCGAACTGGCCATCGAGTCCGTTCGCCCCAAAGGTGCACGCACAGTGACGGTGGAGCCTGCCGTCCAGCGCGAGATCGTCGCGCTCACCCTGCCGGATCTGGCGCAGGTGCCGGCGGTCGCGGCCACGCTCGACCACCTCGCGCGCGCCGCTGAGCGCTGAGCGTTTCCTGGAGAAACGTTCCTTCAGGTGTGCGTGATCATGCCGCCGTGCGAGGCCGACGCCGAGGGCGCCGAAGTGGTGACCAGACGGTTGCGCGCGCGGCCCATGAGCTCTTCGCGCTCGTCCTCGGTGAGCCCGCCCCACACGCCGTACGGCTCTCGTACCGCGAGGGCGTGAGCAGCGCACTCCGCGCGTACCGGGCACCTCATGCAGACCTCCTTGGCGGAGTTCTCACGCGCGCTGCGTGCCGCGCCCCGCTCGCCCTCGGGGTGGAAGAAGAGCGAGCTGTCGACCCCGCGGCAGGCCGCGAGGAGCTGCCAGTCCCAGAGATCAGCGTTCGGTCCGGGAAGGCGGGAGAAATCTGCCATTGCTTGTCTCCTGGTAGCCGTTCTGCGCGGATACGGTGCCCACGACCGTACATCTACTGTCTAAGGAGATGAAAATATGACTCATTGGAAAATCTAGCCACAGACACCAGTAAAAGGGAAGGAAGAGGGCTAAATGGGGCATGGGTTGTGATGAAAGGTTGAGGGTCTCTTGCGCTGTCTGCTCTGTGTCCGCGCCCTCACGTAGAGTGCCGAACGTGGCTGACCGCCCCGTAACTCTTTCGGGTGACCGTCGTTGAGAGTGCGAGGCGGTTGAAAGAACAAGCGCTCGGGCAGATGTCCGAGAGCGTCAACCGCACAGGTGACGAATATGTACCAGCCTGGAGGCTCAAGGTGACGCGCAGCAGCTGTGAGAGCCGCGGAGGACAGTCATGACATCCGTCCTCGTCTGCGACGACTCCCCGCTTGCCCGAGAGGCGCTCCGCCGCGCGGTTGCGACCGTGCCCGGCGTCGAGCGTGTGACGACGGCGGCCAACGGCGAGGAAGTCCTCCGCCGCTGGGGCGCCGACCGCTCGGACCTGATTCTGATGGACGTACGCATGCCCGGTCTGGGCGGCGTGGAGACGGTCCGGCGGCTGCTGTCCGCCGACCCCGGTGCGCGCATCATCATGCTCACCGTGGCCGAGGACCTGGACGGCGTCGCGCTCGCGGTCGCCGCCGGTGCCCGCGGCTATCTCCACAAGGACGCCTCGCGCGCCGAGCTGCGCGCGACCGTCACCCAGGCGCTCGCCGACCCGACGTGGCGGCTGGCTCCGCGCAGACTGCGTTCGGCCGAGATGGGCGCCGCGCCCACCCTCACCGCGCGTGAGATCCAGGTGCTCGAGGGCATGAGCCACGGCCGGTCCAACGCCGAGATCGGACGTGAGCTTTTTCTCTCCGAGGACACGGTCAAGACCCACGCCAGGCGGTTGTTCAAGAAGCTCGGCGCCTCGGACCGCGCGCACGCCGTGGCGCTCGGTTTCCGCTGGGGCCTGGTCCGATAGGTGTGCCGCCGTGCGGGCACGGCGATCCCCGCCCGCCGTGTGGTGGGCGGGGTGACGGACGCCCGTCGCTCCCCCTCGCGGGAGCGGTTGCCGTTGCTTCGCCGCCGATGCCGCATCCTTGAGGTGTGGAGTTCCTCGGGGACAGGTCGGTCGAGCGGGAGGGGAGGGCGCACGAGATGAGTTCCGGCGCACCTGCTCATAACGCTTCGGTGCACAACTACGGACGTGGTGCCACGGATCAATCGGCGCCAAGGCACCATGGACCGATGCGCGATGACAAGACGACGGTGATCGGTGCCCTCGTCCTTCGCGCGGTCGAGGGTGACGAGCAGGCGACGCACGATCTGCTGGCTCATGTGCACCCCCTGGCGCTGAGGTACTGCCGCACCAGACTCTCCCGACTGCCCGGAGACGCACGGCACTTCGTGGAGGACCTGGCGCAGGAAGTGTGCGTCGCGGTCCTCCTCGCGCTGCCGCGGTACAAGGACACGGGGCGCCCCTTCGAGGCCTTCGTCTTCGCCATCGCCGCCCACAAGGTCGCCGACCTGCAGCGCGCCGCGATGCGCCATCCCGGATCCACCGCGGTGCCGTCGGACGAGATGCCCGAGCGGCCCGACGACTCCCTCGGCCCCGAGGAGCGCGCGCTGCTCAGCAGCGACGCCGCATGGGCCAAGAAGCTCATGGCGAACCTTCCGGAGAACCAGCGCGAGCTGTTGCTCCTGAGGATCGCGGTCGGTCTCACGGCCGAGGAGACCGGACAGATGCTCGGCATGTCCCCGGGTGCCGTGCGGGTCGCGCAGCATCGCGCGTTGAGCCGGTTGCGGGCACTGGCCGAGCAGTAACGATCACCGGTCGCTCGGTGAGCGGCTTCGGCGTCCGTTCATGACGTATGAACGTACAAACCTGATCGATGATCTTGATCGTGGAATGAGACACCCTTCGTTCCCGTTAGCATGGACATCCGCACCGATCAAGGCCATTTGGGGAAGGTGTCATGACTGCAAACGGCGGTTCTTCGACGGGGGTACCCGATAAATTCGCGACGCTCGGGCTGACCTACGACGACGTGCTGCTGCTGCCCGGCGCGTCGGAAGTGCTGCCGAACGCGGTCGACACCTCGTCCCGCATCTCCCGCAATGTGCGTGTGAACATCCCGCTGCTCTCGGCGGCCATGGACAAGGTCACCGAGGCCCGCATGGCCATCGCCATGGCGCGGCAGGGCGGCGTGGGCGTGCTGCACCGCAACCTGTCCATCGAGGACCAGGTCAACCAGGTCGACCTCGTGAAGCGTTCCGAGTCCGGCATGGTCACCGACCCGATCACGGTGCACCCGGACGCGACGCTGGCCGAGGCGGACGCGCTGTGCGCGAAGTTCCGCATCAGCGGCGTCCCGGTGACCGACCCGGCGGGCAAGCTGCTCGGCATCGTCACCAACCGCGACATGGCCTTCGAGAACGACCGCAGCCGTCAGGTGCGCGAGGTCATGACGCCGATGCCGCTGGTCACGGGCCAGGTCGGCATCAATGGCGTGGACGCCATGGAGCTGCTGCGCCGCCACAAGATCGAAAAGCTTCCGCTGGTCGACGGGGCCGGGGTGCTCAAGGGCCTCATCACCGTCAAGGACTTCAAGAAGGCCGAGCAGTACCCGAACGCGGCCAAGGACGCCGAGGGCCGCCTCCTCGTGGGTGCCGCGGTCGGCGCCAGCCCCGAGGCCCTCGAGCGGGCGCAGGCGCTGGCCGGGGCGGGTGTGGACTTCCTCATCGTCGACACCTCGCACGGGCACAACAGCAACGCGCTGAGCTGGATGGCGAAGATCAAGTCCAGCGTCGGCGTCGACGTCATCGGCGGCAACGTCGCGACGCGTGACGGCGCCCAGGCCCTGGTCGACGCCGGTGTCGACGGTGTCAAGGTCGGTGTGGGCCCCGGCTCCATCTGCACCACGCGTGTGGTCGCCGGTATCGGCGTCCCGCAGGTCACCGCGATCTACGAGGCGGCGCTCGCCGCCCGCGCGGCCGGCGTCCCGGTCATCGGCGACGGCGGTCTGCAGTACTCCGGTGACATCGGCAAGGCGCTCGCCGCCGGAGCCGACACGGTGATGCTGGGCAGCCTGCTCGCCGGCTGTGAGGAGTCTCCCGGCGAGCTCATGTTCATCAACGGCAAGCAGTTCAAGTCGTACCGCGGCATGGGTTCCCTCGGGGCGATGCAGTCCCGTGGGCAGGGCCGCTCGTACTCCAAGGACCGCTACTTCCAGGCCGAGGTGGCCTCGGACGACAAGCTCGTTCCCGAGGGCATCGAGGGTCAGGTGCCCTACCGCGGCCCGCTGGCCAACGTGCTGCACCAGCTCGTCGGCGGCCTTCGCCAGACGATGGGCTATGTGGGCGCCGCGTCCATCGACGAGATGGAGACCAAGGGCCGCTTCGTGCGCATCACGTCGGCAGGTCTCAAGGAGAGCCACCCGCACGACATCCAGATGACGGTCGAGGCGCCGAACTACGCGAACAAGCGCTGACCTGTTCGCTGATCCGTTTTCGCCGCGCACGCGCGCGTGGGGGCGGTCCCGATTCCCGGGGCCGCCCCCTTTGCGCGCGTCGGGGATACTGGAGCGGCAGACCGAGTGCCGAAGTGCCGAAGAAGTGCGAAGTACCGAAGAAAGCTGAAGGGCCACCCACGTGACTGAGATCGAGATCGGGCGCGGCAAGCGCGGCCGCCGCGCGTACGCCTTCGACGACATCGCCGTCGTGCCGAGCCGTCGTACCCGCGACCCGAAGGAGGTCTCGATCGCCTGGCAGATCGACGCCTACCGCTTCGAGCTGCCCTTCCTGGCGGCGCCGATGGACTCGGTTGTCTCCCCGCAGACCGCGATCCGCATCGGCGAGCTGGGTGGTCTGGGCGTACTGAACCTCGAAGGCCTGTGGACGCGGTACGAGGACCCGCAGCCGCTGCTCGACGAGATCGCGGAGCTGGACACCGACAACGCCACCCGGCGCCTTCAGGAGATCTACTCCGCCCCCATCCAGGCCGACCTGATCGGGCAGCGCATCAAGGAGGTGCGCGACTCGGGCGTGGTCACCGCCGCCGCGCTCTCCCCGCAGCGCACCGCCGAGTTCTCCAAGGCCGTCGTGGACGCCGGTGTCGACATCTTCGTCATCCGCGGGACGACCGTCTCGGCCGAGCACGTCTCCGGCGCCGCCGAGCCGCTCAACCTGAAGCAGTTCATCTACGAGCTCGACGTCCCGGTGATCGTCGGCGGCTGCGCCACGTACACCGCCGCGCTGCACCTGATGCGCACGGGCGCGGCCGGTGTCCTCGTCGGCTTCGGCGGCGGCGCCGCGCACACCACGCGCAACGTCCTGGGCATCCAGGTGCCGATGGCCACCGCCGTCGCGGACGTCGCGGCCGCCCGCCGTGACTACATGGACGAGTCCGGCGGCCGGTACGTGCACGTCATCGCCGACGGCGGCGTGGGCTGGTCCGGCGACCTGCCCAAGGCCATCGCCTGCGGCGCCGACTCGGTGATGGTGGGCTCCCCGCTGGCGCGCGCCACGGACGCGCCCGGCAAGGGCCACCACTGGGGCATGGAGGCCGTCCACGAGGACGTGCCGCGCGGCAAGCGCGTCGACCTCGGTGTGGTCGGCACGACGGAGGAGATTCTCACCGGTCCCTCGCACATCCCGGACGGCTCGATGAACTTCTTCGGGGCGCTGCGCCGGGCGATGGCGACGACGGGCTACAGCGAGCTCAAGGAGTTCCAGCGCGTCGAGGTGACGGTCGCGGACTCGCAGCACAGCCGCTGATCGACTGTTTCTTAAAGAAGGGCCCCGGTACGCGTACCGGGGCCCTTCTTGTCTGTCCTGTCGCCCTCAGAGACGGTGGGCCGCGCCTGCCGGGGTCGCGCCGCGGGTGTCGAGGAGCAGCTGGGCCTTCACGGCGAGACCTTGCAGGTCGTACGTGCGGTGGTGCTGGAGCAGGATCGTGAGATCGGCGTCGGCCGCCGCCTCGTAGAGGGAGTCCGCGCGGGGGACGGGGTGGCCGAGCACGCTCCAGCTGGGCACGTAGGGGTCGTGGTAGCTGACGGCGGCGCCCATCTCCATCAGGCGGGTGGCGACCTCCTGGGCGGGGGAGCCCTGCTGGTCGGCGAGGTCGGGCTTGTAGGTGACGCCGAGAAGCAGGACGCGGGCGCCGCGGGCCGACTTGCCGTGTTCGTTCAGCAGGGTCGCCGAGCGTTGGATCACGTACCGGGGCATGCGGTCGTTGACCTGCTGGGCCAGTTCGACCATGCGCAGGGGGTGGGCGCCGCGGCCGGGGCCGGGGATGTCCAGGGGGACGCCGTGGCCGCCGACGCCGGGTCCCGGGCGGAAGGCCTGGAAGCCGAAGGGCTTGGTCTCGGCGCAGCGGATGACGTCCCAGAGGTCGATGCTCAGGTCGTGGCAGAGCACGGCCATCTCGTTGACGAGGGCCATGTTCACGTGCCGGTAGTTGGTCTCCAGGAGGTGCACCGTCTCGGCCTCACGTGGGCCACGCGCGCGTACGACCTTGTCGGTGAGGCGGCCGTAGAAGGCGGCGGCCGATTCGGTGCAGGCCGGGGTGAGGCCGCCGATGACCTTGGGGGTGCCGGCGTAGCCGTGGGTGCGGTTGCCCGGGTCGAGGCGGCCGGGGGAGTGCGCGAGGTGGAAGTCGCGGCCCGCGCGCAGGCCTGAGCCCTCCTCGAGGATGGGGCGCAGGAATTCCTCCGTGGTTCCGGGGTAAGCGGGTGACTCAAGGATCACCGTGGTGTGCGGGCGCAGCCGCGCGGCCAGGGCGCGGGCGGCTTCGGCCACCTGGCTCAGGTCGAGGCTGCGGTCGGCCGCCGGAGGGGTGGGGGCGCAGATGACCGCGGTGCGGACCCGGCCCAGCTCGACCGGATCGGTGGTGGGCCTGAAACCTCCCGAGAGCATCCGGCGGACGTCGGCGGCCGTGAGGGTTCCCTCGGCGCCGTCGCAGGGCAGGCGGCCGCTCGCCAGGTCGACGGCGCGGGCGGGGTCGTAGCCGATGGTGGCGATGCCGCCGGAGACGGCGGCCTGGGCGAGGGGCAGGCCGAGGTGGCCGAGACCGATGACGGCGAGATCTGCGGGCATGGCGGTGGGCCGTCCTCCCAATAGCCGGAGCGGGACGAGCGCGCAAGCCCTGTGGACAAGGTGGACCAGCGCAATGTCAGACTAGGAGTAAATATGACCGTTATGCGGCATTGCGCTGTGCCGGGCGTCGGAGTGTTGGCCGCGGGTTGCCCGCGGGTTGTCCACAGGCACCAACCGAACTCAGCGGACCCGGCCAGAATCTGGGCATGATGTGAGCGCGACCACACCCGACAGCAAACGGGAGGCAGCGGTGAGGACAGCGACCTTGGGACCGGCGGAGCGTGCCGAGTCACTTGCGGGAATGGCCGAGCGGGAGCTGGATGTCCTGGTCGTGGGTGCGGGAGTGGTCGGTGCGGGCACCGCGCTCGACGCCGTGACCCGCGGCTTGTCCACCGGCCTCGTCGAGGCGCGGGACTGGGCCTCGGGCACGTCGAGCCGGTCGAGCAAGCTGATCCACGGCGGCCTGCGCTATCTGGAGATGCTCGACTTCGCGCTGGTGCGTGAGGCGCTGAAGGAGCGCGGCCTGCTCCTCGAGCGGCTCGCCCCCCACCTCGTGAAGCCGGTGCCGTTCCTGTATCCCTTGCAGCACAAGGGCTGGGAGCGGATCTACGCCGGATCGGGCGTCGCGTTGTACGACGCCATGTCGATGTCCCGAGGACACGGCCGAGGCCTGCCCATGCACCGCCACCTGACCCGGCGTCACGCCCTGCGCGTCGCCCCATGCCTGAAGAAGGACGCGCTGACGGGGGCCATGCAGTACTACGACGCGCAGATGGACGACGCGCGCTATGTGGCGACCCTCGTGCGCACGGCGGCGGCGTACGGCGCCAAGGTCGCCAACCGCGCGCGGGTCACGGGCTTCCTGCGCGAGGGCGAGCGCGTCGTCGGGGCCAAGGTCGAGGACGTCGAGGGCGGCGGGGAGTACGAGGTCCGGGCCAAGCAAGTGGTCAACGCCACCGGGGTGTGGACGGACGACACCCAGGCGATGGTCGGGGAGCGGGGACAGTTCCACGTCCGGGCCTCCAAGGGCATCCATCTGGTCGTACCCAAGGACCGGATCAACTCGACGACCGGGCTCATCCTGCGGACGGAGAAGAGCGTCCTCTTCGTCATCCCGTGGGGACGGCACTGGATCGTGGGGACGACCGACACCGACTGGGATCTGGACAAGGCGCACCCCGCGGCGTCCAGCGCCGACATCGACTATCTCCTCGAACACGTGAACTCGGTGCTCGGGGTGCCCCTTTCACGGGACGACGTCCAAGGGGTGTACGCGGGGCTCCGGCCGCTGCTCGCCGGTGAGTCGGACGCCACGAGCAAGCTGTCGCGCGAGCACACGGTGGCGCATCCGGCACCGGGCCTCGTGGTCATCGCGGGCGGCAAGTACACGACGTACCGCGTCATGGCGAAGGACGCCGTGGACGAGGCGGTGCACGGCCTCGACCAGCGGGTCGCCGACTGTGTCACCGAGGACGTCCCGCTGGTCGGCGCCGAGGGGTACAAGGCGCTGTGGAACGCGCGCGCCAGGATCGCGGCCCGGACGGGGCTTCATGTGGTCCGGGTGGAGCATCTGTTGAACCGATACGGCTCACTGGCCGAAGAGGTCCTCGCCCTCGTCACGGCCGACCCCACTCTGGGCGAGCCGCTGCCCGCCGCGGACGACTATCTGCGCGCCGAGATCGTCTATGCCGCGTCGCACGAGGGAGCGCGGCACCTGGATGACGTGCTGACCCGGCGCACGCGCATCTCGATCGAGACGTTCGACCGGGGCACGCGCAGCGCGCGGGCGTGCGCGGAGCTGATGGCGCCGGTCCTCGGCTGGGACAAGGACCAGGTGGAGCGGGAGGTCCAGCACTACGAGAAGCGGGTGGAGGCGGAGCGGGAGTCGCAGCGGCAGCCGGACGACCTGACGGCGGACGCGGCGAGGCTGGGGGCGCCGGACATCGTGCCGCTCTAGGGCGCTCCAGGGGCAGCCGTCGCGACGCTCTGGCGCGGGCAGAACTCGGCTGCCAGAAGTGTCCGTTCGAGAGCCGGGTCGGCCAGCCGGTCCGTGTTGACCCGGAACGTGAGGACGCGGTCGCCGCCGAGAGTGGCGGCAGATCGCACGTAGCTTCCGCTGATGCGGCCGTTGTGGCCCCAGACCGTGGTGCCGCAGGGCAGCTTCTCCGGAAAGAGGCCCATGCCGTAGTGGCCCTGTGCGGCGCGGGTGTTGAGCATCTGGCGGAGCTGGGGCACGGGGAGCAGCCGGCCGGCGAGCAGGGCCGCGTAGAAGCGGTTCAGGTCGGGGAGCGTGGAGATCAGTTCCCCGGCGGCGCCCGCGACGGCCGGGTTGAGGGCGGTGACGTCCCGGCCTCCGGTCGTGTACGCGCGGCCGTGCGGGGACGGGAGAGTGGTGCGGGTGCCGGGGAAAGAAGTGCCGGACAGGCGAAGGGGGGTGATGATCCGGCGCGCGGTCTCAGCGGCGTACGAACGGCCGGTGACCTGCTTGATCACCATGCCGAGGACGACGTAGTTGGTGTTGGAGTACGACCAGCGGCCGGGGGTGGTCGCCGGGAGGGCGAGGGCGGTGCGGACCGCTTGCGTCGGAGTGAGGGGGACGAGGCCTCTGGGGCCGGTGGTGTAGTCCGCGAGGCCGCTGGTGTGGGTGAGCAGCGCGCGCAGGGTGGGCGCGCGCCCGTCGAGATCATTGCCGCGGACGAGACCGGGCAGATGACGTTTCACGGGGTCGGACAAGGACAGACGGTGCTCGGCGGCGAGTTGAAGGATGACCGTCGCGATGAACGTCTTGGTGATGCTGCCCGCGCGGAAGTGTTCGGCGCGGCGGATGCCAGTGGCGTCGCCGTCGCTTTTGTCGGCTGTAGGCCGGTTGACGTGGGCGAAGTGCCAGAGGGGCCGTTGGGTCGCCTGCCGGTCCGGTGGGAGATCAGGGGCTCCCGGCACGGTCGTTGACCATGGGGCCTCGCGGGCCAACAGAGCGGCGGCGGGGGCCTTGCCTCGGGTGACGAGCAACGGAAGAGTGGCGTCCGTGGCCGGTTTCGCGGCCGGTGGCGCACTGGCGGAAGCCAGGCAGATGAGGGTCACCACAAGGGGTATGGCCAGCAGTGTCCGTGTATTGGGCATGGCGGTCCCTCCTTGTGCGGAGCCCATCATGAGGGACGTCGGACCCTGGGCGTTGACCAGTCCTTGAGTAAGGGACAATGGAGGCTCTGTCAGGGCGGGTTGCGCGGGTAGCAGCGGTAGCAGCAGAGGGGACGCATGTCGGACGCGGAGAAGACGGGTCAGTCCCGTCAGGACAAGAGCGAACGTCTCCTCTCCGGGCGCTACCGGCTGGGAGAAGTGCTCGGCCGCGGCGGAATGGGAACCGTCTGGCGCGCCAAGGACGAGACACTCGGTCGTACGGTCGCGGTGAAGGAACTGCGTTTCCCGTCGAGCATCGACGAGGACGAGAAGCGCCGGCTCATCACGCGTACGTTGCGTGAGGCCAAGGCGATCGCGCGGATCCGCAACACCAGTGCGGTGACCGTGTACGACGTGGTCGACGAGGACGACCGGCCGTGGATCGTGATGGAGCTGGTCGAGGGCAAGTCCCTCGCCGAGGCCATCCGCGAGGACGGGCTGCTCACGCCGAAGCGCGCGGCCGAGGTCGGGCTCGCCGTGCTCGACGTACTGCGGTCCGCGCACCGCGAGGGCATCCTGCACCGTGACGTGAAGCCGTCGAACGTGCTGATCGCCGAGGACGGGCGGGTCGTTCTCACGGACTTCGGCATCGCGCAGGTCGAGGGCGACCCGTCGATCACGTCGACCGGCATGCTCGTCGGCGCGCCCTCGTACATCTCGCCGGAGCGGGCGCGCGGGCACAAGCCCGGTCCGGCCGCCGACCTGTGGTCGCTCGGCGGTCTGCTGTACGCGGCCGTCGAAGGCGTGCCTCCGTACGACAAGGGGTCGGCCATCGCGACCCTCACCGCGGTCATGACCGAGGACGTCGAACAGCCGACGAACGCCGGGCCGTTGGAGAAGGTCATCTACGGCCTGCTCGCCAAGGACCCCGAGCAGCGGCTCGACGACGCGGGTGCGCGGGCGCTCCTGCTCGACGTGATCCACGCGCCGGAGGTCAAGGACGAGCCGGAGCCGGTGGACGCGACGAAGGTCGTGCCGTTGCCTCCGGTGCCGCCGGCGTTCGGGATGACGAAGCGGTTCGGCAAGGGCAAGGCAAGCTCCGGTGGCGTAGGTGCTGCCGGGGTTGGCGGGGCTTCTGGTACGGCGGGTTCGGCGGGTTCGGCGGGTACGGCTGAGACTTCCGGGGGCTCTGGGGCTTCCGGAGCCGCTGGGTCCGCTGGGGACTCCGGTCGGACGGGCGCGGAGGCCGGCGAGCGGCTGAAGGGTGCGCTCCGGTCGGTGCGGAAGGCTGCGGCTGCGGCTACCACGCGGGGTGCGGGAACGGGAGCGGGTGCGGGCACGGGTGCTGGGACTGGGGCGGCTGCTTCCGGTTCTGCTTCTTCGGGTTCGCCTGCTGACTCCGGTTCCGGTTCTGCTTCCGGTTCCGGTTCCGGTACTGGCTCTGGGGCCCGCTCCGGCTCTGCTTCTGGGGCGGCGGGCAAGCCTTCGCGTTCCGGGGCTGCTGGTGCTGGAGCGGCCGCCGGTGCCTCCGGTGCTCGCTCCCATTCCGCGAAGACCTCCGCCTATCCCGCTTCCGCTTCGTCTTCCGCTCCGGCCGCGACTTCCGGCTCCGGCTCCGGCTCCGGGGCGACGCCTCCCAAGGCCTCGCTCACCGACGTGGTGCCCCGGCGCACCCTCGTGATCTTCTCCCTGGCCCTCGCGCTCGCGGTGCTCGGAACCGTGCTCGCGTTCGCGCTGAGCGACGGGGACGAGAGCGGTGGGCGGGACAGCAAGAACGGCGGCGACAAGGCCGCGTCCAGCGGGGCGACCGCGGGCAGCGGCGAGAAGGAGCAGGAAAAGGAGAAGGACCAGGGCGCCGGGCAGGGCGACGGTGCCGACGAGGGCAAGGGCAAGGGCAAGGGCGACGCGGACACGGGTGCCGGGGCGAGCCCCGGTGAGGGCGAGAGCCAGGATCCGGGCGAGGGCGAGGGCGACGGCGACGACTCCGGCAAGGAGCCGGGGGACACGGCCGAGTCGACGTACAAGCACTCCCAGGGGTTCTCGGTGGGCCTGCCCAAGGGCTGGAAGTACCAGTCCACGAGTGCCGCGGGCGCCCGCTTCACCGGGCCGGACGGGCAGAAGCTGCTGATCGGCTGGACCCCGACCCCCAAGTCGGACCCCGTGGCCGACTGGAAGAAGCAGGAGTCGTACATGGTCCGGTCGCAGTACAAGCGGATCCGGATAGAGAAGGCCGACTACCGCGGCTGGAACACGGCCGACTGGGAGTTCACGTACGTCGACGGCGGCACGAAGTACCGCTCGATAGACCGGGGCACCGTCGTCAACGACCACCAGGGCTACGGAATCATGTACACGGCCAAGGCAGCCAAGTGGGACAGCGACGAGCGCAAGGACACGTGGCGGACCTTCGCGAAGACGTTCGAGCCGAAGAAGTAGCCGGACTCGGCGGAACGTGCCGGTGAGATCTCGCATCCCCTCAATGCGGCTTGCCTCCGGCACGTATCGTGAGTGCTTGAGGACGGTACGCAGCCGCAACAGAACGTAAGGCGAACGGAATTGACCACCGGGCGGTCGGGGGAGGCGTCGTGGACGAATACGCGGGGCGGGTACTCGCCGACCGCTATCGCCTCCCTTTGCCTCCCGCGGATGAGTACGAACTCGCCGAGACACGGGCCTTTGACACGTACAGCGGGCAGGAAGTCCTGGTCAGGCAGGTCCCGTTGCCCGAGGTCGTCGACGCGGAAGTGCTTGAGCTCGACGAGCGCGACCTCCCTGAAGGGGAGCTTCCGGCCGGGTTCGTGAGCGCGGGGGCGGTACGGCGACCGTCGGCGCGTACGACGCGTCGGCCGTCGGATCCCGCGGTGCGCCGCGCGATAGAGGCGGCGCAGGCGGCAGCGCAGATCCCCGACCATCCGCGGCTCGACCAGGTCTTCGACGTGTTCGCCGAGGGCGGTTCGCTGTGGATAGTCAGCGAGTTGGTGGCGGCGAGGCCGCTGGCCGCGCTGCTCGCGGACCAGCCGCTGAGTCCCTTCCGAGCGGCGGAGGTCGCGTCGGACGTCGTGACGGCGCTGCGGGTGCTGCACGCGCACGGCTGGGTCCATCGGAACATCACCGCGCGCACGGTCCTGGTCTGCGAAGACGGCCGAGTGGTCCTCACGGGCCTCGCGGCGGGCGCGGCGGAAGAGGCACTGTGCGGGTACGACCCTCGGCCTGAGGAGTTCCTCGCGGGGTTCGAGGGCGGGGACGCTGCGGGTGCGGGTGCGGGTGCGGGTGCGGGTGCCGGTGCCGGGCCGGGTGTCGGTGCTGAGGCCCGTGGTGGGCCCGAGCCCGATGACCCCGACCCCTCGCGAGGGCAGGCCGCGATCGAGGCGGGCCCGGCTCCGGCCCCCGCCCAGGAACCCGGAGGCGGCGCGCGGTCGGCACGCACCAGCGCCATAGCCGCGTATCGCGCCGGGGCGCGTGCCGCGGCGCGGGTGAGCGAGGACGAGGGGCGCCGGAGCTCTGAGTTGCCTGGGCCGAGGAGCGGCGACGGACCGCACGGCAGGGGCGGCGAGGCCGAGCCCGGGGCCGCCGGGCGAATCCTGGACCCGTACGGCGTCGCGGGTACGAAGCCGTGGCACGGAGCGGTGCCGAGGGGCGGCGGCCCTGGGGCCACGACTCCCGCCGCGGGCAGGGGCGTCGAGCGTGCCGGAGGCTCCGCCGGGGGTTACCGCCCCGAGGAGCCGTACAGGGGCGAAGCACCGGAGCCGGGCGGCGCGCGGTCCGGCGAGGGCGGGCCCGGCCGTGGCCGGATGGGAGCCACCACCGGTCACGCGGTTCCGGCCCCCGCAGGGGCCCCGACCCCCGAGACCACCGCCCCCAAGCCCTCCTCCCCCAAGCCCCCCGCCACCTCCGCATCATCCGGACACAGTTACTGGGACGCCCTCGTCGCCGAGCGGAGTGGGGCCCGGCGTGGTCCCGCCACCGCGCTTGCCGCGGAGCGAGCCCGGCACGCGCGGATGACCGTGGTCGGAGGCGTGACCGAGCGCTGGGCGCCCGAGCAGGCCGGCCCCGTGCACGAGAACTGGCAGCTCGCCCCGCCCATCGGGCCCGCCACCGACCTCTGGGCCCTCGGCGCACTGTTGTTCCGGGCCGTGCAGGGTCACGCGCCCTACCCGGAGGAAAGCACCTTCGAACTCGTCCAGTTGGTGTGTGCGGAGCCGCCCGCCTTCGCGGAGGAGTGCGGTGCCCTGCGGCCCGTCGTCGAGTCCTTGCTGCGTCAGGACCCCACCGAGCGCCTCGACATCGAGGAACTGAGCGGCTGGCTGCGGTCGCTGGTGCGCTCGGCGCCCGAGCCGGAAGCCGGTGCGAACGTCGTGCCCGCGCCACCGTTCGACGCCCGGCGGCTGCCTGTCGTACGCCGCCGCGGTGATCTCGTACGCCGTAAGAAGCGGCGCGCGGCCGCGCCCGCCGCCACCCCGAACTCCCGGCAGAACGGCCGACGCAAGCACAAACACAAGCGAGGGCGTGAAGCCAGGCCACCGGCAGCCGCCGAGGCCATGCCCAGGCGGACGGCCGCCATGCCCACGCCCGAGAGGGCGGCCCCGGCGCCCAGACCCAAGCGGAACGGATCAGGGCGACCGCGTTCCCTGGGGCGCCTCTTAGTCCTGCTCATCCTGGTCGGCCTCGCCGCGGCGATCGCGTACGCCATGGTCTTCATGCCCAAGTCGAAGGAGAACGAGGGCAGCGAGCGCGCGGGCTCCGCAGGGGACCCCGGCACCAGTCAGGCGCCCGACCCCGGCAGCAGTTCCGGCACCCGGCCGAGCGAGGAGGGCAAGTCCGATGAGCCGAGCGGGAAACCGGAGAAGAGCCCCAGCTCGCAGAAGCCGCAGACCAGCGGGCCCGAGGTGCCGCAGGGCTTCACGCTGCGCAAGGACACCGAGGGCTTCCGCATAGCCGTCGCCAGCGGCTGGGACCGGCAGCCCAAGAACGGGCGGGGGCAGGTCGTCTACACGAAGGGCGACTTCGAACTGATCGTCGTGCCGGGGCGGGACGGCACGGACGAGTACGGCAGCGACCCCATGAAGTACCAGCGCGAACACGAGCGCGAGCTGCAGCCTTTCCGAGACTCGACCTGGGCGGAATCCTCCGGGATGCGCAGGATCGACGTGGGCGGACGGGTCATGGGCGAGGGGCAGTTCACCTGGCAGGGGCCGGGCGGCGGCGAAGTCTTCGTACGCAATCTGGCGATGATCGTCGGCGGGAAGTACCACGTCGTGCAGATCCGCGGGCCCGAGTCCGAGCGGGATGAGGTGGACCGGCTCTACGAACAGGCCTCGTCGACCTACCAGGTCACAGATTCCTGAGCGGTCATCAGCCACGGCTCTCTAGTCATCATGTTTCACTTCTTGCACGGTGTTTGACTGTTCCTGACCGCTATTCGCGGTGTTGATCGGCTGCGGAAGCAGCCCGGCGTCGTTGCGTCGCGCGTCACAGTGAGGTCTCCGGGCACCCCCGGAGGTTCCACGTACGCCGACCGCTCCCTAATCTGTGCCATGTCAGAACCATTGCGGGGGATCGTGAATCAGATGCAGGGCCTGCTCCTCGCGGGCCGCTACCGGCTCGGAGAGTCCATCGGCCGCGGTGGCATGGGACGGGTGTGGCGCGCACAGGACGAGGTGCTGCACCGGACCGTCGCCGTCAAGGAACTGACGGCCGCGCAGTTCGTGGCCGAGGCCGACCGCGCGATCCTCTTCGCCCGTACGCACGCGGAGGCGCGGGCCGCCGCCCGGATCAACCATCCCGCGGTCGTCACCGTCCACGACGTCCTCGAGTACGACGACCGGCCCTGGATCGTCATGGAGCTGGTCGAGGGCTGTTCGCTCGCCGACGCCGTCAAGGAGCAGGGCCGCATCGAGCCCGGTGAGGCCGCCCGCATCGGCCTGTGGACCCTGAAGGCCCTGCGCGCCGCGCACGCCGCCGGGGTCCTGCACCGCGACGTCAAGCCCGGCAACGTACTCCTGGCGGACGACGGGCGCATCCTGCTCACCGACTTCGGGATCGCCGCGATCGAGGGCGACACGACCATCACGCGGACCGGCGAGGTCGTCGGCTCCGTCGACTATCTGGCGCCCGAGCGCGTCAGCGGGGCCAACCCCGG
The DNA here is from genome assembly GCF_040655335.1 of Streptomyces sp. NPDC050439. Taxonomy (NCBI): domain Bacteria; kingdom Bacillati; phylum Actinomycetota; class Actinomycetes; order Kitasatosporales; family Streptomycetaceae; genus Streptomyces; species Streptomyces sp. NPDC050439. The sequence continues at coordinate 45,088 of NZ_JBFAJT010000004.1, forward strand.
GCCCGCGTCCGACCTGTGGGCGCTCGGGGCGACCCTTTACACGGCGGTCGAGGGGAACTCCCCGTTCCGGCGCACGTCTCCGCTGGGCACCATGCAGGCCGTGGTCACGGAGGAGCCGGCGCCGGCCGAGCACGCGGGCGCGCTCGCCACGGTCATCGGCGCGCTCCTGCGCAAGGACCCGGACACGCGGCCGACCGCGGAGGCCGCCGAGTTGATGCTGGCCGAGGCGGCGGAGGGACGACAGCCGAGCGCGGCACAGGCGTACGTACCGACGCAGGTCCACGCCACGTCCCAGCAGCCGCAGCCGCGGAACCACCCACAGACCCCGGCCCACCCACAGCCGCAGGCCCACACCCCGCAGTTCGGCCACCGCTCCGTGGAGCCCGGCACCGTCCCCGGCGGGAGCGGCTACGGGAACAGCAACGGATACGGGAGCGGCGACGGCTACCGCCACGGCTACGGGGACACCGCAGGTTCCTCCCTCTCCTCCGGCACCGTCGTCCACAACTCCCACCAGCCCCCGTCCACCCACCCCCCGAAGCGCCGCAAGGCGCCCATGATCGTCGCGGCGGCCACGGCGGTCGCGCTGCTCGGCGGCGGAACCGCGGGCTACCTGTACTACGCGGACGGCGACGACGGCGGTACGCGGCAGTCCGCCGGCGGCGGGGAGGGCAAGACCGTCGGCGGCATTCCCGCGGACTGGCACCGCGTGAAGGACGCCGAGGGCTTCAGCATGATGTTGCCCAAGGGCTGGGAGCGCGAGGCCGACGGCACCCAGATCGACTACACGCCCGACCACGGCCGCCACTTCGTGCGCATCGCCATCGACCGCAACTCGACGTGGGAGAGCCCCTACACGCACCAGGTGGACCTGGAGAAGAACCTGCGGGTCAAGCTCCCCCGCTACAAGCGGCTCCAACTGGATTCGAACACCTTCCGCGACCGTCCGGGCGCCCTCTGGGAGTTCAGCTGGACGGCGGGCGCCAACGACACGACGGCGGGCCCGCGCCGGGCAATCGAACAGGCGTATCTCAGCCGTGACGGCGTCGAGTACGTGATTTACATGTCGTCCCCCGCAGAAGACTGGAGCAAGGCGCGCCAGCAGTTCGACGCGATGCTCCGGGGCTGGCGGGAGAGCTGAATGCGGTCGCCCGTGACCGGGACGACTGGGACAAGCGGCCGGAACCAGTCCGCCCCGCAGGCCCACAGGGTCCGACCGCACACGTGTGGGGCATGATGGCCGCATGGGGAGCGTGGGGGACAACGCCCGGGTCATAGCTGGCCGTTACCGCCTGGATGTGCGGCTCGGCAGGGGTGGCATGGGCGTGGTCTGGCAGGCCACGGATGAGTTTCTCGGCCGTCAGGTCGCCGTCAAGGAACTCGCCCTCGACGACACGCTCTCCGAATCCGACGCGACGCAGCAGCGCGAGCGGACCCTGCGCGAGGCGCGGGCGGCCGCGCAGCTCAGACATCCGCACATCATCGTCGTCCACGACGTCGTCGTGCAGAGCGACCACCCGTACATCGTCATGGAGTTGATCGAGGGCGGTTCGCTGGCCGGGCGGATCGCGCGGGCGGGCCCGATGGGCGCGCGGGAAGTGGCCCGGATGGGCATTGCCCTCCTCGGCGCGCTGCGGGTCGCGCACGCCGCCGGGGTCCTGCACCGCGACATCAAGCCCGCGAACGTCCTCATGGAGGAGACGACCGGCCGTGTCGTCCTCACCGACTTCGGGATCGCGCAGGTCAGCGGGGCGACGACGCTCACGGAGATCGGATCGTTCGTGGGCTCCCCCGAATACACCGCGCCCGAGCGGATGTCGGGCGAGCGGACAGGGCCCGAGTCCGACCTCTGGTCGCTCGGCGCGCTCCTCGTCGCCGCGCTGACCGGCGAGTCGCCCTTCCGCCGGGATTCGATCAGCGGCGTGCTGCACGCCGTCGTCTTCGACGAGATCCGTCCGCCGCCCGCCGCCGCCCCGCTGCTGCCCGTCATCCTCGGCCTGCTCGAACGCAACCCGGACCGGCGCCTGGGCACCGTGGACGCGGAACGGCTGCTGCGGACGTACGTCGAGACGGGACGGATGCCGTCGACGCCCGCGGGCCGGGCCGGCGGCCAGCCCTCGGCACTGCCCGGCGCCGGGCCGGGCGGCTACACGCCCACCTACCGTGACCTGCCTATACGCCCGCCCGCGCAGACGCCCGGCCCCTCCCGTCGCCGACGCAGAGCCATGCTCATAGCCGCCGCGCTCGTGGCCGCGGTGGCCGGCGCCGGGGTCTCCGCCGCGCTCCTGATGAGCCGGGACGGCGACGGCGGCGGTACGCCCACCACCCCCGCCACGCAGTCCGCGCAGACGAAGACGGTGAGCCCCACACCTTCGCCGACCCCGACGGTGACCGTCACGCGAGGCTCCCGCACCCCCAAGCCCTCCACGCCCGAGCCCCCCGAGGGCTACCGCGTCACGAAGGACCCCCGCGGCTTCACGCTCGCCGTGCCGGACGGCTTCACGCGCGAGGTGGACGGGCCCCGCACCTTCTACAAGTCGTCGGGCGGCACCTTCCGCATAGGCATCAAGGAGTCGGCCCCGGAGCCGGGCGGCCCGCTCGCCGTGCAGCGCCGCTCCGACGCCAAGGGGCCTCAGAACAACCCCGGTTACCGGGACGGAGAGGTCACCGAGACCTCGCACAACGGACGCCCCGCCGCCCTCTGGCAGTTCAGCTGGGACGGCTTCACGCAGGCGGAGGGCGACCGGCACACGTTCGACCTGTGCTGGGAAGAGGGCGGCCGGATGTACGACGTGTGGGTCTCGGCGCCGGTCGACAAGGCCAAGGAGGGGCGGCGGTACTTCGACACGGCGGTGGACTCGTTCGTGCGCCGCTGAGGCTTCGCCCGGCGCATCACCCCTGTCACAAGTCAGTGACCCGGGTGGAACCCCGGGTGGTCGGCAAGGTAGTCATGGGGCATGAGCAATGACGGGGGAGCCTCTTACGGCCCGTACGAGCCAACCAGTTTCGGACTGCAGCCACCGCAGCCCGCTGCCCCCGGGCAAGGGGGTCAGGGCGGCGCCAGGGAAGGCAACCCGTACGCCCAGCAGCAGCCCGGCCCGCTGACCCCGCCCCCGTCGCCGTACGCCCAGCCCACCCAGGTGGTGCCGAACCAGCCGTCCGAGCCGGAACCGGGCGCGGGCCGGCTGATCGCGGGCCGCTACCGCCTGCTGTCCAAGCTCGGCCACGGCGGCATGGGCACGGTCTGGCGCGCGAAGGACGAGACGGTGGACCGCGAGGTCGCCGTCAAGGAACCCCGCATCCCCGACCACCTGCCCGAGCGCGAGCGTGCCAACGTCTTCGAGCGGATGCGCCGCGAGGCGCGCGCCGCGGCCCGCCTCGACCACCCGGCCGTGGTCAACGTCCACGACGTGGCGGTGGAGGACGGCCAGCCGTGGATCGTCATGGAGCTGGTCCAGGGCCGCTCGCTCGGCGCGGCGCTGCAGGAGGGCACCCTGGGCGCCCGTGACGCCGCCCGCATCGGCCTCGAGGTGCTCGGCGCCCTGGACGCGGCCCACCAGGCGGGCATCCTGCACCGTGACGTCAAGCCGGACAACGTGATGCTGGGGCAGCACGACCGCGTCGTCCTCACCGACTTCGGCATCGCCCAGATCGAGGGCGAGACCAACCTGACGGACACCGGCGGCTTCGTCGGTTCGCCCGAGTTCATCGCCCCGGAGCGGGTCCTCGGCCAGCGACCGGGGCCGGCCTCTGACCTCTGGTCGCTCGGCGTGGTCCTGTACGCCGCCACGGAGGGCGTCTCGCCGTTCCGGCGCAACAACACCCCGGCGACGCTGCAGTCCGTCCTGAACGCGACGCCCGCGGCGCCCGCCTCGGCCTCGGGCCCGCTCGCCCAGGCGATCAACGGCCTCCTGGTCAAGGATCCCGGCCAGCGGCCGCGCGCCGCGCAGGTCCGCGCCCTTCTAGAAGAGGCGGCCCGGCCTCCGCAGGCGGCGCCGACGCGGGTCGTCCAGGTCGGCGGCGGCGGTGCCTCGGGAGGCAAGGGCGTCACCATCGGCCGCAAGGGGCTCATGGGCGTCGGCGCGGTGGTCGTCGCGGCCGTGGTCGCGGGCGTCCTCGTGGTCACGAACCCGTTCGCGGCGGCCGAGGCGGACAGCTGGAAGACGCACGAGGAGAAGGCGCTGGGCGCGACGCTCGCGGCGCCGCCGCACTATGTGAAGTCCGTGCCGGACGGCATCAACAAGACCGAGCACTGGGTCAGGTACACCGACCCGAGCACGGCGATCTCGATCACGCTGTACCTCTCGAAGAAGTCCGAGGACGCCACCGGTGAGATGGCGGGGTCCGCCGCCGCGCAGGCGTACAGCGACGGCGACGCGATCGAGGGCGGCGACCAGAGCAACATGGCCGAGACGCCCGCTCCCCGCAGCCGCACCGCGAAGACCACGTACAAGGACCGGGAGTCGGCCGAGAACACGGTCACCTACGTCGACGACTCGGACTCGGACGCGCCGAGACCGCGCGAGGCCAAGGTCTTCTACTACAAGACCGCCAAGCCCGGCGACATGTACAAGCTCTGGATCGACTACCCCGGCAAGGGCGATTTCGTCGAGCGGGGCCGTGAGGTCGCCAAGACCGCGATCGCCGAACTGGAGATCGCCAAGCCCTGACGCGCGGCCCTGCCCGTGGGTCCCGCCGGAATTGGTCGCCCGTTGTTGATCAACTGTGGCTAAGCCCCTGATCAGGGGCTTTACCGCCAGTGAACGCTGGCATCGTGTGTGTGCGCGGTGAAAGCTGATTACCGACGGGTACCCAAAACCCTGACCTGGGCCTACGCTCACCCACATGACGGACTCGCAGGCCATCGCAGCGCCCCTCGGCACGAACCCGACAGCCACCGCCCCGGATGGTGCGCGCACCGCCGCCGACGTGGTGACCCCCGAGCTCATCGCGCAGCTCACCCGCGACGTGATCGGATCGGGCCGGACCGCCAACCACGCGCCGTTCACCGGCGAGAAGCTGGCCGACCTGCCCGAGTCCACCCCCGAGGACGTGGCCACCGCCTTCGAGCGCGCCCGCGTCGCCCAGATCTCCTGGGAGCGCACGCCGGTCCGGCAGCGCGCGGCGATCCTGCTCCGTTTCCACGACCTGGTCCTGCAGCGCCAGGCCGAGGTCCTCGACCTCATCCAGCTGGAGACCGGCAAGGCCCGCCTGCACGCGCACGAGGAGCTGCAGGCCGTCGCCGTCGCCGCCCGGCACTACGGCCGCAAGGCTCCCGCGTATCTGAACCCCAAGCGCCACACCGGTGTCGTACCGACCCTCACGAAGGTCACCGAGAACCGGCAGCCGCGCGGTGTGGTCGGCCAGATCGCGCCCTGGAACTACCCCTTCGAGCTGTCCATCGGCGACGCCCTGCCCGCGCTCGTCGCGGGCAACGCGCTGGTGATGAAGCCCGACACGGAGACCTGCCTGACCGCCCTGTGGGCCCGCGACCTCATCATCGAGGCCGGTCTGCCCGCCGAGGTCTTCCAGGTCGTCATCGGCGAGGGACCCGTCGTCGGGCCCGAGATCGTCAGGCACGCCGACTACGTCTCCTTCACCGGCTCCACCCGCACCGGCCGCGAGGTCGCCCAGGGCGCCGCAGGCCGGCTCGTCGGCGTCTCGCTCGAACTGGGCGGCAAGAACGCCATGTTGGTGCTCCACGACGCCGACATCGACAAGGCCGCGGCGGGCGCGGTGCGTGCCTGCTTCTCGTCCGCCGGTCAGCTGTGCATCTCCATCGAGCGGCTCTACGTCCATGAGTCGATCGCCGACGAGTTCGTCGAGCGCTTCGCCACGCGGACGAAGGCGATGCGGCTCGGCCGCTCCCTCGCGTACGGCGCGGAGATGGGCTCGCTGGTCGGCGAGCGGCAGCTGGAGACCACCAAGCGGCACGTCGACGAGGCGGTCGCCAAGGGCGCCACGCTGGTCGCGGGCGGCGTCCCGCGGCCCGACATAGGCCCGTACTTCTTCGAGCCGACGATCCTGGACGGCGTCGAGGCCCCGATGGCGGTGTGCGCCGAGGAGACCTTCGGCCCGGTCGTCTCCATCTACCGCTTCACCGACGAGAACGAAGCGGTCGAGCTCGCCAACTCCACGTCGTACGGCCTGAATTCCTCGGTCTGGACGAAGGACGGCAACCGTGGCCGCAAGATGGCCGCCCGCCTGCGCACCGGCACCGTCAACGTGAACGAGGGCTTCGCGCCCGCCTACGGCAGCGTGCAGTCGCCGATGGGCGGCATGAAGGACTCGGGCCTCGGCCGCCGCCACGGCTCCGAGGGCATCCTGAAGTACACCGAGGCGCAGACCGTCGCGCACCAGCGGCTGATGCCGCTCGCGCCGTCCTTCGGCATGGACGACGAGAAGTACGCGGCGTTCATGAGCCTCAGCCTGAAGGTCATGAAGTCCCTGCGCCTGCGCTAGATCTCAACGAGGAGAGTCAATGTCACAGGAGAGCTCTGTCCAGAAACAGCCGGACAGCGAGGCCGGTGGGTACGGCGGGGGCGGCTCCGACGGCGAAGCGGCGTACGACTACGACGTCGTCGTCGTCGGGTCCGGCTTCGGCGGCTCCGTCTCCGCCCTGCGGCTGACGGAGAAGGGCTACCGCGTCGGCGTGCTCGAAGCGGGCCGCCGCTTCACCCGCGAGTCGCTCCCGAAGAACTCCTGGGACCTCAAGAACTACCTCTGGGCACCGGCCCTCGGCCTGTACGGCATCCAGCGCATCCATCTGCTCGGCAACGTGATGGTGCTCGCCGGGGCGGGCGTCGGCGGAGGTTCGCTCAACTACGCGAACACGCTCTACGTGCCCCCCGCGCCGTTCTTCAACGACCCGCAGTGGAAGGACATCACGGACTGGCAGGAGGAGCTCGGCCCCTACTACGAGCAGGCCAAGCGCATGCTCGGGGTGCGGCTCAACCCGACCACGACCCCCTCCGACGTCCACCTGAAGGCGACCGCCGAGGCCATGGGAGTGGGCGACAGCTTCCACATGGCGCCGGTCGGCGTCTTCTTCGGCGACGAGCAGGACGCCTCAGGTACTTCAACGGCCGGGCCCGGCGAGGAAGTTCCCGATCCGTACTTCGGGGGCGCCGGTCCTTCCCGCAAGGCGTGCAGCGAGTGCGGCGAGTGCATGACGGGCTGCCGGCACGGCGCGAAGAACACCCTCAACGAGAACTATCTCTACCTCGCGGAGAAGGCGGGAGCCGTCATCCACCCGATGACCTCCGTCGTCACCGTCACCGAGGACTCGCGAGGCGGATTCGCCGTGGCGACCCTGCCCACGGACGCCAAGCGCAAGGGCAAGGGGCGCACCTTCACGGCGCGCCAGGTCGTCGTCGCGGCGGGCACCTACGGCACGCAGACGCTCCTGCACCGCATGAAGGACACCGGCCTGCTCCCGCGCATCTCCGGCAGGCTCGGCGCGCTCACCCGCACCAACTCCGAGGCCCTGGTCGGCTCGCAGACCACCGACCGCCGCTACCGCAAGCAACACGGCGCCGAGAAGGTGGACTTCACCAAGGGCGTCGCGATCACCTCGTCGATCCACCCGAACGCCACCACGCACATCGAGCCGGTCCGCTACGGCAAGAGGTCCAACGCGATGGGCGGCATGACGATCCTCCAGGTGCCTTACAGCATCAAGGGCGGCAAGGCGCGCGTGGCCGGCTGGGCCGGCAACGCCGTCAAGCACCCCTGGCTGATGGTCCGCTCGCTCTCCAACCGGCGCTGGTCGGAGCGGACCATCATCGGCCTCGTCATGCAGACCCTCGACAACTCCCTGACCACGTACCGCAAGGAGAAAGGCATCGGCAAGGGCCTGCTGACCGCCCGGCAGGGCCACGGCGCGCCCAACCCGACGCAGATCCCCGAGGCCACCGAGGCGGCGTCGCTGCTCGCCAAGGAGATCAACGGCTTCGCGGGGTCGAACATCGGCGAGCTGATGGGCACCCCGCTGACCGCGCACTTCCTGGGCGGCTGCCCGATCGGCGACTCGGCGGACTCCGGGGTCATCGACCCGTACCACCGCCTCTACGGCCACCCCGGCATCTCGGTCGTCGACGGCGCCGCGGTCTCCGCGAACCTGGGCGTGAACCCGTCCCTGACGATCACCGCGCAGGCCGAGCGCGCGATGTCGTTCTGGCCCAACAAGGGCGCCGAGGACACGCGTCCCACGCAAGGCGCTCAGTACGTGCGCCTCGCCGCAGTCGAGCCGAAGTCCCCGGCGGTACCGGCGGACGCGTTCGGCGCCCTGAAGCTGCCCTTCCTGGGGATGCCCGCGGTGCCGGCCAAGAAGTAGACCCCCGTACCACCAGCGGCCCCGCGTACGCCAAAGGACCTGCACCCCCCTCCGAGCGCAGGTCCTTTCGCGTGCTTCAGTGCCGCTGAGCGGCGTGCCGATACCGGTGCTTACGCGGTGGCGTCGGCCTTCTTGCGGCGGACGACGAAGACCGCGCCCGCACCGGCGATGACGGCGACACCGCCGACGAGGCCGATGGTCGGCAGCATGGAGCTGGAGCCGGTCTCGGCGAGGTTGCCGGTGACCGGGATCTCCTTGGCGCCGCCCACGGGCGTCTTGCCACCGTTGGGCGTCTTGCCGTCCTCGTTCTTGTCGGCCTCGCCCGGGTTCTCGTTCGAGCTGCCGGCCTTCAGGACCGTGAACTCGTAGAAGGAGAACGCGTTGCGCACGCAGTTCTCCTCGGAGTCCAGGTAACCGCCGAGGCCGAGCGCGTAGCCGTCGCCGGCCGGGGCCTTGGCGCTGACGTTGAGACGCAGCTTGATGTCGACCTTCTCCTTGGCGCCCAGCGGGGTGGAGCCGAAGTAGAAGCCGCCCGAGACCTCGTCCGTAATGGACTCCCAGGCCTTGGTGTCGGGGTTGAAGTACTGGATCTGCGCGTAGTTGGCGAGCCAGTCCTTCTCGTCCTCGCTCTCGGTGTAGTTGTCCACCATGGCGAGCCACTGGACCTCACCGAGGTTCTGGTCGCTCGGGTTGGAGGCGGTCAGCTTGAACTGGTGCCAGCCGCTGCCCGCGACGATCTTGCCGGGCAGGCCCGAGAGCCCGATCTCCAGCTTCGTGTCGGCGTCGTCGCTGTCCTCGTCGACCGGGCAGTCCGTGGGCGCCTCGGTCGGCTCCTCCTCGGTGGGCTCCTCGGTCGGCTTGGCCGTCTCCGAGGGCTTGGCCGTGTCGGAGGGCGTCCCGCTCGGCGCCGGCGTGGTGGGCGCGGTGGTCGTCGGGCTCGGCGGCGGCGTCGTGGTCGGCTGCTCCGTCGGGGTGCCCGTGGCCGGAGGCGTGGCCGACTCGGTGGCCGTCGCGGTCGGGGTCGGCGTGGTGTCCGGGGTCGCGTAGGCGGCAGGGGCCGACAGCAGCGCGATCGGGGCTATTGCGGCGGTCGCGGCCGCGGCGGCCATGACACGGCGAAGCTTCATGAAGACCTCAGTGAGTCCGGCGTACCACCGGGCGGGCGGTACGGAGGTGGAGGCCTCCGCGGTGGGGACGCGGGTGTGGCCGTTGTTACGCATGCATGACCTGCGCCGCCTGTGAATGGTTGTCCTCGAACTCACAGAATTCTTATGTGGCTTGGATCACATGGCTTGTGCGTCTGTCGCCGGTTGCCGTAGAAATTCCTCCGCTCGACGGTGATCGTCGTGAGCCAGGGGAATCGGCAGGCAGCAGCAGGGGGCGGGCGTGGGGAAGCAGGGCGAAAGACCGGACCACATACCGGACGAGGTGTGGGAGCGGTTCGAGCGCGACAGTCTGCGCGACATCCGCACCTCGGCGCCGAAGGAGCCGTCCGCGCGAGCGCGCATGGTGGCCGAACGGCTGCGGCGCCTCGACGAGGAGGCGGCGCGCCGACAGGCGGCGGAATCCCGCGCCCTTGGCCGTCGGCGCCGGAAGCGCAAGGCGGCGCGGGGGGAGGGCACCGCCGGGGCGTGGCGGCCGGACGAGTGGCGCGCCGCGCCGACCGGGCCGCGGCGCGGCGGGCGTTCGGAGCGCAGCCGCCGGGTGTGGAGCGTGGTGATCGTGGTGGGCTTCATGGCGCTGGCGATCGTGCTCCTGAGCCCGTTCCGGTTCTGGATGTGGCAGTAGCCCGGCGACCCGGGGCGGGGAACCGCTCGTAACGATCTTCCGTCGTAGGAGGGGTGCGGGTGACTCCGCTTGAGCGGGTGACTCCGCACGATGCGTACGAGAGTGGGGGAGCGGGAACGTGAAGTCAGCTGTGGCGCGGGGCGTGGTGGCTGTTTCGACCGTGGTGGTGCTGGGCCTGACGGCGGCGTGCAGCGGCGGCAGCAGTGGCGACGGGGGTGGCGCCGGCAAGGACGAGAAGCCCGGGAGTGCGGACTCGGCCCCCACCTCCGCCCCGGCCTCCGCCTCCGCCTCCGCGAAGCTGGAGAAGGCGGCCCTCGCCTCGCGTGACGTGAAGAAGTACAAGGTCGAGTCCGGTCCGGGTGAGGCCGAGGACAAGGGCACGGACAAGGCCGGGCCGTCGGCGGGCCGGGTGAACCCGGCCGAGTGCCGCCCGCTCGCCGAGATGCTCACGGCTGCCGCCCCGGCGAAGTCGAAGGCACACGTCAGCCGCACACTGACCAGCACCGACGTCGCGGACACCACGACGACCGAGGTCGTGCTCCTCGCGTACGGCCAGGCCGACGCCGAGAAGACCATGGACACCCTGCGCGCGGCGACGAGGACGAAGAAGTGCGCCACGTTCGGGGACGGCGGCCGCCGGTACATCGGTGTCAGGCCGCAGCCCGGTCCTGTCGACGGCGACGAGGCCGTCTCGTACAAGCTGGCGAGCCGGACCGGTGAGTTCCTGCACAGGGATCGCGTCACGGTCGTACGCAGCGGCTCCACGCTGATCGCCTTCCGCGCCTCGAACATCTTCGACCCGCGGTCGCCCCGTTCCGGCGAGGAGGGCGACCCGAAGGTGGCCGACGGGATCGTCGAGGCACAGCTCACGAAGCTGGCTGCGGCGAAGTAGAAGTAGAACCAGAGGCAGAGAGAGAAGCTGAGGCGGAAGCGGGGCGTGCGACCGCAGAGCTAAGGGCCCCGCGGGACGGAACCACGGGGCCCTTGGCCGTCAGCACCGACGTCAGGGCAGCGTCGGTGCCCGGAGCGGCGCCGGGGGAGTGCGCCGCGGGTCTGCTTCGCGCCGGTGGCCTACCCGGCGCACGAGGGGCGCACGAGTGGTCTCGACCAATGGCAATGGAGTTGTGGAGTGCCGCACGCGCGGCCTGCCTGCTACGCATCGTGGTGGATGCGCCGTGACCCGCGCAACCGGTTCGACATGATCCGGACGAACAGGGACACCTGGGTCTACAAAGGGGTACGTAGAAGCCTGAAAGCTGAGGGACCTGGGGACCGCGGGACGGCTGAGGGACGGCTCGGGGACAGCTGGGGGACGGCTCGGGGGCGGCTGGGGGAGACAACTGAAGGGACGCTTCCGGGACGGAGGCCGGTCGGCTTCGGGCGTCCCCGAAGCCGACCGTTCCCTGGGTGACCGGGCTGCTGTCCCCTGCCGTCCGGTCACGTCTCTGGAGCGAGGTCCCACGGCGCACACGAGGTGTGCGCCTCATCGCTCCAGCGGAGCCACGCGTGGTTTTTCCGTGCCCGCCCCTGGCTGGCACGGACATCGGGACCAACGAAGCCCCTCCGGGCCTGGTCACGCGCCGTACGGGTGAGAGCGGACCCGAACTCAGATCCGGTGGGACACCGGGGGCTCCGGCTCGCGCCGTGAGGTGCTCAGACCCGGCCCCTGCACAGTTCGAGGAGCGTCATCGCGAGCGACGTGCCGGGCTTGCCGAGGGCGTCCCTGTAGTGGCCGAGGACCTCCATCTCGCGGGAGAGGTTCACGCGACGGCCGCCCGAACTGATCCGGGCCTCCTGGATGACGGCCGACACGGCCATCCGTTCCTGTACGAGACCGATGATGCGGTCGTCGAGTGCGTCGATGCGGTCGCGTGCGCCCTCGATCACGTCGGCGGCCTCGGGGGTGCGGGCGCCGGTCTTGTCGGTCGTGGCGATGCTCATGGGGGCTCCTGGTCGGATGGGGATCGGATGTGGATCGGATCGATCCCGGTGGAGTGCCCCGGAGCGACAAGGCCCGGAAATGACAGAACGCCCCGGGCCTTGTCGGCCCGGGGCGCCTGGGAAGTCGCTTGTCAGTGGATCAAGCAGCTCGACCATGGCAGCCGGCGGGCCGGTTGCCATAGGTAAAGAGGAAGCTGAGGTGCTTGGTCACGGGGCCAGTATGCCCCCACGCGCGCGTGCCCGGTCAACACGGGCTCCGGCGCGGCTCGGATGCTGAGACGCCCTCTCCGGCACCCCGCGGTGGGACCGGGCTCCGTCGGATGTGACGAAGGGGGTGTCCGCGGGCCCGTTAGAATCGACAAAACAGACCCCCTGCTCACGCACGAGCCCCAGCTCACGCTCAAGCTCACGCTCAACGCCGGAAGGCCGCCGCCGTGCCATCAGCGTCCCCCGCTGCCGCCGCCCCCGACACCGTTCTGGTCGTCGACTTCGGAGCGCAGTACGCCCAGCTCATCGCCCGCCGCGTCCGCGAGGCCCGGGTGTTCAGCGAGATCGTGCCGAGCACCATGCCGGTCGCCGAGATGCTCGCCAAGAACCCCGCCGCGATCATCCTCTCCGGCGGCCCCTCGTCGGTGTACGCGGACGAGGCGCCGCGGCTGGACCGCGCGATCTTCGAGGCCGGGGTCCCCGTCTTCGGCATGTGCTACGGCTTCCAGCTGATGGCGATCACCCTCGGCGGCACCGTCGACAACTCGGGCGCGCGGGAGTACGGCCGCACGCCGCTGGCCGTCTCCAAGCCCGGCTCGACGCTCTTCGAGGGCACCCCGTCCGAGCAGCCCGTGTGGATGTCGCACGGCGACGCGTGCAGCGCGGCGCCCGAGGGCTTCACCGTCACCGCGTCCACGGACGTCGTGCCGGTCGCGGCCTTCGAGAACGACGAGAAGAAGCTGTACGGCGTGCAGTACCACCCCGAGGTGATGCACTCCACGCACGGCCAGCAGGTCCTGGAGCACTTCCTCTACCGCGGAGCCGGCCTGAAGCCCGACTGGACCACCGGCAACATCGTCGAGGAGCAGCTCACCGCGATCCGCGAGCAGGTCGGCAACAAGCGCGCGATCTGCGGCCTCTCCGGAGGCGTCGACTCCGCCGTGGCCGCCGCCCTCGTACAGAAGGCCATCGGTTCGCAGCTGACCTGCGTGTACGTCGACCACGGTCTGATGCGCAAGGGCGAGACCGAGCAGGTCGAGAAGGACTTCGTCGCCGCCACGGGCGTGCAGCTCAAGGTCGTCGACGCGCAGGAGCGCTTCCTGACCGCGCTGGCCGGGGTCTCCGACCCCGAGCAGAAGCGGAAGATCATCGGCCGCGAGTTCATCCGCGTCTTCGAGCAGGCCCAGGCGGAGATCATCGCCGAGGCGCCGAACGACCAGCCCGTCGAGTTCCTGGTCCAGGGCACGCTCTACCCCGACGTCGTCGAGTCCGGCGGCGGCACGGGCACCGCGAACATCAAGTCCCACCACAACGTGGGCGGCCTCCCCGAGGACCTCGAGTTCCAGCTGATCGAGCCGCTGCGCCAGCTCTTCAAGGACGAGGTGCGGATGGTCGGGCAGGAGCTCGGTCTGCCGGACGAGATCGTCCAGCGCCAGCCCTTCCCGGGCCCCGGCCTCGGCATCCGCATCGTCGGCGATGTCACCAAGGAGCGCCTCGACCTGCTCCGCGAGGCCGACGCCATCGCCCGCGAGGAGCTGACGGCAGCCGGTCTCGACCGGCAGATCTGGCAGTGCCCCGTGGTGCTGCTCGCGGACGTGCGCAGCGTGGGCGTGCAGGGCGACGGCCGGACGTACGGCCACCCGATCGTGCTGCGTCCCGTCTCCTCCGAGGACGCCATGACCGCCGACTGGTCGCGTCTTCCCTACGACGTCCTCGCGAAGATCTCGACGCGCATCACGAACGAGGTCGCCGACGTCAACCGCGTCGTCCTCGACGTGACGAGCAAGCCGCCGGGCACCATCGAGTGGGAGTAGTCCTCCCCGGGTTCCTTCCCGCGGTTCTTCCCGCTGGAGTCGCCCCGCAGCGCTGAGACGGCGCCGTCCACGTAGGTGGGCGGCGCCGTTCGCGTATGTCAGGTCCGCCTGGTCGTCCGCGCCGGTACGCCCGGCCTCCACAGCTGCACCGCCAGATACTTCCCGTCCTCGATGTACGTCCGCACCACCTCCGTGAGCTCCGTACGGAAGAGGTGGAACGCGTCCGGGTCCGGCGGGTTCACCTCGCCCGCGTACCGCGCGATGACCTCGGGATCCTTGACCTCGATCGCCCGCCCGGAGATGCGGATGTCGCCGCCCGCCATCTCCGTGCCCGGTCCCGGGTTCGCCTGGATCGAGAAGCGCGGATCGCGGCGCAGGTCCAGTGCCTTCATCGAGTCCGGCATCATGCCCAGCCACAACTCGCCGTGCAGGAAACGCACTTCGAGCCCCGTGGTGCGCGGTGATCCGTCCTTGCGGAGCGTGGCCAGGACGTGGTGCGTGAACAGGCCGAACCGCTCCTCTGCGGTCCGCGCGAAGGTGGGTTCTGCTGCGCTGAAGGCTGCCCAGTTCGTCGTCATACGGCGAGTGTCCCGCCGATACCCGACACCTTCTGTCCGGCATGGCGCACCGATTCCCGCCCGGCCTCCCGCCCCGACTGCGCACTCTCTTCACAGGGAGCCCCTGTCTTCCTGCGCTGACCGGCGGTAACTTCCGCTCCGTACAGCCAGGGATGGAGGACACATGCAGGCGCCCACACCGATACCCGTCGAGCGGTTGCAGTTCGCGATGCCGCCGGTGCACGACTCGCCGGCGGACGAACGGCGCCACCGCAAGGAACGGCTCGCCGGAGCGCTGCGGATCTTCGGGCGGCTCGGATACGAGGACGGGGTGTCCGGGCACATCACGGCGCGGGACCCGGAGCACGAGGACTGTTTCTGGGTGAACCCCTTCGGGATGCCCTTCAAGCACATCACGGTGGGCGATCTGGTCCTCGCCAACGCGGAGGGACAGGTCGTCGAGGGGCGCCACCACGTCAATCAGGCCGCCTTCACCGTGCACGCGCAGGCGCACCTGGCGCGGCCCGACGTCGTCGCCGTCGCGCACTGCCACTCGCTGCACGGCCGGGCCCTGTCCACGCTCGGCGAACTCCTCGACCCGATCACCCAGGAGTCCTGCGCCTTCTACGAGAGCCACGCGCTGTACGACGGCTACACGGGCGTCGTCGTGGACTCGGACGAGGGCCGGCGGATCGCCTCCGCGCTCGGCGACCACAAGGCCGTCATCCTGCGCAACCACGGACTGCTCACCGTCGGCGACTCCGTCGACGCCGCTGCCTGGTGGTTCCTCACGATGGAACGCTCCTGCCAGGTCCAGCTGAGCGCGCGCGCCGCGGGCCGCCCGATCCTCATCGGCCACAAGCAGGCGGTGGCGACCCGCGAGCAGCTCGGCAGCGATCTCGTGGCGTGGATCAACTACCAGTCCCTGTGGCAGGACATCAGCCGCAGCGAACCGGATCTGCTGGCCTGAGCCCGTTTCCGAGCCGACAACTCCCCGCGTCAACACGCGTACGGCCGAATCACCCTCGCTGACCTGACCCAGGGAAGCTGATCGTCTCCTAGTACGGCACAATCCCCTTTCATCGCAAGGAAGTTCACGTTTCGGGGTTCGAACCAGGGTGGGGAAGGCGGCGTACGCGGTGGCGGTGCAGGAGGCGCGCGACGGCGCACACGGGGGCGGCTGCACATGTGGCGACTGCCCGCACGGCGCGCGTGAGGGGCATCGGCGAGCCGTGGCCGCATTCCTCGCCAAGCGCGACGAGCTCGCGGCGGGACAGGGGCTGCCCGCGGCGGTCGCCCACTCGGCGGGCGCTTCCCGGCAGTGGGTGTCGGACGAGCTGACCCAGTCCGCGCACGCCGTCGCCGAACGCGGCAGGGCCGAGGGCCAGGCCTGGCTCGCCCACCTCTGGCGCCGCACGGCCGCCGTGCTCTGGGTGGGCGTGGGCGTCCTGCTCCTGGTCCAGGCGCTCACCGCGATCGGCACCGGGTGGACCCTGGCCCGGACCGCGGGGGTACTCGCGGCCGCGGTCGTCGCCGCTCTGCTGACCGGTGCCGGATACGCGCACCGGGCGCGCGGCGGCATCCTCGCCCCACTGATCGGTGAGGACAACCGCCTCTCCACCTCCGGTGCCGTGGCGGCCTGTTGGGTGCTCCTCCTCGTCTTCGCCGTCCTCGTCCTCGTCGGCGAACTCGCCGGGGCGTCGGGCCACCGGGAGCGGGACGCGCTGATCGCCGGGCTCGACCTCGCCCGCGCCGCCGGTGCCGTGACCGTCCTCGCCGTCGTCTGCGGGGTCGCCGTGCTCGTACGTCGCGTGGTCGGTCTGCGCGTCCTTGGCCAACGGCTGCAGAAGGTGCCCGCCGACCGGCCTCGGGCCGCCGATCTGCTCACCGACGACGCGGGCCGCGGCAGCTTCACCGACGCCCAGTACGTCCTGGTCAGCACCGTCGCCATGATCTTCGCCGCCGTACGTCTCGCGCGCCGTCCCGAGCAGCTGCCCGACCTGCCGTGGGGCCTCGCCCTCCTGGTCCTGGTGTCGGCGGCGACATACCTCGCGGGCAAGTACGCCGAGGGCGGCCGGCCCGTGATCCTCTCCGTGGTGCGCGCCAGGGAGGCGGGCGATCTCGACGCCCCCATCCGCACGGGCGACGACATCGAGATCCGCGGCGCCGGTTTCGTGCCCCCGGGCGGGCAGACCGCCGATCGTCTCGCCCGGATGGTCGTCCGCATCGGGACCGTGCACGTCCACGTGCCGCTCGTCCCCGTGCCGGGCGGGTTCACCAACCCGACCGACGCTTCCCTGACCGTCCCCGTCCCGGTCGACGTGGAGCCCGGACGCGTCGACGTCCAGGTGATCACGGCCGCGGGCGTGGAGACGAACCGCTGCACGATCGACGTCACGGACTGAGCCACACGGCCCGGCCACGTGCCGCGCATCGCGAATTCGGTGCAAGCCACTGAGCAGCGCCCCCTCTTCGTACGTATCGTCAGATGACGGGTCAATGGGCGAGGCGGGTCACCGGAGAGGCGGCGAGAGCGATGGCACACGGCATGCGTACCGACAGCCACACCAGCTACGTCAGAAGCAGCGGCTGGCGGGACAGCGCCTCCCGATACGCCCTGCTGCCGCTCCGGATCTTCCTCGGCGTCACGTTCATCTACGCGGGCCTGGACAAGATCACCGACAGCGCCTTCATGTCCGCCGGCGGTGACGGCTCCATCGGCCAGCAGATGGACAGCGTCCGCGACATCTCCGCCATCCCCGAACTCGTCGACCTCGCCCTCAAGAGCCCCGTCGGCTTCGGCTACGCCATCGCCCTCGGCGAACTCGCCGTCGGCATCGGCACCCTCATCGGCCTGTTCGCCCGGATCGCCGCGCTCGGCGGAGCGCTGATCTCGCTCAGCCTCTGGCTGACCATGAGCTGGTCCACCGAGCCCTACTACTACGGCAACGACCTGATCTACCTGATGGCCTGGCTCCCGCTGATCCTCGCGGGGGCGTCCGTCTTCTCGGTCGACTCGATGATCGCGGACCGGCGCAGGCACCGTTCGGGACTCGCCTGACCGCCGGCCGGGGCGGTCAGGCGTCCGTGGAGCCGTCGGCCCGGTGGCCCGCCGCACGGGCCGTGGGCCGGGCGCGTATGCCGTACGACACCGCTGCTGCCGCGCCTCCCAGGAGCAGACCCGCCAGCAGGAGCGGGAAGGCCAGGAACCACGGTGTGTCCCATATGCCGCCCGCGTCGCCCGCGTAGGCGATCGCCGCCATCAGCAGGAACAGGCCAAGGACCAGCTTGCCGGGATGGAACTCATGGCGTAGCACGGGTCACCTCCACCTGTCCGATGCCCACTTCGACGCGCAGCTCGAGCGTGCCGCCGTCCTTGCTTCCCGCGACCGGGTCCAGCGTCACCGACTTCTCCTTGCCCGGAGCGATGTCCACGTCCTGCTTGCGGTCGTCCGGCAACTGGATGTCGCCGACGCCCACTTCGATGTCCAGCTTCACCGTGCTGTCCTTCGGCACGATGACCTTCAGCTGACCCGCCCCCACCTCGGCACTGGTGCTCAGGGTCTTTCCCTTGCCGGGGCCGGCCCGGGTCAGGTCGAGCGTCCCGATGCCTGTCCCCAGCTCATACTGCGGCTGGACCTGACCTGCCGCCGTCGGTATCCACTCCGTCTCCGCCCAGGTGGTGCTGATGTCCTTGGGCAGGGCGGCCGAGCCCGCGAGCAGCCCCGCCGTGATCACCGCCAGGATGATCGAGCCCACCCCGGTGCGCCCGAGGAAGGCGCTGACGGCGATGCCCGCGCCGAACACCCCGAGCGCGAGCGCGAGGCCGGTCTGCAGGCTGGTGCCGAGCGGCTGCTCCGCCCATGTGAGGCCGGTGCCGAGCCCTCCGGCCAGCAGCGCTCCCAGGAAGACGAGACCGCCGATCCAGCGTGGGCCTCGCGGCTTGGGGGGCTGGGGAGGGTCCTCGGAGGCGCGCGGCAGCGGCTGCCCGTGCGGCGGGTCGGGCTGGTACTGAACGGTCATTCCCGCAGGCCCCCAGAAATAGCCCGAGATCCCGTCGTGCGTGCCGTCCTTGATGATCGGGTCCCGCCACCACGAGGGGGCGCCGGCCACCGGCGGTGCCTTCGCCTCAGGTGGCGCGTCCGCCACGGCCTGGGCCGCCACCGGGTCGGGATCGGTCGTGCCGCGCTGCTGCGACCAGTACCCCGCGCCCGCGAGGAGCAGTGCGAGGACGGCCGCGAAGGTGAGCGCCCCGCCGTTGTTCAGCAGGGAGAGGAAGACGCCGCAGCCGACGAGCGCGAAGAGCACGGCCGTCAGCGCCTGACCGTCCACCCGGCCGGAGAGGAGCCTGCGCGCCTCGTTCTCCTCCTCGTCGTCGTAGGGGACGAACAGCCACGCGAAACCGTAGAAGACAAGGCCGAGACCGCTGGTGAGAGAGAGGAGCGCGAGCCCGATCCGGAAGATCACCGGATCCATGTCGCAGTGCTGACCGAGCCCCGCGCACACGCCGCCGAGTCTTTTGTGCCGGCGGTCGCGGCGGAAGGCCAGCACGACCATCGGCCCGCCCGGCTCCTGCGCCGTGGCGTAACGAGAATCGTGCGGTGCGGCCTGCGGGCCCGACCCGGCGGGCTGCTCGTCTTTCATGTGTCCATGGTGACGGGCCCAAGGCCGCGGCGGCAGTCGGGACAACCCTGGCCGAACCCTGAGATCGTCCCTGACACACCCCTGCCTTGACCTCCGCGGCCCGGCGTCCGGGTCGGAGATCAGGGACGTCTCGGGGGTCGACCCTGATGCCCGCGCCCGCATACGCGTGTGAATATCGGAGACATGCCGGAAGCCGCAGCAGTATCCATCGAAGACGAGCGGCCGCTGCGAAAGCTCTATCGCAGCGGTGACGGCCGTTGGCTCGGCGGTGTCGCGCGCGGCCTCGCCGGTCATCTCGGCCTTCCCGTCGTCTGGGTGCGGCTGATCTTCGTCGGCCTGTTCATGGCGGACGGGCTCGGCGGCCTTTTGTACGCGGCGTTCTGGTTCTTCGTGCCGCTGGGCGTCGGCGGGGTCGACGCGATGCGCCCGCCCTCGGCCGTCACATCCGAGACGGCACCCGACGGACGCCGCAGACTCGTGGCCCGCAAGCCGGACAAGGGCCAGCTCGTCGCGCTGCTCGCGATGGTCATCGTCGCCATGGTCTTCGTCGGGAACGTGGACCTGGGCAGCTCGACCAAGGCCTATCTCTGGCCGACCCTGCTCGTCGCCGCCGGTGTCGCCCTGGTCTGGCGGCAGGCCGACAACGCCCGCCGGGCCCGCTGGATGGCGGTCGGCCGCCGCAGGCGCACCCTGACCATCGCCCGCGCGGGGGCCGGAGTGCTGCTGGTCGGCGCCGGTGTCTCCGGCATCGTCGTGCTGCAGGGCTCCACCTCGCACCTCAGCTCCGTGCTGCAGGCCGCGCTCGCCGTGCTTGTCGGCGTCGCGCTGCTCGCCGGCCCCTATCTCGTGCGCATGATGCAGGACCTCTCCGAGGAGCGGCTGATGCGTATCCGCGCCCAGGAGCGGGCGGAGGTCGCCGCCCATGTGCACGACTCGGTCCTGCACACCCTGACCCTGATCCAGCGCAACGCCGAGAACGCCTCGGAGGTGCGCCGCCTGGCCCGCGCTCAGGAGCGTGACCTGCGGCAATGGCTCTACAAACCCGAGGGCACGGGCAAGGACGAGGCGGACGAGCCCGACACCCTCGCCGAAGCGGTGCGGCGCGATGCCGCGGAGGTGGAGGACAAGCACGGCGTCCCCATCGAGGTCGTCATAGTCGGCGACTGCCCGCTGGACGACCGCCTCACGGCACAGACCCAGGCCGCGCGGGAAGCAATGGTGAACGCCGCCAAGTACGGTGGCGAGGGCGGTGCGGTACAGGTCTTCGCCGAAGTCGAGGGGGAGACCGTGTTCGTGTCCGTCCGGGACCGTGGCCCCGGCTTCGATCTGGATTCCGTGCCGGACGACCGCATGGGCGTACGAGAATCGATCATCGGCCGTATGCAGCGCAACGGCGGCACGGCGCGGCTGCGCGCGGTGCCGGGGGGCGGCACGGAAGTCGAGCTGGAGATGGAGAGGACGGCGACGACATGAGCGACGCGAGCGAGCCCGTGGGGCCCAGGGGTGGATCAGAGGGTGCGGCCGAGTCGGCCGAGTCGGCCGAGTCGGCCGAGTCGGCCGGTGCCGCCGCGGGCGGTGCCCCGGAGGGCCGTCGCGCGCGCGTCGTCCTCGTCGACGACCACCGGATGTTCCGCACGGGCGTCCAGGCGGAGATCGGCAGGACCGCGATCACCGGTGTCGAGGTGGTCGGAGAGGCCGCGGACGTCGACCAGGCGGTCACGGTGATCACGACGACGCGCCCCGAGGTCGTGCTCCTGGACGTGCACCTTCCGGGCGGCGGCGGCGTCGAAGTGCTGCGCCGCTGCGCGCCGTTGATGTCCGACGCCGAGAGCCCCGTGCGGTTCCTCGCGCTCTCCGTCTCGGATGCCGCGGAGGATGTCATCGGGGTCATCCGTGGCGGTGCCCGCGGCTATGTCACCAAGACGATCACCGGCACCGACCTGGTCGACTCCATCTTCCGGGTGCAGGACGGCGACGCGGTGTTCTCGCCGCGCCTGGCCGGGTTCGTCCTCGACGCCTTCGCGTCGACCGACGCGCCCCCGGTCGACGAGGACCTGGACCGCCTGACGCAGCGCGAGCGGGAGGTGCTGCGGCTCATCGCGCGGGGGTACGCGTACAAGGAGATCGCCAAGCAGCTGTTCATCTCCGTCAAGACGGTCGAATCACATGTGTCGGCGGTGCTGAGGAAGCTCCAGCTGTCCAACCGTCACGAGCTGACCAGGTGGGCGACGGCGCGGCGGCTGGTCTGACCCAAGGCCCGCCCCCGGCTCAGCGGTGCGCGCCGCTCGCCACCGGGGCGGGGCCCAACTTCCGTATCGCCCAGCGGTAGTGGCCCACCGCCTTGGTAATGCCGATGAGGCCCGTCAGCCACATGATGAGGCCCGCTCCCATGCCGAGCGCGACGTCGCTGTACGAGTCCCTGCCGGGCTCGGCGTAGGCGGCGGCCGCGAAGGACGCCCACAGGCCGAGCGCGCACACGGTGAGGGACGAGAGGAGCCAGCAGAGGCTGAGGGCGGGGGAGCGCAGGGCGGAGTCCGACACCGGGTGGCTGTCCAGCGCCAGCCAGCTGTCGGTGAGTTCGCGGACCTTCCGGTCGTTGCGGACGCCGATGACGACGCCCACGACCGACGGGGCGATGGCCCCGAGGCCCAGGACCGCGCAGATCGGACCCATCACGAAGGCCATCGGGTCGTGGTCCTCGATCATTTCGAGTGGCACCGCCAGGAGCGCCCAGCCGATGACGCAGCCGAGTGCCAACAGCCAGAGCATCAGGAGGCGGTGCACGCCCAGGCTTCGTCGGCGCAGGTCTTCCAGGGCCATGCCGCGGTCGTACAGCAGCGCGTTCCGGTCCGGCCAGGTGCGCAGATGGGCGGGCGGCGGAGGCGGCGGCAGCGTGCGGCGGGACATGGCCCTGACAGTACCTGCGGGCCCGGGGCCGTGCTTCGGGCTGTCCGGGGCCCCTCACGCCACTCGCGTCGCCCCCGCGAACGGCATCTGGCTGATCGGTGCGAGGCGGACCGGTGCGCTCGGGTTCGGGGCGTGGATCATCTGGCCGTTGCCCACATAGAGGCCCACATGGCTGATGCCCTGGTAGAAGAAGACCAGGTCGCCCGGCTGGAGTTGAGAGCGCGAGACGCGCTCGCCCGAGGCGATCTGCGCGTACGTCGTGCGCGGCAGGCCGACGCCTGCCGACCGGTAGGCGGCCTGGGTGAGCCCGGAGCAGTCGAAGGCATCGGGCCCGGTGGCTCCCCACACATAGGGGCTGCCGAGGGCCTTGTAGGCGTACGAGACGGCCGCCGAGGCGCGGGCGTTGGGTGCCTTGCCCGGGGCGCCCCGCAGGCCCTCACGGCCCGCGTCACGCGATGCCCTGTCCTCGCCCGCGAGGTCCGCGCGCTGATCGCCGGTGAGCTGTGACAGGAGCCGCTTGGCCGCGCCGAGCTTTCCGTTGACCGTCTTCTTGTGCTTCTTCAGCTCCGCCTGACGGGACTTGAGGTGCGCGAGGGTGTCGTCGGCCTCGGTGCGCAGCTGGTCGATCTCCCGGAGCTGCTTCCGCACGCCGGTGACGGCCGCCGCCTGGCGGCTGTCCGCGCGGTCGGCGATCGCGGCGCGCTCCAGGTACTGGTCGGGGTCGGAGGAGAGCGCGAGCTGGACGCCGGGATCGATGCCTCCGCTGCGGTACTGAGCGGCGGCGATCGAACCGAGCCCCTGACGCGCCGAGTTGAGCTTCTCGGTCTTGCGGGCCGCCTCGTCACGCAGCTCGCCGAGGGACTTCTCGGCGCCGTCGGCCTTCTCCTTGGCCCCGTTGTACTTCTCGGTGGCGATCTCGGCCTCGCGGTAGAGCGCGTCGACCTTGGACTTCACCTCGGCCGGGCTGAGCCGTGGATCCGCGTGTCCCGTGCCCTCGAAGGCGGTGGCCGTGGCGGCTCCCGCGAGGGCGATGGTGGCGGCGGTGCGGGCCGTATGGCCACTGAGCGAGCGCTGTTTCGGCTTGCGGTGCGCTGCCACGAAGGGGGGCTCCTTAAGGTTCCGGCGACGGCCCGCACAGGGGGAGCGGGCCGCCGCCGGATTCTCGGCGGTGGTGGCCGACTGCCGCCCCGGGTCCGGGCGGCGGTGGGGAGCCGGTCACCTGACGAAGGACGCTAAACCTGACCATCACGGGTTGGTGACGGATTGTGCGCAACTGACGCAAGTGTGGTGTTCGGTGACCTCAAGTGACCGCGCGATCCACCAGACCGGAAGCCTTCGGAGGTGCGCGTGACCGATGCGGCGCTCGCGCCCCACCTGGCTACGGAGTGGTGATATGGCCCCGGCTAGGCTCCGGAACCATGGACGTTCTCACCCATCTCTTCGTCGGCCTGCACATCATCGGCATCGCCTCCCTCCTGGGCGGCTTCCTCACCCAGATGAAGCAGATGGGCCAGGGCACGGCCCGCTTCAACCCCGCGATGCTGCACGGCGCGCTCACGATGCTCGTCACGGGCGTGATCCTGGTGGGCCTCAATCAGGCGGACGACAACCCCGTCAACAACGTCAAGATCGGCATCAAGATGGCCGTCCTGATCGTGATCCTCGCGCTGGTCTACGTGAAACGGGACGACGAGAAGGTGGACAAGGGGATGTTCGGCGCCGTCGGCCTGCTGACCGTCGCGAACATCTTCATCGCGGTGCTGTGGACCTGAGTCCGCCGATCCGACCGACCCACTACGCGCGCGTGGCCCGCATTCCCCCGGGAATGCGGGGCCCTGATCGGCTACCAACCCGGCCCCACCACGGGCGAGGACCGCGTCGCGGGC
>NZ_JBFAJT010000004.1:69176-222875 GCF_040655335.1 Streptomyces sp. NPDC050439
TTTCGGCCCACGGATACCCGCCGTCCCGCGGGCCTGCCGGCCGCCCACCCCGCCGCCCGCCCCCCCCGCCACGCGCGCGTAGGTGGGTTCCTGGGCGAGTGCTCAGGCGGGCCGCACCACACTGTGGATGGGCATGTAGTAGATCGACTCGACGCGGACGTTCGTACCCGGCTTCGGGGCGTGGATCATCTTGCCGTCGCCGATGTAGATCCCGACGTGGCTGATGTCGTCGTAGAAGAACACCAGGTCGCCGGGCTTGGCGTCGGCCGTCTTCACGGTCGTGCCGACCTTCACCTGGTCCCACGTCGTACGCGGCAGAGAGATCCCCGCGGCCTTCCACGCGTCCTGGGTGAGCCCGGAGCAGTCGTAGGAGTCGGGCCCGGTCGCGCCCCACACATACGGCTTGCCGATCTGCGCCTCGGCGAAGTTGATCACCTTCGCGGCCTTCGTCGCGTAACCACTGTCCGTGCCGCCGGAGCCGGAGCCGGAACCCGTGCCGGTGTCGGAACCCGAGCCCGTACCCGACCCCGTGCCCGAGTCCGGGGTCTCCTTCTCGCGCTCCTTGGCCGCGGCCTCTTCCGCCGCCTTGCGCTTGGCCTCCGCCTCGGCCTCCTGCTTGCGCGCCAGCTCGGCGGCCTTGCGCTTGGCCTCTTCTTCCTTCTTCTTCTCGATCGCCGCGAGCCGCGCCTTCTCCTCGGCCGTCAGCTCCGAGAGCAGCGTGCGCGCCTTGCCCAGCTTCTTCTGGACGGTCTGCTTGCTCGTCCGCAGATCGTTCCGCGAGTCGCTCAGCGTCTCCAGGCTCTTGGCGGCCTTCGTGCGCTGCTTCGTGGCCGAGGCCTGCTGCGTCTGGTAGTCGTCGACCGCCTTCTTCTGGCGTGCGGTCAGCCGGTCCGACAGGTGGTTCTGGTCGAAGTACCCCTGCGGGTCGTCGGCGAGCATCATCGTGGCGGTCTCGGAGACGCCGCCGGTGCGGTACTGGGCCGCGGCGAACGTGCCCAGCTGCCGGCGGGCCTCGTTCAGCTTGTCGGCGCGCTCGGCCACGTCGTCGAGAAGGGTGTCGACCTTCTTGCGCTGCTTGTCGGTGCGCTCCTTGACCGAGTTGTACTTCTGGGTGGCCACGCCCGCCTGGTGGTAGAGGTCGTCGACCTTCTTCTGCACCTCTTCGAGGCTGGGCTTCCGGGGCGCTGACGGTGCCGCTTGCGCGCTCTGTGACAGGAGGGCCACGGAGGTGAGGGCTGCCGTCGTGATGCCGAGGGCCGGAGCGGTGCGCAGACCGGTGATGCGGGCCCGCGGCTTGCGGTGCGACGCCAAGGGAGGCGACTCCTTCCGTAGACCGCCTACCGGGTTAGCTGTCGGGTTCGGGCGGGTGGTTCCGGAAGGTTGCCCTACAGTCCCGTACTGCGTACGGGACCGATTCACCCCAAGTTCTTGGTGGGTCCCCGGCTCCGAGGAGATCGAACTCGGCGGAGGCCACCCGTTACCGGCGGGGTTCGCCGGTGGGAGTACGAGCAGCCCGCGGAGCACGGTAGCCAACTCGTGTGGTCCGTGTGAAGGTTGATGTTCGATATGCCCGATACATTTTCGTTACTTTACGAAGCCCTTGACGCGGACACGCAGCGCAGTCGCGGAACGTGACGATCCGCGGGCGGGCCGTGTGCGGGTGGACGTGGCCGGAACCCGGGGCGGGTTGTCAGTGGGGCCGCCTAGACTCGGGAGGCGATGAGCAGCCTCTTTGATGACAGCTTCCTGGCGGACCTCAAGCCCTCGCGGGCTTCCGAGGAGGAGCCCCCGCCGCCGCCCGAGGACAGTGCCCCGGAATCCGTTCCGGACGATCTGTTCGACGGGAAGTTCGACGCGCCCGTACCCCGGGACGCGCACTACCGCGGCGGCGCCCCGCGCCCCGTGATCGACCCGGCGGCCCTGCTCGACGGGCTGAACGAGAACCAGCGCGCGGCCGTCGTGCACGCGGACTCACCGCTGCTCATCGTCGCGGGCGCGGGCTCCGGCAAGACCCGGGTCCTGACGCACCGCATCGCGTATCTCCTGGCCGAGCGGCACGTGCACCCGGGACAGATCCTGGCGATCACGTTCACGAACAAGGCCGCGGGCGAGATGAAGGAGCGCGTCGAGCAGCTCGTCGGACCGCGGGCGAACGCGATGTGGGTGTCGACCTTCCACAGCGCCTGCGTCCGCATCCTGCGCCGCGAGTCGAAGAAGCTGGGCTTCACCTCCTCCTTCTCGATCTACGACGCCGCCGACTCCAAGCGGCTGATGGCGCTGGTCTGCCGTGACCTGGACATCGACCCGAAGAAGTTCCCGCCGAAGTCCTTCAGCGCCAAGATCTCGAACCTGAAGAACGAGCTGATCGACGAGGAGACCTTCGCGGGACAGGCCGCCGACGGCTTCGAGAAGGCGCTCGCCCAGGCGTACGCGATGTACCAGTCGCGGCTGCGCGAGGCGAACGCCCTCGACTTCGACGACCTGATCATGACGACGGTCCACATGTTCCGCGCGTTCCCGGACGTCGCCGAGCACTACCGCCGCCGCTTCCGCCACGTCATGGTCGACGAGTACCAGGACACCAACCACGCGCAGTACGCCCTGGTGCGCGAGCTGGTGGGCCCCTCCGGAGGCGAGGGCGACGACCCGGCCGAGCTGTGTGTCGTGGGTGACGCCGACCAGTCGATCTACGCCTTCCGCGGCGCGACGATCCGCAACATCCTCCAGTTCGAGGAGGACTACCCCGACGCGACCACGATCCTCCTGGAGCAGAACTACCGCTCCACGCAGACGATCCTGACCGCGGCCAACGCAGTCATCGAGCGCAACGAAAGCCGCCGCCCCAAGAACCTGTGGACCAACGCGGGCGCGGGCGCCGGCATCACCGGCTATGTCGCCGACACCGAGCACGACGAGGCGCAGTTCGTCGCCGACGAGATCGACCGGCTCACCGACGCGGGCGACGCGAAGGCGGGCGACGTCGCGATCTTCTACCGGACGAACGCGCAGTCGCGTGTCTTCGAAGAGATCTTCATCCGCGTCGGCCTGCCCTACAAGGTCGTCGGCGGCGTCCGCTTCTACGAGCGCAAGGAGGTCCGGGACGTCCTCGCGTATCTGCGCGTGCTCGCCAACCCGGAGGACTCCGTCCCACTGCGGCGCATTCTGAACGTGCCCAAGAGGGGTATCGGTGACCGCGCGGAGGCGATGATCGACGCGCTCTCGCAGCGCGAGAAGATCTCCTTCCCGCAGGCCCTGAAGCGCGTCGATGAGGCGTACGGAATGGCGGCCCGCTCGGCGAACGCCGTCAAGCGTTTCAACGTCCTGATGGAGGAGCTGCGGACCATCGTCGAGTCCGGCGCGGGGCCCGCCGTGGTCCTGGAGGCCGTGCTCGAACGGACCGGGTATCTGGCCGAGTTGCAGGCCTCGACCGACCCGCAGGACGAGACCCGCATCGAGAACCTCCAGGAACTCGCCGCCGTGGCCCTGGAGTTCGAGCAGGACAGCGGTGCGGCGACCGCTGAAAGCGACAACGACAGCGACAGCGAAGGCGAAGGCGAAGTCGAAGGCGCGACCGAGGGCGAGGAGGCCGCGGGCACTGGCGTGTCCGGCACGCTCTCCGAGTTCCTGGAAAGGGTCGCGCTCGTCGCCGACTCCGACCAGATCCCGGACGAGGAGGACGACGGCTCCGGAGTCATCACGCTGATGACACTGCACACCGCCAAGGGCCTGGAGTTCCCGGTCGTCTTCCTGACCGGCATGGAGGACGGAGTCTTCCCGCACATGCGCTCCCTCGGCCAGGTCAAGGAGCTGGAGGAGGAGCGCCGCCTCGCGTATGTGGGCATCACGCGCGCGCGTGAGCGGCTCTATCTGACGCGGTCCTCGATGCGCAGCGCCTGGGGACAGCCCTCGTACAACCCGCCCTCACGCTTCCTGGAGGAGATCCCGGAGGCGCACCTGGACTGGAAGCGGAAGGGTTCCGTCGGCGCGCCGGCCACTTCCGGCCCCGCAGCCGGGATCGCCTCCTCCTTGTCGTCGTCCCGCTCGCGGACCGGCGGCGCCCAGGGCTTCGCCACGCGTCGCGCGTCGGAGAAGCCGGTGGTCGCGCTCGCGGTCGGGGACCGGGTCACGCACGACCAGTTCGGCCTCGGGACCGTGGTCGGCGTGAAGGGGACGGGCGCGAACGCCGAGGCGACGGTGGACTTCGGAGAGCCGAAGCCGAAGCGGCTCCTCCTGCGGTACGCGCCGGTGGAGAAGCTCTAGGGCCCCAGGAGCCGCGGGGGCGGCCGGAGTTACGTCGGGTCGAGGTTGTGGCTGCGCAGCCACGGCAGCGGGTCGATGGCCGAGCCGCCCGCGGGACGCACCTCGAAGTGCAGGTGCGGACCAGTGGAGTTGCCGGAGTTCCCGGAGAAGGCGATGGGGTCGCCCGCCTTGACGGGGCCGCTGGAGATCTTGTGCGTGGAGAGGTGGCAGTACCACGTCTCCGTGCCGTCCTTGGCGGTCACGATCGCCATGTTGCCGTAGGCGCTGTTCCACTTCGTGGAGACCGTGCCGTCGGTGGCGGCGAGCACCTCGGTGCCGTACGACACCGGGAAGTCGATTCCGGAGTGCGCGGACATCCAGTTGACGCCGGCCTGGCCGTAGTACGCGCTCAGACCGTGCTGCTTCACCGGCAAAGAGAACTTCGGGCGCAGGCGCTCCTTGCGCGCGGCCTCCTCGGCGGCCTTCTTCTGGGCGGCGACCTTCTCCGCCTTGAGGTCGATACGTTCCTGCGTGCGGCTCGCGCGGTCCGCGAAGTCACCGGCGTCCGCCGAGAGGTTCGCCAGCTGCGTGTCGAGCTTGTTGTTCGCGGCGGAGGGCTGCACCGACGTGGGGTCCGGGGCCGTTGCCGCCTGCGTCTCCTTGCCGTCGTCGCCGCCGAAGTTGCCCACGGACGCCGCGGCGATACCCGCGACGCCCATCACGCAGGCGGAGGGCACGGCGACGGTGAAGAGCGCGGAGCGCTTGGCGGGGGAGCGGCGGCGGGCCCGAGAGCGGGAGCCGTGCGAACGGTCCATGAGCGGAGGCTCGTCGTCACCCGCGGAGACCCTGCGGGTCGGCTCGACCGGGCCGAGTGAATCGGCGGGAGCCTCGTCGGGTGTGAACTCGTGCTCGGCGGGAACCGGTTGAGCGTAGGCGTCGGGGGAGGGAGGGCCGGAGTCGTACGACGCGGTGGCGTAGGACCCGGTGTCGTAAGGCGAATGCTCGTACGGTTCGGGAGCCTCGTATGTGTCCGGCGCTCCGGGCGTGTCCTGGCCCTCGTACGTGCCGTGCGCCTCGTGTGCCTCAAGTGTCTCGGGGGTGCCGTACGCATCGTGCGTCGCGGTGGTCCCGTACGTCATGTCCTGGTCGGCGGAGTTCCACGCGGTCGCGTCGTAAGCGCCGGTGTCGAAGGCCTGGGTCTGCCACTGGCCGGTCTGCTGCGGCTGGTCCCAGGTGCCCGCGTCCCACTGGCCCGTGGCCTCGGGGCCCGGTTGCTGCGCCGGGATGTCGGCGGTGAGGTGCTGGTGGCCGCCGGTCGACCACAGGGCGCCGGTGTCGTAACCACCGGTGTCGTAGCCACCGTTCTCGTACCCACCGGTGTCGTACGCGGCTTGGTGCTGCGCGGCGTACGGGTCGTGGTTCAGCGTCTGTTGGGTCCCCGTGGTGGACCACTGGCCGGTGTCGTACGAGCTGCCGGGCATGTCGCCGAAGAGCGGGTCGGACGCAAAGCTTCCGGTGTCGTGACCGGCCGCCGCATAGCTGCCCGTGGTGTCGAAGCTTCCGGTGGAGTAGCTGTCGTAACCGGTGTAGGCGCCGTGCTGGGTGCTCTGCGGGTCATACGCCGCGTAGGGCGCATGGTCGGCGGGTGCCGAGGCCGGGGGTGTCGAGCTCCCCGACGGGTGACGGTCGTTCACCAACTTCTCTTTCGCCTCGGCAGCAGGGGGCAGAGCAGTGCGGCGACTGTACCCGGCGGTATGCGGGGACGACAATCTTCGGCAGGTTTCGTGCTCTCAGGAAACGGGCATTCGGCCGCCTTTCGGCGGTCGGCGGGCACAGCTTTGGCCTTGCGTTCGAGCTCCGTTCGACAATTTTCCCTCGCCGCGGGGTGCGCGAGCTGCTCCTCAGGCCACGGTGAGTCCGTTCTCGGCGCCCTTCGCGGGAGTCCCCGGAGCAGGCAGATCGAGGGCCTGGCGGATGCCGGAGGCGACCGCGGGGTGCACGGGCAGGGCGAGATGACCGATACCGGAGACCCGTACGTTCTGGGCGATCAGGTCGGGGTGGTTGACGCAGGCCGTCTCGAGCGGTGCCATCAGCTGGTCCAGATCGCTCCAGAAGCTCACGAAACGGGTCCGGCAACCCGGTGCGGGCTCCCGCAGCTCCTCGATCACGTCCGACCCGGGGCGCATCTGGCGCACGATCGGGTGCGCGTCGGCGAACGGCACGACCCGCGTCCCCTCGTGCGGGGTGCCGAGGGTGACCAGGGTGCGGACGCGCTCGTCGCCGCCCAGGCGCTGCGCGTAATAGCGCGCTATCAGGCCGCCGAGGCTGTGCCCCACGATGTCCACCTGGTGGTGGCCCGTGCGCTCGCAGATCTCCTCTATGTGGCGGCCGAGCAACTCGGCCGCGGTGCGGATGTCGCAGGTGAGAGGCGAGTAGTTGAGGGACTCCACGTGCTGGCCGCCGTGCTGGGCCAGGGAGCGGCGCAGGAGGACGAAGACCGAGCGGTTGTCGATGAAGCCGTGCAGCAGGACGACCGGCGGCCGGCTCTCCGCGGGGAGCCGGGGCGCGTCGGGAGGCGGCAGTTCGGCGGCGATCCTGCGTTCCTGCGCGATGCCCGACGGGTAGAGGAGGAGATGCCCGGCGAGGATCGCCACCTCCAGTGCGGTCGCCTTCAGCAGGGCTATGGAGAGCCCCGCCAGTCTGGCGGGCAGCAGAGAACAGGGCGGGCGAAAGGGCAGGACCCTCGTGATGGTCATGGTCGACCTCCCGGTCGGCACGCCGGGGGACGGCTCTGACCCCCGTGTGCCCGTAGTGGGGAGGCGTGGCAGAGGTCGTACGGCGGTGCGTGGTCAGCGCCGACGGCGCACCCTGTACCGGCGCGATCGCCGATCCGCCGCATCACCACGGCGCGCAGCGGACGGCGCGGTGGCACGGCGACCTCGTTGCGGCTCCCCTTGCGCCGTCCCGCGGGCGGTCCCAAAGCCGCTGGACACGGGAGTGGCGCGCAGCGAACGTGTCCCTTCGTGTGATTTCCCCCTCGCTCTCCACCGTGAAACTGCCGGGTGCGAGATGCTGGGGATAACGTTCGTTCACTTCCCCGGCCGGTGCGGCACGGGGTGCCAGTGCTTGGACAGATGGATATCGGTACATGGAGGCAGTGATGGGTGTGGCAGCCGGTCCGATCCGCGTGGTGGTGGCCAAACCGGGTCTCGACGGTCATGATCGCGGAGCGAAGGTGATCGCGAGGGCACTGCGTGACGCGGGTATGGAGGTCATCTACACCGGCCTGCATCAGACGCCCGAGCAGGTGGTGGACACCGCGATCCAGGAGGACGCCGACGCGATCGGTCTGTCCATCCTCTCCGGGGCCCACAACACGCTCTTCGCGCGCGTGATCGAGCTCCTCAAGGAGCGCGACGCGGAGGACATCAAGGTGTTCGGCGGCGGCATCATCCCCGAGGCGGACATCGCGCCGCTCAAGGAGAAGGGCGTCGCGGAGATCTTCACTCCCGGGGCCACGACGGCTTCGATCGTGGACTGGGTCCGGGCGAACGTCCGCCAGCCTGCGGGCGCCTGACGGCCACCGTGCCGGACTGGGACCGCCCGGCCGCCCGGGCCTCGCGACCGGTCCGTCGCCCGGCCTCGCGATGGGGGTGCCTAAGATGACGGCACCCCCGGATCTTCCGGCGCCGCGCCGGGCTTCACCGGCTCCGCGCCCGGCCTGACCGGCTCCGCGCCCAGCTCCGCCCGCATCGCCGCGCGTAGACGCAACGTACTGACAAGACGCTGGAAAGCCTCCGACCAGTAGCCGCCCGCGCCGGGCGACGCGTCCTCCGGCTCGTCCGGTATCGCCGTCAGCACGTCGAGCCGGACCGCCTCCGCCGGGTCGAGGCAGCGCTCCGCCAGACCCATCACCCCGCTGAAGCTCCAGGGATAACTCCCGGCGTCCCGCGCGATGTTCAGCGCGTCCACCACTGCCCGGCCCAGCGGCTCCGACCAGGGCAGCGCGCACACGCCGAGCAACTGGAACGCCTCCGAGAGACCGTGCGTCGCGATGAACCCGGCGACCCACTCGGCCCGCTCCCGGGCCGACAGCGCGGCGAGGAGCTTCGCGCGCTCGGCGAGCGAGGCCGCGCCGGGCCCCGCCGCGTCAGGCGACGAGGGCGCCCCGAGCAGCGCACGGGACCAGATCGCGTCGCGCTGCCGCACGGCCGCGCGGCACCACGCGGCGTGCAGCTCGCTCTGCCAGTCGTCGGCCACGGGAAGCGCCACGATCTCGGCGGGGGAACGGCCGCCGAGCCGTTCCTGCCAGATGCCGAGCGGGGCCGCCTCCACCAACTGGCCGAGCCACCACGACCGTTCGCCCCGGCCGGCGGGCGGCTTCGGGATGACGCCGTCGCGCTCCATGCCCGCATCGCACTCGTGCGGCGACTCGACGGTGAGCGTCGGCTCGTTCTTCGTGCCCTGCGCATGGTCTATGGCCACGCAGGACGCCGCCCGGTCCGCCATCCGCGCGGCGAGAGCCGACGAGGGAAGCGCGGAGAGCAGCTCGGCCGCGGTGGCGCGGACGTTGCGGCTGCGGTCGGTGAGGGCCTGTTCCAGGAACGGCTCGTCCGCGTCGTGCAGATGGGTGCGCAGGGAGTCGAGGAACATCAGGCGGTCCTCCGCACGCTCCGTGCTCCAGGTGGAGGCGAGCAAGTCACGTGCGGCGGCCGGGTCATGCGCCCGCACGGCGCCGAGCAGGGCGACGCGCTCGGCGAACAAGCCCTCCTCCCAGAGCTGTTGCACCTGAGCTGTCTCCTCCGGTGCGGGCAGCGCCACACCGCCGCCCGGAGTCGAACGGAGCGCGAACTTCCAGTCCGGGTTGAGCCGGGCGAGCCACAGGGCCCGCGGGCCAGCGAAGGCGAGGGCCTGGGGGCGGAGGTCGGTGCGCCCCCGGGCCGCGTTCAGGAGGGCGGGAAGCAGCTCGGGGGGCGCCGCGAAACCGCGGTCGTTGGCCAACGCCAGCCACTGGGGCAGCAGTTCCATCAGGTCGGGCACTGCGCCCCGGCGTCCGCCGCCGCCCGCCCCGGGGTGATCGGTGAGCAGAGTGGCGAGCCTGCGCCGCGCCGACGGCGGCACCAGGGGCCGCGGGTCGTCCGCGGCAGGCTCGGGCGGTGTGGCCGCGGGCGCGGGGGAGAGCCCGGCTCTGCGCCGCACGGTCTGCACCGCGGCCGCGTCAAGGAGGGCGGTCGGTGCGTCCCTGTCCTGGGTGCGTACGGGGGGTGTGCGGCGGTCGGTGCCGAGGAGTGCGGCGGTGACCAGGTCCTCCCAGGGGGTGGCGGTCGCTTCGGTGAGTGCGGTGGTGCCGGTCATGTGGACTCCTCACCCGGGCGGGACTCTCGGGTCTTTATTTGATCTCTCGGGTTAGCTGCGGGCTTTCGGGTCTCTCAGGTCTTCCAGGTACTTCGCGTCGGCCGAGTCGTCCGCGTCGTCCGCGTCCTTCGGGTCTTCGTCCGGCGGTGCTGTCTTGGATCTGCCGGGGTCGGCTGAACTACGCGCCTTGCTGATCTGCCGGACGGCAGTCAGCACAGGGCGACTGCCTCTCCCGCTCCGCGCGGCCAGGCAGTCAGAGGGGTGAAGCCCTCGTGACCACACTCGCCGAAGACCGTCACCGGAGCGCCTCCGGAAAGTGCCACCAGCCGCCACAGACCCGCTCGGGATGCCGCGGACGGGGTAATGGGCAGCGCCATGTCGCCTTCCGCATCCACCAGTTGCCAGCCGTCGGATGCGGGCCCCGGGTGAGGGGTCGGTATGACGTCGCGCAGCGTCACCGGCCAGGAATCCAGCCAGGGGTCGTCCCGCAGCATCTCCCCGTACCGGCGCGCGGCCTGTTCCGTTTGCACGCCCGGTGGCCGGACGGCGGTCGGCGTGGGGGCACCGAACTGCTCGCCCAGGTCGGCCCGCAACTGCCCGGCACCCGGATACGAGGCCAGCTCGGCGTCCAGCGCGAGGCCCACCGGCAGCGCGAGCGCAGGTGCGCGTCCGGCGGCTCCGTACGAGAGGAGCAGGGCCGTCCGTCCGGACTCCGTGCCGTACAGCCATATACGGCGGGTGGTGAGCTTGCTGTCCGCCGTGTCGTACTGCGCGAGCACCAGCCACTGGTCCCGTGCCGGCGGGCCCTGCGCCGGGGTGGGCAGGCCGATACGGGAGCGGACCGTGGCCGCGAGGGGCTCCGGCAGTCGCTCGCGGTGCAGCCAGCCCTGGTCGAGGAGGTGCAGGAGCGCGCACTCCTCCAGCATCCGCACCGGCCAGCCGGGGCCCGATGACGGGATGGCCCCCAACTCCCGCACGCGCGAGGCCAGGCCGGGCGCCTGGGCGTCCACCATGCGGGCGGCCGTCTCCTCCCACAGGCCGTACCCCGTCTGCTCAGCCGCGGCTATGCCGCCCCGCAGCAGATCGGAGAGGCGCTGCTCCAGCTCCGTCACCCCCGCCGTGACCCGCTCGGCCCGGCGCTCCGCCCTGCGGCGTGCGCCCTCGGGATCTGCGACAGGTGCGCCCGGCCCGGCGTCCGGGGCACGCTTCGTCTCCGCTCTCTTGCGGCGCCCCGCAAGCCACTCCTCGGCCCACCCCGGCGGCTGCCCGTCCGGCACCGCACCGACCGACCCGTCCTCGCCCGACCAGAGCAGCAGCAGCCCGAGCGCGTGTTTGCACGGGAACTTGCGGCTCGGACAACTGCACTTGTACGCCGGGCCCGCGGCGCCGGTGATGTCCGCGATGTCGACGACCGTCTGATACGGCTTGCTGCCACTTCCCTTGCACAGTCCCCACACTGCCCCCTCGCCCGAACTGCCCGCCTCCGACCATGGGCCGGCGACGCCGAGTTTGCTTCCCGCCTTGCGTGACGGGGCGTCAGGCGCCAGTGCC
Organism: Streptomyces sp. NPDC050439; assembly: GCF_040655335.1. Lineage (NCBI taxonomy): Bacteria > Bacillati > Actinomycetota > Actinomycetes > Kitasatosporales > Streptomycetaceae > Streptomyces > Streptomyces sp. NPDC050439. The sequence continues at coordinate 80,322 of NZ_JBFAJT010000004.1, forward strand.
AGCACCTGATCCGCCGTCCAGCGCACCCCCTGCTGAGTCATGTCATCGAAGGTAGATCCCGCCACTGACAATCGACCCCGCACTCGATATCCGTGCAGGTCAACGGTGTGCGCGGGTCGATTGTCAGTGGCGTGGTGCACGGTGGGAACCACATCCGGGCCAGATGCGCCCGGACGAGTTGGAGGGGGATCGCTCCATGACCGTGTCCGTCGACTCGACGACCTCGTCGACCGAGAACCACCCCGCGTCCACAACCGCGCCGGCGGAGGCGCTGCGGCCGCACGCCGAGCAGGCATTCGCCGCCGAACTGGCCGCGCTCGCCGCGCAGGACGACCGGCCCAGGCCTGCCCGCTGGCGGCTCTCGCCCTGGGCGGTCGCGACGTATCTGCTCGGTGGCACGCTGCCCGACGGGACGGTGATCTCGCCGAAGTACGTGGGGCCGCGCCGCATCGTCGAGGTCGCCGTCACCACCCTCGCCACGGACCGTGCCCTGCTCCTGCTCGGCGTGCCCGGCACCGCGAAGACGTGGGTGTCCGAGCATCTGGCGGCCGCCGTGAGCGGGGACTCGACGCTGCTCGTGCAGGGCACGGCCGGCACGCCGGAGGAAGCGATCCGGTACGGCTGGAACTACGCGCAGCTGCTCGCGCACGGCCCCAGCCGCGACGCGCTCGTGCCGAGTCCCGTCATGCGGGCCATGGCCGACGGCATGACGGCACGGGTCGAGGAGCTGACCCGCATCCCCGCGGACGTACAGGACACGCTGATCACGATCCTGTCGGAGAAGACCCTTCCCATACCGGAGTTGGGCCAGGAGGTGCAGGCCGTGCGCGGCTTCAACCTCATCGCCACGGCCAACAACCGCGACCGCGGGGTGAACGACCTGTCGAGCGCGCTGCGCCGCCGCTTCAACACGGTGGTCCTTCCGCTGCCCGAGACCGCCGAGGCCGAGGTCGACATCGTGTCGCGGCGCGTCGACCAGATCGGGCGCTCGCTCGACCTGCCGTCCGGGCCCGAGGGGATCGACGAGATACGCCGCGTCGTCACCGTCTTCCGTGAGCTGCGGGACGGGGTCACGGCCGACGGGCGTACGAAGGTGAAGTCGCCGAGCGGCACGCTCTCGACGGCCGAGGCGATCTCCGTGGTGACCAACGGCCTCGCCCTGGCAGCCCACTTCGGGGACGGCGTGCTGCGGCCGGGGGATGTCGCGGCGGGCATCCTCGGCGCGGTCGTCCGTGACCCGGCGGCGGACCGGGTGATCTGGCAGGAGTACCTGGAGGCGGTGGTCCGGGAGCGTGACGGATGGAAGGACTTCTACCGCGCGTGCCGTGAGGTGAGCGCGTGACGAACGGGGGCGTGGGCGTGGATGCGGGTGTCGGTGTGACGGTGGCTGGTTCGCGGGTGACGGGGAGGAGTGGACATGAGCGGCGAGGTGCGGGGGATGACGACACGGGCTGGCGAGGGGCCTTTGCTGCTGGGAGTGAGGCATCACGGGCCGGGTTCGGCGCGTGCGGTGCGGGCCGCGCTTGAGGCGGGCGCGCCGCGTGTGGTGCTGATCGAGGGGCCGCCGGAAGCCGACGCGCTGGTGGCGCTCGCGGCGGACGAGGGGATGCGGCCGCCGGTCGCGCTGCTCGCGCATGTGGTCGACGAGCCGGGCCGGTCGGCGTTCTGGCCCCTTGCGGAGTTCTCGCCCGAGTGGGTCGCGATCAAGTGGGCCGCGGGGGCGGGGGTTCCGGTCCGGTTCATGGATCTTCCGGCGGCGCATTCGCTGGCGCGGGCCGAGGGGACGGAGGGGGCGCAGGACGCCGCGGAGGGGGAGCCGGGCGAACCCGGGGCCGCGGGGGACGCGGACGTCGACGCGGTGCGGATCGATCCGCTGGCGGTGCTCGCCGAGACCGCCGGGTACGACGATCCGGAGCGGTGGTGGGAGGACGTCGTCGAACACCGGCACGGGGGCGGTGACGTGTTCGCTCCGTTCGACGCGCTGGGCGAGGCCATGGCGGCGCTGCGCGAGGAGTACGGGACGGGCGGGCACGACCGGGACCTGGTGCGCGAGGCGTTCATGCGCATTCAAGTGCGTGCGGCGCAGCGGGAGTTCGGGGCGGATGAGGTCGCGGTCGTGTGCGGGGCCTGGCATGTGCCTGCGCTGCGGCAGAAGGTGCCGGTCGCGGCCGACCGGGCGCTGCTCAAGGGGCTGCCGAAGGTGAAGGTCGACATGACCTGGGTGCCCTGGACGCACCGCCGCCTCTCCCGGGCCAGCGGGTACGGGGCGGGGATCGCGTCGCCGGGTTGGTACGGGCATCTGTTCGGCGCGCCCGACCGGCCCGTCGAGCGGTGGCTGACCAAGGTCGCGCGGCTCCTCCGGGACGAGGACAGGATGGTGTCGTCCGCGCATGTCATCGAGGCGGTGCGGCTCGCGGACACGCTCGCGGTGATGCGGGGGCGTCCGCTGCCGGGGCTCACCGAGACGACGGACGCGATCCGGGCGGTGATGTGCGAGGGGTCGGACGTGCCGCTCTCCCTCGTGCACGACAAGCTCGTCGTCGGGGATGTCCTGGGGGAGGTGCCGGACTCCGCGCCGGCGGTGCCGTTGCAGCGGGATCTCACGCGGCTCCAGCGAAAGCTCCGGCTCAAGCCCGAGGCGCTGGAACGGGAGTTGGAGCTCGACCTGCGCAAGGACACGGACGCGGCGCGCAGCAGGCTGCTGCATCGCCTGCGGCTGCTCGGGATCGGCTGGGGCGAGCCCGTGGAGTCGCGGGGGAGCACGGGGACGTTCCGGGAGACGTGGCGGCTGCGGTGGGAGCCGGAGCTTTCCGTGCGGGTGGCGGAGGCGGGGGTCTGGGGGACGACCGTGATGGCGGCGGCCACCGCGCGGGCCGAGTCCGATGCCGTCGGGGCCGGGGCGCTGTCCGATGTCACGGCGCTGGCCGAGCGGTGTCTGCTGGCCGAGTTGCCGGACGCGTTGCCGGTGGTGATGCGGGTCCTCGCGGACCGGGCGGCGCTGGATGCGGATGTCGGGCATCTGGCGCAGGCGTTGCCCGCGTTGGTGCGGTCACTCCGGTACGGGGATGTGCGGGGCACCGACACCGTTGCCCTCGGTGAGGTGGCCGTGGGCCTGGCCGAGCGGGTGTTCGTAGGGCTGCCGCCCGCGTGCGCGGGGCTCGACGGGGACGCGGCGCTCGAGATGCGGGGGCATGTGGACGCGGTTCACCAGGCGGTGGGCTTGCTGGGGGAGCTGGGGGAGCTGGGGGAGCGGCCGTCCCCGCCGGGGGCCGGTATGCGGGGGCGGTGGTACTCCGTGCTGCGGGTGCTGGGGGAGCGGGACAGCGTTGCGGGGGTGGTGCGTGGGCGGTGCGTGCGAATCCTGACGGACAGCGGCGAGTTGGCCGAGGACGAGACCGCCCGTTTCATGGGGCTCGCCCTGTCACGGGGCACGGAACCCGCCGAAGCCGCGGCCTGGATCGAGGGTTTCGTAGGGGGCGGCTCGGGTGGCGGCATGCTGCTCGTGCACGACGAACGGCTGCTCGGGCTGGTCGACGACTGGCTGACCGGTGTCCCCGACCGCGCCTTCACCGACGTACTCCCACTGTTGAGGCGCACCTTCTCGGCGTACGAACCGGGAGTACGGCGGACGTTGGGCGAACTGGTGCGGCGCGGGCCGTCTGGGAGCGGCGCCGCGACCGTCGCCGGCGGGATACCTGGCTTCGGGGCGGAGCTGGACGGGGAGCGGGCGGACGCGGTGCTGCCGGTGCTGAGCCTGCTGCTGGGGGTTGGGATCGGAGTCGGGGACGGGGTCGGCGCCGAGAGTGGGCCTGAGGGCGGACGTGGGGCCAATGACGGCAACGATCTTGTGAGGGTGAGCCGATGACGCGGGACGTCGCTCGGGGCAGGTCGGAGGGTGCTGAGGCAATGGCGGGTGGCGGGGCGGGAGATGCGGGGGCTCGAAGGGAGGGAGATGCGGTGGCTGGGGGTGCGCAGGCCGGGGCAGTTCGGGGTGTGCGGGCTTCCGTGGCTCAGGGTGGGCAGGCCGGGGCAGTTCGGGGTGTGCAGGTTTCCGTAGCTCAGGGTGGGCAGGCCGGGGCAGTTCGAGGTGTGCAGGCTTCCGTAGCTCAGGGTGGGCGTGCTGCGGTGGCTCGGGGTGTGGAGGCTGCGGTGGTGCAGGAGGGTGTGCGGGCTGCGGGGGTTCAGGGTGGGTCTGCTGGGGTGGGTCAGGGGGCGCGTGTCGGCGTGGTGCGGGGTGACTCGGGGGCGGATGTGGGTGGACAGGGTGGGGACGCTGCCGGGGAGCGGATGCGGCGGTGGCGGCTTGTTCTGGGTGGGGGGGAAGGTGAGGGGACCGGGTGTGAGCTTGTCGGGCGGGATGCGGCGATGGACGGGGCGCTTGGTGCGTTGTACGGGGGAGAGGGCAGGGACGGAGGGAAGAAGGAGCGGTCGCGGGACCGGTCGGCGGGGCTGGGGGCTTCCGCGCCGTCCGTGTCGCGTTGGCTCGGGGACATCCGGAAGTACTTCCCCACGTCCGTCGTCCAGGTGATGCAGCGCGACGCCATCGAGCGGCTCGGTCTGTCGACGCTGCTCCTGGAGCCCGAGATGCTGGAGGCCGTGGAAGCCGACGTACACCTGGTGGGGACCCTTCTCTCCCTCAACAAGGCCATGCCGGAGACCACCAAGGAGACCGCGCGGGCCGTCGTGCGCAAGGTGGTCGAGGACCTCGAGAAGCGGCTCGCCACGCGCACCCGCGCCACCCTCACCGGCGCACTGGACCGCAGCGCCCGGGTCAGCAGACCGCGCCACCACGACATCGACTGGAACCGCACCATCGCGGCCAACCTCAAGAACTACCTGCCGGAGCACAAGACGATCGTCCCCGAACGCCTCATCGGGTACGGGCGGGCGGCGCAGTCCGTGAAGAAGGAGGTCATCCTCTGCATCGACCAGTCGGGCTCGATGGCCGCGTCCGTCGTCTACGCCTCGGTGTTCGGCGCCGTGCTCGGTTCGATGCGGTCGCTCAACACGCGGCTCGTCGTCTTCGACACGAACGTCGTCGACCTGACCGACCAGCTCGACGATCCGGTGGACGTGCTGTTCGGCACGCAGTTGGGGGGCGGTACCGACATCAACCGGGCGCTCGCGTACTGCCAGTCGCAGATCACCCGGCCCGCCGACACCATCGTCGTCCTCATCAGCGACCTCTACGAAGGAGGCATACGCGACGAGATGCTGAAGCGGGTCGCGGCGATGAAGGCGTCCGGCGTGCAGTTCGTGACGCTGCTCGCGCTCTCCGACGAGGGGACACCCGCGTACGACCGTGAACACGCGGCAGCGCTCTCGGCGTTGGACGCACCGGCCTTCGCCTGCACCCCCGACCTCTTCCCGGAGGTGATGGCAGCGGCGATCGAGAAGCGTCCTCTGCCCATACCGGACATGAATACGCATCGGTAACAGGGGGCTTGCGCGGGGGCGGGCGGCCCGTGCGAGGATCGGCGGGCTTCACTCCCGGAGCGAGCGTCGTGCTTCGCGCCCGGTCGGACCAGCAGCCGGGTACCCCGGCCCAGCAGAGGAACCTTCTCGTCTTGACTCCCGCAGCAGTCGTTCTGCCCGATGCCGCTGTGCGCGTGACGCGCGCCGTGGCCGGGCGGCGTGCGCTGCAAGTGGTGCTGTTGCTGGCTGGGTTGCTCGCGCTGGGATTGATCTGCGGCGAGCGTGCGCAGGCGGCGGACGGTGTGCCGGCTCCGGAACGTGTGGAGTCGGTACGGTCCGCCGAACCGGTGCCGTCTGCGGCATCGGCGCGATCTGCGGAACCGGTGCGGGAGCGGGTGGCCGAGGTTGCGCGGGACGGGCGTGAAGTCGTGCGTCGTGCTGCGGTCGAGCCCGTCGTGAAGCCCGTCGTGGAGCCTGTGGTCGATGCCGCCGAGCCCGTGGTGCGGGCCGCCGCGCGAGGTGTTGCGCGGCCGGTCGCGCCGGTCGCGCCGGACGTGGGCGGGGTCACCGGAGTCGTCGAGGGTGCGCGGCAGCGGGTCCTCCCCGAAGCTCCCGGCTTCCCCGGAGCACCCGGTCTTCCCGGCCTCCCCGGCGTGCCTGAGCTGCCGCAGACCGGCCCCGGTGAAGACTGCGGTGCCGAGCCCCACGCACCGCACGGCGGGCAGGGCGAGGCGGCTTCCGCGAAGCACGGGACGCGGGGCGAGTCCTCGTACGGAACGGGTGCCCGCGCCCGCAGTCTCAGCCCCGCCCTCCCCCTCCCCTTCGCCGGTACCGGCGAGGCGTACCTGGCCGGTCAGCAGGTGAGTGGCGCCGATTCGGGTGACGTGAACCGCACCGGGCAGGAGCCGTTCCCGTCCGTGCCCGGTGATCCCGCGCGGACGCTGGGCGGGCAGTCGGCCGGTGACGGCAGTTCGACGCGGCACGGTGATCCGTGTGCCGCCTCGTCCGACAGCCGTGCGCCGGTGCGGTTTCTGCGGGGCGTCGAAGCGGCTCAGGTTTCCGCGCCGGTCCTCGAACGACACCGGGACATTCCCGAATTCCCTGGCTAGGGCAGCCCTTTCCCCGCGAAGACCTGCCGCGCGGGGGTGGCAAAGGTCTGCCCGCCGACCGGACGTACTTACGTACGCCTCCAGGTCGGATTCATCGCCAGAATTCGAAGGATCTGAAGCACGCATGAACAAGAACATTCGCCGTTCCATCGTCATAGCCGCCGGTGTCACGGGTGCCTGGGCACTCGGTTCCGCCGTGGCCAGCGCGGACGAGCTGCCGCAGCACTCCGTCGCCCTGCCGGACAACGCTTCCGACGCGGTCGACGCGGTCGACGCGGTCGACGACGTCAAGGCCGAGGCGGAGTCCACCGTCGCCGAAGCGAAGCCCGCCACTCCCAAGGCCGCAGAGCAGATCAAGGCCCCCGAGCAGCTCAAGACCCCCGAGGTCAGCACGCCGGACGTCAGCACGCCGGACGTCAGCACGCCGGACGTCCGTACCCCCGAAGACTCCGTCGACTACCTCTTCGGTCCGCTCTCCGTCTTTGCCCCGGAGGTCGAAGCCGCCGCGACCAAGGCCCCCGCGACCGCCGCCCCGATCGTCGACGAGACCGCCGCGGCCGTGCTGCCGCCGGTCGCCGCCACCGCCGTCGACGGTGTCGTGCCGGTCGCCGGGCAGGCGGTCGGGGACGCCGGTTACCTGGCGCAGGGCGTGGTCGGCGACGTCCAGCCGTTCGCCGGTGGGATCGTCGGCGAGGTCCCGCCGTTCGCGCAGGGTGTCGTCGGCGACGACGTGCGGCCCTTCGCGGGCGGCGTCGTCGACTCGGTCTCGCCGCTCGTGCGGACCGTCACCGACCAGGTGCGGCCGGTCGTGCAGGGCGTCGGCGGCAGCGCGGGCGAGCTCGCGTACGGCGTCACGGGCGACGTCCAGCCGTTCGCAGGCGGGGTCGTCGGCCAGGTCTCGCCGTTCGCGCGGGACCTGACGGGCACTGTCGCCCCCGACGTGCGGACCCTCGCCGGGAACGCCGTCTCCGGCGTCCAGGGCGTGGCCGGCTCGGTCACCCCGGATTACCTGCCGACGTACGAGCAGGCGTACAACGCCACGACCAACGCCACGACCAACGCCACGACCAACGCCACGACGTACGCCGTCTGACACCACCAGAACAGAGCTGTACCAGCCGTAACAGCAGCAAACGGGCGGCCCCTGTCACCTCAGGGGCCGCCCGCTCCGTCCCCTGGCCCGTGATCTGTGACAGTCATCACCGCCCAAATGTGATCTGCGATTTAGGGACCTACGGCCCACGGCGATAACCTGCGAGACGGACATGCCGCGTACCGGACTCCGTCCTACGCCTCCCTTGTGACAGCGCAGTCACGTTGCCCTCCGCGGCACGCCCACGCAGACAGCTGACCACAAAGCAGCGAGATCGCAGCGAGATCACGGAAAAGGGACGGACGCGCGTGGACCTGTTCGAGTACCAGGCGAGGGACCTCTTCGCCAAGCACGGTGTACCGGTGCTGGCCGGTGAAGTCATCGACACGCCTGAGGCGGCGCGCGAGGCCACCGAGAAGCTGGGCGGCAAGTCGGTCGTCAAGGCACAGGTGAAGGTCGGTGGCCGCGGCAAGGCCGGCGGCGTGAAGCTGGCCGACAACCCGGAAGAGGCCGTCGCTCGCGCGACGGACATCCTCGGGATGGACATCAAGGGCCACACGGTCCACAAGGTGATGATCGCCGAGCTGTCCCCGGAGATCGAGGCGGAGTACTACGTCTCGTACCTCCTCGACCGCACCAACCGCACCTTCCTCGCCATGGCGTCGGTGCAGGGCGGCATGGACATCGAGGAGGTCGCGGAGAAGACCCCCGAGGCCCTCGCGAAGGTCCCGGTCAACGCCGTCGAGGGCGTGAACATCGAGAAGGCCCGCGAGATCGTGGCCCAGGCGAAGTTCCCGGCCGAGGTGGCCGAGGGCGTCGCCGAGGCGATGGTGACCCTGTGGGACACCTTCGTCGCCGAGGACGCGCTCCTCGTCGAGGTCAACCCCCTCGTCAAGACCAAGGACGGCCGCATCCTGGCCCTGGACGGCAAGGTCTCGCTCGACGAGAACGCCGACTTCCGCCAGGCCGACCACGAGGCACTCGAGGACAAGGACGCAGCCAACCCGCTCGAGGCTGCCGCCAAGGCCAAGAACCTCAACTACGTCAAGCTCGACGGCGAGGTCGGCATCATCGGTAACGGTGCCGGTCTGGTCATGTCGACGCTGGACGTCGTCGCGTACGCCGGTGAGAACCACGGCGGCGTGAAGCCGGCCAACTTCCTCGACATCGGTGGCGGCGCCTCCGCCGAGGTCATGGCGAACGGCCTGGAGATCATCCTGGGCGACTCGGACGTCAAGTCCGTCTTCGTCAACGTCTTCGGTGGCATCACCGCGTGCGACGAGGTCGCCAACGGCATCGTGCAGGCCCTCGAACTGCTCGCCTCAAAGGGCGAGAAGGTCGAGAAGCCGCTGGTCGTGCGCCTCGACGGCAACAACGCGGAGCTGGGTCGCAAGATCCTGAGCGACGCCAACCACCCGCTCGTGCAGCGCGTGGACACCATGGACGGCGCGGCCGACAAGGCCGCCGAGCTCGCGGCTGCGAAGTAAGGGAAGAGGTTAAGACACCACCATGGCTATCTTCCTCAACAAGGACAGCAAGGTCATCGTCCAGGGCATGACCGGTGCCACGGGCATGAAGCACACCAAGCTCATGCTGGGTGACGGCACCAACATCGTCGGCGGCGTGAACCCGCGCAAGGCGGGCACGAAGGTCGACTTCGACGGCACCGAGGTACCGGTCTTCGGTTCGGTCAAGGAGGCCATGGAGGCCACGGGCGCCAACGTGTCCGTCCTCTTCGTGCCGCCGGCCTTCTCCAAGGCCGCCGTCGTCGAGGCGATCGACGCCGAGATCCCCCTCGCGGTCGTCATCACCGAGGGCATCGCCGTCCACGACTCCGCCGCCTTCTGGGCGTACGCGAAGTCGAAGGGCAACAAGACCCGCATCATCGGCCCGAACTGCCCCGGTCTCATCACCCCGGGTCAGTCGAACGCCGGCATCATCCCGGGCGACATCACGAAGCCGGGCCGCATCGGTCTGGTCTCGAAGTCCGGCACGCTGACGTACCAGATGATGTACGAGCTCCGTGACATCGGCTTCTCGTCCGCCGTCGGCATCGGTGGCGACCCCGTCATCGGCACGACGCACATCGACGCCCTCGAGGCGTTCGAGGCCGACCCCGACACCGACCTGATCGTCATGATCGGTGAGATCGGCGGTGACGCCGAGGAGCGTGCGGCGGACTACATCAAGGCCAACGTGACGAAGCCGGTCGTCGGTTACGTCGCCGGCTTCACCGCGCCCGAGGGCAAGACCATGGGCCACGCCGGTGCCATCGTCTCCGGTTCCTCCGGTACGGCTGCTGCCAAGAAGGAAGCGCTTGAGGCTGCCGGTGTGAAGGTGGGCAAGACGCCTACCGAGACGGCGAAGCTTGCGCGGGCCATTCTGGCCGGCTGAAGCTTGGGCTGAGCTTTTGAAGGTGGGCCCGCATCTCCCTTGTGTGAGATGCGGGCCCACCTTCTTTTGTCTGTCTGCGGGCCGGCCGTGGCTGGCGTCGCGCAGTTCCCCGCGCCCCTGAAAAGCCTGCGCAGTTCCTCGCGCCCCTGAAAGATTGCGCCGTTCCCCGCGCCCCCAACTGGCTGCGCTGGTCCCCGCGCCCCCAACAGGCTGCGCCGTTCCCCGCGCCCCCTGTCGGGCGTCCTTCATCTTGCCTGGGGTGTCAGTCTTTCTGGGCCGCTTGACAGGTCCTCGCGGAGTTTCTTGTGGAGGAGTTGGTCCGCGTAGGTCAGGTGGGCGGGGCCCATGTGTGGGGGGATGCCGCTGATGGCCTTGCCCGGGGTCTGGGGTGGTTCGTAGTGCGTGGGGGCCGATCTCAGGGTGAGGGCCGTCGCGCCGACGATCAGGGCGGTGAAGGCGATCGCCGCGCGGGTCCAGAAGCGGGCGCGGTGCTCGCTGCCGGTGCGTACCCGGGCCGCGTTCGGCGGCCGCAGTTTCTCCGCGCCGCACAGTTCGCCGAGGCGCTGGTGCAGGGCTTCGGGGTCCGACGCCTGGTCGGGGAGCCTCTCGGCGATCGCCTCGCGCGCGTTCAGCAGCCGGTTGGCCGCCGCGGGCGTGCTCGCCTCCGTCTCGGCCGCGGTCTCCGGCAGGTCGAGGCCCACGCCGTCGTAGAGCAGAAGGGTGCGGCGCTGCGCGGGCGGCAGGCTCATCAGCACTTTGAGGAAGGCGCGGTCGGCCGCCTCCGCGGGCGGGGCGTCGGGGTGCCGGTGGGTGGGGCGCAGGCGGTGCCAGGGGGACATCGCGTACTCGTACGCCGCCGCGCGCACCCAGCCCGCCGGATCGCGGTCCACGGCGACCTCGGGCCAGCGCTGCCAGGCGAGCTGGAAGGCGCGTTCCACCGATTCCTGGGCGAGGGTGCGGCGGCCGGTGAGGAGGTAGGTCTGGCGTACGAGGCCGGGGGCGCAGGTCACGCAGAGCGTGTCGAAGGCTTCGGCGGGGGTGGTGGCTCCCGTGGGGGGCCTGGAGGGATCGGGCTCGGCCTCGGGCGTAGGTGCGGGCGGTGTTCGCACCACCGGTTCCGGCCGGGTGTGGCCGTTCATCGCCGCGCCCACCGGGATGCGCGCGGGGGACTTGCCGTCCTTGGCGTCGATGGCGGGGGGCGCGTCCCGGGCCCAGCTGGGGCGCCGTGCGGAACGCTCGCCCGCACGCTCGCTCGTGACGGTCTGCTCGTTCGCGAGCTCGGCGAGCAGCTTCGCGTAGATGTCACGCTTGCGGCCGCGCGGCTTCGAGCGGCCCGCCTCCCAGGAGCGGACCGTCTCCCGGGTGACGCCCACCCGGGCGGCGATCTCGGCCTGGCTCAGGGACTTCGCCTCGCGCAGACGTCGGCGTTCCTTGGGGGACGGCAACGGTGTGGCAGGGCTCTGGGTCATGTCGGACTCTCCGCGCCGTGGGCCGTGGGCGTTCGTGCGGCGGGCAGCCGGGCGCGGCCGGTCCGTCGTACGAAAAAGTACATAAACGTATCTTGTGCGACACATCGGGTATTCGCCTGTTACAGGGAGAAAGCGCGTGTCGTTGGGAGCATGGCCGGTGTGACTCACCTCACCGACCGCAGCTCACCGCTGCCGCCCCTCAAGTCGCTCGTCGAACGGTTCCGGGACCGCTCACCCGGACTGGCGACGTGCCTGTTCGGCGGTGCTGTCGCGGCCGGGCTCGGCCTGGGCTCGTGTGCCGTCCTGGTGATGGTCCTCTGGATCAGCTCGCCCTATCCCGACAGCGGGCCCGACGGAGCGCTGCATGTCGCTGCCGCGGTGTGGCTGATCGCCCACGGCACGGAGCTGATCCGCACGGACACGGTCTCCGGGGCCCCTGCGCCGGTCGGCGTCACGCCCCTGCTCCTGATGGTGCTGCCGGGCTGGCTCGCACACCGTGCCGCGCGGGACGCGGCGGACCCCGAGGAGCGCGGCATGGCGCCGCGGACCGCGTGGGTCGGGGTGGTCGGCGGCTATCTGCTGGTCGGCGCCGCCGCGACGCTGTACGCGGCCGGGGGCGAGCTGCGGCCGTCGTGGCCGAGCGCTGTGCTGCACCTGCCGATGGTCGTGACCTGCGCTGCGGCGGTGGGGGTGTGGACCGCGGTGGGGCGGCCCCGGCAGCCGCTGCCGGGTGTGGTGCGGGGCGGTCTGCGCGCGCTGCCCGCGGCGGTACGTCCCTTCCTCGTACGCCGGCACGTCCGCGCCGTCACGCGGGCCGCGTCGGCCGGGACGGCGGTGCTCGTCGGCGGGGGAGCGCTCCTGGTGGCGGTGTCGCTCGTGCTGCACGGCGGCCTGGCGAGGGCGTCGTTCGCGCAGGTCACGGATGTGTGGTCGGGGCGTCTGGCGGTGCTGCTGCTCGCCGTGGCGCTGGTGCCGAACGCGGCGGTGTGGGGCGCGGCGTACGGCCTCGGGCCCGGCTTCGCGCTCGGCACGGGGAGTGTGGCGGGGCCGCTGGCCGTGAGCCCGGCCCCGATGCTGCCGGAGTTCCCGCTGCTCGCGGCGTTGCCCGCGCAGGGGCCCGGTACGCCGTTGACGTGGGCGGCGGGCGCGGTGCCGGTGGCCGGGGGGCTCGCCCTCGCGTGGTTCACGGCGAAGGCGGCGGCGCCTGTCCCCGGCGAGCGGGGCGAGGCGTGGACCCGGAGCCGGACGGCGCTGGTCGCCGTGGCGGCGGCGGCGCTGTGCGGGGTGTTCATGGCGGGACTCGCGGCGCTGGCGGGCGGCCCGATGGGGGTGGCCGTCCTGGCCGAGTTCGGTCCGGTGTGGTGGCAGACGGGGGCGGCGACGCTGGGGTGGGCGGCGGTGGTGGGTGTGCCGTTCGCGTTGGCGGTACGGTCCTGGCGCCTGCGGACGCGCAGGGCTACGCCTCGCCTGCCGTGGCTCCGGTTGCCGAAGCTGCGGGTCCCTCAGCTGCGGCTGCGGGCTCCTCGTCTGCGGCTGCCTCGCCTTCCCCGCCGCCGCCGGGAGCCGCAGCCTCCGGAGCCCTCGCCCGCACCGGATGCGTTCGAGCCGTTCGAGCCGTACGACTTCCTGCCGCAGGCGCCGATGCCTGCGGCGGGGTCGGACCTGGTGGAGGACTGGCACGACGACGCGTCGCGCGAGGCGCGGTGGGCGGCCCTGCGGGATGCCGGCGGGGAGAGACCGCCGGGGGCTTGAGGGGGCGGGTGGTCCGTTGCCCCTGCGGGGCGGGCAGCCCGGGCCGTGGGGCGTCACCCTGCTGCTGCGCTCGCCGACAAGCCGCCGCTTCGCGGCACAAGCTTTCCCGCCCACCCACCCGTTACCCGGGGGGCAATCGGGTGGGTGGGCGGGAAGATTCGCCGCGAAGCGGCGCTCAGGGCGCGCGGCTGCTTGGGAGGGTGGGAAAGATCCGCCGCGAAGCGGCGCTCAGGGCGCGCGGCGCAAAGCTGGGAGAGGTCGTCCGCCCGGGCCCCCGGCCAGGCTCAGTCCCGCTCCCCCAGCAGTGGCCGTAGCTGCTCCGGCAGGAGGTCATTGCACTCCTGCTTCGACTGGCTCGTCAGGGCGTCGTTCACGCAGGTGTAGTAGTCCCGGTACACCATCTGTGCCGCGAACGTCGCCGCCACCATCGCAAGCGCGAGCGACGCCGTCACCAGGCCGCTGACCGCCGCCGTGGTCTGCGGCTTCGTGCCGGCGGGATCGGCCGCCGGCTGCTGCGGGGCCGGTGCCGTCGGATCCGGCTGCTTCGGCTTCGACCGCAGCGAGCTGATGCCCCAGTGCAGCGCGAGCGCGCCCAGGAGCAGGGCCACGTACCGCCAGCCGAAGAGGGCGAAGAAGAAGGCCCACATGCCGGAGAGCAGGGCGTACCGAGCGCGGCGCTGGGCCGGGTCGGTCGGGTCCCAGCGCATGCCGGAGCCGGGCCCGGAGCCTCCGTCGGGACCCTGGCCGCCGCCCTCCTTGCCGGGGCGCTCGCCGAAGCCGCCGCCCTGGGAGCGGCCGGGCTGACGGTCGCTCCACTGGCTGCCCCAGGGGGAACGGCCCTTGTCGTCGGGGCTGTCGCCGCCGTTGCCGGGGCGGGGCCGCCACGGCTGGTCCGGGGTTCCCTCCGGCGGCGGCGCGAAGGGATTGTCGTCCTTCGAGGACCCGGAGCCGCCCGAGCCGCCCGAGCCGCCCGCGGAATCGGACCCTCCGGAGTCCTGGGAGTCCTGCGGCGGGGACGACGGGCGGCCGTCGCGCAGCAGCGTCGAGCCGCGCCCCCCTGCGTGCGTCAGTCCGAACGCGAGGGACAGCGGAAGGCGGAGGCTACGGTCCGGCATCAGGTGTGCGTCTTCCCCTTGGTCGAGCGAGCTTCTGGACGGCGTGACGTCATGTGACGTCTTGGTGCAGACGCTACCTTCCGGCCGCGCCCCCGTCCCGTGAGGGGCCGCACCGTGTGCCGGTATCGTTGCTGACGGTCGGCCGCTTCGTAGAGTTCCCCGTATCGGAAGATGCGAAGCCTTTGTACGACCCTACAAAGACGCACCTCCCCAGAAAGGGCCCCGCTGTGGCCAAGAGCCCTGTGGCCAAGCGCCTGGTCGTGCTGGTCTCCGGATCAGGCACGAATCTGCAGGCTCTGCTCGACAAGATCGCGACGGACGGGACGGCCGGCTACGGCGCCGAGATCGTCGCCGTCGGCGCCGACCGCGACGGCATCGCGGGGCTCGAACGCGCCGAGCAGGCCGGGATTCCCACCTTCGTCTGCCGGGTGAAGGACCACGCGACCCGCGACGAGTGGGACGCGGCGCTGGCCGAGGCGACCGCCTCGTACGCGCCCGATCTGGTCGTGTCGGCCGGGTTCATGAAGATCGTGGGGAAGCAATTCCTCGCTCTGTTCGGCGGCCGGTTCGTCAACACGCACCCCGCCCTGCTGCCCAGCTTCCCGGGAGCCCACGGCGTACGCGACGCGCTCGCGTACGGCGCGAAGGTCACGGGATGCACCGTCCACTTCGTCGACGACGGCGTCGACACCGGCCCGATCATCGCCCAGGGCGTGGTCCCGGTCGGGGATGAGGACGACGAGAGCGCTCTGCACGAGCGCATCAAGGAAGTCGAGCGAAGGCTGCTCGTCGATGTCGTGGGGCGTCTGGCCCGTAACGGCTACCGCATTGAGGGACGAAAGGTACTTATCCCGTGACCGCCGAAGGTACGCACGGTTCGCAGCGCCCCATCAAGCGCGCGCTCATCAGCGTCTATGACAAGACCGGGCTCGAGGAGCTCGCGCGCGGGCTGCACGAGGCCGGCGTCGAGCTCGTCTCGACCGGTTCGACCGCCGCGAAGATCGCCGCCACCGGGGTGCCCGTCACCAAGGTCGAGGAGCTCACCGGCTTCCCCGAGTGCCTGGACGGCCGGGTCAAGACGCTGCACCCGCGCGTGCACGCCGGGATCCTCGCCGACCTGCGCCTGGAGGACCACCAGCGTCAGCTCGCCGACCTCGGCATCGAGCCGTTCCAGCTGGTCGTCGTGAACCTCTACCCCTTCAAGGCGACCGTCGCGTCCGGCGCCACGCCCGACGAGTGCGTGGAGCAGATCGACATCGGCGGCCCCTCGATGGTCCGCGCCGCCGCCAAGAACCACCCCTCGGTGTCGGTCATCACGAGCCCCGACCGGTACACCGACGTGCTCGCCGCCGTCCGTGACGGCGGTTTCGACCTGACCGCGCGCAAGCGCCTGGCCGCCGAAGCGTTCCGCCACACCGCCGAGTACGACCTCGCGGTCGCCTCGTGGTTCGCGGACGACTACGCGTCGGACGGCACGGACTTCCCCGAGTTCCTCGGCAGTGCGTACGCCCGCAAGAACGTCCTGCGTTACGGCGAGAACCCGCACCAGGGTGCCGCTCTCTACGTCGACGGCAATGGCGGCCTCGCCGAGGCCGAGCAGCTGCACGGCAAGGAGATGTCGTACAACAACTACACGGACACGGACGCCGCGCGCCGTGCCGCGTACGACCACGACGACCCCTGCGTCGCGATCATCAAGCACGCCAACCCGTGCGGCATCGCGATCGGCGCGAACGTCGCCGAGGCGCACCGCAAGGCGCACGCCTGCGACCCGCTCTCCGCGTTCGGCGGCGTGATCGCCGTCAACCGTCCGGTCTCCAAGGAGATGGCCGAGCAGGTCGCCGACATCTTCACCGAGGTCATCGTCGCGCCGGAGTTCGAGGACGGCGCGCTCGAAGTCCTCACCAAGAAGAAGAACATCCGCGTCCTGCGCGCCCACCAGGCCCCGTCCAACACGGTCGAGGTCAAGCAGATCGACGGCGGCGCGCTGCTCCAGGTCACCGACCGCCTCCAGGCCGACGGCGACAACCCCGCCAACTGGACGCTCGCCACGGGTGACGCCCTCAACGCGGGCGAGCTCGCCGAGCTCGCCTTCGCCTGGAAGGCATCGCGCGCGGTGAAGTCCAACGCGATCCTGCTCGCCAAGGACGGCGCCTCGGTCGGCGTCGGCATGGGTCAGGTCAACCGCGTCGACTCCGCGAAGCTCGCCGTCGAGCGGGCGGGCGAGGAGCGCGCGCACGGTGCGTACGCCGCGTCGGACGCGTTCTTCCCGTTCCCCGACGGCCTGGAGATCCTGACCGCCGCGGGCGTCAAGGCCGTGGTGCAGCCGGGCGGTTCGGTCCGCGACGAGCTGGTCGTCGAGGCCGCGAAGAAGGCGGGCGTGACGATGTACTTCACGGGTACGCGCCACTTCTTCCACTGATCAACCGCTGCTCCGCACGGTGGCCGCGCCCTTCCCCCAAGGCCGCGGCCACCGCCGTCTCACAGGCGCCCCCCTGCCGTGCCGCCCCCCTTGACGGCACGTGCCCACCATGACGGCGCTCGGGGCGGGGCGGTACCTAGGACTTCTGAGGGTCGGCGGGCACGGCTCGGCGGGCGGTGTAGACACTTCCGAAGGCGCCGCTGGCCAGGGGCTTCCGCACGGTCCAGGGGCCGACGCGGTAACCCTTCGGTACGTCGACGGCGTAGGCCCCGTCACTCATCGGCCGTCGCCGTGGGGCGGGATCAGGACGCCGAGGTCTTCTTCGCGTACGAGGTCGAAGCGCAGTGCGAGCGAGACCAGTGACTCCTTCTTGCCGTTGAGGCGCGGTCCTGAATCCGCCGTGTCGGGGCCGGGTTTGAGGCGGAGCTTGACCGCGAGGTAGTCGATGTTCCACTGCACGGCGGCGCGGTTCGCCGACGGCCAGCCGGGCCTGAGGCGCTCCACGACCTGCTCGACGGTGGGCAGCGGGGCATGCGGGGCGCCGCGCAGGCGGGGCTCGCACAGGGCGGCGAGGACGGCGAAGTACCGCTTGGTGCGGTCGACGGAGAAGGCGGGCCGGGTGGTGGCCCCGACGAGCCCCGCGCGGTCCCGGTCACGCAGGTAGTCGTGGCGCGGCGCCCACACCTCCAGGTGCAGCAGCTCGCCCGCCGCGGGCAGCACGATCCTGGAGAACTCGAAGGGGACGGGGGCGTCCAGTCGGCCCGGGCCGACCTTGATGTGCTCGCCGGCGCCTTCGGGGTTCTCCACCACGTACGTCTGGCGGGCGCTGAGGTTGCTCAGTATCCAGAAGGCGCCGTGCGCGGTGATCTCGCCGGCGGCGCGGGAGACGCCCTCGTGGTCGATGGGCAGGTCGTTGGCCTCGGCGGATCTGCCGAAGGTGAGCCTTTCGCCCGGGGCGAGGCGGAGTTGGGCCTCGCCCGCTGCCTGCTGTTCCGCTGTCCGTGGCGGCACGACGATGATGCTGTACAAGGCCTGTCCCCCTCACGCCCGACGTGGTCAGCGTAGGGCGATAACCCACGGGCCGTGCCCCCCTCGACAGGGTGAGCACGGCCCGTGGGTGTGGATCGCGTGTGGTGCGCGGTGGTTTCTCGCCTCAGTAGCGGGGGCGGTTGAACCACGCGGTGCCGCTCGGCACGACCGGGGCGATCGTGATGATGACGGCGAAGGTGACCCAGATCAGCGGGCCGATGATGGCGGTCGCGAGACCGGAGTCGAGGCCGACGAAGAGGGCGATCAGACCGACGATGCCGCCGAGCGCGCCGTAGACGACCGTGGTGATCCGGACACCCTGGCCGCCGCGGCTGAACTTCACGCCGAGCATGATCGAGAGCACCGCGAGGCCGCCGGCGATCAGCGCGCCGATGATCGCGATACCGGCCACGGCGTCCCCTGCTTCACCCATGCCGCTGAGGCCCAGGTCCTCGCCGCTGTCGCCGGCGTCGCTGGCGATCGCACCCACGTAGAGGTAGATGATCGCGAAGAGGATCTGCACGGCCGAGATCAGGAACAGGAAGACGCGCGCGGTGACCAGGAGCCCCGGCATCGACTGCTGCATCATGTTGCCGCCCGGGTAGCCGGGGTACGCCGGCTGCTGCGGGTAGCCGTAACCCTGCTGCGGCGGGACGCCGGGCGGGGCCTGGGGGTAGCCGTATCCGGGAGCGGCCGGGGGCTGCTGGGGCGGCTGCCCGTAAGGGTTGTTCGGGTCGCCGTAACTCATGGCGGTCTTCCTCCGTCGGGTAGTGCGGGGACGACGCGGCACATCACGGAGGAAAGTTCTACAGATGCGGTCCGTCCCCCCGACACTGCCCGCGGCACTGTGCCGCATATCGTTCTTTAGGCCAGGCTTATTTGTCCAGCCGCATTCCCTATGCGTTGTGCAAGTGCAACAGAGCTGGTCAGGTCTCGGGACACAGCTGAGACACAGTCGGCCCGCGTGGGCGACCTGATTGGTACCGGGCGGGTCTCATCCGGGAAGATGGGGTCATGACCGCCCAGATTCTCGATGGCAAGGCCACCGCAGCCGCGATCAAGTCCGAACTGACCGCCCGCGTGGCGGCCCTGAAGGAGAGGGGCTTCACGCCCGGCCTCGGGACTGTCCTGGTCGGTGACGACCCGGGCAGCCAGAAGTACGTCGCCGGGAAGCACCGCGACTGTGCGCAGGTCGGCATCGCCTCCATCCAGCGCGAGCTGCCCGCGACCGCGACGCAGGAGGAGATCGAGGCCGTCGTCCGCGAACTCAACGAAGACCCGGAGTGCACCGGCTACATCGTGCAGCTCCCGCTCCCCAAGGGCATCGACGAGAACCGCGTCCTGGAGCTGATGGACCCGGACAAGGACGCCGACGGCCTGCACCCGATGAACCTCGGCCGCCTCGTCCTGAACGAGCCCGCGCCGCTGCCCTGCACGCCCAACGGCGTGATCACGCTGCTCCGCCAGCACGGCGTCGAGATCAACGGCGCCGAGGTCGTGGTCGTCGGCCGCGGTGTCACGATCGGCCGCTCCATGCCGCTCCTGCTCACCCGCCGCTCGGAGAACGCGACGGTGACGCAGTGCCACACCGGCACGCGCGACCTGGCCTTCCACCTCCAGAAGGCCGACATCATCGTGGCCGCGGCGGGTGTGCCGCACCTGATCAAGCCCGAGGACGTGAAGCCGGGCGCCGCGATCCTGGACGTCGGCGTCTCGCGTGACGAGACCGGCAAGATCGTCGGCGACGTGCACCCGGGCGTGCGCGAGGTCGCCGGGTGGATCTCGCCGAACCCCGGCGGTGTCGGTCCGATGACCCGTGCCCAGCTGCTCGTCAACGTCGTCGAGGCGGCCGAGCGCGCCGCGACCGCCACTTCCGCTGCCGCGAGCTGAACCGGGAAGGGGTGAGCCCATGAGCGCCGAACCTGAGCAAGGGGCGTCACCGGCCGATGTCACGGAGGCCGACGTCACGGAGGCCGAGGCCGTGGAGGACACCGAGGCCAAGGGTGCCGTCAGCGCCCCCGGTCCCGAAGGGCCGAGGAAGACCACGCGGCGCTTTCCGCTCCTGACCCGCGACACCGCGCGGCCCGAGGGCGGCGGCCGGGCCGCGGGCGGCGATGCCCCCGCGCCCGCCCGGCAGTGGCCGCTGCTCACCGTGCTCTCGATGGTGGGACTCGGGCTGCTGCTCACGGCCTTCGACGTGTTCCGCGTCGGCACGATACTGATCGGCCTCGCGCTGGTCACGGGTGCCGTCATGCGGTGGGCGCTGCCCGGCGTCGGCATGCTGGCGGTGCGGTCGCGCTTCACGGACATGGTCACGTACGGGGCGCTCGGCGTCGTCATCGTGCTCCTCGCGCTGATGGCCCAGCCGAACCCGTGGCTCCAGCTCCCGTTCCTGGGCGACGCGCTGCATCGGACGATCGACACCTAGGGGTGGACGGCACGCGGACGTGACGGTGGCCCGTCCTCTCCCCCGGAGGAGGACGGGCCACCGTCGTGTCGCGGCGAGGATCAGCCGCAGGCCGAGGCGGAGGTGTAGGACGCCGCCTTGAAGCCGACCCTGGTGCTCACCTGGATGTAGTGGGCGCCGCCGCCCTTGGTGCGCTTGATCCAGAAGTCGTGCTTGGTGCCGTCGTACTTGTGGATCTCGAAGTTGCCCTCGTAGTGGCTGAAGCTCAGCTTGCTGTCGTTCTTGCCGAACGTGTTCTTCCCGACGATGCCGTCGTCCGGCAGGTTGCGGGCGCGCTGCCACTTCTGGGTCGCGGTCTTCGTGCCGCTGCCGAACCAGCAGTCCACGCCGGAGTACGCGAGGTTGCCGTCCGCCCACAGGACGGCCTGCCACAGGGCGGTGGCGTTGCTGTGCGCGTGCGACGTCGTGCTCAGCAGGCCCTCGTCGCCCCAGTCGTCGTTGATGGATCCCTGCCCCGAGACGTAGCCGGAGCCGGCGTCGGCCGATGCCGGGGTCGTGCCGAGAGCGACGCCGCCGCCGAGGGCGGCGATGACTGCGGCCGTGGCGGCCTTCTTGCGCAATGACATGGGTCTGTCCCCTTCCCGGGGCGGGGCCCGGGTCCCCCCGTTGGGTCCCCCGTCGAGCCCTCCCCGAACTGCCGGGTGCCGATGGTCGGTCGGTGCCCGTGGTGCTCGTCCAAGAAGCTACGGGGGTGGGGCAGGGGAGTCGTCCCGTGTCGGGTTGAGGTTCGGGCACGCCCGGCGCGGTACCGCCGCGGTTCCTGCAACTCTCGCGGTACCGCCGTAGTTTGACGTTGCGGTGCCTGCACCGGGGCTACGCTGCGGCGATGCGGATCCGCCCCCTCGTCGCCGATACGTCGATCGCGGTCGCCCTGACCACGGTCGCCGTACTCCTCGGGCAGGAGTCGGCGCGGCAGGGGTGGCCCGAACTCGACGCGTGGGGTTACCTGTTGGTGGCCCTGGTCAACGTGCCGATCGCCGCCAGGAGCAAAGCACCGCTCACCGTCCTCCTGGCCGTCCACCTGGCATGGATCGTGTACGTCACCGCCGGCTACTGGCCCGTGGTGAACACCTTCGGCCCCATGCTCGCCGTCTACACGGTCGCCGCCCTGAGACCTCCGCGCACCTCCCTGCCCTGCGCGGCCCTGATGAGCGCCGTGTGGATCTACTCGGGCATGGTGAGCGAAGGCGCGGCCATGGCCTCCGTGGTCGGGCAGGCCATCGGTTTCCCCGTGGTGATCTGGCGGTTCGGGCACGTCGCGCGCCGGTCCGCCGAACTGGCCCGGCAGCTGAAGCGCGAGCAGGACGAGCGGGCGCGGCGCGAGGTCGCCGAGGAACGCGGGCGCATAGCAAGGGAGTTGCACGACGTCGTCGCCCACCACATGTCGGTGATATCCGTGCAGGCGGGCCTCGCGAAGTTCGTCTTCGCCTCGGACCCGGCCACCGCCCACGCCGCGCTCTCCACCATCTCCGGCACCAGCGGCGAGGCCCTTGAGGAGCTGCGCCGCATGCTGCGGGTGCTGCGTGCGCGGGAGGAGGACGACGGCGCGCCCGACGCCCCGATGCCGGGCCTCGCGCGGCTCGGCGAGATGGTCGAGCGGGTACGGGCCGGGGGAGTCGACGTGGAGCTGCGCGTGGAGGGGACCCCGCGGCAACTCGCCCCCGGGGTCGAACTCTGCGCGTACCGCGTGGTCCAGGAGGCGCTGACCAACGTACTGAAGCACGCGCACGGCGCCGGAACGGTGGTCGAACTCCGCTACCGGCCCCACCACGTGACGGTTTCGGTCACCAATGACGGGGAGGGGGTGATTCCGGACAGAGTGGGCACAGGAAGCGGCCATGGGTTGATTGGGATGCGGGAGCGGGCCAAGCTCTACGGCGGGACGATCAGCATCGGCCCGCGGAGCGAGGGAGGGTTCGCCGTGCGACTGACCCTGCCGACCTCCGCGCAGGCCGCACCGCAGGGGGACGGCGCGACGTAGATGACCAGGGTGCTCGTGGTCGACGACCAGTTCCTCATCCGGGCCGGGTTGGTGGGGCTGCTGCGTGCCGCGCCCGGCATCGAGGTCGTCGGCGAGGCGGGTGACGGGGCGGAAGCCGTCGCGCTCGCCGCGACGACACGGCCCGACGTGATCCTGATGGACATCCGCATGCCCGGCATGAGCGGCATCGTGGCCACCGAGAAGATCCTCGCCGAGGCGCCCGAACCGCCGCCGCGCGTCCTGGTGCTGACCACGTTCGACCTCGACGAGTACGTGTACGGGGCGCTGCGGGCCGGAGCTTCGGGCTTCCTGCTCAAGGACTCCGGGCCCGAACGCCTGCTCGCCGCGGTGGCGGCCGTGGGCGGCGGCGACGCGCTCTTCGCGCCCAGCGTGACCTGCCGGCTCGTCGAGGCCTTCGCCCGGCAGGCCGGGTCCGCGTCCGACGACTGCGCCGAGCCGCCGCCGGACCTGCGGGCGCTGACCCTGCGCGAGGTCGAGGTCCTGAAGCTGATCGCCACGGGTCTGTCCAACGCGGACATCGCCGACCGCCTCTACATCAGCGAGGCCACCGTCAAGACCCACCTCAACCGGACGATGTCCAAACTCGACCTGGACAGCAGGGCGCAGGCGGTGGTGGTGGCGTACGAGACGGGCCTCGTCACGCCGGGCGGCGGCGGTCGCTGAAGGGCCTCCGCGACTTCGAAAAGGGGACGGCGCCCGTCCTCACCCCCGTGGGAGGACGGGCGCCGCCGGTCTGTGGGGGGCCGTTCCAACGGGAACCAGCGTCATGCCCCCGCCAATTCCGTTCAAGGGATGCCTTGCCCCTGTGGCACGGAGGTGACCATTCCGCAACGCTGTTCCCAGCCCGCAACAACGTGCGACGGAGTGCGGCAGGGCGCGACGGGGCACGGAGGGAACCACTTCGGGTCGCCCGCCCGTCATGAGGGCAAACGGGGCACATGCTGGGGGTGAAGCATGAGTGCTGCCTGGCAGCCGCTTCCGGAGGCACTTCCGCCGGAGGTACGGCACTTCGTGGAACAGCTGCGGCTGCTCAAGGACCGCACCGGCCTGAGCCTGATCGCGCTCGGCGAGGAGACGGCCTACAGCAAGTCCTCCTGGCAGCGCTACCTCAACGCACGGCAGCCGCCGCCCCGGCAGGCGGTCGCGGCACTGTGCCGGGTGGCGGGCGCGGACAGCGAACGGTACTGCGCACGCTGGGAGCTGGCCGTCCGCGTGTGGCCGCGGGGCGCGGCGCCCTCCGGTACGAGATCCGCCCCGGAGGGCGCCGGGCCGGCCGCCCCGGGTGTCGTCCTGAGCAAGCAGGGCGAGGGCACGCCCCCGGCGCCTGCCCGGCCGCGCACGCCACGGCGGCCCTCGCGCGCCCGCTCCGCGTGGACCTGGCGCTCCACCGTCGGCGTCACCGCCTTCCTCGTCCTCATGGTGCTGTTCGAAGGGCTGATGCGCTTTCTCATGCGATAGGGCCGCCGTTGCCGGCGGCCCTGAGCGGGGGTGCGGATGGGAAACCGGGATCAGCCTCGCCAGTTGTACGCGGCCTTCTTCCACTTGCCGTCGATCTTCACGTAGTACGTGCCGGAGAGGCGCTTGAAGCCGACGTCGTGCTGGTAGCCGCTGTAGGTGACGTGGCCGCCGCCGCTCGGACCGTTCAGGAAGTCGTCGGCGACGCCGAACGTCTCCTTGCCGACGATGCCGTCGACGTCCTCCACGTCCTCGCGGTGCTGCCAGTACTTGGTCGCCGACTCGGTCTTGCGGCCGAAGCTGCCGTCGATGTCCCACTTGTTGAAGGTGTGCCGCTTGCCGTTGCTGTCCTTCCACTTGGCCCCGTCCGCGTACAGGACGTTCTGCCAGAGGCGGGTGGCGTTGCTGTTCGCGTGGCTGTGGCGGGACAGAGTGCCCTCGTCGCCCCAGTCGTTGTGCGCGGAGCCCTTGCCGTCGACGACGTGCGGCCCACTCGCCTGTGCGAGCGACGCGGTCCCGCCCAGCGCGATCGCCGCCCCCGCCGTCACGGCTACCGCCGCGCCGAGCAGCCGCTTCGGCTTGCCCTTGCTGATGCGCATGTATTCCCCCTAGATGGTGCGTTGACGTCTCCGATGCTTCCTCCCGGAGACGATTCGCAAAAGGGTCAACCGGAACAATCGGGATGGTTTGGGACGCCCCAAGCCGCTACCAGGGGTTCCGCATCGTGGAGCGGGACAGCGATGGGACACTGGACGCCGGACCGCACGGAGTGCGACGGTGCACGCCCGTGGCCCGAATGCTCCCGTGCGCCCTCGGTCCGGGAACTGACATCCTGACTTTTGGCATCCCTCTGGGTAGCCCATGGCGGGAACAGCGGGGGCTGCCTCATGGGCAGAGCGGGGGGAACCACGCGCGGGGGCACGTTGGCACGTACGGGGGGATGAGGGGGAGTAATGCCTCGTTGGAAGGCACTACCGGATGAGCTGGATCCGCAGGTCAGGGAGTTCGCGAGTCAGCTGCGCAGGCTCGTCGACCGCAGTGGTCTCAGCATTGCCGCGGTGTCGGACCGCACCGGGTACAGCAAGACGTCGTGGGAGCGGTATCTGAACGGGCGACTGCTCGCCCCGAAGGGTGCGATCGTCGCGCTTGCCGAGGTGACGGGCACCAACCCGGTGCACCTCATCACCATGTGGGAGCTCGCCGAGCGTGCCTGGAGCCGCTCCGAGATGCGGCACGACATGACCATGCAGGCGATCCGGATCTCCCAGGCGCGGGCCGCGCTCGGCGAGCTGGGCCAGAACCCGCCCAACAGCGGCGGCAGCAGCAAGGGCAAGGGGAACGGCGGCGCGGTGCGCGGCGGTGCCTCCGGTGCCGGTGCCGGTGCTGGAGTCGGTACCGGCGTCGACTCCGCCGACCGTCCCGACCGGTCCGACCGCTCCCATCGCTCCCATCGCTCCGACCGCTCCAGCCGTCCGGGCGGGAGCGTCACCGGGGTCGCGGGCCCCGCGGGTGTCTCGCCGGTGGTGCCACCGCAGGCCCCGTCGTACGTGGGCGTGGGCGGGGGCGGGGGCGGCGTCACGGCGCCGCCCGGCCCGGCTCAGCCGGCCCGTGGCGGTGACTCGCCCGACCGGCAGCGGCGGCGCAGGAAGCTGACGATGTTCCTGGCGGGCGTCGTCGGGGCGCTCGTCGTCATCGCCGCCGCCGTCTTCCTGACCGACTTCGGCAAGGACGACAAGGGCAACGAAGGCGCCAAGCCGCCTGCCTCGCCGAGCACGAGCGACAAGGACCTGCCCGCGGGCGTCGAGTGCAGCGGCAAGAGTTGTACCGGCAAGGACCCCGAGACCATGGGCTGCGGCGGCGAGCTGGCCGCCACGACGACACGCGCCACGGTGGGCAAGGCCCTGATCGAGGTCCGCTACAGCAAGACGTGCGGGGCGGCGTGGGCGCGCATCACGCAGGCGGCGCCGGGCGACAAGGTGACGATCACCGGCGACGGCGCCAAGCAGAACGGCACCGTGAACGCGGACTTCGACGCGTACACCCCGATGGTGGCCGTCAAGGAAGGTGCTTCGGCGGAGGCGTGCGCGACCCTCAAGGCCGGCCAGACCGGCTGCACGAAGTAGCGGAGAGAACGACTGGCGGACACGAGGCAGCTGACACAACGAACCGGCCGCACCTGAAGCAGGTGCGGCCGGTGTCGTGCTCGGGAATGGCCACCGGGAGGAGTTGGCGGCCGCCAACACAGGGGGGGGAGCGTGGCGGCCGCCTGGGGGTGTGACCACTCCCGTGGGGGTACTCGTGCGTGTGCCCTGACCTACGCACAACATGCCTGTCGATTCACGAGAAAATTTTCGGGGGCTCCTGAGCCGGTGTTTCCCGGCGGAAAATCAGCCGTGAACGGCAAGGGTGGATCTTTGTGGGGTGGGCCACACCCTCCCGGGGTTCGGGGGTCGGCGGGGCGCGATAGCCTGAGCGGCGGATCTCTCTTGATGCCAAGAGATCGATCATCGAGGGCGTCGGTGGGGATCCAGCACAAGGGGACCCCGCACAAGGGGCAGGGACCCCCACCGCCTGCTGTCTTACGGAGATCGCCATGACCCGCACTCCCGTGAATGTCACCGTCACCGGCGCGGCCGGCCAGATCGGCTACGCGCTGCTCTTCCGCATCGCCTCCGGCCACCTGCTCGGCGCGGACGTGCCGGTCAACCTTCGCCTCCTGGAGATCACTCCGGCCCTGAAGGCCGCCGAGGGCACCGCCATGGAGCTCGACGACTGCGCCTTCCCGCTGCTGAACTCGATCGAGATCAGCGACGACCCGAACGTCGCCTTCGACGGCGCCAACGTCGCCCTCCTCGTCGGCGCCCGCCCCCGCACCAAGGGCATGGAGCGCGGCGACCTGCTCTCCGCCAACGGTGGCATCTTCAAGCCGCAGGGCAAGGCGATCAACGACAACGCCGCGGACGACATCAAGGTCCTCGTCGTGGGCAACCCGGCCAACACCAACGCGCTCATCGCGCAGGCCGCCGCCCCGGACGTACCGGCCGAGCGCTTCACCGCGATGACCCGCCTGGACCACAACCGCGCGCTGTCGCAGCTGTCGAAGAAGACCGGCGCCCCGGTCTCCGACATCAAGCGCCTCACCATCTGGGGCAACCACTCGGCCACCCAGTACCCCGACATCTTCCACGCGGAGATCGCCGGCAAGAACGCCGCGGACGTCGTGAGCGACCAGGCCTGGCTCGCCGACGACTTCATCCCGACCGTCGCCAAGCGCGGCGCGGCGATCATCGAGGCCCGCGGCGCGTCCTCGGCCGCCTCCGCCGCCAACGCCGCCATCGACCACGTCCACACGTGGGTGAACGGCACGGCCGCCGGTGACTGGACCTCCATGGGCATCCCCTCGGACGGTTCGTACGGCGTTCCGGAGGGCCTCATCTCCTCCTTCCCCGTCACCACCAAGGACGGCAAGTACGAGATCGTCCAGGGCCTGGAGATCAACGAGTTCTCGCGCACGCGCATCGACGCGTCCGTCAAGGAGCTCACCGAGGAGCGCGAGGCGGTTCGCGGCCTCGGCCTCATCTAGTACGCGTCAAGCACGCCCCACCTCGCCCCCGGCGGCCGCTCGATCGGCTGCCGGGGGCGAGGTGCGTCCGGGGCCAGGCGCAAACAACAGCCGTCCGTTGCCAACCTGCTCACCGATGTAGTACTTCTTATACATGAGCGAGCAAGTGCACAACAGGTTGGCGATGGTGCGCGCGGAGCGGAAGGTGTCGCGCCAGAGCCTGGCCGAGGCGGTGGGGGTCCACTACCAGACCATCGGCTACATCGAGCGCGGGCAGTACAACCCGAGCCTCGACCTGGCGCTGAAGATCGCGGTGTTCTTCGGGCTGCCGGTGGAGGCGCTGTTCTCCCTCGAGCCGTTCCGCCCGCTCACGGACGAGGTCTACGGGAGGAGTCAGGGATGACGGGTCAGCAGGTGCGGGAGACGGGGGCCCAGCGGATGACCGGCTACGACCGGCGGATGCTCGCGCTCATGAACCGGCGCGAGGCCGCGCCGATGTACGCCACCGCCACGCGAAGGCGCCTTGCGGTCGGCGCCCACATCGCGCTGACGGCGGCGAGTGTCGCGGCCTGGCTGCTCACGGTCGTCGGCGACCAGCGCTGGGCGATGTGGACGATGCTCGGGCTGCTGCTGCCGTGGTGCGTCGCCACCGGCGTCATCAACGGCGCCACGCGCGGACTTCTCGAACTGCGCGAACGCGCCCTCGACGAGCGGCAGCGCGCGGAGCGGGTGCGGGTGGCCGCACGCGCCCGGCAGATCATGCTGTGGCTGCTCCTGGCCGCCGCCGTGGGCGCGGGCTTCGCCGCGTACCAAGGGTGGGACACCGAAGGGCTGCTCTTCCCCGTCCTGTTCACCGCGTTCGTCGTGCACTGGCTGATGCCCCTGTGGGTGGCGGGACTTGCCGCGCAGGACGAGCCCGCGGACCCCGAAGACATCGGCGCGTAGCGGACCATAGCGCCACCTCTGTTCCCAAATGCCCCTGCACGCGGACGTATTGCCCCAGGTACCTGCACGCGCAGTGACACAGCGCACTTTCGGTTGTCTAATGCGCATGGTTTCTCCGCCTCGGGGCATGTGCCCCCGGCTACCGCGAGTGACAGGCGGGGCGTATGACAGGAATGGAAGGCAAACGGGACGTGTCCGCACAACAGACCATCCATGTGGGCGGAGAGTGGCGTAACGCCCTCTCCGGCGCCACACGCGAGATCCTCGACCCCGCGGATGCCAAGCCGTTCGCGACGATCGCCGAGGGCGGCACCGAGGACACCGACGCGGCCATCGCCGCCGCCCGCGAGGCCTTCGACAACGGACCGTGGCCGGCCACACCCGTCGCCGAACGGGCCGCGCTGCTGCGCCGCGTGGCAGACCTCCTCGTACGCGACCGCGAGAAGATCGGGCTCCTGGAGAGCCGCGACGCGGGCAAGACCGTCGAGGAGGGCCGCGTCGACGTCGACTGCGTCGCCGACGCCTTCCGCTACTTCGCCGATCTGGTGATCGGCGAGGGCGCGGGCCGCGTGGTCGACGCCGGGTCCGACGACATCCACAGCGTCGTCGTGCACGAGCCCGTGGGCGTCTGCACGATGATCACGCCCTGGAACTACCCGCTCCTCCAGGCCAGCTGGAAGATCGCCCCCGCGCTCGCCGCGGGCAACACCTTCGTCATCAAGCCGAGTGAGGTCACTCCGCTGACGACGGTCGCGCTGATCGAACTGCTCGTCGAGGCGGGCCTCCCGGCCGGCGTCGCGAACATCGTGACGGGCCCCGGCCACACCGTCGGCGCGCGCCTCTCCGACCACCCCGACGTCGACCTGGTCTCCTTCACCGGCGGCCTCGTCTCCGGCACCAAGGTCGCGCAGGCCGCCGCGCTCGGCGTCAAGAAGGCCGCCCTCGAACTCGGCGGCAAGAACCCGAACGTCGTCTTCGCCGACGCCTGCGCCACCGAAGAGGGCTTCGACACCGCCGTCGACCAGGCGCTGAACGCCGCCTTCATCCACAGCGGGCAGGTCTGCTCCGCCGG
The DNA here is from genome assembly GCF_040655335.1 of Streptomyces sp. NPDC050439. NCBI lineage: Bacteria > Bacillati > Actinomycetota > Actinomycetes > Kitasatosporales > Streptomycetaceae > Streptomyces > Streptomyces sp. NPDC050439. The sequence continues at coordinate 109,623 of NZ_JBFAJT010000004.1, forward strand.
TGGCCGCCTCATCATCGAGGAGTCGGTGCGCGAGCGCTTCGTCGCCGAACTCGCCCGCCGCGCGAGCCGCATCAGGCTCGGCCGCGGCACCGAGGACGGCGTCGAGTGCGGCCCGCTCGTCTCGCAGCAGCAGCGCGAGAAGACCGAGTCGTACGTCGCCTCGGCACTGGAGGAAGGCGCGGTCCTGCGCTCCGGCGGCAAGCGCCCCGAGCCCAGCGAAGTACGCCCCGCGACCGGCTACTTCTACGAGCCGACCGTGCTCGACCAGTGCCACCGCGAGATGCGCGTCGTACGCGAAGAGGTCTTCGGCCCGGTCCTGACCGTCGAGACCTTCCGCACCGAGGACGAGGCCGTGGCGCTCGCCAATGACACCGAGTACGGTCTCGCGGGCGCCGTCTGGACCAACGACCCCGGCCTCGGCCGCCGCATGGCCCGGCGCCTGCGCCACGGCACGGTGTGGATCAACGACTTCCACCCCTACCTTCCGCAGGCGGAGTGGGGCGGCTTCGGCAAGAGCGGCGTGGGGCGCGAGCTCGGACCCGCCGGACTCGCCGAGTACCGCGAGTCCAAGCACATCTACCAGAACCTCGCCCCGCGGCCGGTCCGCTGGTTCGCCGGTTGAGGCCTGACTCATAGCGGCGTGCGCGGGGGCGGCAGTCCCGCCCCCGCGCACGTACGCATATCCGTACGTCCGAGCACCCCCCGCTCTATACGCGCAAGCACCTTGGCACCACACCTCGCAGGAAGAGGAGCAGCACGCATGGCTGAGACCACCGAGTACGACTACGTCATCGTCGGCGGCGGTACCGCAGGATCGGTGATCGCGTCCCGCCTCACCGAGGACCCCGGCGTGACCGTCGCCGTCATCGAGGGCGGCCCCAGCGACATCGACCGCGAGGACGTCCTCACGCTGCGCCGCTGGCTCGGCCTCCTCGGCGGCGAACTCGACTACGGCTACACGACCACCGAGCAGCCGCGCGGCAACTCGCACATCCTGCACAGCCGCGCCAAGGTCCTCGGCGGCTGCTCGTCGCACAACACCCTGATCTCCTTCAAGCCGCTGCCGTCCGACTGGGACGAGTGGGAGGAGGCGGGCGCCACCGGCTGGAACGCCAAGGCGATGGACCCCTTCTTCGGCAAGCTGCGCAACAACATCGTGCGCGTCGCCAAGAAGGACCAGAACCAGATCGCCACCGACTGGGTCGAGGCGACCAAGAGCGCGCTCGGCGTCCCCGAGGTCGTCGGCTTCAACGACCAGCCCTTCGACGAGGGCGTCGGCTTCTTCGACCTCTCGTACCACCCGGAGAACAACAAGCGTTCCTCCGCCTCCGTCGCCTACCTCCACCCCCACATGGAGGCCGGCGACCGCCCCAACCTCCACCTGTTCCTGGAGACCTGGGCCACCAAGCTGGAGCTCGAGGGCAAGACCGCGCGCGGCGTCCACATCCGTACGAAGGACGGCGAGGCGCAGCTGCTCACCGCCCGCCGCGAAGTGCTCGTCTGCGCGGGCGCCGTCGACACCCCGCGCCTGCTCATGCACTCCGGCATCGGCCCCGCGAAGGACCTCGAAGCGCTCGGCATCCCCGTCACGCACGACCTGCCGGGCGTCGGCGAGAACCTCCTGGACCACCCCGAGTCGGTCATCGTCTGGGAGACGAACGGGCCGATCCCCGGCAACTCCGCGATGGACTCCGACGCGGGCCTCTTCGTCAAGCGGGACCCGGACCACAAGGGCCCTGACCTGATGTTCCACTTCTACCAGATCCCGTTCACGGACAACCCGGAGCGCCTGGGCTACGAACGCCCGGAGCACGGCGTCTCGATGACGCCGAACATCCCCAAGTCCCGTGCGCGCGGCCGCGTCTATCTGACGTCCGCCGACCCCGAGGTGAAGCCCGCCCTCGACTTCAAGTACTTCGAGTACGACGAGAACGGCGTCGACTACGACGGCCAGACCCTCGTCGACGGCATCAAGCTGGCCCGCAAGGTCGCGCAGGCCGAGCCCTTCGCCAAGTGGCTCAAGCGCGAGGTCTTCCCGGGCCCGGACGTCACAGAGGACGCCGAGATCAGCGAGCTCGTCCGCAAGGCGGCGCACACTGTGTACCACCCGGCCGGAACCTGCCGAATGGGAGCTTCCGCTGATGAACTTGCTGTGGTCGACCCGGAGCTGCGGATCCGGGGTCTCGAGGGAATCCGAATCGCGGACGCATCCGTCTTCCCGACGATGCCTGCCGTGAACCCGATGATCGGAGTGCTCATGGTCGGGGAAAAGTGCGCGGAACTGCTGACCGGGAGTGATGTCCGATGACCACCACCACCGACAAGACGCCTGCCCCCGGGGCGCCCGCGTCCGACGAGGCCGCGCCCGTGTTCGCCGTCCGGGACCTGTGGAAGGTCTTCGGGTCCAAGGCCAAGAGCATCCCGGGCAACGCGGAGTTCGCGGAACTCTCCGCCACCGAGCTGCGTGAGCGCACCGGCTGCACCGCGGCCGTGCGGGACGTCAGCTTCGACGTCAGGCGCGGCGAGGTCTTCGTCGTCATGGGCCTCTCCGGGTCGGGCAAGTCGACCCTGGTGCGCACCCTGACCCGGCTCATCGAGCCGACCAGCGGTTCCATATCCATGGACGGCCAGGACGTGCTCGGCATGGACAAGAACGAGCTGCGCGCGCTGCGCCGCCACAAGGCCGCGATGGTCTTCCAGAACTTCGGCCTGCTGCCGCACCGTTCGGTCCTCGACAACGTCGCCTACGGCCTGGAGATCCAGGGCGTCGGCAAGGCCGAGCGCCGCGCCAAGGCCCTGGAGGTCGTCGCCAAGGTCGGCCTCGAAGGCATGGAGGAGCGCCGCCCCACCCAGCTCTCCGGCGGCCAGCAGCAGCGCGTCGGCCTGGCCCGCGCCCTCGCCGTCGACCCCGAGGTCCTGCTCTTCGACGAGCCGTTCAGCGCGCTCGACCCGCTGATCAGGCGGGACATGCAGGAAGAGGTCATCCGCCTGCACCGCGAAGAGGGCCGCACGATGGTCTTCATCACCCACGACCTGAGCGAGGCACTGCGCCTGGGCGACCGCATCATGCTGATGCGGGACGGCGCCATCGTGCAGCTCGGCACCCCCGAGGAGATCGTCGCCAACCCGGCCGACGACTACGTGCGCGACTTCGTCCAGGACGTGTCGCGCGAGCAGGTCATCACCGTGCGCCGCGCCATGCGCCCCGCCGAGGGAGACGAGGCCGAGTCCGGTGCCGCGATCGGCCCGGACACGCTGGTCGTCGACGCGATCGAGGCCGTGGCCCGCAGCGGCGCGTACTGCCGTGTCGTGGACAACGGACGCACCCTCGGCATCGTCGACCACGAGCAGCTCCTCGCGGTGGTCGCGGGCCTCGACAGTGATCCCCGGGACAAGGCGGTGGCCGCCGTATGAGCGCAGCCCCGACGTCCGTCATCGACAAGAAGGAAGGCGTGTCCCCGCCGGGCCCGCCCGCCGAAGGACCCGGCCCGCTGGCCGGATTCCTGCGCAACCCCAAGGCGATCCTGCTGCTCTGCGCCCTGCTGGTCGCGGTCGTCTCGGCGGCCGTCACCGCCAACGGCGCCTGGCCGTCCGACCTGACCTTCGACGTGCGCTCGCCGCTCGACGACGTCAACACCTGGATGGCGCAGAACCGCGACACCCACCCGATCTTCCTGTACTTCCTGCTGCACATCAGCAACACCTCGGAATCCGCGGTGGACGGCGTGCTCAGCGGTCTGGAGGCCCTCGGCTTCATCGGGGTGACCGTCGCCGCGGTGCTCATCTCCTGGTACGCGGGCGGGGCGAATCTGCGCCGCCGCGCACTGTCCCTCGCGGGCATCGCCTTCGGCACGTTCGCCGTGATCGGCGTGCTCGACGTGTGGGAAGAGGCGATGGAGACCCTCGCCCTGATGGTCGTCTGTGTGGCCGTCGCGGGTCTCGTCGGTGTGCTGCTCGGCCTCGCGGCCGGGCTCTCGGACCGTGCCGAGCGCATCCTGCGGCCCGTCTTCGACACCATGCAGGTGCTTCCGGCCTTCTCGTATCTGCTGCCGTTCGTCTTGATGTTCGACGTCGGCACGCCGGCCGTCTTCATGGCGACCGTCATCTACGCCGCACCGCCGATGGCCAGGCTCACCTCGCTCGGCCTGCGCGGCGCCGACGCGGCGGCTCTTGAGGCCTCCCAGTCCCTTGGCGCCAGCGCCTGGCAGCGGCTGTGGACGGCCCGGCTTCCGCTGGCCCGCAAGCCGATGCTGCTCGGCCTCAACCAGACGATCATGATGTGTCTTTCGATGGTCGTGCTCGCGACGGTGGTCGGCGCCGGCGGTCTCGGTGACCCGATCTTCACCGCGATCTCCACCCTCGACGTGGGCCTCGCGGTACCGGCCGGCATCGCGATCGTGCTGATCGCCGTCTGGCTCGACCGCACGACCGCAGGCTTCGGCGAACGCGTCGACGACCCGGCGCCCGCGCGCAGCGCCTTCGCGACGCGCGTCCTGTGGGCCGTCATGGCCCTCGTGGTGGCGGGCGCCGCCGTGCTCGGCCAGGCGCTCGGCCGCACGGAGTGGCCGGAGAACTGGGTCGTCTCCATCTCCCAGCCGATCAACGAGGCCGTCGGCTGGATCGAGCGCGAGCTCGGCTCCGGCATCCCGGTCATCGGCGGCACGCTCACCTGGGCGAACGCCTTCATCGACTACGGCATCAACCCGCTGTTCGACGCCCTGCTCGCCACCCCGTGGTGGGCGGTGCTCCTGGTGGCCGGTGTCCTCGCCTACCTCGCGGGCCGCTGGCGCGCGGCGGTCACCGTCGTGCTCGCGCTCGCCGCGATCGGCGCGATGGGGCTGTGGAACCGCTCGATGGACACCCTCTCGCAGGTGATCGCCGCCCTGGTCGTCACGCTGATCCTGGGCTTCGCCATCGGTGTGCTCGCGGCCCGGGTCTCCTGGGTGGAGCGCGGCATCCGGCCGGTGCTCGACACCATGCAGACCCTGCCGGCGTTCATCTACCTCATCCCGATGATCGCGCTGTTCGGCTCCAACCCCGCGGCCGCCGCGGTGGCCTCGATCATCTACGCGCTGCCCGCCGTCATCCGCATCACGGCCCAGGGCATCCGCCAGATCGATCCCTCCGCCCTGGAGGCGGCCCGCTCGCTCGGCGCCTCCACCGGCCAGCAGCTCCGGCAGGTCCAGCTGCCGCTGGCCAGGCCCGCGCTGCTCGTCGCCCTCAACCAGGGCGTCGTCCTCGTCCTCTCCATGGTCGTCATCGGCGGCATGATCGGCGGCGGCGCGCTCGGCGTGGACGTGGTCAGGGGCCTCACCAAGGGCGACCTCGGTCTCGGTCTGACGGCCGGCATCGCGATCGTCTGCCTCGGTCTGCTCCTCGACCGCATCTCCCAGCCCGGCGCCGACGTCAAGGCACGCACACTGCGCTGACGTACGCTTCCGGACCCCGCTCTCCTGCTACGTAAGGGAACAATCTCGTGAACTACAGCAAGCGGATACGCACTTCGATCCTCGCCGGTCTCGGCGCCGCGTCCATGGTGGCGCTCAGCGCCTGTGGCGCCGCCGACACGAAGTCCTCCGGCGGTGCCGACGAGGTCACCATCACGGTCCCCTCGTGGGTCGGCGCGCGCGCCAACGCCGAGGTCGCCAAGAAGCTCCTCGAGGACGAGGTCGGCGTCAAGAAGGTCGAGCTCCAGCAGCTCGACGAGCCGATCGCCTGGGACGCCCTGAACAACGGCAAGGCCGACGCGATCCTGGAGGACTGGGACGGCCAGCCCAAGAAGCAGAAGCTCTACATCGACCAGAAGAAGACGGTCGTCAAGGGCGGCGACCTGGGCGTCACCGGGCACATCGGCTGGTACGTGCCGAAGTACTACGCGGACAAGCACCCGGAGATCCTTGACTACAAGAACCTCAACAAGTTCGCCAAGGACTTCAAGAGCAACCGCAGCGGCGGCAAGGGCGAGTTCATCGGTGCGGCGCCCTCGTACACCACGTACGACGAGTACCTGATCAAGAACCACAAGCTGAACTTCAAGATCAAGGACACCGGCAACGAGGCCGCGCAGATCAAGGAGATCCAGCGCAAGTACGCCGCCAAGGAGCCCTTCATCAGCTACTGGTGGGAGCCCCTGTGGGCGAACGCCGACATGGACATGGTCGAGGTGAAGCTCCCGCCGTTCAAGGAGGGCTGCAACGAGCCCGAGTCCAAGACCGAGTGCGGCTACGCCAACACCCCGCTGCAGAAGTACTTCAACGCCGACTTCGCCAAGGACGGCGGCGACGCCGCGGAGTTCCTGAAGAACTTCAAGTGGACGACCGAGGAGCAGAACGAGGTCGCCATGTCGATCGCCAAGGACAAGATGTCCGGCGAGGCCGCGGCCGAGAAGTGGATCAAGGACAACAAGGCGACGTGGGAGAAGTGGGTCCCGAAGAAGTGACGTCGTCGCTGACGGCAGCCGACGGCTGATCGCAGCAGTGCGACGATGACGGTGCCGGGGTGTCCTTCGCGAAGGACACCCCGGCACCGTCACGTCTGCTTCAGGCTTGCCGCTTCAGTCTCTCGGCTTCAGTCTCTCGGTTTCAGGCTCTCCGCGATCTCCCGCAGCGCCTCCGACGCACGGAACAGCAGGCCAGGCCCGAACGTGATGCGCGTGGCGCCCAGTTCACCCAGCTCCCGTGGGGACGGCGGCCCCGCCGGCTTCGCCGCCACGTTGACGGGGCCCTCGATGCCCGCCCGCAGCCGCGGAAGCACCTCGGTCGGCGCGAGGATCGGATAGACGCAGTCCGCGCCCGCCTCGACGTAAAGCCGCGCCCGCTCGATCGCCTGCTCCGGATCGCCGTCGCCGTGCACGAACGTGTCCACCCGGGCGTTCACGAACAACCGGTCGCCCGCGACGGAACGTACCTCCGCGAGCCATTCCGCCTGCTCGCGCGGGTCCTTCAGGTCCCCGCCCGACGAATCCTCCAGGTTGCAGCCGACCGCGCCCGTCTCCAGGAGCCGCTCCACCAGCTCCTTCGGCGGCAGCCCGTAGCCGTCCTCGACGTCCGCGGACACCGGCACCGACACGGACCGCACCACCCTGCGCACGGCGGCGAACATCTCGTCCGGCGGCACCGCGCCGTCCGCGTACCCGAGCGACGCCGCGACCCCCGCGCTCGGCGTCGCAAGGGCCGGGAACCCGGCGTCCACGAAGACCCGCGCGCTGGCCGCGTCCCACGGGCCGGGGAGGACCAGCGGATCGCCGGGCGCCCGCCCGTGGTGCAGCGCGCGGAAGTCGTCCACCAGGCTCACGGCGCGTACCCGCCCGGCTCGATGCGGCGGCTGACCATCAGCCGGTTCCAGCTGTTGATGACGGTGATCACCCCGATGAGGTGGGCGAGTTCGGCCTCACCGAAGTGCTTGGCGGCCGCCTCGTAAGCCTCGTCGGGGACGAACCCGTCCGTCAGGACGGTGACCGCCTCGGTCAGCGCGAGAGCGGCCCGCTCACGCTCGCTGAACAGCTCGCCCGCCTCCGCCCAAGCGTTGAGGAGAGCGATCCGCTTGGCCGTCTCGCCGTTCTTCACGGCGATGTCCACATGCATGTCGAGGCAGAACGCACACGCGTTGATCTGCGAGGCCCGGATCATCACGAGCTCGGCGAGGACCGGGTCGCCGAGCCCCTTCTTCGCGGCCGCGCTCAGCGCGGCCAGCGCACCGGCGACGCCCTTGTCGAGGTGGGTGGTCCGAGCGTGGCTGGTCCGCGCGTCGGTGGTCCGGGCGCTCACTTGTGGTCCCCGGCCTTGTAGTGACCCGGGACCTGCCGCGTCGAGACGCCGAAACGGTTCCACGCGTTGATCACCGTGATCGCGGCGATCAGCTGCGCCAGCTCCTGCTCCTCGAAGAGGGCCGCCGCCTTGTCGTACACCGCGTCCGGCACGAAGCCGTCCGTCAGGACGGTGATCGCCTCCGTCAGCTCGATCGCGGCGACCTCCTTGGCCGTGTAGAAGTGCTGCGACTCCTCCCACGCGCTGAGCTGGATGATCCGCTCCACGCTCTCGCCGGCCGCGAGGGCGTCCTTGCTGTGCATGTCGACGCAGAGCGCGCAGTGGTTGATCTGCGAGGCCCTGATCTTGACCAGTTCGAGGATCACCGGGTCGACGCCCTTACGGGCGGCCGCGTCCAGCCGGACCATCGCCTTGAAGACCTCGGGGGCCTGGGAGTGCCAGTCGAGGCGGGGGGTGTGCTCGTGGAGGTATTCCTTGGGCTGCGGCTGTGCGGGGGGCTGAGCGGGGGGCTGAGCGGGGGTGTTCTCGTTCGTCGTCATGACATCGACCGTACGGCGGGAGTAGCCCACAGGTATGGTCCATTTCCATGGAAGAATCGTGGGCCACTCTGGGCGTCGACCTCCACCTGGAGACCGGGGGAGAGGCGACGCACTCCGGCGTACGCAGGGGCCTCACGGACGCCCTGCGCGAGGCGGTGCGCGGCGGCAGGCTCGCCCCCGGCACCCGCCTGCCCTCGTCCCGCTCCCTCGCCGTGGACCTGGGCATCGCCCGCAACACCGTCGCCGACGCGTACGCGGACCTCGTCGCCGAGGGCTGGCTCACCGCACGCCAGGGCTCGGGCACCCGCGTCGCCGAACGCGCCGTGCCGCGCCCCGCCGAACCCGCACCGCGCCGCAGGGCTGCGGGCGGTCCGACGTACAACCTGATGCCGGGCACCCCCGACCTCTCCACGTTCCCGCGCGCCGCCTGGCTCAAGGCCGCGCGCCGGGCCATGGCCACCGCCCCGAACGACGCGCTCGGCTACGGCGATCCGCGCGGCCGTGTCGAGCTGCGCACCGCCCTCGCCGACTACCTCTCCCGGGCGCGCGGCGTACACGCGGACCCGGACCGCATCGTCATCTGCGCCGGGTTCGCACAGGGCCTGAGCCTGCTGGGAGGCGTGCTGCGGGCCCGCGGCCTGCGGGAGGTGACGGTCGAGTCGTACGGCCTGGACGTGCACTGGGATCTGCTCAAACGGGCCGGGCTGCGGACCAGGCCGCTGCCCTTCGACGAACTGGGCACCGCGACCGCCGAGTTGGGGGCCGGCTCCGGTTCGGCCAAGGTGGCGCTCCTCACGCCCGCCCACCAGTTCCCCATGGGCGTCCCGCTGCACCCCGACCGGCGTGCCGCCGCCGTCGACTGGGCGCGGCGCGAGGGCGGCCTGATCCTGGAGGACGACTACGACGGAGAGTTCCGCTACGACCGGCAGCCGGTGGGCGCGCTCCAGGGCCTCGACCCCGACCGAGTGGTCTACCTCGGCACGGCCAGCAAGTCCCTGGCCCCCGGCCTCCGGCTCGGCTGGATGGTGCTGCCCGAGCCGATCGCCGCCGAGGTCGTCGAGGCGAAAGGGGGCGCGGAATGGGCCTGCGGGGCGCTCGACCAGCTGACGCTCGCGGAGTTCATCACGTCGGGTGCGTACGACCGCCATGTGCGGGGCGCACGGCTGCGCTACCGCCGCCGACGGGACCAACTGGTCGCGGCACTTGCTGCTCGGGCGCCGGAGGTACGGGCCACGGGGATCGCGGCGGGCCTGCACGCGGTGCTCGAACTCCCGCCCGGAACAGAACGCACGGTGATCCAGGCGGCGAGCTGGCAACGCCTGGCGGTGCAGGGCCTGTCGAGCTTCCGCCACCCTTCGGCGAGTCCTCCGGAACGGGACGCGCTGGTGGTGGGGTATGGAACGCCGGCTGATCATGGGTGGGCGGGGGCGCTGGAGGCGTTGTGCAGGGTGTTGCCGTAGGGCGGTGGTTTCCTTTCAGCCCGGCCGGCGTTTGAGGCCATCTTTTCGGGGGCCCAGGGGGCGGAGCCCCTTGGTTTCGGGAAGGGGCGGGGTGGGGGGAAAGCCCCGCAGGGCCCGCCGCCCTACCGCGCCCCCTCCACAGCTGAACCCTCAGTAGGAGCAGAAGCCTCCCCGAACCGCGCCAACGCCAACGCCCCCACCACCGCAACCACGAACCCCAGCACAGCCACCCACTCCATGCCGCTACGAGTCCGGTCCCCGAGCCACACCACCCCCACCACCGCGGGCCCGACCGTCTCCCCGATCACCATCCCCGCGGTGGCGGTCGTCACCGACCCCCGCTGCAACGCGGACGTCAGCAGCAGGAACGCCGCACCCCCGCCCACCAGCAAGGCGTAGGCGGCCGGATTGCGGACCAGTGCCCCCGGCGAGACGTCGTCGATGAGCCGCACCGCCACCTCCACCACCCCGAACCCGAGCCCGGCCCCGAGCCCCAGGGCCGGCGCCCGCCCCCGCCCCGGCAGCCGCCCGGCCACCGCGCCGAGCAGCAGCACCCCCACCGCAACGCCCAGCAGCACGTACCGCAAAGTCGTCGACCCGGTGCTCTCCCCCTCGTCCCCCGACGCGAGCCCCAGCATCGCGAGCCCCGCGCACACCACCCCCACCGCTGCCCACTCCACGCCGCTCAACCGCACCCGCAGCATCCGCGAGGCCACCACCGCCGTGACGGCGAGGCTCGCGGCGAGCGCCGCACCGACGGCGTAGATCGGGATGGAGCGCAGCGCCACGATCTGCAGCAGGAACCCGAGCCCGTCGAGCCCGAGCCCCACGACGTACCGCCACTGCTTCACCGCGCGCAGCAGCAGCGCGGGGTCGACCCCGGAGCCCGTGCCCGGCGCCGTGGCGCGGGCGGCAATGGCCTGGAAGACGGAGGCCGTGCCGAAGCAGACCGCTGAACCGAGTGCGCAAATCATCCCAAGAGACACGAAGTGACTGTAGAGGAAGGGGATTCGGCTGAGCCGGTTGGCACGACCCGGGGCCCCTTACCTACGCTGATCGCCGATCACGTAGGGCAACGGGGGAGCGAAAGAACAGATGGCGCCGAAGCAGCAGACACAGCAGCAGACACAGCGGCAGATAGAGCAGCAGACGGAGCAGCAGACGGAGCAGCGGTCGGGGCAGGGGGCAGAGCGGAAGGCCCCGCGAAGGCTGCGCTCCAGCACGGTCGTACTCGGCGGGATGGGTGTCCTCGCGGCGGCCCTGACCTCGTGCGGCTCGGAGCCGGACAGGCGGTGCGTGGACCGCGACAGCTACGACCTCCTCACCGGCTACAAGATCGTCGCCGACAAGAACTGCAAGAGCGGCGCCAATTCGTCCTCCTCCTCCTCGTATGGCAAGGGACGCAACAGCAGCGGCAGTTCGTATGGCACCGGCACCGGCACAGGCAAGTCCGGTCGCATGGACGCCGACTGGTACTACGACGCGGACATCGACGGCCGCCGCGCCGACTACGGCACCTTCAGCCGCAGCGAGGCCGTCGACCGCGACGGCTTCGGCTGCTCGGGCAGCGGCAGCGGCGGCGGCTGACCCACGAGCGAGCCCCGCTACACGCGACCTGTTGCCCGACACCCGCGACCCGAGACCAGCGACCAGCGACCAGCGACCCGAGACCCGAGGCCATGGAACGCCGCACCATCACCCCCCGCCCCGGCTGGCAGCAGACGGTCGAGGATCAGGGGCTCATCTACCCCCTGACCCGCTACCCCGACGACTCCCTCCGCCCCTACTGGGACGAGTCCGCCTACTACGCGTTCACGCTCCCCGAGGTCGAGGCCCTGGAGGAGGTCGTCGAGGAACTGCACGCGATGTGCCTCGCGGCTGCCGAGCACATCGTCACGCAGGGGCGCCTCGCCGATCTCGGCATCACCGACCCCCGAGTGGCGGACGCGGTCACCGAGGCATGGCGCCGACGCGCCGAACTCCCCTCCCTCTACGGCCGGTTCGACCTGCACTACGACGGCACGAGCGGCCGCCCGGCCAAGATGCTGGAGTACAACGCCGACACCCCCACCTCGCTGGTCGAGGCCGCGAGCCCCCAGTGGTTCTGGATGGAGGAGTGCTTCCCGGGCGCCGACCAGTGGAACTCCCTCCACGAGCGCCTCGTGGACGCCTGGAAGAAGCAGGCGTCGCTGCTTCCGCCCGGCGGCCCGCTGTACTTCGCGCACTCCGCGGGAGACGAACTCGGCGAGGACCTGATGACGGTCGCGTATCTGCGCGAGACCGCGCAGCAGGCCGGGCTCGACACCGAGGCGATCTCCATGGAGGACATCGGCTGGGACCGGCTCTCGCGGCGCTTCGTCGACAAGAAGCTCGGCTTCATCCGCAGCTGCTTCAAGCTCTACCCGTGGGAGTGGCTGACCACGGACCGCTTCGCCCCGCACGTCCTGGAGACCCTGGACAACGGCGGCGGCACCGGCTCCACCCTCTGGATCGAACCCGCCTGGAAGATGCTCCTCTCCAACAAGGCGCTGCTCGCCGTACTTTGGGAGCTCTACCCCAACCACCCCAACCTCCTCCCCGCCTATCTGGACGGCCCCCGGGAGCTCGCCTCCGGGCGTGGCCACGTCGCCAAGCCCCTCCTCGGCCGCGAAGGCGCCGGCGTCACGGTCCACCCGCCGGGCTCCGAACCCCTCGTACGCGAAGACGCCTGCTGCTACCAGGAGTTGGCGCCCCTGCCCGACTTCGACGGCAACCGTGTGGTGCTCGGCGCCTGGGTCGTCGAGAACGAGGCGGCGGGTCTCGGCATCCGCGAGTCGGCGGGCCTGATCACGGACGAGTACGCGAGATTCCTGCCGCACGTAATTCTCTGAGCCCGTCCGGGTTGCGCGGTCGTCCCTCAAGTCACCCAAGTAGGCTGCCGGTTGTTCGACCACGGACTCGGAGGCGACCGCGCACATGACCGACAGCAGGATCAACACCACGCAGCCTCACACGGCCCGTATCTGGAACTACTGGCTCGGCGGCAAGGACAACTACCCCGTCGACCAGGCCGCCGGAGACCAGATCCGCACGCTGCACCCCGGCATCGGCGCATACGCGCTGGCCGACCGACAGTTCCTCGGGCGCGCCGTGAGCCACCTGGTCACCGAGTGCGGCATCCGGCAGTTCCTCGACATCGGCACCGGGCTGCCGACCGCCGACAACACCCACGAGGTCGCCCAGCGGATCGCCCCCGAGACCCGAGTCGTCTACGTCGACAACGACCCGCTGGTCCTCACCCACGCGCGCGCCCTCCTCACCAGCACCCCCGAGGGCAGGACCGACTACCTCGACGAGGACCTGCGCAACGTCGACAAGATCCTCGAACACGCCGCCAAGACCCTGGACTTCGAGCAGCCGGTCGCGCTGATGCTGCTCGGAGTCGTCATCTTCATCGACGACGACTCCGAGGCGTACGGCATCGTGCGCCGCCTGCTCGACGCGCTCCCGGCCGGCAGCCACCTGGTCCTCTCGCACACGATCACCAGCCCGGAGATGCCCGACGTCGACGAGGCGGTGGCGTTCTGGAACGAGAACGGCACACCCAAGCTGACGCAACGCACGCCCGAGCAGGTGGCGCGTTTCTTCGAGGGCCTGGAGCTCCTGGAACCCGGAGTCGTCTCGTGCAACCGCTGGCGCACGGAGCCGGCGGCCGGGGTCGAGGACGTGGCCATGTTCGGCGGAGTCGGCACCAAGCGCTGACGCCGAGGTCGACGTCGGCCTCCGCCCCACGCGGCGCCCCACCCCGGAGCTAGGCCAGCCCGGAGCTAGGCCAGCACGGCCCGCAGCTGATCAAGCCCCCAGTCCAGGTCCTCCTTGCTGATCACCAGTGGGGGCGCGATCCGGATGGTGGACCCGTGGGTGTCCTTGACCAGCACACCCCGGTCCATTAGCTTCTGGGAGATCTCACGGCCCGTGCCGTGCGAGGGCTCGATGTCGACGCCCGCCCACAGCCCGCGGCCCCGCACCTGCGTCACCGCCCCCGTACCGGCGAGGAGCCCGAGCTCGGCGTGCAGATGCTCGCCGAGCTCGGTGGCCCGCTGCTGGTATTCGCCCGAGCCGAGCATCGCCACGACCTCCAGCGCCACCGCGCACGCCAGGGGATTGCCGCCGAACGTCGACCCGTGCTCGCCCGGCTTGAACACCCCGAGCACATCCGCGTCCGCCACCACCGCGGACACCGGCACCACGCCCCCGCCGAGCGCCTTGCCCAGGATGTACACGTCCGGCACCACGCCCTCGTGCTCGCACGCGAACGTCCTGCCCGTCCTGCCGAGCCCCGACTGGATCTCGTCCGCCATGAAGAGGACGTTCCGCTCCCGCGTCAACTCCCGTACGCCCGCCAGATACCCGGCCGGCGGCACAAGCACCCCGGCCTCTCCCTGGATCGGCTCCAGGAGCACGGCCACGGTGTTCTCCGTGACCGCGGCCCGCAGCGCGGTCAGATCGCCGTACGGCACGATCTCGAAACCCGGTGTGTACGGACCGAAGTCCGCCCGCGCCTCCTGGTCCGTCGAGAAGCTGACGATGGTCGTGGTCCGCCCGTGGAAGTTGTCGCGCGCGACGACGATCTTCGCCCGCCCGTCGGGCACGCCCTTGACCTGATACCCCCACTTCCTCGCGGTCTTCACGGCCGTCTCCACGGCCTCCGCCCCGGTGTTCATCGGCAGCACCATCTCCTTGCCGCACAGCTCCGTGAGCCGTGTGCAGAAGTCGGCGAACCGGTCGTGGTGGAAGGCCCGCGAGGTGAGCGTCACCCGCTCCAGCTGCGCCTTGGCCGCGTCGATCAGGCGGCGGTTGCCGTGCCCGAAATTCAGCGCCGAGTACCCGGCCAGCATGTCGAGATAGCGGCGCCCCTCGACGTCCGTCATCCAGGCACCCTCCGCCGTCGCGACCACGATCGGCAGCGGGTGATAGTTGTGCGCGCTGTGCGCTTCGGCCGAGGTGATGAACTTTTCGGTAGTCGACACGGGGTCTCCGTTCGTCCTGCGGCGTGGGGCGGGTGTGGCGCCCAATTCCTATCGTCGCTCGGATCGTGCACGAAGAAACCTGCCGACCCGGCGCGCCCGATACGCTGGCCCTGACAGCACGGCGACTGGCGCACGGGGAACAGACCCCGAGGAAGCCGTGCGAGGCCAGACCTTCGAGGTGCCGACCGCCTGGGCACCCCGGGACCACGACCGGACACACACCGCTCGCCCCGGAGGACGCCATGACTCACACTCCTTCCCTCAGCCACCCCGCGCTCGCCGCGCAGGACCCCGAACTCTTTGCACTCGTCGACGCCGAGGAGCAGCTCCAGGCCGACACCCTGCGCCTGATCCCCAGCGAGAACTACGTCTCCACCGCCGTTCTCGAAGCCTCCGGCACGGTCCTGCAGAACAAGTACAGCGAGGGCTACCCGGGCCGCCGCTACTACGAGGGCCAGCAGAACATCGACCCGGTCGAGCGCCTCGCCGTCTCCCGGGCCAAGGCCGTCTTCGGCGTCGAGCACGCCAACGTCCAGCCCTACTCCGGCTCCCCGGCCAACCTCGCCGTCTATCTCGCCTTCGCCGAGCCCGGCGACACCGTGATGGGCATGGCCCTCCCCATGGGCGGCCACCTCACCCACGGCTGGGGCGTCTCCGCCACGGGCAAGTGGTTCCGCGGCGTCCAGTACGGCGTCCGCCACGACACCGGCCTCATCGACTTCGACGAGGTGCGCGACCTCGCCCTCAAGGAACGCCCGAAGCTGATCTTCTGCGGTGGCACCGCCCTCCCTCGCACCATCGACTTCGCCGCCTTCGCCGAGATCGCCCGCGAGTCGGGAGCCGTCCTCGTCGCCGACATCGCGCATATCGCCGGCCTGATCGCCGGCGGCGCCCACCCCTCACCGGTGCCGCACGCCGACGTGATCTCCACGACCACTCACAAGACCCTGCGCGGCCCGCGCGGCGCGATGCTGATGTCCCGCGAGGAGCACGCCAAGGCCATCGACAAGGCGGTCTTCCCCGGCCTGCAGGGCGGCCCGCACAACCAGACCACCGCGGCCATCGCCGTCGCCCTGCACGAGGCATCGCAACCCTCCTTCCGCGACTACGCCCACGCGGTCGTCGCCAACGCCCGGGCCCTCGCCGAAGCGCTCCTCGCCCGCGGCTTCGACCTGGTCTCCGGCGGCACCGACAACCACCTGATCCTGATGGACCTCACCCCCAAGGAAGTCCCCGGCAAGGTCGCCGCCAAGGCCCTCGACCGGGCCGGGATCGTCGTCAACCACAACACGGTGCCGTACGACCCGCGGAAGCCGTTCGACCCCTCCGGCGTCCGCATCGGCACCCCTTCCCTCACCTCCCGCGGTCTCGGTACCGAGCACATGCCGACCGTCGCCGACTGGATCGACCGGGGCGTCGCCGCGGCCCGTGCCGGTGACGAGGACGCCCTGACGAAGATCCGTTCCGAGGTCGCCGACCTGATGTCCGCCCACCCGGCCCCGGGCCTGCCGGCCCACTGACCCGCCGGGCCGCACAGCCGCCCCGGACAGTTGCTCTGGACCGCCCCTGGCCGGCCGGCTCACCGGCCGGGGGCGGCCGCAGCCCTCACAGTCACAGGTCCCTCAACTCCTGCCGCGGGCCGCCCTCATGAGGCCGCCGCCCGCGCAGCGAGGCAAGGAGGGGACGGCGCCCGGCGAGCGGTCCCCGCAGCAGCAGCGCCCCCGCGGCCCCCGCCGCGGCGCCCGGTATCGCCCACCACCAGTCCGTGCCGCCGTCACCCGGCGAGACATCGGTCCCGCCACTCGCGGCAGCCTGCCCGGCTCCGGCTCCGGCTCCGTCTTCGGCTTTCGAGGAGGACGTCGGCGGTGGGGTCGAGTCCGACCCCGGCCCTATCGCCTGGTTGCCCTTGTCCGTCGGCGGACCCAGAACCCCGAGCTTCTTGAACAGCGCCGTCAGGTGGGCCGGGTCCTTCGCCTTGTGCCAGACGCCCTTCATGGACTCGACGTCCGTCGTGGTGTGGATCCACACCGCATCGGCACCCTTGCCGTCCCCGCCTTCCTTGCCGTCCCCGCCGTCCTTGGCTCCGGACACCACCGGATAAGCCCGGTCCACCCGCCACGGCCGCACGTCGTGGACCATCCACGTCACGTTGATCTGATGGCTGCCGTCGCCCATGGCCAGCCCTGGTGGCTGCTCGCGCTGTCCCTTGCCTATGTCGGCCCCGAGGTGGCCGAGACCGGCCTCCAGCTCCTCGTACTCCTTGTCGCTGACGTAGAGCGCCGTGCTCTCCCCGCTCCCCGGTGAGACCACGAGGACACTCGTCGAGCCGCCCGCCACCGCCTGCGGCGCTCCCGCCACCACCAGCGCCAGTGCGGCCGCGAACCCCGCCACCGACCCGCACACTGCCCTTGCTGTCCGCACCCTTCGCACCCGCATGTCGATCCCCCAATCGATCTCCGGCACGACCGTCCGCACCGCCTCACTTCTGGTACACCGCCCGAGCCCTGCGGGTTCCCTATTCGCCCGGCCGGATCGAGACCGATTTCCCGATCTCCAGGGCCCGCTCCCTGGACGCCACGCCCTCAAGGCGCAACGTGAGCTTCGGTCCGTGCGTCCACAGGAGCGTCGGACCCGCCGTGCGTTCGGAGCGCGTCCACCGGTCGCCGTCGTCCTCCACCATCCAGAACGTGAGTCGATGCGGGCGCGGGAACCACATCCCCGTCTCACGGCCGACCTCGACCCACTCGGGATACTCCGTCACCCTCTTGCTGAAACTCGGGTCGAGCCGTGCCCCGAACTCATCGAGCCGTATCGTCCGCCCCCCGTCGCGCCAGCACAGGGTGACCACGACGCGCGCGCCCGGCTCCCGCGTCACCGCCACGGCGTCCGGCGCACCCAGCGCGTCCGGCACCGCGGGCACGAACCCAGCCCGCCGCTCGGCCTCGGCCAGACTGACCCCGGCACCGCAACCCGGCACGCCCGCCTCGGTCGGCGGAGTCGCCGACGGGTCATACCGCACCTCGACCCCGCCGAAGTCGAACCATTCGAAGACCGCGGCCCGCACCGGCGGCGCGAGCACCGCCGCCGTCAGGAGCCCGCACAGCGCCGCCGTAAGGACTCGCCAGCGCGCCCGCAGCCACGACCGCAGCCGGGAGACGAGCCCAGCCGGCTCGGCGACCGGCGCCGGCACCGACTCCGCGATGATCTGCGCGATGACCCGCTCGGCCATCGTCTCGCCGGAAACCCCCGGCGGATCGAGGGACCGGCCGAGCGCCCGCAGCTCCTCGGGAAGCCGACGGGCACCGCTGCCACCGGCCCGCTCGGCGCGACCGCCGTCGCCACCGCCGCCCCGCCTGTCCTGATCGTCGTCCCGCTCACTCATGCCCGTCACCTCCTTCCGGCCCCTGCGGCATGGTCCGCTCCAGCTTCCGCAGCGCGCGGTTCAGCCGGGATTTGACCGTGCCCCGCGGCCACCCCAGCGCCTCGGCCGTCTCCGTCTCGTCCATCTCCAGGAGATATCGGTACGTGACGACCAGGCGGTGCTCCTCGCTCAGCCGGTCGAGCGCGGTGAGCAGAGCCGCCCGGCGCTCGTCCCGCAGCGCCGCCACCGCCGGGTCCGCCGATTCCGGTATCAGCGGCTCCGCCTCCGCGAGCGCCGCCTCACGTCCGACGAGCGACCGCTGCCGGACCGCCGAACGCACTGTGTTCCTCGTCTCATTGGCGACGATCGCGAGCAGCCACGGCTTGAACGCCGAACCGTCCCTGAACCGCCCCAAGGAGCAGTACGCCTTGAAAAAGGCCTGCTGCACCACGTCTTCCGCGTCCGCTCCCGCCCCGAGTGCCACGGCCGCCCTGAGCGCGACGCCGGTAAAGGCGCGCACCAGTTCCGCGTACGCCTCCGCCTCCCCGGCGCGTACACGCGCGATCACCGCACCCTCGTCGACGACGCGGCCCCCCTCCAGGACCTCCCCCTGTGCCCTCACACTCTTGATACACCGGCCGGACGAGATCGGTTCCGCATTCGTGAGGGCCGCATTCGTGAAGGCCGGAACCGGGCAGGTGGGACACGGCCGCGGGACAAGATCGCGGCACACCCGTCACATGGCTGTTTCCGAGCAATGAGAGACACCTGAGAGAATGGCTCCATGGCCCTTGATCGTCCTCGCGTGCTCTCCGGAATCCAGCCCACCGCAGGCTCGTTCCACCTCGGCAACTACCTTGGCGCGGTCCGCCAGTGGGTGGCGCTGCAAGAGTCCCACGACGCGTTCTACATGGTGGTGGACCTGCACGCGATCACGATTCCGCAGGACCCGGCCGAGCTCCGTGCCAACACCCGGCTCGCCGCGGCCCAGCTCCTGGCCGCCGGTCTCGACCCGGAGCGCTGCACGCTCTTCGTCCAGAGCCACGTCCCCGAGCACGCCCAGCTCGGCTGGATCATGAACTGCCTCACGGGCTTCGGCGAGGCGTCGCGCATGACGCAGTTCAAGGACAAGGCGGCCAAGCAGGGCGCCGACCGCGCCTCCGTGGGCCTCTTCACGTACCCGGTGCTCCAGGTCGCGGACATCCTGCTCTACCAGGCCAACCAGGTCCCGGTCGGTGAGGACCAGCGCCAGCACATCGAGCTGACCCGCGACCTCGCGGAGCGTTTCAACGGCCGCTTCGGCGAGACGTTCACCGTCCCGGCGGCGTACATCCTCAAGGAGACGGCGAAGATCTTCGACCTTCAGGACCCGTCGATCAAGATGAGCAAGTCGGCGTCCACCCCGAAGGGCCTGATCAACCTCCTCGACGAGCCCAAGGCCACCGCGAAGAAGGTCAAGAGCGCGGTCACCGACACCGACACGGTCGTGCGGTACGACACCGCGAACAAGCCGGGTGTCAGCAACCTCCTCACCATCTACTCGACGCTCACCGGCACCGGTATCCCGGAACTGGAGCAGAAGTACGCCGGCAAGGGCTACGGTGCGCTGAAGACTGACCTCGCCGACGTCATGGTCGACTTCGTGACGCCCTTCCGGGACCGTACCCAGGCCTACCTGGACGACCCGGAGACGCTCGACTCGATCCTGGCCAAGGGTGCGGAGAAGGCGCGTGCCGTCGCCGCGGAGACCCTCGCCCAGGCGTACGACAAGGTGGGCCTCCTGCCCGCCAAGCACTGAGCCACGCACCCCCCTGCACCACGCCGAACACAACAGCGCCCTCTGCCCGCCACCCGACCGACAGGAGTACGACGTGGGGACCGTAACGATCGGTGTGTCGATCGCGGTCCCGGAGCCTCACGGCAGCCTGCTCCAGGAGCGGCGCGCGGGCTTCGGGGACCCCGCGGCACACGGCATCCCCACCCACGTCACGCTGCTGCCGCCGACCCTGGTGGACGCCGCGGCGCTGCCCGCCGTGGAGGCGCACCTGGGGGCCGTCGCGGCCGCCGGGCGCCCCTTCCCGATGCGGCTCTCCGGGACGGGCACGTTCCGGCCGCTGTCGCCCGTCGTCTTCGTCCAGGTGGTGGCGGGCGGGTCGGCCTGTGGCTGGCTCCAGGAGCGGGTGCGGGACGCGTCCGGGCCCATCGCGCGCGAGCTGCAGTTCCCGTACCACCCGCACGTCACGGTGGCGCACGGCATCTCCGAAGAGGCCATGGACCGGGCGTACGCGGAGCTTTCCGAGTACGAGGCCGAGTGGCCCTGCACCGGCTTCGCGCTCTACGAGCAGGGCGCGGACGGTGTGTGGCGCAAGCTGCGCGAGTTCGCCTTCGGCGGTGGCGGCCCGGTCGTGCCGCCGCAGGCGGCGGCCCCGGCGGCGCACGGCGCGCTGCCCACCCGCTGACCGGCGCCCCCGTAGAGCCTCATACGGAAATCGGCCTCACACCGGAAGCCGTCGGAACACCGTCCGCGGCACGTGCCGCAGCGCCGACATGACCACCCGCAGCGCGCCGGGCACCCACACCGTCTCCGAGCGCCGCCGCAGGCCCGTCTCGATGGCCTCGGCGACCGCCTCCGGAGTGGTCGCCATGGGGGCCTCCTCCAGGCCGGCCGTCATCTTGGAGCGCACGAAGCCGGGGCGGACCACCATCACGTGCACCCCCGTGCCGTGCAGCGCGTCGCCCAGGCCCTGGGCGAAGGCGTCGAGGCCCGCCTTGCTCGACCCGTAGATGAAGTTCGAGCGGCGGGCACGTTCGCCCGCGACCGAGGAGAGCACCACCAGGGAGCCGTGCCCCTGGGCCTGCAGCGACCGTGCGCACACCAGGCCGGCCGAGACCGCCCCGGTGTAGTTCGTCTGCGCGACCCGCACCGCGGACAGCGGCTCGTCCTCGTCTCGCGCCTGGTCACCGAGGATGCCGAAGGCCAGCAGGACCATGTCGATGTCGCCCTCGGCGAAGATCTTCCCGAGGGTGGCCTCGTGGGACTCGGAGTCGAGCGCGTCGAAGGCGACGGTGCGGACGTCCGCACCCATGTCACGCAGGCCTTCGGCGGCCTTCTCCAGGCCCGGGGACGGCCGCCCGGCCAGCCACACGGTACGGGTGCGCCGCGCGACCAGACGGCGGGCCGTGGCGAGGCCGATCTCGGAGGTGCCGCCGAGTACGAGCAGGGACTGGGGGGTGCCGAAGGCGTCCTTCATGGGACCAACTCCTGGAGTTGCTAGAGGGCGAGGCGGCGCGAGAGGTCCGAGCGGAACACGCCGCGCGGGTCGAGGTCGGCCCGCAGCGCGCGGAAGTCGTCGAGCCGCGGATACATCGCGGCGAGCATCTCCGGCCGCAGGCGGGAGTCCTTGGCCAGGTAGACGCGGCCGTCGACGGAAGCGACCTCCTCGTCGAGGTCGTCGAGGAACGCGCCGAGACCCGGCAGGCCCGCCGGGATGTCCAGGGCGAGGGTCCAGCCGGGCATCGGGAAGGAGAGCCAGCCCGGATCGCCCTCTCCGAAGCGCTTCAGTACGGCGAGGAAGGACGGGCAGCCGCGCTCCGAGATGCGTCGCACGATGCGCCGCAGGGCCTCTTCCTTGCCGTACCCGACGACGAATTGGTACTGCACGAAACCACCGCGGCCGTACACGCGGTTCCAGTGCGGGACGCCGTCCAGAGGGTGGAAGAACGTCGACATCTTCTGGAGTTCGCCCACCCGGGAGCGGGGCGCCTTGCGGTACCAGAGCTCATTGAAGAGGCCCACCGACCTGCGGCCGAGCAGCCCGTCGGGCAGGAAGCGCGGGGCGGAGGGCAATTGCCCGGGGCGGAACGTGAGCGGGGCTCTACGCGCGCGTGGCGGGAGGGCGTCCAGGGGAGCGTGATCGCCGCGCGTGAGCACCGAGCGGCCCATCGACGCCCCGCGCGCGAGGAGGTCGATCCACGCCACGGAGTACCGATAGCGGTGGTCGGTGGCGGTGAGGCGGGCCATCAAGTCGTCCAGGTCGGTGGCACGCTCCGTGTCCACCGTCATCAACGAGGTCTCGACCGGCTGCAGTTGCAGCGTCGCGGCGAGGATCACGCCCGTCAGGCCCATGCCGCCCGCCGTCGCGTCGAACAAGGGAGTGCCGCGTTCGACGGCCTGCACGGTGCCGTCGGCGGTGAGCAGTTCGACGGCCATCACGTGGCGCGAGAACGACCCGGAACCGTGGTGGTTCTTGCCGTGGATGTCCGTGCCGATCGCGCCGCCCACGGTCACATAGCGCGTCCCCGGAGTGACGGGCACGAACCAGCCGAG
Organism: Streptomyces sp. NPDC050439; assembly: GCF_040655335.1. Classification (NCBI taxonomy): domain Bacteria; kingdom Bacillati; phylum Actinomycetota; class Actinomycetes; order Kitasatosporales; family Streptomycetaceae; genus Streptomyces; species Streptomyces sp. NPDC050439. Next base: position 132,085 of record NZ_JBFAJT010000004.1, read on the forward strand.
CGGGAGCAGGACTTCCATCAGGTGGTGCAGGGAGACCCCGGCGTCGCACAGGACGGTGCCCGCGTCCGCGTCGATGGCGTGGATACGGTCCATGCCGGTCATGTCGAGTACCGCGCCGCCCGCGTTCTGCGCGGCGTCCCCGTACGCCCGCCCAAGGCCTCTGGCGATGCCTCCGCGCTCCCCGCACGCCTGGAGGGCCGCCACGGCCTCCTCGGGCGAACGGGGGCGGATCAGACGGGCGGTGGACGGGGCGGTGCGCCCCCAGCCCGACACGGACACGTACGGCGCCAGGGGTGCGGCCTCGGGCGCCGTCGCGGTCGCGGGGTCGGCGGGCGGAGCGGAGTCGGCAGGCATACGCGTGACCGTATCGTCCGAGCAAGGGCAGTTTGCCCACATTCGTCAGAGCTCTCACCGAAATGGGTGATTGATGGAGTGTCGTCGTATATTGCCGTAAATATTGAGAGGTCGCCTAGAAGAGTCGGGAGGTCAGGTCCTTGAAGTCCCCGGAGAAGGAGGCCACATGCACGACATGGACCACCGGCTGCTGTCGGCCCTGCGCGACTGCGGCTCCGACGCGCGCGTGGCCGCCGCCGCACGGGCCCTGTCCTGGACCGGCGAGCACGGCGCCCTCTGGCTCGTCGCGGGGCTCGCGGGCGCCGCGGTCGACCGCGAACGGCGCGACGTGTGGCTGCGCGCCACGGCACTGACCGCCGCCGCACACCTGGCCAGCATGGGCGTCAAACGCGTCGTACGGCGTCCGCGTCCCGGCGGCGACAGGGGCGTACAACCCCTCGTGAGGACCGCGGGACGGCACTCCTTCCCCAGTTCGCACGCCACTTCGGCCGCCGCGGCCACCGTCGCGTTCGGTGGGCTGAGCCCCCTGGGCGCCCGCGTCGTCCCGCCCCTCGCCGCCGCGATGTGTGTCTCGCGGATGATCGTCGGCGTCCACTACCCGAGCGACGTGGCGGCCGGAGCGGCACTCGGCGCCCTCACCGCGCGCGTGGGCTCCGCCTGGATGAACGGGAGCCGCGCGCATGGCTGACCGCACCGCCCTGCTCGAACGCCCCCAGCCGCCGCAGCCGACCGGCACCGGCACCCTCGCCCTGCCGCTCGGCCTCCTGAAGACCGCGCGCCCCCGCCAGTGGGTGAAGAACGTCCTGGTCGTCGCGGCCCCCGCCGCCGCGGGCGAGCTCTTCTCGCGCCACTCGCTGATCCAACTCGTCTTGGTGTTCGTCCTGTTCACGGCCGCCGCGTCCGCCGTCTACCTCATCAACGACGCGCGTGACGCCGAGGCCGACCGCGCCCACCCCACCAAGTGCCGCAGACCGGTCGCCGCCGGGCAGGTACCGGTGACGGTCGCGTACACGGTCGGCGGGCTGCTCGCCGTGCTCGCACCGGTGGCCGCCGCCGTGCTCTGCACACCCCTGACCGCGGCCCTGCTCGGCGCCTACGTAGTGATGCAACTGGCCTACTGCGTCAGCCTCAAGCACATCCTGGTCGTCGATCTCGCCGTCGTCACCACCGGCTTCCTGATGCGGGCGATGATCGGGGGGCTGGCCCTCGACATCCCGCTCTCGCGCTGGTTCTTGATCACCACGGGCTTCGGCGCCCTCTTCATGGTCTCCGCCAAGCGCTACTCCGAAGCCGTGCAGATGTCAGGAAAAGCAGGCGCCACGCGCGCGTTGCTCACCGAATACACCACCGGCTACCTCCGCTTCGTCTGGCAGCTCGCCGCCGGGGTCGCCGTCCTCGCGTACTGCCTGTGGGCCATGGAGAGCGGCGGTACCGCGAACGGCCTGCTGCCCTGGCGGCAGCTGTCGATGGCCGCCTTCGTCCTCGCAGTCCTGCGCTACGCCGTCTTCGCCGACCGGGGCACGGCGGGCGAGCCCGAGGACGTCGTCCTGCGCGACCGTGCGCTGGCCGTCATCGGCCTGGTGTGGATCGCGATGTACGGCCTCGCGGTCGCCGACTGGTGAGCGCCCTCAGGGAGCGGCTACGGGCCATGGGCCCCGAACTGCTCGGCTTCGCCACCGCCGGGATCTGCGCGTACGCCGTCGACCTCGGCCTCTTCGTCTGGCTGCGCGGTCCCGCCGGCCTCGACCCGCTCACCGCCAAGGCGCTGTCCTTCGTGGCCGGCTGCACGGTCGCCTACGCGGGCAACGCGCTCGGCACCTACCGGCGGCGCGAGGCGGCGGGCGTCTCGCGCCTGCGCCAGTACGGCGTCTTCTTCGCCGTCAACATCGCAGGCGCCCTGGTGCAGCTGCTCTGCATCGCGGTGTCCCACTACGGCCTCGGCCTCACCTCACAGCGCGCGGACACCATCTCCGGAGCGGGTGTGGGCATGGCACTCGCCACGGTCCTGCGTTTCTGGGGTACCCGGACCTTGGTCTTCCGCACAACGGGCAGGGAGGCATCATGGACTGGCTGAAAAAGCTCCCCGGCATCGGGCCCCTGGTGGAGCGTCTGATGCGCACGCACGCGTGGAGCGCGTACGAGCGGCTCGACAGCGTGCACTGGACGCGCCTCGCGGCGGCGATGACCTTCATCAGCTTCCTCGCGCTCTTCCCGCTGATCACCGTCGCCGCGGCGGTCGCCGCCGCGACGCTCTCCAAGAATCAGCAGGACAAGCTCGAGGACAGCATCTCCAAACAGGTCCCCGGCATCGCCGACCAGCTGAACCTGGACGCCCTGGTCGCCAACGCGGGCACCGTCGGCCTCGTCGCAGGCGCCCTGCTGCTCTTCACCGGCATCGGCTGGGTCGGATCGATGAGGGAGTGCCTGCGGGCCGTCTGGGAGCTGGACGACGACGACGAGAACCCCGTGATGCGCAAGGTCAAGGACGCCGGGGTGCTCGTCGGTCTCGGCGGCGCCGGCCTCGCGTCCCTCGTCGCCTCGACCCTCGCGTCGAGCGCCGTCGGCTGGAGCGCCGACCTCCTCGGGGTCTCCGAGGACGGCTGGGGCGGCCTGCTGCTGCAGGTGATCGCGTTCGCCATCGCCGTCCTCGCGGACTTCCTGCTGCTGCTCTACGTCCTGACGCTGCTGCCGGACGTACAACCGCCGCGCCGCCACCTCATCACCGCCGGGCTGATCGGCGCGGCCGGATTCGAGCTGCTCAAGCTGCTGCTCGGCGGCTACATCAAGGGCGTCGCCGCGAAGAGCATGTACGGCGCCTTCGGAGTGCCCGTCGCGCTGCTCCTGTGGATCAACTTCACCGCGAAACTCCTGCTGTTCTGCGCCGCCTGGACGGCGACGCGGAAGCAGGCACGTACAGAAGAAGAACAGGAAAAGCCCGGCGAGGTCAGCGGCGGCTCTTCGGCAGCGGCAGCCGGCGGCTGATCACGAACCACCCGGCGGCGATCAGCGCGAGGACACCGGCCGCGATCCCGAGCGCGACGCCCGCGCCGCCGCCCGACTCCTTGTCGGAGGCGTGCGCCACGTTCTTGGACGAGTCCGACCCGCCCTTGCCCGCGCCGGGAGCCCCCTTGCCGCTGCCCGTACCGGCACTCTTCGGAGCGACCAGTTCGCCCACCGGCTCGACCTTGCCGGACGCCTTGAAGCCCCAGTCCAGGAGCCGCTCGGTCTCCTTGTAGACCGCGTGCTGCTCACCGGAGTCGGGGTTCATGACGGTCACGAGCAGCACCTTGCCGTCGCGCTCGGCGACCCCGGTGAAGGTGTTGCCCGCGTTCGTGGTGCTGCCGTTCTTGACGCCCGCGATGCCCTTGTAGGGGTCGAGACCGTAGTCCCCCGTGAGGAGCCGGTTGGTGTTCTGGATCTCGAAGGACTCGCGCTTCTTCTTGCCCTTGTCCTTGCCCTTCTTGACCTTCTTGGTCTCCCCGGGGAACTTGGCGGTGGCCGTCGCGCAGTACTCGCGGAAGTCCTTCTTCTGCAGCCCTGAGCGGGCGAACAGCGTCAGGTCGTACGCGGAGGAGACCTGCCCCTTCTCGTCGTAGCCGTCCGGGCTGACCACGTGCGTGTCGAGGGCCTGCAGCTCCTCGGCGTGCGACTGCATGTCCTTGACGGTCGCGGGCACACCGCCGTTCATCGCCGACAGGACGTGCACCGCGTCGTTGCCCGACCGCAGGAAGACGCCGAGCCACAGGTCGTGGACGGTGTACGTCTCGTTCTCCTTGACGCCGACCATGCTGCTGCCCGCGCCGATGCCCGCCAGGTCAGAGAGCTCGACCTCGTGCTTCTGCGTCTTGGGGAACTTCGGCAGGACCGTGTCCGCGAAGAGCATCTTCAGGGTGCTCGCCGGGGGCAGCCGCCAGTGCGAGTTGTGCGAGGCGAGGACCTCGCCCGTCTCGGCGTCCGACACCATCCAGGAGCGCGCCGACAGGTCCTTGGGGAGGACGGGAGCGCCCGCCTTCAGGCTCACCTGGGTGCCCGGCTCGCCGAGCCTGGCGCCCCCGACCGTCGACATGGAAGCGGGCGGCTTGGGCTTCTTCTCGCCTCCCGGCTTGTCGTCCGCCCACGCGGGAGCCGTGGTCGACATGGTGAGCAATGCGGCGGAAGTGACCAACAAGGCGGTCTTTTTTACGGCAGGCACGGACGAGAACGTACAGGGCGCCCCTGTGGACGTCTCCGCCGAGGTGGCCTGTGTCACGTGCGGCTGGGGCGGCCCTGACTCCCCACCCCGGCGGCGGTGCGGAAGGGAGGCTCGCGATACTGAACGCATGAAGCTCAGCCGCCCGGTCTCCTGGTTCCTGCTCGCCTTCGGTGTGTGGAGCTGGTTCATCTGGATCACTTTCGTCAAGAACCTGTGGAAGGACGGCAGTGGGCTCGCCTTCGATGACGCAGGCGACCCGACCGCGTACTTCTGGGTGCACCTGACGCTCGCCGTCGCCTCCTTTGTCTTGGGGACGGTGGTAGGGGCCATCGGGTTGCGCGGAGTCCGTGCTCTGCGCCGTACGTCATAGCTTTCGGTTCAGCTGATCGCTACAGCTGACCGGTCACTTCGGGCACTGCTGAGGGGCGCACCACCGTGGTCATCCTGTTCGTGCTGGTCGGCATCGCCGCGCTCGCGGCCCTCGCCGCGATGCAGTGGTACGCCTGGCGACGTCTGGTGCGGGACACCACGTCCGGGCCGGGGCTCGCCCGGCGCGCGGGCGCCGTGGTCTTCGTGGCGGGGCCGCTGCTGATGTTCGCGGCGGTCGCGAGTGAACGGGCCGGGGCGCCGTTCTGGCTGCAGAAGGTGCTGGCCTGGCCCGGCTTCATGTGGATGGCGCTGTCGATCTACCTGGTGCTCGCACTTCTGGTCGGTGAGCTCGTACGGCCCTTCTTCTTGCGGCGGCGTACGAAGCCGACCTCTACGGAGGGCCGGTCCACGGAGGACCCGTCTACGGAGGAGGCCGCCCAGCCGGAGGGCGACGCCGACCCCGCCCCCGCTCCTGCCCCCGCCCCCGCTCCGGAGCGAGCGGCGCCGACCGCGCCCTCGCGCCGCCTCTTCGTCTCCCGCATCGTCGGCGGGACCGCCGCGGCCGTCGCCGTCGGAACGGTCGGTTACGGCACCTACGGTGTCCTGAGCGGCCCCCGCGTGAAGCGCGTCACCGTGCCGCTGGCCAAGCTGCCGCGCGCGGCGCACGGGTTCCGTATCGCGGTGGTCAGCGACATCCACCTGGGGCCGATTCTCGGACGCGGCTTCACGCAGCGCGTGGTGGACACCATCAACGGAACGCAGCCCGACCTCATCGCGGTCGTCGGTGACCTGGTCGACGGCAGCGTCGAGGACCTCGGTCCCGCCGCCGCACCGCTCGCGCAGCTGCGGGCGCGGCACGGGGCGTACTTCGTGACCGGCAACCACGAGTACTTCTCGGGAGCCGAGCAGTGGGTCGACCACGTACGCGAACTCGGCCTGCGGCCCCTGGAGAACGCCCGCACCGAACTGCCCGGCTTCGACCTCGCGGGCGTGGACGACATCGCGGGCGAGAGCGAGGGGCACGGGCCCGACTTCGCCAAGGCGCTGGGCGACCGGGACCGTTCGCGGGCCTCCGTGCTCCTCGCCCATCAGCCGGTCGTCATCCACGACGCCGTCAAGCACGGCGTCGACCTCCAGCTCTCCGGGCACACCCACGGCGGACAGCTCTGGCCAGGCAATTTCATCGCCGACCTGGCGAATCCGACCCTCGCGGGACTGGAGCGTTACGGCGACACGCAGTTGTACGTGACGCGTGGCGCGGGCGCGTGGGGTCCGCCGGTGCGCGTAGGGGCGCCGTCCGACATCACGGTCGTCGAACTGGCCTCCCGCCAGGCGTAATCGCGCATTGGTTCGATGCAGGACAAACCTGGCCGGATAAAGCCGGGCCATAGGGTGACGGTGTGACACCGGGCACTACCTCTGCGCAGCATTAAGTGTCGGAAGTGTGTGCAGTTCTTGGTGCTTTGGTGTGCCATAGGGGGAACATTGTTGCGACGACAGGCTTTCCGGCTGCCTCCGCATCCGGCATCCGTATCGCTCGCCCGGCTCCGCGTCCATGATCATCTCGCCGCCTGGGGGCACAAGGAGGAGAGCGCGGCGCTGCACGACGCCGTGCTCCTCGTGTCGGAGCTCGTGACGAACGCGGTGTGCCACGGCCTGGTCCACGACCGGGAGTTCGAGGTCGCCGTCACGGTGCTCGCAGACGGGGACTGCTTCATAGAAGTGTCCGACGAGAGCCCGACCAGACCGGAGCTGCGGGAGGCGGGGCCCCTGGAGGAGGGCGGCCGCGGACTGCGCCTGCTCGACGCGCTGGCCGAGGCGTGGGGCGTCTGGCAGCGGGGGCGGCACGGGAAGACGGTGTGGGCGCTGGTAAGGGCCTGAGACGCCCCCTGAGGGCCCTTGCGCCCCCCTCTGAGCCGCGGCCCCACCCTGCCCGCACTCCTCAACCGCCCGCACTTCTCAACCGCAGGCCCGCCTCAACCGCCCGTCCGCGCAGGCAACGTGACCGTCACCGTGAGCCCCGCCCCCGGCGCCGTCTCCACCCCCACCTCGCCGCCGTGCGCCGCGACGACCCCCTGCACGATCGCCATCCCCAGCCCGCTGCCCGCGCCACCGCCCGCGCGAAAGAACCGGTCGAACACGCGCGCCGCGTCCGCCTCCGCGAGGCCGGGCCCCCGGTCGGCCACCCGCAGCCGCACCACCCCGTCCTGCCGCTCCACGCCCAGCGTGACCGGCGCGTCGACGGGCGTGTGGACACGTACGTTGGCAAGGAGATTGCCGAGCACCTGGCGCATCCCCGACTCGTCCGCGCGGATCAGTACCGCCCCTTCGGCGCAGACCGTGAGCGGACGCTTCGGCTCCTGCACCCGTAGATCGTCGGCGGCGTCCCGTACGAGACGGCTCAAGTCGACGTTCGTGAGGCGCAGTTCCGGCTGCTGGTCGAGGCGGGCCAGGGTGAGCAGCTCGTCGACGAGGTGTCCCATCCGGTCGGTCTCGGCGAGGACGCGGCTCCACGCGCGCGTGCGTTCCGCCGGGTCACGGAGCATTCCCTTGTCGTACAGCTGCAAGTAGCCGCGGATCGCCGACAAGGGCGTACGCAGCTCGTGCGAGGCATCGGCCACGAAACGGCGCAGCTGTGCCGAGCTGCGCTCACGGGTCTCGAAGGCGGACTCCACCTGGTGGAGCATGGAGTTGAGGGCCAGGCGCAGCTGTTCGGTCTCCATCACCGGAGCGCGGCTCGACGGGACGCGCCGGGTGAGGTCGCCCTCGGCGATGGCGGACGCGGTCTCGACCATGTCCTCCAGAGGCCGCAGCCGGTGATGCGCCGAGATCATCGTGAGGACGGCGAGCAGCCCCAACAGGACCACTCCGAAGGCGGCGTCCAGCTTGAGCGCCTTCCTGATGCCCGATTCCACGTCCTGCGTGTCCGCGGCCATCAGGACCGTCGTGCCGTCGGCGAGCTTCGCGCCCACCATGCGGTGGGCGTCGCCGCCGAGGGTGATGTCCTGCGGCTCGGACCGGCCGGCGACCGCCTCGGCGTCGTCGACGGCGGCTGCCAGGGCGCGCTGGCGCGCGGTCGGGGCGAGTGTGCCGATGGCCACGGGCGCACCGCGCTCGTCCACCGCCACGAACACGGTGTTCCCGCGCGGCAGGGCACTCGCGCGCTCCTTGCCACCGGGGGAGAGCTTGTCGAGAGCGATGCCAAGCTCGCTGAGCCGTTCGATCTCCTTCATGGTGAGCCCGGTGTCCAGGAGCGAGTCGCGCGACTGCGTCAGGTCGGCGTCCACGTTGTCGAGCAGATAGTGGCGCATGCCCATGACGCTCACGCCGGTCGCCACGATGACGCCGAGAGCGAGGAGTGCCACGTTCACCCACGTGAGCTTGGCGCGCAGCGAACTCATGCCGCGGTGCGCACGCCTCATGCGAGGCCGTACCCCACGCCCCGCCGGGTCGTGATCACCGGCGGGCCGAGCGCGTCCAGCTTGCGCCGCAGATAGCTGATGTAGGTCTCCACGACGGTCGATTCGGCGGGGTGCTCGTACTGCCAGACATGGCGCAGGAGCTGCTCCTTGGGCACCACACGCCCGCCGTTGCGCACAAGGAAGCGCAGCAGCGCGTACTCCGTGGGTGTGAGCTGCGCCGTGCGGCCCGCGCGGCGCACCACGTAGGCCGTCTCGTCCAGCTCCAGGTCGCCATAGCGCAGCGGGGGCCGCTGGGGGAGCACGTCGCCCGCCCTGGTGCGGCGCAGGACCGCTCCGATGCGGGCGATGACCTCGTCGATGTTGAACGGCTTGGTGATGTAGTCGTCGCCGAGACCGAGGGCGCCCACGACCTCCGCGGGCGCGTCCCGCGCCGTCACGAAGAGCAGGGCCGTCTCCGGGCACCGGGCCCGCAGTTCCCCGGCCAGGGCGCGTCCGTCGCCGTCCGGCAGCATCACGTCGAGCAGCGCCACGTCGGGCCGCGTGCGCCCGGCGAGGGCGAGGGCCTCGCGCACGGTGCCCGCCACCATCACGTCGAACCGGTGGTAGCGCAGGGCGATGGCGAGCACGTCGGCGATGCTCGGCTCGTCCTCGACGACGAGCACGGTGGCCCCGGCGTCCGCACCGACCGGACCGCCCGAACCGGCCGGAGTGTTCCGAACCTCCGGGCCGGTTCGCACTCCGACATCAGTTCCCTGCTGGCCTTCGGCGTGGCTCATGACCTCAGTATCGGCGCGGGCGTTGTACGAAGACCCGGTCCGTGCCTTGGAGTTACTTGAGAATCATGGCCGCGCGGCGCTTTCGCGGCGCGGTGGCGCCGATGCTGAGGCTCCTGAAGCACGGACCCGGGGGACCTGGCGAACGCGAAGGAGGAGTGGATCGTGGCGGCATTGGCACGGTGGTGCTATCGGCACCGTCTGGTGGTCCTTGTGCTGTGGGTGGGGGCTCTGTTCGGCCTGGGGGCCGCGGGGGCCTCGGCAGGAACGAACTACTCGAATGTGTTCTCCCTGCCGGACACCGATTCCAAGCGCGCGTACGACCTGATGACGAAGGCCTTCCCGGAGAGCGCCGGAGACACCGACACGGTCGTCTGGCGCGTCGACGAGGGAGCCTCGGCCCGTGACGCGGACGTACGTTCCCGTGTCGAGCCGGCGCTCAAGGAGATCGCCGGCATGAAGGGTGTCGGTGAGGTCGCGAGCCCGTACGCCTCCGAGCAGGCGGGCGCGGCCCAGATCAGCGCGGACGGGCGCATCGCCTACGCCCAGGTGACCTTCGCCGAGGAGGCGAACTCGGTCCCCAAGGAGCTCGTGCAGGACGTCGTGGACACGGCGCAGAACGCCGAACGCGCCGGTCTGCAGGTCGAACTGGGCGGACAGGCGATCACCCGCATCCAGGAGCCGCCCACCGGCATCGCCGAGATGGTCGGCATCGCGGCCGCGGCCGTCGTGCTCTTCCTGGCCTTCGGTTCGCTCTTCGCGATGGCCCTGCCCATCGTCATCGCGGTCTTCGGAGTGGGCCTCGGCATGCTCTCCACGATGCTGCTCAGCCACGTCACCGACATCCCCGAAGTGGCCCCGCTGCTCGGCTCGCTGATCGGCCTGGGCGTCGGCATCGACTACGCGCTCTTCATCGTCACCCGGCACCGGCGCGGCATCCTGCGCGGCATGGAGCCCGAGGAGTCCGCGGTGCAGGCCCTGAACACCTCCGGCCGCGCCGTGCTCTTCGCGGGCGGCACGGTGTGCATCGCCCTCGCCGGGATGCTGGTGATGAACATGCGCTTCCTGGACGGCGTGGTCATCGCGGCCTCCCTGACGGTGGTCCTGAGCGTCCTCGCGGCCATCACCCTGCTGCCCTCGCTCCTCGGCCTCCTTGGCCCCCGGGTGCTCAGCCGCAGGCAGCGGCGCCATCTCGCCGCCACGGGACCGGAGCCCGCCGAGGCGAGCGGCCTCGCGGCGCGCTGGTCCTCGTACGTACAAAAGCGTCCTCGCTCGATCGCGGCGCTCGCCTTCGTGGTGATGGCCTTCCTCGCGCTGCCGCTGCTCTCCTTGCGGCTCGGCGCGACCGATCAGGGCAACCACCAGGAGTCGACGACGACCCGGCAGGCATACGACCTGCTCGCCGAAGGATTCGGTCCGGGGTTCAACGGCCCCCTCCAAGTAGTGGCCGAGGAAGCCGACACCGGGAGCCTGGTGGCGACCATTCGCGACACGGAAGGCGTCGCGAGGGTCGCGGCCGCCCCACCCGCGAACGGCGTGTCGGTCATCAACGTGGTCCCCACGACATCCCCCCAGTCGGAGGAGACGGACCAGCTCATCGACCGTCTACGGGGAGACGTGATTCCGCAGGCCGGAGTCGACGCCCATGTAGGCGGCGTCACCGCCGTCTTCAAGGACTTCGCGGCGGTGACCGGCGATCGACTGCCCTACTTCGTAGGAGCGATCATCACGCTCGGCTTCCTCCTGCTGCTGGTCGCGTTCCGCTCGCTGGTGGTGCCGCTGACGGCGGCCCTGATGAACCTGATCGCGGCGGCGGCGTCCTTCGGCGTGCTGGTGGCGGTCTTCCAGTGGGGCTGGGGCACGGAGATCCTCGGCATCGGCAAGGAGGGGCCGATCACCGCCTTCCTGCCCGTCATCATGCTGTCGCTGCTCTTCGGGCTCTCGATGGACTACCAGGTGTTCCTGGTGAGCCGCATGCACGAGGAATGGGTGCACACCAAGGACAACGCACGCGCGGTGCGGGTGGGCCTCGCCGAGACCAGCAGGGTCATCAACTGCGCGGCACTGATCATGATCTGCGTCTTCTCCGCGTTCGTCCTGAGCGGCGACATGGAGGGCGCGATGGCGGGCATCGGTCTGGCCGCGGCGGTCGCCCTGGACGCGTTCATCCTGCGCACGGCCCTCGTCCCGGCCGCCATGCATCTGCTCGGCCGCGCCAACTGGTGGCTCCCCGCGGGCCTGGAGAAGCGCCTCCCGCACCTGGCGGTGGAGCCGCAGGAAGGGCCGGACGAGCCGGTGCCCATCCCCCACGCGCGCGTGGGGGAGCCTGAGCGCGAAGGCGGTGCCTCCGTAGTGCACGGTTTCATCCGCACCGCGGAGGGCGACCCGGTGGAGGGCGCGACGCTGACCCTCCTCTCCAAGGGAGGCGGCCAGCTGGACCGCGTGACCTCCCTCGCGGACGGCTCGTACATCGTCGCGGCCCCGTCGGCGGGTGCGTACCTGCTGGCCGTCACGGCCCACGGTTACGCGTCCCGCGCACGGCACCTCATGGTCGCGGACGAGCCGCTGGTGTACGACGTGGAGCTCGCGGTGGGGGAGATGGACGCGGTGAACTAGCCGGCGAGTGCACCGGGTGAACTAGCCGGTGGGTCCGGGGCGCAGGGCCCGGACCCTCGGCAGTCCGGTCACCGACATCACCAGCGAGTAGAGCGAGGTCGTCGCCGCGATGAAGAGCCGGTTGTTCCTCGGCCCGCCGAAGGCGATGTTGGCGACGGCCTCCGGGACCGTGATCCGCCCGATGAGGGTGCCGTCGGGGTCGTAGCAGTGCACCCCGTCGTGGAAGGCGGCGGCCCACAGCCGGCCTTCGTCGTCGAAGCGGATGTTGTCGAAGCCGGCTTTCGACTCGGCGAAGACGGCGCCGTCCGTGAGCGTCGTCCCGTCCTCGCTCACGTCGAGGACCCGGATCCTGGACGCGCGCGAATCGGACACGTACAACTGCCGCTCGTCGGGCGAGAAGACGAGTCCGTTCGGCCCCTCGAAGCCGTCGGCGACGAGCCGCACGTCACCGGTCACGGGGTCGATCCGGTACACGTGACAGCCATCGATCTCGGCGGCCGCGCGGTGCCCTTCGTAGTCGCTGGTGATCCCGAAGTCCGGGTCGGAGAACCAGATCGACCCGTCGGAGCGGACCACGGCGTCGTTCGGGCTGTTGAACCGCTTGCCCTCGAAGCGGTCGGCGAGAACCGTGACGCGGCCGTCGTGTTCGGTACGGGTCACGCGCCTGTTGCCCTGCTCGCAGCAGATCAAGCGGCCCTCGCGGTCGAGAGTGTTGCCGTTGACGTATCCGGCGTTCGAACGGAAGACACCTACCGCACCGGTCGTCTCGTCCCAGCGCAGCAGCCGGTCGTTGGGAATGTCGCTCCAGATGAGCTGGCGCCATGCGGGCAGGTAGAGCGGCCCCTCCGCCCACCGGCAGTCGTCGTACAGCACTTCCAGCTTGGCGTCGCCGTTGGCGCACCGCCCCGTGCGGAAGCGATCGTCCAGAACCTCGTACGACGTCGGGACTTTCTGGGAAGACATGACGATCCCTGCCTCACACAATGAGTGAACATCATTCGGTAGTACGGCAATATTGCAGTACGAGGTATGGTGCGCGTCAAGAGTTGCTGATGAGCCTTAGGGGTTGAGCAACGGGGTGAACGGGATGAACGGATGGCGGGAGCGCAGCTGATGGACGACACCGACCGCGCACTGCTCGTGCTGCTGCAGGAGGACGCCGCCCAGCCCTACGCGACCCTGGGCAAGGCGGTGGGGCTCTCGGCGGGCGCGGCCCACGAGCGGGTACGCAAACTGCGCGAGCGCGGCGTGATCCGCCGCACGACGATCGACGTCGACCCGGCGGCCGTGGACCGGGGCGTGCTCGCCTTCGTCATGGTCGACTCGACGGCGTGGATGGGGGACCGGGCGGCGGACTTCGCCGCGATCCCCGAGATCCAGGAGGCGCACGTCATCGCGGGCGCGGCCAGCGTCCTGGTGAAGGTCCGCACGGGGACGACGGAACAACTCCAGGACGTGCTGCGGCGGCTGTACGCGATCGACGGGGTGAGCGGGACTCAGGCGACGGTCTCGCTGGAGACGTTCTTCGAACGGCCGGTGTCGCCGGGGGCGGCCTGAGGGGTGATGGCGGTGGTGGCGGTGGTGGTGGCGTGCGCCTCGAAACGGCGCACTCCCGGCACGACCGCCGTCCCCGCGCACGCGAGCCCCACCACGGCCGCCGCGATCCACAGAGGGGCCGCCGTGCCCCACGCGTCCGCCGCGAGCGGCCCGAGCACGTACGCGACGGGCATCGCGGCCAACGACAGCAGCCAGTCGTACGAGGTGACGCGGGCCAGTGCGCCGGACGGTATCGCCGCCTGGACCGAGGTCTGCCACACGGGGCTGAGGAAGCCGAGGCCTGCCTGCGCGACTCCGTAGGCGGCGATCACGGCGGGCGCGGGGGCCTCGGCGGCGAGCAGGGCCAGCGGCAGGGCGTACGTCGCGAGGCCGAGGTTGGCCACGAGGATCGGGCGTTTCGGCCTGGCGCGCCCGGCGAGCAGGGAGCCGGCGAGGAGGCCGACGGCGCCTGCCTGGAGGATGGCGATCCAGGCGCCTTCGCCGCCCAGCTCCTGGATGGCGATGAGAGGCCCGAGGGTCATGAGGACGGCGGCGGCGCCGTTCCACGCGGAGTGCGCGACGAGGCTGGTCCAGTACCAGTCGCGGCTGCGGACCTCGTGCCAGCCCTCGACGAGGTCCTTGCGCAGGGAACTGCGTGCGGCGGTGGGCTTCTCGGCCGTGCGGTGGGTACGGACCGCCGCGAGGAGGCAGGCGCTGACCGCGAACGAGGCGGCGTCCAGGACGAACGCCCAGCCGGGCCCCGCGACCAGGATCAGCAGCCCGGCGAGGGCGGGGCCGCCGAGGCGGGCGCCGCTGCCGACCACGCCGAGGGCGGCGTTGGCCGCGTGCCGGTCCTTCGGTGCGACCGTGGTCGTGATGAGCGGCGACAGGGTCGGCATGCCGAAGGCGGAGGCGGCGCCGCCGATGGCTTCGGCGACGGCGATGTGCCACAACTGCGGATCGCCGCCGAGCAGTTGTACGCCCACGAAGAGCTGGGTCGCGCATCGCACCAGGTCGGAGGCGAGGGCGACGGTACGGGGATCGAACCGGTCGCCCACGACTCCCCCGAGGGGCAGCAACAGCAACTTCGTTCCCATCGCGCAGCCGAGTACGAGCGCGAGCGCGGAGGTGGATCCGGTGACGCGGAGCACGGCGAGGGCGAGGGCGGCGGGGATGACGGCGTCGCCGATGAGGGAGAGGGAGCGGCCGAGGAAGAAGAGCCGGAAGGAGCGGTTGCGCAGCAGGGGGTGCGACAGCATGAGGCGTACTATATTTCGGCACCGAACTATTCGCCAGCGAAATATCTGTCACCGAAATGTTCGTCAGCGAACCCTACGGAACCGAAGTTTACGGAAGCGAAGGATGCCGAAGTAGGCTGCTGTGTATGGCGAAGAGGCGCGAAAAGGGTCACGCGGGCGCGGGCGCGAGCGGGGGCACGGGCCGGGACGGGAACGGTCAGCCGGGGGAGTCGGGGGAGCCGGGGGAGAGCGCACCGGCAGCCCGCGACTGGACGGACGACCACGTGGAGCGCTGGCTCCCCGTGCTGCCCGCCCTCGACGCCGACATCGAGGGTGCGGTCACGCGCATGAAGAAGCTGACGGTCCATCTGCGCCGCGTCCGCGAACAGTCCCTGGTCGACTTCGACCTGGAACGCCACGAGTTCGACACCCTGCACAAACTGGCCGGCCGCGGTGGCCGGGCCACCCCCTCCGAACTGGCCGCGGACCTGGACCTGGCCCCGGCCTCCGTGACCGGCCGCCTGGACGGTCTGGAGCAACGCGGCCTGCTCCACCGCACGCCGTCGAAGGCGGACCGCCGCAGGGTGGACGTGGAACTGACCGCGTCCGGCCGGTCGATCTGGCTGGGCGCGATGGACGTACTGGGCCACGAGGAGTACCGCCTCCTCGGGTTGCTCTCCAAGGAGGAGCGGGCGCAGCTCTCGGACATGCTGCGCCGCATCATGGTGGTGGCGGAGGCGGACGGCGGGGCGCGCTGGAACTGACGCGCGCCCCCTGGCTCAACTCCGCGCCAGCTCGGGCCGCTTGCGGTAGTCGGTGAACCCGATGACGTTCCCCCACGGATCGGCGACCTCGACGGTCCACCCCGTGGCCACGGAGGCGGGCGGCGCGAGCGCCTCGATCCCGGCGGCCTCCAGCGCCCGCCCGGCGGCACGGGCGTCCCCCACCTCGAGCCACACCCGCGGCATGGCCCACGCGGTGGGCCGATGCTCGACCCCCTCCTCCACCCGCAGCAGAATCCCGGGCGTCTCCTTGCCCACCTTCAGGATCGCGAGCCCGATCTCATCGATCCGGTGCGTCACGGGAAACCCGGCACGCTCGTAGAAGGCAACGGCTTCACCGAGGTCACCCACGGGAAACAGGACGTTGTCGAAGCCGAGCAACTCGATCGACCGGTCTTCGGCCGACTGGTCAACGGATTGACGAACGGGCTGCTCAACGGACAGGCCGACCGACTGGTTGTCTGACATTTCGTCAGAGTAGATCTCCGAGGTCGAGTTCTGACGTACCGCGAGCGGCCGGGCGTGACCTGTCAGGTCATGTCACCCGGTTGGCGAAGCCGATACCCGTACGGGTGGCTACGGGTGGGCCTTTCGACCGGCTACCGGTTGATCGACTGGATCTCCTGAACCTCGACGTCCTGCGTCCCGTCGAACGTGCCGTTCGGGAGATCGCCGCCGGTGCCGCCCGAACCCTCCCAGGTGATTTCCCAGGTGATGGACGCCTTCAGTTGAAACGCACTGTCGCCCGTCGAGCGCAGGTAGGCGATGCCGCACGGCGGATCCTCGTCGGACGAGCCCTTCGTGTAGGGAGTGCCGATGCTGCCGTCCTCGTTCACCTTGCACTCGCCGGACGCCGGAAACACTGTCGCGTCAGCGGTTCCGGGCTCCAGGTGCAGGCTGACCGGCTTGGCCGTGGTCTCCGCCCACAAGCCTGTGCCGGGGAGCTCCGCACGGACCTTGACGTCCTCGAACTTGCCCTTGTCCAGCCAGATCCACGTGGGCAGGTTCACCGTCGACCTGCCTTCCGGCTTCAGCTCGACCTTGGTGTCCGGGACCTTGACCTTGTCATACGCGTACGAGGCGAGGACCTCGGGCGTGGGGGCGTTGTCGATCTTCGGGAGCGTCCCGGCGTCCTGCCAGAAGAGGGTCTCCTCGCAGTCGTAGGCCCCCGGGTCGTCCTCCATGTCCGGGTTGACGACACCGCGCCAGAACTTGCCGTCCTTGCCGAGGTTGAAGTTCGTGTAGCTCTTCGTTCCGTCGCTCTGGGGCTTGCCCTTTTCGTAGTAGTCCACCATCAGCTGCTGCCCCCAGCTGAGCGAGGGCGTGACGGGTACCAAGTTCTCGTTGGGGGTCTTCTTGAGCTGGTCCGTCGCCGCCTTCACCTCCTCGGACGTCGCCACGGGCTCGTACCAGCAGGCCGGGGGTTTCCAGTTGGGGTCCACCGGGGCGAGTCCCTTGGCGGAAGAGCCGCCCTTGCCGCCGCTGACCTGGCTGACCTTGATGTTCGTGGCGCCGACCCCGGCGGTCAGGGTGTTGTTGTGCGCGCCGCCCGAAGGCCCGGGCGGGTTCTGGTTGTTCTTGTCCCCGATGGCGTACGCGGCCGTCGAGGAGAGGCCGAGGGCGAGAACTGTGGCGAGCAGGACGGCGCCTGCCTTCGCGGTGGTCCGCATTACTTGCAACCGCCGGGGACGGTCTCCAGCGAGACGGTCTGCCACACTCCCTGCTCGGACTTGGTAAGCCTGGCCCGGTACTGGAGTACGGACTCGGGAGTGTCGGGGGTGTCGGTGACCTTCTTGGTCTTGCGGTTCTTCGTGGACGACTGGCGTTCGTCGACGCAGTAGAAGAACACGGCCGCGTCCTTGCCGCTGACGTTGACCTTCGGGTCGTAAGCCTTGATCTCGCCGATCAGGCTGTCGTCGGTCTCGACGAATCCCTTGATCCACTTACGGGCCGTGGCGAGTGAGCTGCCCGCGTCGTAGAACGCCACCGCTTCCGACTCCGGGTTGGCCTCGATGATCGCCGCGTACTTCGCCCGCAGCTCCTCCTTGCCGTCGTCAAGCACCGCCTGCAGCTTCGGATCACTGTTCGTCCAGCCCGCGAAGTCCGCCCGGAACTCGGTCGGGAGCTTGATCTTTGGCCGCGCCGTACCGCCCGGCTTCGCCGACGCGCTCGCGGAAGCCTTCGACCCGCCGTCACCCGCCCCCTCGATCTTGTCGGAGGACGAGTCGTCGCCTTTTCCCGAACCACACGCGGTCAACAACAGGGCGGCAGATGTGGCGAGCGCGGTCGACACGAGACGGGTGGGGCGGTTCACTCTGGGCTCCCTGTGGGGGTGGGGGGTTACGCAAGCGAACCAAACGCTATCTCTGCGACTTGCGAGGAGATCACGCGGGATTGCGCCGACAGGCAGTCATCGGGAATGGGGATTGCGGTGATTCAAGCTCATTTCGCACGCAGCGAAGGCCCCGCCCCCGGTGTGAAACCGGGAACGGGGCCCACGTACAGCCGGCGGCGTGATCAGAAGCGGCGCGTGATCAGTGCGCGCTTTACTTCCTGGATCGCCTTCGTGACCTCGATGCCTCGGGGGCACGCGTCCGTGCAGTTGAACGTCGTGCGGCAGCGCCACACGCCGTCCTTGTCGTTCAGGATTTCGAGGCGCTGCTCGCCCGCCTCGTCACGGCTGTCGAAGATGAAGCGGTGCGCGTTGACGATCGCCGCCGGGCCGAAGTACTGGCCGTCGTTCCAGAAGACCGGGCAGGACGACGTGCACGCGGCGCACAGGATGCACTTTGTGGTGTCGTCGAAGCGCTCGCGGTCCTCCGGGGACTGGAGGCGTTCACGCGTCGGCTCGTTGCCCGTCGTGACCAGGAACGGCATGACGTCGCGGTACGCCTGGAAGAACGGGTCCATGTCGACGACCAGGTCCTTCAGGACCGTCAGACCCTTGATCGCCTCGACCGTGATCGGCTTGGACGGGTTGATGTCCTTGATCAGGGTCTTGCAGGCAAGGCGGTTGCGGCCGTTGATGCGCATGGCGTCGGAGCCGCAGATGCCGTGGGCGCAGGAGCGACGGAAGGTCAGCGACCCGTCCATGTCCCACTTGATCTTGTGAAGGGCGTCGAGGACACGCTCCTTCGGGTCGATCTCGATCTCGAAGTCTTCCCACGTCGCGTCCGCCGAGACCTCGGGGTTGAAGCGGCGGATGCGGAAGGTGACCGTGATGTACGGGGAGTCGGCGAAGCCGGCCTCGGGCTTGGCGTCTTCCTTGTCGAGGGTCGGGGTTGCCATCAGTACTTACGCTCCATCGGCTGGTAGCGGGTCTGCACGACCGGCTTGTAGTCGAGTCGGATCGACTCGGTGCCGTCGTCGCCTACCTCGCGGTACGCCATGGTGTGGCGCATGAAGTTGACGTCGTCGCGGTTCGGGAAGTCCTCGCGGTAGTGACCGCCGCGCGACTCCTTGCGGGCCAGGGCCGACTGCGCCATGACCTCGGCCAGGTCGAGCAGGTTGCCCAGCTCGATGGCCTCAAGGAGGTCGGTGTTGAAACGCTTGCCCTTGTCCTGGATCGAGACGTTGAGGTAGCGCTCGCGGAGCTCCGCGATCTTCTCCACCGCCGTCTTGATCGTCTGCTCAGTGCGGAACACCATGACGTTGGCGTCCATGGTCTCCTGCAGCTCCTTGCGGAGCTCGGCGACCCGCTCGTTGCCCGTGGCGTCGCGCAGGCGCTCGACCTGGGCGACGACGAGCTCCTCGGCGTTCTCGGGGAGTTCGACGAAGTCGTTCTTCGCCGAGTACTCCGCGGCGGCGACACCCGCGCGCTTGCCGAAGACGTTGATGTCCAGGAGCGAGTTGGTGCCCAGGCGGTTGGCGCCGTGCACGGAGACGCAGGCGACCTCGCCCGCCGCGTACAGGCCGGGAACCACCGTGGTGTTGTCCGCCAGGACCTCACCCTCGACGTTCGTCGGGATGCCGCCCATGGCGTAGTGCGCGGTCGGCTGGATCGGGATCGGGTCCGTGTAGGGCTCGATGCCGAGGTACGTACGCGCGAACTCCGTGATGTCGGGAAGCTTCGCGTCCAGCTGCTCCGGCGGGAGGTGCGTCAGGTCCAGGTACACGTGGTCGCCCTCGGGGCCGCAGCCGCGGCCCTCTCGGATCTCCGTGTAGATGGAGCGGGACACGACGTCTCGCGACGCGAGGTCCTTCATGACCGGCGCGTACTTCTCCATGAAGCGCTCGCCGTCCTTGTTACGGAGGATGCCGCCCTCACCACGGGCGCCTTCCGTAAGAAGGATGCCCATGCGCCAGATGCCGGTCGGGTGGAACTGGAAGAACTCCATGTCCTCCAGCGGCAGACCGCGGCGGTAGCAGGCCGCCTGGCCGTCACCCGTCAGCGTGTGCGCGTTCGACGTCACCTTGAAGAACTTGCCGGTGCCGCCCGAGGCGTAGACCACGGCCTTCGCCTGGAAGAGGTGGATCTCGCCGGTCGCCAGTTCATAGGCGACGACGCCCGCGCTCTTCTTGACGCCGTCGACCTCCACCAGAAGCTGGTCCAGGACGTAGAACTCGTTGAAGAACTCCACGCCCTCCTTGATGCAGTTCTGGTAGAGCGTCTGGAGGATCATGTGGCCGGTGCGGTCGCCCGAGTAGCAGGCACGGCGGACCGGGGCCTCGCCGTGGTTGCGGGAGTGACCGCCGAAACGGCGCTGGTCGATCTCACCCTTGGGCGTACGGCCGAACGGCAGGCCCATCTTCTCCAGGTCGAGGACCGCGTCGATGGCCTCCTTCGCCAGGATCTCGGCGGCGTCCTGGTCGACCAGGTAGTCGCCGCCCTTGATCGTGTCGAAGGTGTGCCACTCCCAGTTGTCCTCCTCCACGTTGGCGAGCGCGGCGGCCATGCCGCCCTGCGCCGCGCCCGTGTGGGAGCGGGTGGGGTAGAGCTTCGTCAGGACCGCGGTGCGGCTGCGCTTCGTCGACTCGATGGCCGCGCGCATGCCCGCGCCGCCGGCGCCGACGATGACAGTGTCGTACTTGTGAATCTTCACTGGGTTCGCCTCGGCTTTAGCGGATGTTCGGGTCGAAGGTGAAGATCACCAGCGTGCCCAGAAGGATGGTGAACACCGTGGCGGTGTACAGCAGGCCCTTGAGCCACAGGCGCGTGTTGGCGCGCTCCGCGTAGTCGTTGATGACCGTGCGCAGGCCGTTGGCCCCGTGCAGCATCGCGAGCCACAGCATCAGCAGGTCCCAGACCTGCCAGAACGGCGAGGCCCAGCGACCGGCGACGAACGCGAAGCCGATCTTGCTCACTCCGCCGTCGAGCACCAGCTGGATCAGCAGGTGGCCGAGGACCAGGACGACGAGGACGACGCCGGACAGGCGCATGAAGAGCCATGCGGCCATCTCGAAGTTGCCGCGGGTCGAGCGCGGGGTCTTGGAGGTGCGCTTGCGCGGCGCCTCGATGAGGGGGGCCGGGTTGTCGGCGTCATAGAGCGAGGCGCCTTCGACGGGGCCCACTCCGGACCCGCCGGACTTCTCGAGCGTGGTGTCGGACATGTCTGGCGTCAGCTCCCGAAGACTTCGCGGACGGCGTGGCCGAGGACCGGGTAGAGCGCCCCCACCATCAGGACGACCCAGATGCCCACGACGGTCCAGAGCATCTGCTTCTGGTAGCGCGGGCCCTTCGACCAGAAGTCGACGGCGATGACACGCAGGCCGTTCAGCGCGTGGAAGAGGATGGCGGCGACCAGGCCGTACTCAAGGAGTGCGACGAGGGGGGTCTTGTAGGTGCTGACGACATCGTCGTACGCCTCCGGGGAGACGCGGACGAGAGCGGTGTCCAGCACATGCACGAACAGGAAGAAGAAGATGAGGACGCCGGTGACTCGGTGAGCCACCCAGGACCACATTCCTTCCCGGCCGCGGTACAGCGTTCCAGCCGGCACGGCAGAACCCTCCGGGAGCGGGGATTGGGGCCAGCCGGCTTGGGTGGTCGGACGGGCCCGGCCGGGTACGGTCCACCGGCCGCTCGTCATCGTATCGACGAGTTGTCGGTTCGCTCGCGCGGGGTAGCCAGGTGTGATCAAACAGGCAATCAAACAGGCACGTACGGGCTATTCAGGTCGTGCACGAGCCGGGCGAGCCGTCCGCGGGCCAGCCTCCGCATTTCCTCGGCCGCGATGACCCGCTCTTCCTCCGGGTCGTTGGTGAGGCGGGCGCGGATTCCGGCGAGCAGATGGTCCAGGGCCTGGGTCGGCGGGACGTCGTCCAGGCAGATGACGAACACGTGACCGAACCGGCTTTCGTACGCGGCGTGCGCGGCGCGCAGGGCGGTGTGGGCCGCGGTGTACGTCCCCTGCCGGGGGAGGACCGGACGCAGAGGTTCGCAGGCCAGGGCCTCGGCGAGGTCTCCCGGCGGCAGGTCGTACGCCGCTTCGTCGGACGCGGCGAGCAGCGCTTCCAGGTCGGGGTACGGCCGGTGGTCGACCAGTCGGCGGGCCCAGAGGTGGCTGCCGCAGCAGGTGAGCAGCGCGGTTTCGGCGGCGCCGGGCTCGGCTGTGTTCAGTTGCTCCGGGACGGGGCTCGGTGAACGGTGCGGGGACAGCGGGGGCTCCTGGGCAGGGGGCAGCGACAAGGGAGGCGTGGGGGATTTGTCGTAACGCTAGCGAGGCTTGGTGGGGGCTGTCTGACGGATGCGTGAATTTCACCCGGATGGGAGAGTTTCGCTTCGCGTGGTGGACGGTACCTGTGCGGGGGCCGTTTTACCGTGGCCGGATGACTGCCGCCTGCGCTGCTGTTCGTCTTGTCCCCGCTGCCTGCTGTGCTCCCGCTGCTCGTCTTGTCCCCGCCGGCCGGTGGGGGGGTCTGTACGCCGCCGCTGCGCGGCGGATGCTTCCCGCCCACCCACCCGTTCACCCGGCGGCTGGTTCCCGTGCCGCCACTGCCCGGCCGTCTGCGCCTGCCCGACCGGTTGTTTGCCCGGCGGCCGGTGCCTGTGCCGCCGCTGCGCGGCGGATGTCTCCCGCCCACCCACCCGTTTGCCCGGCGGCTGGTCCCCGTGCCGCCACTGCCCGGCCGTCTGCGCCTGCCCGACCGGTCGTTCACCTGGCGGCCGGTTCCTGTGCCGCCGCTGCGCGGCGGATGTTTCCCGCCCACCCACCCGTTCACCCGGCGGCTGGTCCCCGTGCCGCCGCTGCGCGGCCGTCTGCGCCTGCCCACCCACCCGTTTGCCCGGCAGTCGAAGGTGGTCAGTGGTGAAGCAGCAGCGGCGATTTGCGTTTGCCTCCGCCGGGCTTGTTGCCGGGGCCGTAGTGCTTGCCGTGGCCGTCTGGCCCGGGGGCGGGGGCGGGGGTGCGCCCGCGGCTTCGCCGTCCGACAGCAAGGCCGCCGTCGCCCCGACCCCCTCGCCCACGAAGTCGTACCCCCTCTCCAAGGCCCCCGCCACCATCCCCGCCGTACGCGAGCACAGCGCGGCGCGCGGGCCGGGGTGGAAACCGGGGAGCGGCGGGCGCGTCGTCATCGGTGACGAAGATCTCGCCGACGAGGGCAAGCTGCTCGCCGGCGAGCTGAAGCTCTCGTACGCGGGGGACGCCAAGCCCCGCAGGGGTGATGTGCAGCTTGCGCTCGACCCGGACGACGCCGACGCCTCCGACGGCAGGGACGAGTCGTACAGCCTCTCCGTGAAGGCCCAGCGGGTGAAGATTTCCGCGCCCGAGGAAGCGGGCGTCTTCTACGGGACCCGCACCCTGAAGCAGGAGGTCCGCGGCGGCGGGACCGCGCCCGAAGGCGTCGTGCGCGACAAGCCGGCCAAGCCGCAGCGTGGCTTCATGCTCGACATCGCGCGCAAGCACTTCGACGCGCAGTGGATCGAGGACCGCATCCGCGAGCTCGGCGACCTCAAGTACAACCAGCTCGGCCTGCACTTCTCCGACGACCAGGCCTTCCGCATCGAGTCCGAATCGCACCCCGAGATCGTCTCGGGCGACCACCTCAGCAAGGCGCAGGTCCGCCGCATCCTCAAGCTGGCGGCGAGCCGGCACATCACCGTCGTGCCGGAGATCGACTCACCGGGCCACCTCGGCACGGTCATCAAGGCGCACCCTTCCCTCCAGCTCCGCGACACCCGTGGCGTCGCCACGCGCGGCGCGGTCGACATCTCCAAGCCGCTGGCCGCTGAGATCGTCGACGACCTCCTGGAGGAGTACGCGGACCTCTTCCCGGGGCGCTACTGGCATCTCGGCGCCGACGAGTACCAGGCCCTGACGGTCAGCAACCTGGAGGCCAGCTATCCGCAGCTGGCCGCCGCGGCCCGCGACAAGTACGGGCCCGACGCCCGCGTGCAGGATCTCGCGACCGGCTGGCTCAACGACCGCGCCGAGACCATGCGTCCCTACGAGCGCGGGCTCAGGGCGTGGAACGACGGGTTCTTCCGCGGCGGGGTCGAGAAGGCCGACGACGACATCGACGTCGCGTACTGGACGGGCAAGGAGATCGGGTCGAGGGAGCCGGCCGAGTACCTGAAGGAGGGCCGGAAGATGATCAACTACAACGACGAGTACCTCTACTACGTCCTCGGCCAGCCCAACGACTTCCGCTATCCCACCGGGCAGCGGATCTACGAGCAGTGGACCCCGCTGGTCATCCGCGGGACGAAGCCGGTGGACGCGAAGTACGACGACCAGATCCTCGGCGGCTCCCTCGCGGTCTGGTGCGACCTGGCCGGCTCACAGACGCAGGAGCAGGTGGCGCAGGGCATCCGGATGCCGCTGAAGGCAACGGTCCAGAAGCTGTGGGACGCACGCGACCCGCAGCTCTCCTGGGCGGAGTTCGTGAAGCTGGCCGACCGGGTGGGTTGAGCCGGTCCTCCGTCCAAGAGATCCGTTTTCCGCCTTCTGGTGGCGAACTTGCCTATGTCTGTGGTGTATTCGGCCCAAAGAAGAGCGCGGTCGACGCGCGCGATCGAGCAGGGTCGAGTACACGGGGAGACGCGGGCATGGGCTACTGGGGTTATTACGTCGTGGGCAGAAGCGAGCGGCCGCTCGTCGAGCTCTCGGCGGTGGCCGGGGTGCGGGACGAGCTCAGCCTCCTCGTCCAGCGGGACGACGGCTGGCAGGTGTGGGAAGTGCCCGGCGGCGACGGCACGCGCGACGTCGGCAACATGAACACCCTGGCCCTGGAGACGGGTTCGCCCGCCCTCTTCGGATACGTCATGGACAGCGACTGCGTGGTCGTCGAGGCGGCGGCCCCGGAGAGCGGCGTGTGGACGACGTGCCTGGCCCGCGAGGCGATGGCCGGGTATCTCGGCGACGACGGCCTGAGCCTCGACGACTACTTCCTGGAGCCGCGCGACGCCGCGGACCGTGCGGTGACGTGGGCGGCGGAGTCGGGCCGGACCGTGGCGCCCGGCACGCTGCTCGACGTGCTGAACGCCGCTGCGGAACCGTCGGCCGAAGAGCTCTTCTTCCGCTTCCTGGACCGGCTCGGCGTGGTGCCGCAGTGACGTTACCGGGGGCGCGCACGCAGTAGGGGACATGCATGGTCCCCGACGGGAGGCGTACGACATGAGCGGCGCGAGTCTGGTCGAGCTGATTGCCGAAGCCGACGAGAGAGGTCTGGCGGCGAGCGGGCTCGCCTGCCTCGACCGCTGTGTGCCGCTGCTCGGCGGTGATGACGAGGTGCTGCGCCCGCTGTGGGGGAGCCTCGCGGAAGGCGGGGCCTGGGACGTGGCGCTCGCGGAGGCGCGGGTGAGGCTGGGCGGCGCGGACGTCCTTGAGGACCCCTCAGCCGACGAGGCGAGCACCCTCGCCTACCGCATGCTCGGCGCGATGCCCTCCCGGCGTTCCGCGGCCGAACTCCGCGAGTGGGCCGACGCCTGCTCCGTGGCCGCACTGCAGATCCACCGACTGCTGGACACAGGGCCGGACGGGGGCGCCCGCTCGTCGGCCCTGAGCGCGCGCCGCGCGGGCCTCACGGAGGGGATGTCACCCCTGGTGGCCGCCGAGTTGAGGCGCCAGGTCCAGGTCCTGGAACTCCTGGCGAACCGGGGCGCGGGCGCGGGCGGCCTACGGCAGGCGCTGGCGGTGTCGACGGAGGGCCGCCGGGTTTTGCGGGCCGTGGTGTCACGGCGGGAGCGGGGGAACAAGGTCGGCAAGGGCAGCAAGGTCTGACCGCAGAAAAATCCCGCGGATTCCGGTGCGACCGGCGTATCCGCGGGATTTTTCTGCACTGCTTACGGCGTCAGCGTCTGGCCCAAGTGGGACGCCGCCGGAGTGCCCAGTTGCGTGCGTCCGTAGTAGACCCCGGTCGACGTCGAGACGCCCGATGATCCGCTGTCCAGTTGGAGGAGCGTGCCGTTGCCCTCGTCCTCGCCGTCCACGCCGATGGCGAGGTCGGCGCGGCCGTAGCCCGAGAGGTCGGCGAGGACCACCGACGCGCCCAGGCGGTCGGCGGACTCCGTGGAGCCCGTGATGCCCTCGGTGTCCTGGGAGAAGGCTTGGGCGCCTGTGCCTGTCAGGCCCGATGACGTGCCCTTCAGGAGGAGGCTCGTGCCCGCGTCCTTCTTCGCCGCACCCGACCGCGTGATGTCCTCGTTCGGGGCGCCCGTCAGGACGTCCGCGTACCCGTCCAGGTTGAAGTCGCCCGCCGAGACCGACCAGCCCATCGCGTCGCCCGACTCGGCAGCACCCGGGACTCCGGACGTGTCCTGGTGGATGGTCTTGAGGCCGGTGGTCGTGAAGCCGGTGGACGTGCCGGGCACCACCGTGACCTGCCCGCCCGCGTGCGCGCCGGACTCCGCGGTGTACGGCTGGCCGATGACCAGGTCGTCGTAGCCGTTGCCGTTCACGTCGCCGACGGCGAGGGAGCGGCCGCCCTTGACGGAGAGCGAACCGACCCTGCTCAGGCCCGACTTCGTGCCCTTGAACCACTGGACCTTGCCGACTCCGGCCTGGTCGCGGTAGTTCAGCGCCACATCCGCGTACCCGTCACGGTTGAAGTCGCCGGACGCGGCATCGGCGTACGAGATGGCCGTGTCGCCCGAGGTGAGCGTGCCGCCCACCTCGCTGCCCGCCTTGAAGCGCGCCGCCCACGTGCCGCCCGTGCCGGTGGACGCCGAGAAGACGTCCGCCTTGCCGTCGGCGTTGAAGTCGCCGACCGCCACGGCCGAGCCGAACTTGGCGCCCGGGTAGTGGAAGTCGTCCGCCAGCTGCATGTCCGTGCCGGTGTCGAAGGCGGGACCGTAGAGGATCGTGACCGCGCCGCGGTCCTTGTTCGAGGTGTCGTCCTCGCCGGGGGCGCCGATCGCCAGGTCCGCGTGGCCGTCGCCGTTGATGTCGCCCCACGCCGTGGCCGCGGCCCAGTTGTCGCCCGCCTCGGAGGCGCCGGGGACGCCGGGGCTGGACTGGGTGAGGGTCTTCTTGGAGCCGGCCACCGGGCCGTCGAGGCCGCCGGGGACGATCGTCAGGCTGCCGACGCCGCCGGACGCCTTGGGCGTGCCCGCCACCAGGTCCGTGATGCCGTCGCGGTTGAAGTCGGAGGTGGGGATGGCCGAGTTGCGGCCCGCGCTCGCCGCGTGACGGCGGATCTCGCCGAGCTTGGAGTACAGGTTCTTGCCGGGGCAGAGGGTCGCGAAGCCGTCCCGGTGGCCCGAGATCGTGTTGAGGGAGGGGGTGTCGCCCTTCTTCCACACGCCCGTGTCGTCGGCCGCCGTCAGCGTGACCTTGGCGGACGGGTCGCCTCCGTACTGGCCGAGCTTCCAGGCCGCGACGCGGGAGACCGACTCCAGCGCGGCGCGGGTCGGCTTGCCCGCCTTCTTGTACGTCTCGCCCGGGGCCGGGTTCTCGTTGCCCTCGAAGTCACCGAGGACCGCGATGCCCGCGGACTCACCGTTGAAGCCGAACGTGTGCGCGCCGCGCACCGGCAGGTCGGTGCCGCCGCCGCGGCCCTCGAAGACCTGGCCGCACTTGTCCACGAGGAAGTTGTAGCCGAGGTCGTTCCAGCCCTCGGTCTCCACGTGGTACGTCATGAGGCCGCGGACCAGGGACGCCGACTGGGCGCAGCTGTAGTCGTTCGTGCCGACCGTGTGGTGGACGAAGACCGCCTTGACCTTCTCGATGTACTCCGGCGGATCCTCGACCTGGGACTCGTCCGCGCCCCATCCCGCCCTGCTGATCATGGGCGGCTTGGTGACCGTGGACGGGGGAGCGGGCGGAACCGTGGGCTCCGGGTCGGGGGACGCAGAGCCCGAGGGGGCGGGGGACGTGGGCGGCTCCGTGCCGGGGTCCGAAGGGGCCGGGGAAGAGGGCGCGTCCGTGGGTGCCTCGCTCGGGGCGTCCGTGGGGGCGTCCGTCGGGTCGGGCGCGCTCGGTTCCGGCTCGGGAGCCGGCGGCACCGGAGTCTCGTCCTCGGCGAACGCCACCGGCGCCATCGCCGAACCGTCGAGCGCCGGGTTGCCCGCCTCCTTGGACGTCACGCCCGGGTCCACGAGGTTGACCTCAAGCCCCTTGGGCAGCGCGGCACTCGCCGTGCCGTCGGCCGCGACCACGCGGACCTCCACGCCGTCCGACGGGCCGACCCACAGCGGCTCGGACGCGGCGCGCATGCCTGCCTCGGCCTTCTCGGGCAGGTGCAGCTCCAGGTCCAGGTGCTGCCAGCCGGTCCACTTGTCGCTCTCGACGGAACGCGTGCGGACCTGGGCCGTGCCCTCGAGCTCCTTCGTCACGCCGGTCCACGAGACACCGAGCAGCGAGAACTGCTCCGTCGACGTGCGCGGCAGCTCCCTCTCCTTGGCGCCGTCCGCCTTCAGCGCGATGTCGTGCACGCTCACCGGGCGCTTGTCGCGGGAGACACCGCCGGGGCGGCCCTCGGCCGAGGGATCCGCCATCGCGTACGTGACGGCCCCCGCGCCGCCAAGGACGACGGCCCCGATCGTCAGCCACGCCCTGCGCTTGAGACTCAGCGGTCTGTACGCGTGCGTGCTTCGCGCTGCTTCGCGCGGTTTGCGCGGGCTCAAATGCCCCACCCCTCAACGAAATTGCCGGCTGTCCCGGTTGACCAAAGCGAGTGCGTACGACTGCCCGAAGGGTCAAACGGTTGTACGAGGGAGGGTGAAATGTGACGTGACGTATCCCGCACCTCAGGGGTGTGACAGATGGACGGATCATTGCGCTGAGTCACCTGACAGGTGTGAACGAGGAGTGTGGAGGAGTGTGGGTGGGGGCCTTGGTTTCAGGGGTGGGGATTTCAGGGGTGGGGAAGAGACGACGCCGGTGGGTGCGGGGAGTTGCGTGTTGCCTCGCCATGGGGGCGCTCGCGGCCTGCGGTGCGAAGGGGAAGGTGTACGAGGGGCTGGTCGAGCGGACGCCCGCGGAGCCTTCGGCTGCCGCCGACGAGGTGCGGGGCGGGCGGCTCGCACGCGAGGCCATGGAGCTCCTCAAGAACGCCGACTCCGTGCGCATCGGGGTCGAGATGAACAGCCCCAAGGGCCACCAAGAGGTCTCCGTGCACATGGACCGCCAAAGCAACTGCACGGGCACCTTCGACTCGGGGCCCATGCAGCAGGGTGAGTTGCTGATGATCGGCGGCGGCGACACGTACATCCGTTTCTCGGACGCGTCGCTCGACGCGATCCGTGACGCCGCCGTGGAGCGTGGCCCGAGGATCGCGGCCACGGCCAGGGAGCGGACGGATCTCGCCCGCGGCAAGTACATGAAACTCCCGAAGGGAGGCGCGCGTTCGGGCGTTGCCTCGCCGACGAAGATGTGCGACCTCGACAAGGCGTTCGGTCAGCTCGGCGGCTCGGGGTCGGACGCCGACATGGAAGGCGCCCGCGCGCTGCCGGAGAGGCGGTGGCACGGGGAGAAGGTCACGCCGCTCGCCGCGACGGACGGCGGGCATGACATGACGGCCTATCTGGCGACGGGCGACAAGCCGTACATCGTCGGCATGACGCAGGAGCGTGGCGAGGAGCTGATGGAGATGCGGATGTCCGACTACGACAAGCCGGTCGCCGCGCAGGCCCCCGACCCCTCCCTCGTCATCGACATAGAGGCGCTCGGCATGGGCCCGGGCGGCGGCTCGCTGTTCGAGGTCTGAGGCTGTTCGAGGTCTGAGGCCGTTCGAGGCTGAGGCTGTTCGAGGTCTGAGACGCCGTCCGCATCCGTGACCATCACCTGTGACATTTCTGTCCGCTCTGGCGCAGCTCAGCGTGGGGGCACGGACACGGTGAGCTGTGTCGCGTCGGTACGGATGGGAAAGCGTGGGTCGAGGAGGGGAACCCCGTCGCGCACGGGCGCGGGACGAGGAGCTCGGCGCCGCGGTCGCGCGGGCGCAGGAGGGCGACGAGGCGGCCTTCGCGGTCGCGTACCGGCTGGTGCAGCCGGGGCTCGTCGGCTATCTGCGGGGTCTGGTCGGCCACGACGGGGAGACCGCGGAGGACATCGCGGCCGAGGCGTGGCTGGAGATCGCCCGTGATCTGGGGCGGTTCCGCGGTGACGGTGCCGGCTTTCGCGGCTGGACGGCGACGATCGCGCGGCACCGGGCCCTTGATCACCTGCGGCGCCAGAAGGTCCGGCCGCGGCCGTCCGCCCTCGACCAGGACGTGCTCGATCTTCCCGGACCGCTCAGCACCTCCGAGCAGGCGCTGGAGTCGATCTCTACGGGAGAGGCGCTCGCGCTGATCGCCGGGCTGCCGCGGGATCAGGCGGAGGCGGTTCTGTTGCGGGTCGTGGTCGGTCTGGACGCGGGTGCGGCGGCGAGGGTGCTCGGCAAGCGGCCCGGGGCGGTACGGACTGCTGCGTATCGGGGGCTTCGGCGGCTTGCCCGGCAGTTGGGGGGTGCGGGGTGATCCGGCGGTCTGGGGTGGCCGCCGGAGTGGCCGCCGGAGTGCCCCGCCTCGTCCTGCTCCTGGCGGAGGCGATTCGCGCGGAGCGTGTTGACGTGGAGGCTCAGGGGCGGGCTCTCGCCGCGTTTCGCTCGGCTCGCGAGGGGGTGTCCTCGGAGGATCCCCCGTGTGTCCGTCCCGGGGATGACTGGCGCGGTTGAGGGGGGCGGGGGGAGGGGGGCTCGCGTGATCTTTCGCCTGCACGTGCGTGGGGGCTGAGCGCGCAGTTCCCCGCGCCCCTGAAGGGGCCTCGTGCCCGCCGTGTTTGTCTGCACGTGCGTGAGGGCTTGTCGCGCAGTTCCCCGCGCCCCTGAAGGGGCCTCGTGCCCGCCGTGTTTGTCTGCACGTGCGTGAGGGCTTGTCGCGCAGTTCCCCGCGCCCCTGAAGGGGCGCCCCTCTGGGGCTCCGCCAAGGTGAACGGCCGGGGTCGCCACCCCCCACAGGAGAGACCCCGGCCGTCACGCGGACGGACCGCACGCGGCCCGTACTTCCTTCAGCGCCGCGCGTGCGTTTTCTGTCACACCGCGTACTGTCACGCGCTAGTTGCACGTTGTACCAAACATGGACGTGAGCCCACTTCAGCCCGTAGCGTGCTGCTTCGCGCCAGGCTGCGGGGGCAGGACCGCCGCCGGTGTAGGCGCATAGGGAGAAGTTGTGCTGGGGGACGACGCGGAACTGACCGCCGCGGTGCTTGCGGCGCAGGACGGGGACGAGACCGCGTTCCGGACTGTGTACCGCGCCGTGCACCCGCGGCTGCTCGGCTACGTACGGACGCTGGTCGGAGACCCGGACGCCGAGGACGTCGCGTCCGAGGCCTGGCTGCAGATAGCCCGTGACATCGACCGGTTCAGCGGCGACGCGGACCGGTTCCGCGGCTGGGCCGCACGCATAGCGCGCAACCGTGCCCTCGACCACATACGCATGCGGGGCCGCCGCCCGGCGATAGGCGGCGACGAGACCGAGCTGACCGGAAAGCCCGGTGAGGCGGACACCGCCGACGAGGCGATGGAGTCCCTCGCCACCGGCGACGCCCTCGCCCTGATAGCCCAGCTCCCGCAGGACCAGGCGGAAGCGGTCGTGCTCCGGGTCGTCGTCGGCCTCGACGCCAAGAGCGCCGCCCAGACCCTCGGCAAGCGCCCCGGCGCGGTCCGCACCGCCGCCCACCGCGGCCTGAAGCGGCTCGCCGAACTGCTCGGCGCCGAGGGCCCGTCGAGCGAGGGCGCGCTGGACGCCGTACCCCCTCAGAGGGAGCGGCGCGGGCGCGCGGTGACATCCGCCGGTGTGACGCATTCGCGTTCGCGGGCGCAGAAGGACATGTGATGGCCGACGAGGACTACAGGTGGCTGGACCGCGACGCGGCGGAGCGTTTGCTGAGCGGTGAGTCCATCGACGGCACCGACCCTCACACCAAGGAACAGGCCGCACGGCTGGCCAAGGCCCTGGCCGCGCTCGCGCCGGACGACCGCGCGGGCTCCGTCGTACCCGCCGACGTCTCCGCCGAGCTCCCCGGTGAGGCCGCCGCGCTCGCGGCGTTCCGGGAGGCCCGTGGCCCCCGGGCGGCTTCTACGCGCGTGGGAGCGGGCGAAACCGTACATATCGGCCGCTCGGCCGCGCCGCCGCCGCCCCCCGCCCGCTGGGCCCGCCCCCTGCGCTACGGCCTCGCCGCCGTGCTCGCCGGCTGCATGATCGGCGGGGTCGCCGTCGCGGCCGGTACGGGCGTGCTGCCCTCGCCGTTCGGCGACCGGGACCAGCCGGGCCCCGGGGCCTCCGCGTCCTCCGTCGCCTCGCCCGAGCCGCTCGCGTCCCCGTCGAAGGGGGCGAGCAGCACCCCGGACATCGAGCCCGACGACGTGACGACCACCCCCGATGACCCCACGCGCGAGCCCGGCAGCAGCGCCCCGCCGCGGGCGACCGAGGATTCCGCGGGCGCGTCCAAGGGCGGCACGGCGGGCACCAAGCAGCCCGGCTCCGGCGACCCGCAGCGCCAGGACGAGGCGAAGGACTGGTACCGCAAGGTGGTCTCCGCCTGCCGCGACTACCGCAGCGGAGAACTCCAGGGCGAGAAGAGGCGCCGCCTGGAGGAGGCGGCCAAGGGATCCCAGCGGGTGACCGAGTTCTGCGGTCGCGTCCTGGACGGATCGGGCAGCGACCGCGAGCACAACGGCGGCGGCAGCGGCGGCAGCGGTGGCGGTGGCGGTGACGACGACGGCGACAAGGGCGGCGACGGCGACAACAGCGACGGCGACGGATCGGGCGGCGGCAACGACCACTGGGGCAACGGCGGCAGCAAGCCCGTCCCGCCGGTCGTCGGGCCCCCCGTCCCGCGGCCGACGCCGACCCCCACCGCCTCCTACAGCGCACAGCCCGTGCTGCCCGGCTCCTGAGCTGCTCAAAGAACGAGGTCAGCGTGGGTGTGACGTTTTTTGAGGCAGTGACGCAGTAAGAAGTGAGCCGACTGGTCA
The DNA here is from genome assembly GCF_040655335.1 of Streptomyces sp. NPDC050439. Taxonomy (NCBI): domain Bacteria; kingdom Bacillati; phylum Actinomycetota; class Actinomycetes; order Kitasatosporales; family Streptomycetaceae; genus Streptomyces; species Streptomyces sp. NPDC050439. The sequence goes on from NZ_JBFAJT010000004.1 coordinate 164,701, forward strand.
TCGGCCCGCGCACGAGCCAGGGGTTCCCCCCGTACCTTTGGCTCAGTGCCACCAGCGTGGGCGGGAGACGTTCCCCCGATCCCGCCCACGCTGATTAATCACCTGAAGACGCAGACGCCGGTCGGTCACTTGTAGACGACGACCTTGTCGCCCTTCCTCACCTGCGCGTACAGGCTCGCGATCTTCTGCTCGTCCCGTACGTTCACACAGCCGTGCGAAGCGCCGGTGTACCCCGTCGCCGCGAAGTCCGTCGAGTAGTGCACTGCCTGGCCGCCGCTGAAGAACAACGCGTACGGCATGGACGAGTCGTACAGCGTCGAGACGTGGTGGCGGGACTTCCAGTAGACGGTGAAGGTGCCCTCGCGGGTGGGCGTGCCCTGCGAGCCGAAGCGCACGTCCATCGTGGAGACCGTCTTGCCGTCGATCATCCAGGTCAGCGTGCGGCTCTCCTTGCTGATGCACAGGACGCGACCGGTCAGGCATGCCTTGGCGGGCTTCGAGGGCGGGATGCCGCCCCCGGAGTAGAGCTCGTACTTCGTCGGCTCGTGCGTCATGCCGAGCAGCCGCTGCCAGGTGACGGTGTCGGTCGTGCCCGTGGCGGGCAGCCCGCGCTTCTCCTGGAATCCCTTGACCGCGGTGGTCGTGGCATCGCCGTACGTGCCCGAGGGGTCCTCGTAGAGCCACTCGACCTCGCGGAGCCTGGCCTGCAGTTCCCGCACCTGGTCACCGCGCTGTCCCGGGGCGAGCAGGGTCTTCGGCGGCGCCTTCGGGGGCGGTTTCGGGGTCGGGGCCCGCTCCGTTCCCGGCTTCTCGGACGTCTTGTCCTGTCCGCCGCCGCCCGCGTCCGTCTTCGTGGGAGAGATCCGGATCGGCTGCGCCTTACCGTCCGAGTCGACGGCCTGCGCCTTGCAGCCGGCCACCAGGGCGACCGTCATCACGGCTCCCACGGCTATCGCACCTTTGCGCACAATGACCCCCGCCATCGCTCCACCGATCGACAGACTCACCGAGAGTGTTCCCAGCGAGTGACCACTCCTGCACGTTGCCGCATGCTGGTGGATGACCGCTATACCGGAGAAGTAACGAAGGATCTCTGCCAGGAGGCACAGAGCGATGACGCGTGAGTCGGAGTCCGGACTGCCCGTCGAGCCCGTGTACGGCCCCGAGGCCCTCGACGGCTGGGATCCCGAGGTGAAGCTGGGCGCCCCGGGCGCGTATCCCTACACGCGTGGCGTCTACCCGTCGATGTATACGGGCCGCCCCTGGACGATGCGCCAGTACGCCGGCTTCGGTACGGCCGTCGAGTCGAACGCCCGCTACAAGCAGCTCATCGAGAACGGCACGACGGGCCTGTCGGTCGCCTTCGACCTGCCGACGCAGATGGGCCACGACTCGGACGCCCCGATCGCCTCGGGCGAGGTCGGCAAGGTGGGTGTCGCGATCGACTCGATCGACGACATGCGCATCCTGTTCGGCGGCATTCCGCTGGACAAGGTCTCGACCTCGATGACGATCAACGCCCCGGCCGCCCTGCTGCTCCTGATGTACCAACTGGTCGCCGAGGAACAGGGAGTCGACGCGGGCGCCCTGACCGGCACGATCCAGAACGACATCCTGAAGGAGTACATCGCCCGCGGCACGTACATCTTCCCGCCCAAGCCGTCGCTGCGTCTGGTCGCGGACATCTTCAAGTACTGCCGGGCCGAGATCCCGCGCTGGAACACCATCTCCATCTCCGGCTATCACATGGCCGAGGCGGGCGCGACGCCCGCGCAGGAGATCGCCTTCACCCTCGCCGACGGGATCGAGTACGTCCGTACGGCGGTCGCCGCGGGCATGGACGTGGACGATTTCGCCCCCCGCCTGTCCTTCTTCTTCGTGGCGCGTACGACGCTCCTGGAGGAGGTCGCCAAGTTCCGTGCCGCGCGCCGCATCTGGGCCCGCGTGATGCGCGAGGAGTTCGGCGCGAAGAACCCCAAGTCGCTGATGCTGCGGTTCCACACGCAGACGGCCGGGGTCCAGCTCACCGCCCAGCAGCCGGAGGTGAACCTGGTCCGGGTCGCGGTCCAGGGCCTGGGCGCGGTCCTCGGCGGCACCCAGTCCCTGCACACGAACTCCTTCGACGAGGCGATCGCGCTTCCGACCGACAAGAGCGCGCGCCTGGCCCTGCGCACCCAGCAGGTCTTGGCGTACGAGACGGACGTGACCGCCACGGTCGACCCGTTCGCCGGGTCGTACGTCGTCGAGAAGATGACGGACGACGTCGAGGCCGCCGCGCTCGGACTCATGGAGCGCGTCGAGGACATGGGCGGCGCGGTGGCCGCCATCGAGAACGGCTTCCAGAAGGGCGAGATCGAGCGCAGCGCCTACCGCGTCGCCCAGGAGACCGACTCCGGCGAGCGCGTCGTGGTCGGCGTCAACCGTTTCCAGCTGGACGCCGAGGAGCCCTACGAACCCCTCCGCGTCGACCCCGCCATCGAGGCCCAGCAGGCGGCCCGTCTCGCCAAGCTGCGGTCGGAACGCGACCAGGCGGCGGTGGACGCGGCGCTCTCGTCGCTCCAGGAGGCGGCCAAGGGGGAGGCCAACGTCCTCCACCCGATGAAGGACGCGCTGCGGGCGCGGGCGACGGTGGGCGAGGTGTGCGACGCGCTGCGAGAGGTGTGGGGGGCGTACGAGCCGTCGGACGTCTTCTGACGCACGCCCCCGTCCGCCCGTCGTCTGACTGACGTCACAAGCAGCGCGGTGTCCGATGTGCGGACACCTGATCCCTCATGTCGTACGCGCGTGCGACACTCCGCCCCATGCTGGGTGTCACCGATCTTCCGACCTATCTCGCGGGCCTCGCCCTGATCATTCTGCTGCCGGGGCCGAACTCGCTGTACGTGCTGTCCGTCGCCGCGCGCCGCGGCGTACGCACCGGCTATACCGCCGCCGCGGGCGTCTGGTGCGGTGACACCGTCCTGATGACGCTGTCAGCGGCCGGTGTGGCTTCCCTGCTGCAGGCCAACGCGCTGCTGTTCGGGATCGTGAAGTACGCCGGTGCCGGCTATCTGACCTGGCTCGCGATCGGGATGCTGCGGGCTGCCTGGGGGCTGTGGCGCGAACGGCGGCAGCCGGTGACCGAGACGGGCGCCGAGACCCAGGAAGGCGCCGCCGAGCGGCCGTTCCGCAGGGCCCTGGTGATCAGCCTGCTGAATCCGAAGGCCATCCTCTTCTTCATCGCCTTCTTCGTTCAGTTCGTCGACCCGGGCTACGCCTATCCCGCGCTGTCCTTCCTCGTGCTCGGCGCCCTCGCCCAGCTGGCGAGCGTCCTCTATCTGACCGCCCTGATATTCAGCGGCACCAGGCTGTCGGCCGCCTTCCGCCGCCGCAAGCGGCTCTCGGCGGGAGCCACTTCGGCGGCGGGCGCGCTGTTCCTCGGTTTCGCGGCGAAGCTGTCGCTCGCCAGTGGGTGAGTGCTGAGAGCCGGCCACCGCTGAGCGGTGCTCAGTGGTGCCAGGCCGCCCCTCCCACGTTGTGGATCATGCGCTGGAGGACCTTGAGGGTGCGGATGTACTCCTCCTCCGGGATGCCCGCGTGGATCTCCGCGCGCAGCTTCTGCTGGCGCACGGCGGCGCTTTCCCGGACGGCGCGGCCCTCGTCGGTGATGCGGATGCGGCCGTCGGCCTCCTCGGCCAGGAGACCGCGGTCGCGCAGGGCGTCGATGTCGTGGTCCAGCTTGCCGTCGCCGACGTCGAGGTAACCGCGCAGGATTCCCACGACTTCCGCACGCTCGCGGGCATCGCTCGTGAGCAGCTGGTTCAGGATCCACCACTGCGGCTGGGTGAGCCCGGCCTCGGCCAGCATGGTCCGGATGTGGTGGACGACGGCGTCGCCCGTGGCCGATGCCCAGTAGCCGATGGGCTGGTTGATGAGGTCTTCGTCGCTGTGGGAGTACGTGAAAGTGTCCATGCCCAGAAGGTAGAACCTCAAGTTTGATTGAGGTCAACTGTCCGTACTCTTGCCCCCATGGATGAAGGCGAGACGCTGGAGCGGCTGGTCCAGGAGCTGGTGGACGCCATCGGGGAAGCCGGGGCCGTCATGGACGAGGCCATGGACGTGGCCCGCGCGGTGTCGGCGGGCGGCTCTGCCGACACCGCGGCGGACACGGGCGCCACGGGGGACGTCACTTCCGGGTCATGAGCCCGTTGCGGATCAGCGGCGTGAGCCGCTCCTCCACGAAACGGTTCAGGAGCCACGCGAGCAGCAGCATCGCCGCGACGGTCAGAGCGAGCGTCGCGTACGAGGGGAGCCCGAGCCCCCGGTGCAGCGCGGCCACCGTCACCCAGCCCAGGTGCTCGTGCACCAGGTAGAACGGGTACGTCAGGGCGCCGGCCACCGTCAGCCACTTCCAGTCGACCCGGTGCAGGGCGCCGAGCGCGATGAGGAGGACGGCCGCGAAGCCCGCCGTCACGACCGCGATGATGCCGAAGGACGTGCGGTAGGAGAAGAAGTCCGGGTTCGGCGCGTGCCAGAGCCGGTCCACCGCGTAGTGCTGGCCGATCAGCCAGCTCACCGCCACGATGCCCCACGCCGTCAGGTCCTTGCGGTCCCGGTGGACGAGGTAGATGCCGATGCCGCCGATGAAGAAGGGCGCGTACTCGGGCATGAGGACGAGATCGAGCAGCGGCTCGTCCACACCCTCCGCGATGACCGCCGCCAGGGTCCACACGGCGCAGAACAGGATGACGCGGGCCCGGTTCGCGCCCGGCATGACGACGAAGAGCGCGAACAGCGCGTAGAAACGCAGCTCGGCCCAGAGCGTCCAGCAGACCCCGAGCACCCGGTCCACGCCCAGCGGTTGCTGCAGCATGGTCAGGTTCACCAGGGCGTCGCTCGGCGAGACCGCCTTGTACGTCACGACAGGCAGCGCGAAGACCGCCGTCACCAGGATGATCGCGGCCCAGTACGAGGGCAGCAGACGCGAGGCGCGTGAGGCGAAGAACGCGCGCAGCGGACGCCCCCAGCCGCTCATGCAGATCACGAAGCCGCTGATCACGAAGAAGATCTGCACGCCGAGGCAGCCGTACGCGAACCAGCCGTGCGCCGTGGGGAACTGAAGCTGCGGTGAGCTGCCCCAGGCCTCGCTGATCTCGCCGTCACGTCCGCCGTAGTGATAGGCGGCGACCATCAGGGCCGCGATGAGCCGCAGACCGTCCAGGGCCCTGAGGCGGGGGCGGGCGCGCCGGACGGCGGGGGTCGTGATCCTGAGCGCGAGAGCGTCCGCCCCCGGGGATTCCTTCGGGAGCGTGGTGGTGGGAGAGGTCATCCGAGTGCGGTCCGCTTGATGGAGCGCTGGACCGAGCGGGCGCGGCGCGCGACCCGGCGTACGGCCGCGTTGCGCGGGATGAACGAGAGCTGCGTGGGCAGCGCTCCGGGCAGGGCGAGGGCCGTGAGGCGGCGCCGCTTGAAGTAGCGCCACGTGTGCGGGGTCAGGTGCGTCGAGAGATACCGCTCGGCGGCCTGGCGGCGGCGCGGGTAGATCTGCGGCTGCATGGCGAAGCCCACGGCGACGAGCAGCTCGCCCAGGTCGGCGACCGGCATGCCGGGCTGCCGCCCGGTGACGGCACCCTTGTCGGCGAGGTCCGGGATCAGCGCGTCCACGATGGTGACCGGGACGCGGTTGCTGTTCTGGTAGGGCGCGAGCCGCTCCAGAAGGGTCTCCGTGCCGGTGCGGGCGACCGGCAGGCCGTACAGCGCGGAGGCGGTGAGCAGCGCGGTCGAGAAGCAGCCGATGACGAGCGCGGGACGCATCCGCTGGTACAGGACCTCGGCGAGGACCGGCGAGTCCAGGACGGTCAGCTCCACGCCGATCGCCTCCGCCTCCCTCTCAAGGATGCGCGACCAGCGGGCCGGGGCCGTCGGGTGCGGCTTGAACACCACGCGCGTGTGGCCGAGTTCGGCGGCGCCGCGCACCATGCGTACGTGCAGTTCCTCCTCTTCCTCGGCGGTCAGGATGCCGAGGGCGGAGAGGTACTGGCCCAGGAGCAGGGCGGGTTCGTGCAGGTCCGGCACCTCGTCCTCACCGACGGCGAGGCGGTCGAGCACCTTCACGAACGCCTCGGTCGGCACGATCTCCGGCTCGACGTCGAACTCGGTCAGGAGCAGCGGGGTCAGGCCCGGCACCAGGTCCAGGTGGAGGAGGCGGCGCACGCGCGTGCCGACCAGCGGGTCGATCTTGTTGCGGGTCGGGCCGTAGCTCATCAGGCCGTCCGCGTAGACGTCCACGGGCGCGCCCGTGAAGATCTGCGTCAGGGCCAGGGCCGGGTTGACCTGGATCGACTCGACGGCCAGCTCGATGTCGTCGTCACCGAGGTCCCACAGGAGCCGGATGTACCGCTCCCACATCGGGATGTCGTCGGCGCGGGGAGCCCAACCGCCCGGGTGGAAGGGGGAGATGGCCTCGTTCCAGGACCGTACGTCGTCGAACCGGTCCCGCAGGCGGTCGAATCCCGGCATCTCGTCCACGGCGGGGGTCGTCTCCGGCGTCGCCGCGTTGTTGCTGACCAGGAGGATCCGCCGGTCGGCGGGGCCGAAGCGGTCGGCGTCGATCGCGGCGGCCAGCGTGGCGGTGCCGTACAGCGTGGACGCGAGGAAGATCTGCGTCGTCGCCATTACGCGGCCACCTCCGCCGACACCGGGCGCCGGCGAAGGCGGCGCAGGCGGGTCGCCCGCTGTATGTCCATGGAGTCGAGGGCGTCGTCGAGAACGCCCTGCGGCATCCGCTTCAGGGCGGCCGCACTCAGTGACTTCAATTTCCGCGCCACTTGTGGCTCGAACCTTTCGATGGATCCCAGATGGTGGGAAATGATCGCGCAGTAAGTACGGACTGCCTTCGGCAGGAGTTTGTCCGCGTCCCGGTCCGCCGCTGTTTCACGGACCACCTGGTCGAATGCCCGAATGAAATCGAGCTGTCGTACGTCGCCGATCTGTGTCAGTGACGAGGCGACCCCGCGCCGGTAGAACACGCCGAGCAGACCCACCGCGGCGAAGGATTCCGCCTCGCGGTGCAGCCGCCAGATCCACGGCCGGTCCTCCGCGGTGCGCAGACCGTCCGTGAAGTGCAGCAGGCCCTGGTCGGCCAGGCGCCGGTGGTAGATGCCCGCCCAGGCGTACGCGTAGTCGACGGACGTCGACCGGTCGGCGGGCAGGATGACGTCCCGCGGCGGCATGACGACACCGCGTCTGCCGTGCGGGACACGGTGGACGGAGCGGGCCCGAGCGGTGCACTGCACATGGTCGGTACGCACGAAGTCGCAGCCCAACTGCTCGATGGCGGCGACTAGTCGTGCGTAATAACCAGGGGCGAGCCAGTCGTCACCGTCAAGGAAGGTGAGGTACTCGCCGCGCGCCGCGTCAAGGCCCGTGTTGCGGGCGGTCGCCAGACCGCCGTTCGTCTCATGTCGGAGATGGACGGCACCGGGCAGCTCGCGCGCGGCACGCTCCAGGATCTCTGGAGTCTCGTCCTTCGAACAGTCGTCGACGAGAATGAATTCGAAGTCTTCGCGTGCGTTCGCCCGCAGACTCCTCAAGGTGTCGGGCGCGTATTGCTGCACGTTGTAGAACGGCACGATGACGGAGAGCTTAACCACGTGGGTGACGTTAGGTGTCGGCCCGGCATTCGTCTTGGCCGAAGGTGAGATGCCAGGTGAACGACGCATGGCGGAATGGTTAACCCGCCTGCTGACCGGTGATTTCCCGGGCCGATTCGCCATTCGTCGGCGTGCTGTTAACCGTTTGTTGCACCTGAGTTGGGCCGCCAATCGGAATGCCTTCCTAGCGTCTTGGCTGTGCCAGCAAGCAACAGCGGGACGACACGGATCACCGTGCTCGCCGACTCCGACACCCGGTGGAAATGGGGTGCGCTCACCGCGAGCCGCCTCATCGCGAACCGCCCCACCGGCGAGGGAGCGGATTCGGGTGAGGCAGCGGACATGCGCCTCGACGGACGCCTCCTGAGAGGCCGGGCCACGCCCACCGTCCGTCAGCTCGAAGAGGTCGGGGTGCGCGCGGACTCCCTCCGCGAGGTCACCGCCGTCGAATTCCTGCGCGAGGTGGAGCGCGACGCGCCCGACGTGATCGTGCTCGCCCTCGTGGGCGGCGCGGTCCAGGCGGTGCTGCACGGGCTCGCCCGGGTGGCGGTGTCGGCGGGGTCCGGGAAGCGGCGCCCCGTGGTCGTCACCGGCTATGTCGGCGTCGTCTACGAGAAGCTCGCCGACGGTCTGCTCCTCCGCCACGGCGCGGACGTCGTCCTCGCCAACTCCCGGCAGGACGCGGAACGTTTCCGCGCCGTGTACGAGGGAGTTGGCGCCGACGCGTCGGGCGTCGTGGAGAGCGCTCTGCCGTTCCTCGGCGGCGCCGCGTATCTCGACGGGGGCCGGCAGCACGACCCGTACACGGTCGTCTTCGCCGCGCAGCCCTCTGTGCCGGACAGCCGCGCACACCGCACGTACCTGCTGCGCCGCATGGTCCAGCACGCACGGCTCCACCCGGACCGCGAGGTCCTGATCAAGCTGCGCAGCAAGCCCGGCGAACACACCACGCACATCGAGGAACTGCCCTACCAGAAGCTCGCCAAGGGCGAGGACCTGCCGCCCAACTGCCGTCTCGTGTACGGGAACATGGGCGAGGTCCTGGACCGCACCGACCTGCTCGTCACGGTCAGCTCCACCGCCGCGCTCGAATCCCTGCACCGCCGCATCCCCACCGCGGTCCTCACCGACCTCGGGGTGCGCGAGGCGCTCGGCAACCACCACTTCATCGGCTCCGGATGCCTGGCGTCCTGGGACGAGATCGACGCCGGGCACAGCCCCGAGGCTGCTCCGGATTGGGTCGCACGGCAGGGCGTCGCGCCCGACGGGACGTACGCCACGGCGTTCGACGCGGCACGTGAGCGTGTCGCTTCGCTGCTGGCCAGGCCCTCGCTGCCCGCGATCGCCCCGTACTACAGCCTCACCACCGCTCCCGGATACCTCCCCGGCATCCTGGCCCGCCACCACCTCGGCCCGGACGGCGCCCCACTGCCCGGCGCGCCCGCCGCGGACCGCGAGCCCGGCCCCGTGCGCCAGGCCGTCCGCAGCGCGGCACGCGGCGCCTACCGGCACGGGGTGCAGCGCGTGGCCCCCGTCATCCGGCGGATGGGCGAGCTGTGATCCCCCCGCAAGGCCTCCGTCCTGCTCAAGGCCCTCTCCCCGGCCCCCAAGGAGCCCCCATGTCCCACCCCCACCCAGCGGGAACCCCCGTACGCCGCGTCCTGGCCGTCATCCCGGCCCGCGGCGGCTCCAAGGGCGTGCCCGCCAAGAACCTCGCCCCGGTCGGCGGCGTGCCCCTGGTGGCGCGCGCCATCCGCGAGTGCCTGGCAGCGCGGCTCGTCACGGACGTCGTCGTCTCCACGGACGACCACGTGATCGCCGAGGCCGCGCGCTCGGCCGGCGCCGAGGTGGTCCTGCGGCCCGCGGCGATCGCGGGGGACACCGCGACCAGCGAGGCCGCGGTCCTGCACGCCATGGACGCCCACGAGGCGCTGCACGGCACCTCCGTGGACGTCGTCCTGCTCGTGCAGTGCACCAGCCCCTTCATCGTCCGTGAGGACGTCGACGGCGTGGTCGGCTCGATCGTCGACGGCGGCGCGGACACCGCGCTGACCGTGGCGCCCTTCCACGGCTTCGTCTGGCGGGATGCCGACGACGAGCCCAAGGCCCTGGACGCGCGCCGCACCGGCGAGGTGGGCGGCACCACGAAGGTGGCGAGCTCCACGGCCACCGACGGCGGCTACGGCATCAACCACGACAAGTCCTTCCGCCCGCGCCGCCAGGACCGCCCCCAGGACCTCCTGGAGACCGGCGCGGTCTACGCCATGGACGTGGCCGGCTTCCGCGAGCACAAGCACCGCTTCTTCGGGCGTACCGAACTGGTCCGCACGGACCCGGCCCGCGTCCTGGAGATCGACGACCCGCACGACCTGGCCCGCGCCAGGGCGCTCGCGCCGCTCTTCGACTCCGGCCGGGCCGACGCCCTTCCGACCCGCGACGACATCGACGCGGTCGTACTCGACTTCGACGGCACCCAGACGGACGACAGGGTGCTGATCGACTCCGAAGGACGGGAGTTCGTCTCCGTGCACCGCGGGGACGGCCTCGGCATCGCCGCCCTGCGTGACGCGGGCATCCCGCTGCTGATCCTGTCCACGGAACAGAACCCGGTCGTCGCCGCGCGGGCCCGGAAGCTGCGGCTTCCCGTCCTGCACGGCATCGACCGCAAGGACCTCGCACTCAAGCAGTGGTGCGAGGAGCAGGGCATCGCTCCCGAGCGCGTGCTCTACGTCGGCAACGACGTCAATGATCTCCCGTGCTTCGGCCTTGTCGGCTGGCCCGTGGCGGTCGCGAGCGCCCACGACGTCGTGCGCGGCGCCGCACGTGCGGTCACCGCTCTCCCCGGCGGTGACGGCGCGATCCGAGAGATCGCCGCATGGATTCTCGGCCCCTCCCTCAACAAGTAAGGAACGTTCCTGCCATGAGCTCTACGATCTCCAACTCCCGTCTGCGCAGCTTCGGTTCGAAGACGGCCGGACCCGGTCAGCCCGTCTACATCACCGGCGAGATCGGCATCAACCACAACGGCGAGCTTGACAACGCCCTCGCCCTGATCGACGTGGCCGCCGACGCCGGCTGCGACGCGGTCAAGTTCCAGAAGCGCACCCCGGAGATCTGCACCCCGCGCGACCAGTGGGACATCGAGCGCGACACCCCCTGGGGCCGGATGACGTACATCGACTACCGCCACCGCGTGGAGTTCGGCGAGTCCGAGTACCGCGCGATCAGCGACCACTGCGCCAAGCGCGGCATCGACTGGTTCGCATCGCCGTGGGACACCGAGGCCGTCGCCTTCCTGGAGAAGTTCGACCTCCCGGCCCACAAGGTCGCGTCCGCTTCTTTGACGGACGACGAGCTGCTGCGCGCCCTGCGCGCCACGGGCCGCACGGTCATCCTGTCCACGGGCATGTCGACCCCGAAGCAGATCCGCCACGCGGTCGAGGTCCTCGGCTCGGACAACATCCTGATGTGCCACGCCACGTCGACGTACCCGGCGCAGGCCGAGGAGCTCAACCTCCGCGTCATCAACACCCTCCAGGCCGAGTACCCCAACGTCCCGATCGGCTACTCCGGCCACGAGACGGGCCTGCAGACCACGCTCGCCGCGGTCGCCCTCGGCGCCACCTTCGTCGAGCGCCACATCACCCTCGACCGCGCCATGTGGGGCTCGGACCAGGCCGCCTCCGTCGAGCCGCAGGGCCTGACCCGCCTGGTCCGCGACATCCGCACCATCGAGGCCTCCCTCGGTGACGGCGTCAAGAAGGTCTACGAGTCGGAGCTCGGCCCGATGAAGAAGCTCCGCCGCGTCACGGGCGTCGTCGCCGAGGCCGACGCGGCCGAGGCGGCGGACCGCGAGCCGGTCGCGGTCTGAGCGCGAGACCACCCACCAGGACAGGACACGGTCATACGACGATGAGCCCCCGAACCGGGCCGACGGCCCCCACCGCTGCGGCGCCCACCACCCTGGCGTTCGTAGAGAGCCCTGTGCAGCTCCTGAACGTCCTTGAGTGGGCGCATTCGGCGGGGGCGCTCGGCCCGGCCGGCGGGGGGATCGGCCCGGCCCGCCCGGCCGGAGGGCTCACCGTCGTCGTCCTCTCCCCGAACGACCCCATGACCCGCGGCCAGCTGCGCCGCATGGCCCAGCTGGCCCGCGACGAGGGCCTGAACGTCCGCTGGGAGGAGGCGCGCGGCGGCGCGGCTGCTCCCTTCCAGACGATCGGCGGCCTGACGGGCGCGCTGCGGGCGGCGGACCGCATCGTGATCGGCGACCCGTTCTCGCGCTACGTGCAACTGCTCCTGACGATCACGCGGGCCCGCTCGCTGGTGGTCGTGGACGACGGCACGGCCACGATGGAGTTCATCTCCCAACTGGCGGCCGGCGAGCGCCTGGTGCGCTGGCACCGGCGCGGCGGCCGCCCCGGCATGCGGGACCTGGCCTTCGCCCCGGTCTCGTCCTCCGCCCGCCGCCGCCTGACGCCCGGCGGCAAGCGGACGGTGGAGGTCTTCTCGTCCATGCCGATCGAGTCGGCGCCGGACGGTGTCGTCGTCACGGCCAACACCTTCGCCTGGACGCGGGACCGCTTCGGTCCGCCGCGGGTGTCGAAGGGCGCGGACCTGGTGGGCACGTCGCTCGTGGAGACGGGCGTGGTGGACCCGGACCGCTACCTGGAAGCGGTCCGCACCCTGTCCGCGGCCCACGGCGCGACACGCTATTTCGCCCACCGCCGCGAAAGCTCCGAGAAGCTCCACCGCCTGGCGGTGGAAACGGGCCTCCAGGTGGTCCGCCCGGACCTGCCGTTGGAACTGATCGCACGACGGGGCCCGATCGGCCGAACGATCCTCAGCTTCCCCTCAACGGTGGTCCACACCCTCCCCCTGGCCCTGGCGGGCACGGAGGTCCGCGTCGCGGTCTGCGACATCGACCCGGCCTGGCTCACGGAAAACGCCTCACCGAGAGCCCAGGGCTTCTTGTCAGGCGTCACGGGAACGGCAAGGGACGTACACCGTCTGGCCTCGCTTGCCGCACCGACACAGGGGGTCGCGGCTACGGCGTGACGCCGGGGGAGCCTGCCTTGATCACCGCGATGAGTGCGGCGAGCTGGGGCCGGGCGGTGGTGAGGATCTCCTGCGGGGTGTCGCTCTCGCGGAGGTGGATGGTGGGGGTGGGGCCGGGGGCTATGTAGATGCAGGAGGATGCCTCGGAGCTGTACGAGGACTTCTGCCAGGCGGCGGTCGGTTCAACGGGCATGAGGGAGTGGTCCTTCAGGCTTGTCGGGCGGTGCGCTGGATGAGGTCGCGTGACTCTTCGGCGGTCAGGGCGAGCTTTTCGAGCCGGTCCAGAACAGTCGCGTAGCGGTCCAACTGCGCTGCCGCATCGATGAATTCGCTCCCGTGTTCAGTATCCATCTGCACGGTGTCGAGTTGGGCGACGGAGCCGCTCGCGTAATCGATGCCTTGCCCCGATCCCGGAAATGCGCCCCGCCCGAAGGGGATGACCAGGATGCTTACGTGGGCTAGGCCGCTCATCTCCACGAGGTGCGAGAGCTGTTCCGTGGCCACAGCCGAGCCTCCGACGCACATGCGGAGTGCGGCCTCATGTATGAGGGCGGTGTAGCGAAGCGGTGCGTCCCCGTACAGCACCGCTTGGCGCTTGATCCGGTACGAGACCCGGTGCTCGATCTCATGGGGGAGCAGGGGCGGTACCGCATCGCCGAAAAGCGCGCGAGCGTGCTGGGGTGTTTGCAACAGCCCGGGAATGTGCAGAGCCTGGGCCACGCGGAGTGCGGCGGCGTGGTGCTCCAACTCGGCGAGGTCGAGCAGGGCGTTCGGGAGCTGCCCCACGTACTCCTCCCACCAACCACGGGTGCGGCCGCCCGTCATCTCGGCGAGGGCGTTGATAAAAGCCTCGTCCGTGCAGGCATAGTTGCGGGCCATGGCGCGGACACGGTCGGCACCGACGGCGTACCGGCCGGCCTCGATATTGCTGATGCGTGACTGGTTGACGCCGAGCAGGGCCGCGGCCTGGACGGTGGAGAGCCCGGCGCGGTCACGCAGTTTTCGCAGCTCCGAGCCGAGCCGCTGCTGGCGCAGCGTGGGTGTCTTGCTGGACGGCATCAATCTCCCTTCACGGCGGAACGCGGGGCGACCGGGTCACTCACACGAGTGGCTATGGCCTCCCTTTCCATCTAGCGATGGAATATAGGCCATCGCTGGGCCTACCGTGAGGCGTGTTCGCTCCAACGGCCTTGCCCCGCAAGGCGGAAGCGCACCGCGCGTCCCGCAAGGGCGCGCGGCACTGCCACCGCCGAGGCGAGGCTTCCGAGGCCGATCGAGTCCGTCCACGCATACCGCGCACCGCGCACCGCGCACGGCGCACCGCGCACGGCGTACCGCACAACGCACGGAGGCACGCATGGTCACCGTCACGCTAGCTCCCCCCACACCCCATCCAGCCGCACCCGAGGACTGGTCGTACGCCCTCCACTTGCCGCACGACCCCCGAGCCCCCCGCATCGCACGACACACGCTGCGGGCGGTGTTGTCCGGATACGGCTTGGGTGAGCTGACGGACCCCGCTGAACTCCTCACCTCAGAGCTGGTGACGAACGCCTACCGGCACACGAGAGGCCCCGCTGCTCTACGCCTCCGGGGGCTGCCCGGAGGGCGCGAGGGGCGTGGCGTACGGGTCGGCGTATGGGATACGAACCCGCACGTCCCGCCCCTTTTCGACAGGCCGCCGACGGGCTTGCGGCCCATGTCCCCGGGAGCGGAGAGCGGCCGGGGGCTGCGCCTGGTGGCGGAGTGGGCCACGGCGTGGGGCGGATTCCCTCTGGGCGATGACTTGTCCGGCCAGCGGGGGAAGGTGCTGTGGGTCGAATGCCGCTACGCGGCACCACGGGGGCTGCGCTGCACCGGCGGGTGAATGGGCGCCGGGGCCATCCGGTGTCGCGAGGTTGGCGGTTGCGGGCCGGGAGTCAAGGGCGCTCCTGCGTCGCGTCGGCTGCGCCGATTCCGCTGCGCTCCACCCTTGACACCCGTCCCTCCACCGCGCGAGGGAAGACGACCGGACGGCCCAGGGGCGGGACTCTCGACCAGGGCCGGCACCTTCTTGGGGTGTGCGTGCCGAGTGCGGACCAGTTCGTCGCAGCGCACCCGGGGTGGGCGAAGTGCGCGGCCGCTCCGGGGATGGATGAGGGTCTCGTCAAGCGGGTGCGGATCGGTTCGTAGGGGGTGGACGCTACGTGGAATGGGGCCGAAGCGCGCTATGGATACGGCGGATTGCAGCGGATTGCAGGAAAGTCCCGCGAGGAGGGGGTTTGGGGGCGCGATGCGTGGGAGTTCTTTGCAAGCGGCCCCCCAGGCGCATGGGGAGGGCCTGAGGGGATGGGGCCGGTGATGGCTTCGGCGCCTGGGCCGGGACCTACTTTGGGAAAGTTGTGTTCTGGCAGTCAGGGGGCGCGCGGGATGGCTAACGCGCCTTCTGCGAATTAGGTGCCGCACCCCCCAGCGCGTGGCGGCCACCCCAGACGAACCAGTCCGCACGTCTGCGCCTGCTTGATGAGGCCCTCACTCGCCTCGGGAGCGGCCCGCGTGTCCCTATCCGTGTCGGTCACTCCCGACGATCCGGTCCGCAGCCGCTTGACGAGAGCTGGAGTCACCCCGGAGTGGCCGCGCACCCCGTCCGCCGCCGGGTGCCCTGCGACGGACTGGTCCGCACCCGGCACGCACGCCGCCCCCACCCACGGGAGTCCCCGAGAGTCCCGCCCCTGGGGCCGTCCGGTCGTCTTCCCTCGCGCGGTGGAGGGACGGGTGTCAAGGGTGGAGCGCAGCGGAATCGGCGTAGCCGACGCGACGCAGGAGCGCCCTTGACTCCCGGCCCGGAACCGCCAACCTCGGGACACCGGATGGCCCCGGTACCCATCGAAGCCCCCGGCCCACCGAAGTCACCCCTCGCCCCACACCGAGAAGCCCCAGATCCTACCCAGCTCAACTAGCGGCCATGCGCCACCCGGCCACTTTTTCTTACCCTATCGGGCTGAACTTTTGTTGATCGTGGGTCAGTTGGACCCTGCGCCGCCCTACCCTTCAGAGGGTGAACCAACTGATGTCGCAAGAGTCCGAGCGAGGGTCCGGGGCCGATCTGCCCGGGGAAGCAGCGGGGGACGCCCCCGGGGAAGCTTCCGGGGAAGCCGTACTCCCCGGTGCGCTCCCGCAAGACCTCCGCGCTGAACTCATCGACTTTCGCCGCGACTTGCACATGCACCCCGAGCTCGGAAACCAGGAGTTCCGCACCACCGCGGCGCTCAAGGCCCGGCTGGAGCGCGCGGGGCTCGAACCCCGCGTACTCGCCATCGGCACGGGACTCGTCTGTGACATCGGGGTGGGGGACGAGGAGCAGCGTGGCGGCGGCGTCCGCCCCATGCTCGCCCTGCGTGCCGACATCGACGCGCTGCCCATCCCCGACACCAAGCTCGGCGTCCCGTACCGCTCCACCGTGCCCGACCGCGCCCACGCCTGCGGTCATGACGTGCACACCACGGTGGTGCTCGGGGCGGGCCTCGTCCTCGCCGAGCTCGCGAAGCAAGGGCAACTGCCGCAGCCCGTGCGGCTGATCTTCCAGCCGGCGGAGGAAGTGCTGCCCGGCGGGGCGCCCGACGCCATCGAGTCGGGGGTGCTCGAAGGGGTGGGACGCATCATCGGCGTGCACTGTGATCCCCGCGTCGACGCCGGGAAGATCGGGCTGCGACATGGTGCCATCACCTCCGCGTGTGATCGGCTCGAAGTCTCGCTCGACGGGGCCGGGGGGCACACCGCGCGCCCCCACCTCACCACCGACCTCGTCACTGCCGCCGCCAAGGTCGTCACCGAGGTTCCCGCGCTCGTCGCCCGGCGCATCGACGCCCGTTCGGGGCTCGCGGTGACCTGGGGCCGCATCGAGTCCGGGCACGCCTGCAACGTCATCCCGCAGCACGCCGAACTCTCCGGCACCGTCCGCTGCCTGGACCTGGCCGCCTGGCGGAAGGCGCCCGACCTGGTGCACGGCGCGATCCAGGAGATCGCCGACCTGTACCGCGCCAAGTCCGAGGTCAATTACATCCGCGGTGTTCCGCCCGTGGTCAACGACCCGGACGTGACCGATCTGTTGAGCGAGGCCATGCGGCTTCGCCTCGGCCCGCACTCCGTCGAGGACACCGAACAGAGCCTGGGCGGCGAGGACTTCTCCTGGTACCTGGAGCATGTGCCGGGCGCCATGGCCCGCCTCGGCGTCCGTACGCCCGGCGAGCGCACCGTACGCGACCTCCACCAGGGCGACTTCGACGCGGACGAGTCGGCGATCACGGTGGGCGTCGAGCTGTTCACCGCCGCCGCGCTGCTCGACGGCGCGCGGTAGACAAGCCCGGCGGGCGAGCACTGCCCTCGGCCGGTTATGGCGGACCCGTTCATCCGGACGTAACCGGCCCTCGGCACGAATAGGTAACGGCAGTGCGAAACCCCGTTCCCCTCCCTTTCTACGCGCGTTACTGTGCGCCGAAATCAGGCCCTTCAAGGGTGCTTTGGGGAACGTAAGGGGTGCGTCCTATGCGTCTTCGTCGAGGATCTTGTGGAACCCGGGGAGCCCGGGTGTCCAGGCTCTCCCAAGTGGCCGTGACAGTGGCGTCCCTCGCCCTCGCGGCCTCAGCGTGCGGCAAGACCAGCAGCGAGGCGTCGGAGGAGGACGGAAAGGACGACAAGTCCGGCGGTTCGTCGAAGTACGTCGACAAGGGCATCGGCCTCGCGTACGACATCGGCGGTCAGGGCGACCAGTCCTTCAACGACGCCGCCTACGCCGGATACGCGAAGGCCCGCAAGGACTTCAAGATCGGCGGCGTGGACATGGAGCCGGGCGACGGCGAGTCCAGCGCCGACAAGGTGCAGCGGATCGAGCAGCTGGCGAAGCAGGGCTACAACCCGGTCGTCGGGGTGGGGTACATCTACGCGCCCGCGATCAAGGAGGTCGCCGCGAAGTTCCCGAAGACCACCTTCGGGATCATCGACGACAACACCGTCAAGGCCGACAACGTCGCCGACCTCGTCTTCCACGAGGAGCAGGGGTCGTATCTGGCGGGCGTCGCGGCGGCCAAGGCCACCAAGGCCGATCACGTCGGGTTCATCGGCGGCGTGGACATCCCGCTCATCCACAAGTTCGAGGCCGGCTTCGTGCAGGGCGTGAAGGACACGAACCCCAAGGTCAAGATCGAGAAGCAGTACCTGACCGAGAAGCCCGAGGACGGCGGCTTCAGCAGCCCCGACAAGGGCGAGAACGCGGCCAGCGGTCAGATCGAGTCGGGCGCGGACGTGCTCTACCACGCGGCGGGGCTCTCCGGGCAGGGCGTGATCCAGGAGGCCGGCTCGCAGAAGGTGTGGGCGATCGGCGTCGACTCCGACCAGTACAAGCAGAAGGCCCTGGCCAAGTACAAGGACTACATCCTCGGCTCCGCCCTCAAGGACGTCGGCGGGGCGGTGTACGACCTGACGAAGTCGG
This sequence comes from Streptomyces sp. NPDC050439, assembly GCF_040655335.1. Lineage (NCBI taxonomy): Bacteria > Bacillati > Actinomycetota > Actinomycetes > Kitasatosporales > Streptomycetaceae > Streptomyces > Streptomyces sp. NPDC050439. Next base: position 182,854 of record NZ_JBFAJT010000004.1, read on the forward strand.
TCGTCGAGGGCAAGCCCATCACGGGCGAGCAGCGCTACGACCTGAAGTCGGGTCGCGTCGGGTTCGCCGACAGCAACCCGAAGTACACGGCGATGAAGGACGTGGTCGCCGCCGTGGAGAAGGCCGAGAAGGACATCGTCGACGGAAAGGTCACGGTCAAGACCACTCCGTAGCCGGTCCGTCGTCATCCGGCGGTGACAGGTGGGGCGCCCCTTGCGTGAGTCCTTGCGTGAGGGGCGCCCCACAGCGCGTACATGCTCCCGCAACCTCGCGGCCACAGCTCGATAACGGACGGGACAGAAGGGTTCTTATGTCAGGTCTACGCGCGTTACGCTGCGGCGAAATCAGCGCCAGGTGAGGCGCTCGTACGTGCTTGTGCTTGCTTGTACATAAGGAGTTCCTCTCTATGCGCCGGGTTTCCCGAATCGCCGCAGCGGGTGTAGCCACCGCCGCACTCGCCGTCTCCGCCACCGCTTGCGGCGGCACGTCCAGCGACGCCGCAGGCTCCAAGAGCGACGGCAAGAGCAAGGGCGTAGCCATCGCGTACGACGTCGGCGGCAAGGGCGACCAGTCCTTCAACGACGCCGCGACCGCCGGCATGGACAAGGCCGCCAAGGACCTGAAGATCGGCAAGAAGGCCGTCGAGCCGAACGACGGCGAGTCCGACGCCGACAAGGCCCAGCGCCTCACCCAGCTGGCCAAGCAGGGCTACAACCCGGTGATCGGTGTCGGCTACGCCTACGCCCCCGCGGTCAAGGAAGTCTCCGCCAAGTACCCGAAGGTCACCTTCGGCATCGTCGACGACGAGACGGTCAAGGCCGACAACGTCGCCGACCTGGTCTTCAGCGAGCAGGAGGCCTCGTACCTCGCGGGCGTCACCGCCGCCAAGACGACCAAGAGCAAGACCGTCGGCTTCGTCGGCGGCGTGGACGTCCCGCTGATCCACAAGTTCGAGGCGGGCTTCACGCAGGGCGTCAAGGACACGAACCCCAAGGTCAAGGTCGTCAAGCAGTACCTGACGGAGAAGGCCGAGGACGGCGGCTTCACCAGCCCCGACAAGGGCAAGACCGCCGCCCAGGGCCAGATCGAGGACGGCGCCGACGTGGTCTACCACGCCGCCGGTCTCTCCGGTCAGGGCGTCATCGAGGCCGCCGCCGCCAAGAAGGTCTGGGCGATCGGCGTCGACTCCGACCAGTACAAGCAGGACGCGCTCGCCAAGTACAAGAAGTACATCCTGACCTCCGCGACGAAGGACGTCGCCGGGTCGGTCTACAACCTGGCGAAGTCCGTCGCCGACGACAACGCCGAGGGTGGCGTCGTCCGCGCCGACCTCAAGTCCGGTGGCGTCGCGCTCGCCGACTCGAACCCCGAGTTCAAGAAGAACGCCGGCCTCCAGGCTGCGCTGAAGAAGGCCGAAGAGGACATCATCAGCGGCAAGATCAAGGTCAAGGCCACGCCGTAACGGCTGACGTCACCATGGCGTGACGACAGCGCGGCGACCGCCTCGACATCGGTCGCCACAGCCGTAACACCAGCGTGATGGTCGCGGAACGGGGTGTGGGGGACGATGGTTTCCCCCGCGCCCCGTTCGCGCGGCCCACTGCCCAACTCCCGTCGAACCAGGGGCGCTACGCGCGTAGGTGGCCCCTTTCCTGAGGATTCCCGAGGAGAGTGCGCCATCGACGCGTCCACCAGTCCCGACAAGGGCCAGACCACCGCCCAGGCCGTTGCCGTTGAACTCACCGGCATCACCAAGCGCTTCCCGGGCGTGGTGGCCAACCACGACATCCGCCTGATCGTCCGCAAGGGCACCGTGCACGCCCTCGTCGGCGAGAACGGCGCGGGCAAGTCGACCCTGATGAAGATCCTCTACGGCATGCAGAAGCCGGACGAGGGCACCATCTCCGTCGACGGCACCCAGGTGACCTTCTCCAGCCCCGCCGACGCCATCGCGCGCGGCATCGGCATGGTCCACCAGCACTTCATGCTCGCGGACCAGCTCACGGTCCTGGAGAACATCGTTCTGGGCAGCGAGAAGCTGCACGGCATCGGCGGCGCGGCCCGCCGCAAGATCGCCGAGATATCCGAGCGGTACGGCCTCGGAGTGCGCCCCGACGCCATGGTCGAGGACCTCGGCGTCGCCGACCGCCAGCGCGTGGAGATCCTCAAGGTCCTCTACCGCGGCGCCACCACGCTGATCCTGGACGAGCCGACCGCGGTCCTCGTGCCGCAGGAGGTCGACGCGCTCTTCGACAACCTGCGCGAGCTGAAGTCCGAGGGCCTGTCCGTCATCTTCATCTCCCACAAGCTGGGCGAAGTCCTCTCCGTCGCCGACGACATCACCGTCATCCGGCGCGGCACGACGGTCGGCACGGCGATCCCCTCCGAGACGACCCCGCGCCAGCTCGCCGAGCTGATGGTCGGCAGCGAACTGCCCACCCCGGAGACGGCCGAGTCGACGGTCACCGACCGCGCGATGATCGAGGTCAAGGAGCTCAAGCTGCTCGCCGACGGCGAGTCCGGCCGCGCTCTCCTGGACGACATCTCCTTCACCATCCACGAGGGTGAGGTCCTCGGCCTCGCGGGCGTGGAGGGCAACGGCCAGACCGAGCTGATCGACGCGCTGATCGGCCTCAAGCACGCCGACTCCGGCGTCATCCGCATGGCAGGCAAGGACATCACCGACCTCGCCACGCGCCACCGCCGCGAGCAGGGCGTCGGCTACATCCCCGAGGACCGCCACCGACACGGCCTCCTCCTGGAGTCGCCGCTCTGGGAGAACCGCATCCTCGGGCACGTCACCGAGAAGCCCAACTCCCGCGGCAAGGGCGGCTTCTGGCTCGACCCCAAGGGCGCGCAGGCCGACACCCGGCGCATCGTCGAGCAGTACGACGTCCGTACGCCCGGCATCGACGTCACGGCCGCGTCCCTCTCCGGCGGCAACCAGCAGAAGCTGATCGTCGGCCGCGAGATGAGCCACAACCCCCGCTTCCTGATCGCCGCCCACCCCACCCGCGGTGTGGACGTCGGCGCGCAGGCCCAGATCTGGGACCAGATCCGCGAGGCACGGCGTGAGGGACTCGCCGTACTCCTGATCTCCGCCGACCTGGACGAGCTGATCGGCCTCTCCGACACCCTCCGCGTGATCTACCGCGGACGGCTCGTCGCCGACGCCGACCCGGCCACCGTCACGCCGGAGGAGCTCGGCTCGGCCATGACCGGCGCGGCCTCCGGTCACCTCGAACACGTAGAAGAAGAGCCCGAAGAGGGCTCTGGCGACGCTTCGGAGGACGAGGCCCGATGAAGAAGTTCGACAAGGAGCGCGTGCTCCTCGCGGTGGCCGGACCGGTCATCGCGCTCGTCGTGGCCGTGGCACTGACCTCGGTCGTGCTGCTCGCCTCGGGCAAGAACCCGATCGAGCCGTACACGCTGATGCTGGAGCAGATCAGCTACTCCGACGTCCAGGTCCTGACCATCAACCAGGCCGGGATGTACTACCTGGCGGCGCTCGCGGTGGCCGTCGGCTTCCGCATGAACCTGTTCAACATCGGTGTGGACGGGCAGTACCGCCTCGCCGCGATGACCACCGCCGTGGTCGGCGCGCACGTCGCGCTCCCCGCCCCGCTCCAGATCCCGCTCCTGATGCTGGTCGCCATGCTCACCGGCGCCTTCTGGGCGGGCATCGCGGGCATCCTGAAGACCACCCGCGGGGTCAGCGAGGTCGTCGCGACGATCATGCTCAACGCCATCGCGACGAGCGTCATCGGCTACATGACCCTCACCGAGAACTTCGGTGTCCCGGTCGGCAACAACCAGACCACCGGCGAGATGCACGAGTCCGGCTGGTTCCCCGGCATCAGCATGGGTGAGTCCGGCGAGATCTACGGCTTCGTGATCATCGCAGCGCTCGCGGGCATCCTGTACTGGGTCGTCCTCAACCGCACCCGCTTCGGCTTCGACCTGCGCGCCACCGGCGCCTCCACGTCGGCCGCCGCGGCCTCCGGCGTGAACGCCAAGCGCATGGTGCTCAGCGCGATGCTGATCTCCGGCGCGGTCGCGGGCCTCGCCGGCATGCCGATCCTGCTCGGCGACACCCACACCTACAGCCTCAGCTTCCCCGCGGGCCTCGGCTTCACCGGCATCGGCATCGCGCTGCTCGGCCGCAACAGCCCGGTGGGCATCGCCTTCGCCTCGCTGCTCTGGGCCTTCCTCGACAAGGCGTCGCCCGCCCTCGACTACGCGACCCCGGTCGCGTACGACAAGGAGATCGCGGTGATCATGCAGGGCCTCATCGTGATCGCGGTCGTCGTCTCCTACGAGGCCGTACGCCGTTGGGGCCTCAAGCGTCAGCAGCGCCGCGTCGGCGAGGAACTGGCCGCCGCAGCCCGCAAGAACGGCAAGAACGGCAACAACGACACCGTGAAGGAGGTGGCTGCCCGATGAGCTCGGCAACCGTAGCCAAGCCCCCGGCCAAGCAGCCCGCGCCGGGCCGCCGCCGCATATCGCTCCCCGTCCTCCTTCTCGTGATCGCGGGCGTCCTCGTCCTGACGTCCGTGGTCCGGCTGATCACCGACGCGAACGGCATCACCTCCACCGGCCAGATGTCGACCGCGCTGCGGCTCGCCGTGCCGATCGGCCTCGCGGGCCTCGGCGGTCTGTGGGCCGAGCGCGCGGGCGTGGTCAACATCGGCCTGGAGGGCATGCTCATCCTCGGCACCTGGTTCGGCGCGTTCGCCGGTTACCAGTGGGGCCCGTGGGTCGGCATCCTGTTCGGCATCCTCGGCGGCGCGCTCGGCGGTCTGCTGCACGCGATCGTCACGGTCACCTTCAACGTCAACCACATCGTCTCCGGTGTGGCCATCAACATCCTCGCCCTGGGCGTCACGCGCTATCTCTCCACCTTCGCCTTCGAGGGCAAGGAGGGCGGCACGTCGAAGCAGTCGCCGCCGGTGGACTCGCTCGGGGAGTTCTCCGTGCCGGGTCTCTCCGACTGGCTGCAGGACCTGAACGAGAAGCACTGGTTCCTCGTCTCGGACATCGCGGGCCTGCTCGGCGGCCTGTTCACGAACCTGTCGCCGCTCACCGTCATCGCCATCGCGATGGTGCCGCTGAGCTGGTGGGTCCTGTGGCGTACGTCGTTCGGTCTGCGCCTGCGCTCCTGCGGCGAGAACCCGGTGGCCGCCGAGTCCCTCGGCGTCAACGTCTACAAGTACAAGTACCTGGCAGTGATCATCTCGGGCGGCCTCGCGGGCCTGGGCGGCGCGTTCCTTTCGCTCGTCGCCTCGAACATCTACCTGGAGGGCCAGACCGGCGGCCGCGGCTACATCGGCCTCGCCGCCATGATCTTCGGCAACTGGATGCCCGGCGGACTCGCGCTCGGTGCCGGCCTGTTCGGTTACACCGACAGCCTGAAGCTCCGGGGCGGCGGCACCAACGTGCACGCACTGCTCCTGCTGCTCGCGATCCTGCTGGTCATCGGCGCGGCGTACCTCGTATGGCGCAAGCGTTACATCCCCGCGGCGATCACCGCGGCCGTCTCGGCGCTGATGTTCGCGTGGTACGGCTTGACCGACGAGGTTCCCAACCAGGTCGTCACCGCGACGCCGTACGTCGTCACGCTGCTCGTGCTCTCGCTCTCCGCCCAGCGGCTGCGCATGCCGAAGGCGGACGGCCAGCCCTACCGAAAGGGACAAGGAACGTGACCGAGACCGACTGGGACGCGCTGCGGGATGCTGCGCGCGAGGCCATGTCCCGTGCGTACGCGCCCTACTCAGGCTTCCCGGTCGGTGCCGCGGCCCTCGTGGACGACGGCCGCACGGTGTCGGGCTGCAACGTGGAGAACGCGTCGTACGGCCTCGGCCTGTGCGCCGAGTGCGGCCTGGTCTCGCAGCTCCAGCTCACCGGGGGCGGCCGTCTGACGCACTTCACCTGCGTCGACGCCAAGGGCGAGATCCTGATGCCGTGCGGCCGCTGCCGCCAGCTGCTCTACGAGTTCGGCGGCCCGACGCTCCTCCTGGAGACGGCCGCGGGCATCCGGACGCTGGAGGACATGCTGCCGGACGCGTTCGGCCCGCAGCACCTCAACTGACGTACGGCCCCTGCCCGTTGTAGATCTTCGGGCGGGGGCCGCCTTCATCTCGCGGCTCTATGCGCGTAGAGTTTCGCGATCACCGTTTTACGCGCAAAGAGGGGTTATGCCATGGACGTCATCTCCGTCATCCGTACGAAGCGGGACCGCGGCGAGCTGAGCGGCGAGCAGATCGACTGGGTCATCGACGCGTACACGCGCGGCGCGGTCGCCGACGAGCAGATGTCGGCCCTGGCCATGGCGATCCTGCTGAACGGCATGAACCGCGGCGAGATCGCCCGCTGGACCGCCGCGATGATCGCGAGCGGCGAGCGCATGGACTTCTCGTCGCTCTCCCGCCCCACGTCCGACAAGCACTCCACGGGCGGTGTCGGCGACAAGATCACGCTGCCGCTCGCCCCGCTGGTCGCGGCGTGCGGCGCGGCGGTGCCGCAGCTGTCGGGCCGGGGTCTCGGTCACACGGGCGGCACCCTGGACAAGCTGGAGTCGATCCCGGGCTGGCGGGCTCTCCTCTCGAACGAGGAGATGCTGTCCGTCCTCGACGGCGTGGGCTCGGTGATCTGTGCGGCGGGTGACGGCCTGGCCCCGGCCGACAAGAAGCTGTACGCGCTGCGGGACGTGACGGGAACCGTCGAGGCCATCCCGCTCATCGCCTCCTCGATCATGTCGAAGAAGATCGCCGAGGGCACGGGCTCGCTCGTCCTGGACGTGAAGGTCGGCACGGGCGCGTTCATGAAGACGCTGGAGGACGCGCGTGAGCTGGCGTCCACGATGGTGGGCCTGGGCACGGACCACGGCGTACGTACGGTCGCGCTCCTCACGGACATGTCGACGCCGCTCGGCCTGACGGCGGGCAACGCCCTTGAGGTCCGCGAGTCGGTGGAGGTCCTCGCGGGCGGTGGCCCCTCCGACGTCGTGGAGCTCACCCTCGCCCTGGCGCGCGAAATGCTGGACGCGGCGGGTCTGAAGGACGTCGACCCGGCGAAGGCGCTGGCCGACGGCTCGGCCATGGACGTCTGGCGCCGGATGATCTCCGCCCAGGGCGGCGACCCGGACGCGACCCTGCCGGTGGCCCGGGAGACGCACGTCGTGACGGCACCGTCGTCGGGCATCCTGACCCGCCTCGACGCGTACGACGTCGGCGTCGCCGCGTGGCGCCTGGGCGCGGGGCGCGCTCGCAAGGAGGACGTGGTGCAGGCGGGGGCGGGGGTCGAGCTGCATGTGAAGCCTGGGGCTCAGGTCCGTGCGGGGGAGCCGGTCATGACCCTGCACACGGACACCCCCGAGCGGTTCGAGTATGCGCTGGAGTCGGTGGCCGGCGCCTTCGACATCGCGCCGGAGGGCACGGGCTTCGCGCCGACGCCGATCGTGTTGGACCGCATCGCGTAGGGGTTTCCTTTCCCCCACCCCGCCCCTTCCCGAAACCATGGGGCTCCGCCCCCTGGACCCCCAAAAGATGGCCTCAAACGCCGGCCGGGCTGGATTCCCAGCCCGTCCGGCGTTTGAGGACGAACTCGGCGGAGCCGGTGATTGCGGTCACCAAGGCCACGGACCTACCGATGAGTTCCGAGCGCCCGCACGGTCTCCCCAACATGGACGACACACACCGGCCGACCCTCACCCTGACCGGCACCCTCGACCGAGAGGTCACGCACCGCCTCTGCGAAGAGGCCAGAAGCCTGCTGCACGCGACCGGCGCGGACATCCTCGTGTGCGACGTCGCAGACGTAGGCCCACCCGTCCTCGCCGCAATAGACGCCCTCGCCAGACTCCAGCTCACCGCCCGCCGCGCAGGCGGCCGCATCCGCCTGCGGAACCCCACCCCGGCCCTCCGCGAGCTACTGGACCTCGTCGGGCTCCCCATGGACGTCGAGATGGGTCGGCAGGCCGAACAGCGGGAACCACCGGGGCGTGTCCAGGAAGCAGTGGAAGCCCGCGATCCGCCCCTCTGAGATCTCGATGACCTGAATCGCCCACGGCGTGAACCCGCCCTTCTCGGGGTCGGGCTTGTAGTGGGCGAAGCCCGGCGTGCCGTTGACGTCGACCGGGAACAGGCGGCTGTCGGCGCAGGAGGCGCCCATCGTCGACATGAAGCCGGTGATGTCCGCCGTGCCGCGCAGCCACAGGTCGAACGGGGGCATCGTCATGATGGCGTCTTCGTGCAGCAGCGCCGTCAGCGCCGCCATGTCGTACCCCTCGAAGGCGGCGACGTACCGCTCAAGGAGCTTCTGCTGCTCCTCGTCCAGCGGGTCGGACGTGGCGGTGTCGTCGCCGGGCCCCTCGGCCAGCGTCGCCCGCGCCCGCTGCAACGCGCTGTTGACGGAGGCCACCGAGGTGTCGAGGAGCTCGGCCGCCTCGCTGGCCTTCCACGCGAGGACCTCACGCAGGATCAGCACGGCCCGCTGCTTGGGCGGCAGTTGCTGCAGGGCGGCGACGAACGCGAGCCGCACCGACTCCTTCGCAACGGCGGCCTCGGCGGGGTCGCTGACGGAAGGCAGCACGCGCGCGTCCGGCATCGGCTCCAGCCATACGTTGTCCGGGCGCGGGGTGAGCGCGGCCTGGGCGAGCGGCGCCGATGCGGTCAGGTCCATCGGACGGGCCCGGCGGTTGCCCGCGTTCAGCATGTCCAGGCAGACGTTCGTCGCGATCCTGTACAGCCAGGACCTCAGGCTGGAGCGGCCCTCGAACTTCTCGTAGCTCCGCCAGGCGCGGACCATCGTGTCCTGCACCGCGTCCTCGGCCTCGAAGGCGGAGCCCAGCATGCGATAGCAGTACCCGGTCAGCTCGACCCGGTGTTTCTCCAGCGTGACGTCGAGCTCCGACGTCGTCCCTGCGATGTCAGTCATACCAACCCACCCACCCCTGCGGCTGCCACGAAAGTCCCGGCACTTTGGAAGCTACCGCAGCCCACTGACAACGGCCCCCGGAGTAGGAAAAACCGCAGGCGGGAGAGGGTCGCCCGGACCGGCTAGTGCGCCGCCACGAGCCGCTGGCGGTCCCGCCGCTCCTGGACCCGGGCCACGTGCGACCCCCAGACGGTGAGGGACACGACGCCGCTCACCGCGAGCAGCCCCAGGCCCACCGTCCCGGCCCAGCCCCCCGCGTGGAAGGCGACCGCGCCGAGCGTGCCGCCCGCGCTGGAGCCCAGGTAGTACGCGGACTGATAGAGCGCCGAAGCCTGCGCGCGCCCCTCGGTGGCCGTCCGGCTCACGGACGAGGAGGCGACCGCGTGACCGGCGAAGAAGCCCGCGGTGATCAGGACGAGCCCGAGCAGCACCATGGCCAGGGAGTCGGAGAGGGAGAGCAGCAGACCGCCGGCCGTCGTGCTCACCGCCAGGTACAGCGCCCCGCGCCGTCCGAGCCGCGTCACCAGCTTCCCCGCGGCGGCCGACGAGACCGTGCCGACGAGGTAGACCAGGAAGATCGAGCCGATGATGCCCTGCGGGAGCGAGAACGGCGCCTCGGTGAGGCGGTAGCCGATCACCGTGTAGACCGCGCCGAACACCGTCATGAACAGGGCGCCGATCGCGTACAGCCTGCACAGCAGCGGGTTGGCGAGGTGCGAACGGATCGTCCGGCCAAGGGCCTTGGGGTTGAGCGAGCCCGCCGTGAAGTGGCGCGGCGCGGGGAGCAGCGCGCGGAAGGCGAGGGCGCACAGGACGGCGACGACACCCACGACGCCCACGGCCACGCGCCAGCCCCATGCCTGCGCGACCCAGCCGGTGATGATGCGCCCGCTCATGCCGCCGATGGAGTTCCCCGCCACGAACATGCCGATCGCGGCGACCAGCGCCTTGGGCCTGACCTCCTCCGCGAGGAAGGCCATCGCGGAGGCCGGGAGCCCGGCGAGCGCGGCACCCTGCACGGCGCGCAGCGCGATGAGCGCGCCGATGGAGGGCGCGAAGGGGACGAGAAGACCCACGACCACCGCGATCGTCAGCGAGGCGGTCATGAGGGTGCGCCGCCCGAACCGCTCGCTGAGCGCGCTCAGCGGCAGCACGAAGAGGGCGAGCGCACCCGTGGCGGCGGACACCGTCCAGCTCGCGGAGCTCGCGCTGACGCCGAAGTCGGCGGAGACCAGGGGGAGCAGCGCCTGCGTGGAGTAGAGGAGGGCGAAGGTCGCGACGCCGGCGAGGAAGAGGGCGAAGCTCATCCGGCGGTAGCCGGGGCCGCCGGGGTTCAGGCGCGTGTCGGCGGGTTCGGTCTGCGGGGACGGCGAGGGGAGGGCGGCCGCGTGGGTGACGGACGCCCCGCTACTGGCAGGAGGCATGCATCGAACGTAGGCACACGAGACTCATCCGTCCAATGCATGAACTGGTCATAATCGTTCCCATGGTGCATGAGCGCAGTTCAGAGCGGCGTCTGTCGCAGAGCAGTTACGTAGGAGACATCGGCTCGGCGGTGTCCGCGCCGGCCGAGCTGACCCCGGAGTCGTGGTCCGCGCTGCTCTCGCCGCGCCTCGCGTACTTCGCGGGGGTCGCGCGCACGGAGCATGTGACGCGGGCCGCGCACGAGATGCAGGTGCCGCAGTCGACGCTGTCGCGCGCGCTGGTCCGCCTCGAACAGGACCTGGGGGTCGACCTGTTCGCACGGCACGGCCGCACGGTCTCCCTGACCCCGGCGGGCCGCACGTTCCTGGCCTCCGTCGAGCGGGCGCTCGGCGAGGTGGAGCGGGCCGCGGAGTCCGTACGGGCGGACGCGGACCCGGCGTCGGGCAAGGTGGCCTTCGGCTTTCTGCACACCATGGGCTCGGAGACCGTGCCCGGCCTGATCCGCGCCTTCCGCGCGGATCATCCGCGGGTCCGCTTCAGCCTCGTACAGAACTACGGGGAGGCGATGATCGAGCGGCTCCGGGCGGGGGAGCTCGACCTGTGCCTGACGTCGCCCGTGCCGGACGCACCGGATCTCGTCGCCCGCCGCCTGGACGAACAGCGCCTGCGCCTTGTCGTGCCGGACGACCACCGCCTCGCCTCCCGGAAGCGGGTGCGGCTCGCGGAGGCGGCGGACGAGGCGTTCGTGACCCTCGAACCCGGCTACGGCCTGCGGCGCATCACGGACGACCTCTGCCAGGAGGCGGGCTTCAAGCCGCGGGTCGCGTTCGAGGGGGAGGAGGCGGAGACGCTCCGTGGCCTGGTCGCGGCGGGCCTGGGGGTGGCCCTCCTGCCGCCACCGGCCGTACCGCGCCCGGGAGTCGTGGAACTGACGGTGACGGGGCAGCGGGCGGTGCGGGAGATCGGCGTGGCCTGGCTGGACGGGCATCCGGACACTCCGCCGGTGGCGGCCTTCAAGAAGTTCCTGCTGGGGAGGCGGGGGCGGCTGCTGCCGGAGTAGGGACCGGGCCCCCTCAGTGCCGCATCGACTCCCCGAACCCCGCCGCCAGCGGCATCCGCAGCCCCAGAGGTGGCGGGGCCGCCAGCGCGTCCTCCAAGGGGCGCGCGTACGCGTGGCCGAACAGTGAGCCCATGACGAAGTCCGAGGCCAGCGCCTGGACTTCGGACTGGTGCTGCTGCAACCGGTGGCCGTCGGAGTGGACCTCGAAGCGGCACACCTCGCGGTTCGCCTTCTTCGCCCGCGCCGCGAGACGGAACGACAGTTCGGGGTCGGTCCGCTCGTCGTTCGTGCCGTGCACGATCAGGACCCGCCGCCCGGCGAGCTGCTTGACCGGCTCGGGAGAGGCCGCCACGTCGTCCTCGGGCAGCCAGGGAGCCAGCGCCAGAACGGAGTTGACCGCTTCGTGGCCGCCGGCCCGCAGAGCGGCCCGGCCGCCCATGTCCCGGCCCACGAGGCAGATCGAGACATCGCCGTAGAGCCGGACGATCTCGTCGGCGGCCCACTCCGCGTCCCGCGCGAGCTGCGCCTGCGCACCGTTCCACCCCCGGCTGCGGTAGTGCACGACGTGCGCGGCGAGTCCCTCCTCGCGGCCGTCCTGGGCGAGCCTGCGGCCGAGCGCGCGCACCGCGGACGCGGCGAACGGGGACGGCTTGCGGTCGGAGGTCTCGTGGCCGCCCGGGAGCAGCAGCACGGCGCCGCTGACCGCCGAAGGACGGGCGCCGATCACGCGTCCGAGCCTGGCCGCGCGCGCGGAATCGGGCGTCGCTTGCTGTGCCATGACAGAACAGTGTCAGAAGCGATGGTGTACGCCACCCGTCCGCGGGGTCACTGTTACGTATCGACCCGTGAGATCTACGCGCGTAGGCGCTAGAGTGCCGAAATGACGAGCCAGACCACCAAAGCCGGTCAGACGGACCGCGAAACGCCCAGCGCCGACCAGATCCGCCGCGCCCCGAAGGTGCTCCTGCACGACCACCTCGACGGCGGCCTGCGCCCCGGCACGATCGTCGACCTCGCCCGCGAGTCGGGTTACGAGGGTCTGCCCGAGACCGACCCCGACAAGCTGGGGATCTGGTTCAGGGAAGCCGCCGACTCCGGTTCGCTGCCGCGCTATCTGGAGACTTTCGCGCACACCTGCGCCGTGATGCAGACGAAGGACGCCCTCAAGCGCGTGGCGGCCGAGTGCGCCGAGGACCTCGCCGAGGACGGCGTCGTCTACGCCGAGATCCGGTACGCCCCCGAGCAGCACCTGGAGCAGGGCCTCACCCTCGAAGAGGTCGTCGAGGCCGTCAACGAAGGCTTCCGGGAAGGCGAGCGGCGTGCGAAGGAGAACGGCCACCGCATCCGCGTGGGCGCACTGCTCACCGCCATGCGGCACGCGGCCCGTGCCCTGGAGATCGCCGAACTCGCCAACCGCTACCGCGATCTGGGCGTCGTCGGCTTCGACATCGCGGGCGCCGAGGCGGGCTTCCCGCCCACCCGGCACCTCGACGCCTTCGAGTACCTCAAGCGCGAGAACAACCACTTCACCATCCACGCCGGTGAGGCCTTCGGTCTGCCGTCCATCTGGCAGGCCCTCCAGTGGTGCGGCGCCGACCGTCTCGGCCACGGCGTGCGGATCATCGACGACATCCAGGTCGCCGACGACGGCACCGTGAAGCTCGGCCGCCTCGCCAGCTACGTGCGCGACAAGCGCATCCCCCTGGAGATGTGCCCCAGCTCCAACCTGCAGACGGGCGCCGCCGACTCGTACGCCGACCACCCCATCGGTCTGCTCCGCAAGCTGCACTTCCGGGCCACGGTGAACACCGACAACCGGCTGATGTCCGGCACCAGCATGAGCCGTGAATTCGAGCATTTGGTCGGGACTTTCGGCTACACGCTCGACGACATGCAGTGGTTCACAGTCAATGCGATGAAATCAGCGTTCATTCCTTTCGATGAACGCCTGGCCATGATCAATGACGTGATCAAGCCCGGATATGCCGAGCTGAAGTCCGAATGGCTGTTCCGTCAGACCGCCTCCACCAGGGCTTCTGTCGACGTGTAACAGGAATTGAAGCAGTCTGGGCGCGGCCGGGAACATTAATTCCCGGCCGCGCTTTTGCTGTTTCGCTGTTTGCGGACCGCCCCTTCACATGTTTACGGTCATGGGCCGCTCAAAAGTCCCCGTCATCAAGGACGCATTGAAGATGAAGCAGTCTGCCGCCAAGACCCTCGGTGTCGCCGCTCTCGGCGCCGCCTTCGCCGCCGCGGGCGCGGGTGCCGCCACCGCCGCGCCGGCCCTGCCCGACGCCACGGGCGCCCTGGGCTCCGCCACCACCGTGCTCCCAATGGAAGCGGTCGGCGAGAAGCTGCCCGCCGGTGGCCCCGAGGCGATCTCCGCCGGCCAGAACGTGCTCGGCAGCACCCTGCAGGCCTCCGCGCCGACCGTGGACAAGCTCGGCGAGAGCATGAAGGACGCCGGCGACCGGGGCAAGCCCGCCGCGGCCGACCCGGTCTCCGGTCTGCTCGGCGGCCTGCCGGTCGCCGGCGCCCTGCCCCTTCAGGGCCTGCCCCTCCAGGGCCTCCCCACCGAGGGTCTGGGCGTGAACGGTCTGCCGCTCGGCTGATCCTCGCGGTCCCCGCACACGCCGATGGGGCGCCCCCTTTTTCTAGGGGGCGCCCCATCGGCGTACGTATCCGGTGGCGGCGGGGGCCGCCGGTTCACCAGGCTGCCTGCCTGGCCTTGCCCTCGGAGGGCAACAGGGCCCAGAGCGCGATGTAGAGCAGGAACTGCGGTCCCGGAAGCAGGCACGAGACCAGGAAGATCACGCGCATCGTCGTGGCCGACGTGCGGAAACGCTGGGCGAGGGCGGCACACACTCCGCCGATCATCCGGCCGTGGGTGGGGCGGGCAAGGGCGGTCATGGTGGCTCCTTCGTGAACCGTGGCGATGAGGCTCGGGGCCGTTCCCCGAAGCGCTCCGGGACGTGTGCCCCGATGACTCAAAGCTACGTTCGCGAAGCGGGCGAAGCGTCGCCCTAAGGTGCGATACCGACCCTGGGAATCGTCGGGGTCGGCCCCTGAGAGGCGTCCTCCCGCAGGAGGGCCGCCCGATGCTCCCCGTCCGTACGGCGGCGGAGCCTGGCCCGGGCCGCGGGCACCACGGCGAGATGCGCGAGGGCCACGCCCACGGAGTTCAGGAACAGCGAGTCGATGTCGACGACCTGCCCGGGGACCCCGGTCTGCAGCAGCTCGATGCCGAGCGAGATCAGCGCGCCCGCCGCGACCGTCCGCACCAGCGAACCGAGCGGTGACACGTGAACCCGCCCACCGGCGAGCGGAAGCAGCACACCGAGCGGGGCGAGGAGCAGCAGACTGCCGCCTATCTGCCGGGCGGCCTGCACAGGTCCGAGCGCCAGATCCGCCTTGATGCCGGCGAACGGCTGAAGATTCGCCGCGCTGACCCACGGCACGTCCAGTGGACGCAGAGTGAGCCAGCCGACGAACAGAAGATGCGCGACGAGGAGGAATCCTCCTGCCGCACGGAAGCGGATGGCGGCCCCGTGGCCGCCCGAGCCTTGACGCACGCCCCCCAAGACGCGCCTGACGGCAGGATCGGTTCCGCGCATTCACTCCCGGAACACGCACTGTCCTGATCGCACACCGTGACTGTCCTGATCGACTACCGCACGGTCTCCGTGGGCGGAGCCACCGTCCCGGGACGCTGCCGGACCGCCTGGGTGCATTCGTAGCGGCGCAGCGGGTCGTCACCGGGGCCGCCCATGATCACCTCGCGGTCGTCGCCCGCCGCCGCGCTGTCCGCGAACGTGCAAACGATCTGTGCCAGAGCGAACGCCGACAGATCCTCCGGGGACGTGCTGAACCGCAGGGCGTCCCCGGGGTCGCCCTCCTCGGGGCCGTTGACGACCGTGCCGCCGCGTACGTCCGTCGCGAAGCCCGCCTGCTTCTCCGGGGCCGACGGCGGCTGCGACAGCTCGTCCAGGAGCGCCTGCGCGATCCGGACCCGGTCCGTCGTCGCCTTCTCCGTGGGGATGCGCACCGACCGGTCGACGGTCACCAGCTGCGCCGCGCACACCAAGAAGACCTGCACGGGAACCCCGCTGGACTGCGACGCGATGCTCGACCCGGACATCACGCAGGGCACCCGGGACGGCCCGGGGCCGAAGTCCGTGGGCACCTCCGTCGAGCGGATGCCGCAGCCCGCGAGGAGCGTGGTCAGCGCGGTGGCGAGCAGCGCGGCGCGCAGCCTCCGGCGGTTCATCGTGCCTCTCCCTCGACGGCGTCGTCGCCGTCCGTGCCCTCCGCGGGCTCGTCCTCCGGCAACAGCTCCGACGGGTCGCGCGGCAGCCACAGCGTGAACACCGCGCCACCCTTGGGCGAGTTCGCGGCCGTGATCTCCCCGCCGTGGATATGGGCGTTCTCCAAGGCGATGGAGAGCCCCAGGCCACTGCCCTCCGACCGCGGCCGGGACGCGCTCGCCTTGTAGAAGCGGTCGAAGACGTGCGGCAGTACGTCCTCGGGGATGCCGGGGCCCCCGTCACGCACCGCGATCACGAGCTTCTCGCCCGCGAGCCGCACCGAGACCTCCACCGGGGAGCCGCCGTGCTTGAGCGCGTTGCCGATCAGGTTCGCCAGGATGACGTCCAGACGACGCGGGTCGAGCCGCACCATGATGCCGCGCTCCGCGTCCAGCTCGACCGCGTCGAGCCAGGCACGGGCGTCGATACAGGCCGTGATCTGGTCGGCGATGTCGACGTGGTCCAGGACGAGCCTGGCCGTACCCGCGTCGAAGCGGGTGACCTCCATCAGGTTCTCCACCAGGTCGTTCAGCCGGCGGGTCTCGCTGACCACGAGCCGCACGGCGGGCTCGATCATCGGATCGACGGACCCCGTCTCGGCGTCCAGCTCCTCCTCCAGGACCTCCGTCACCGCGGTGATCGCGGTCAGCGGCGTACGCAGCTCGTGCGACATGTCGGCGACGAAGCGCCGCGACGCCTCGTCGCGGGCGCTCATGTCGTCGACCTTCTTCTCCAGGCTCTCCGCGGTCCGGTTGAACGTCCGTGACAGATCGGCCAGTTCATCCGTGCCCGACACCCGAAGACGCGTGTCCAGCTTGCCCTCGCCGAGCCGCCGCGCGGCGACACCCAGCCGGTGCACCGGCTTGAGCACGGTGGTCGCCGCGGCCTGCGCGAGCAGCGCGGAACCGATGAGCGCGAGCCCGGTGGCGATCGCGAGCGACCAGCCGAGCGAACTCAGGTCCTTGGCCTCCGGCTCAAGGGACTTGAGCATGTAACCGGTCGGCCCGCCGCCGATGACCTTGGCGCCGCCCACGAGATACGGCGTGCCGCCCTCGACGGTCCGCTGCCAGTACAGGTGGTACGGGCTCTTGTTGCTGGAGGTGAGCGGCTGCTCCTTGTTCACCGTCTTGCGCAGCGACTTGGGCACGTCGGCGAGCGTGAAGGCGTCCAGGTCGGAGTAGCCGACGATCGTGTCACCGTCGGCGTCCTTCCCGATCAGGAGCACGCTGTAGCGCTGGCTGCTGTTGGCCATCGTCCCGGCGGCCTGCTGCAGCTCGTCCTGGGTCGGATTGGGCGGCAGCGCACCGGCGCGGGTCTGCATCTCCTGCTGGAAGTCCTTCAGGGCCGCGTCCTGCGCACGCGTCAGGACCGCCTCGCGGTTCAGCCAGTACGCGATCCCGGACGCCGTCACGGCGGCGGTGAGCGCCACCAGACCGAACACCACGACAAGCCGGAGCCTGAGGCTCGTGAAGCGAAGCCCCGCCATTATCGCCTTGCGCGCCGCGGCCCAACCGCGGAGCTTGTCCTGCGGTTTGGTCACTGAGGAGTGTCCAGCCGGTAGCCCACTCCACGCACCGTACGGATCAGCGTCGGCGAGGACGGCACGTCCTCGACCTTCGCGCGCAGCCGCTGCACACAGGCGTCGACGAGCCGGGAGTCACCGAGGTAGTCGTGCTCCCACACCAGACGCAGCAACTGCTGCCGTGAGAGCGCCTGTCCGGGCCTGCGGCTCAGCTCCAGGAGCAGCCGCAGCTCGGTCGGCGTGAGCTGCAGGTCCTCGCCGTTTTTCGTGACGGTCATCGCGGCGCGGTCGATGACGAGCGAACCGAATGTCGCCGCGTCATTGGCCTCGCGCTCACCGCGGCGAAGGACCGCACGGATACGGGCGTCGAGCACCCGGCCCTGCACGGGTTTCACGACATAGTCGTCGGCACCGGACTCGAGCCCGACGACGACGTCGATGTCGTCGCTGCGCGCGGTCAGCAGGATGATCGGCAACTGGTCGGTGCGCCGGATGCGACGGCACACCTCGAAGCCGTCGATGCCCGGCAGCATCACATCCAGCACGATCAGGTCCGGCCGCTGCTCACTGAGCAGCTTCAGGCCGTCCTCGCCGGTGGCAGCAGTGGCCACCCGATGCCCTTGGCGGGTGAGCGAAAGCTCAAGGGCCGTACGGATGGCGTCGTCGTCCTCGATCAGCAACAGGGAAGGCACGGACGTCATTCTGTCCCATGGCACGGGCACAGTTCGACTGTTGGTGGGCTCCCACACTTCTCCCCTACACATGGAAGGCCTGTTGCAGGCCTGTGACAGTCGGCGGACACCGTCATGAAGTGGGTCCGGCAGAGTTTTGGTCACACGGAAACAGCCGGACTCCACCGACGGGGGGCGCGAGATGAACACACTGCACAGCACCAGCTCAAGCGCAGTAATCACGCGTCTCCACGACGTGATCCGGCCTGCCGAGAGGCACGAGAAGTCCGGTGCCGTGAGCGGGCGGGGGTGCGCTCGCGGCACCGGGCGTCAGCACACCGCGTACATGACGGTGGTTGACGCGTTCCCGGGGGAAACCCGCGGGGACAACGGGGGAACCGATGGGGGGGCTCACGGGGGAGCCGCGTACAGGGAGGACACGGGGGAGCGCACCACAGCGTCGGAGGCGGAGTTCACCGCCTACGTCCAGGAGCGTCGTGCCTCCCTGTACGCAACCGCCTATCACCTGACCGGCGACCGTTTCGAGGCCGAGGACCTGCTCCAAAGTGCCCTCTTCTCGACGTACCGGGCCTGGGACAGGATCAGCGACAAGGCCGCGGTCGGCGGATACCTCCGCCGCACCATGACCAACCTGCACATCAGCGCCTGGCGGCGCCGCAAGCTCAACGAATACCCGACCGAGGAGCTGCCGGAGACGGCGGGCGACACGGACGCGATGCGTGGCACCGAACTCCGTGCGGTTCTCTGGCAGGCCCTGGCCCGCCTCCCCGAACTGCAGCGGACGATGCTGGTCCTGCGGTACTACGAGGGCCGCACGGACCCCGAGATCGCCGACATCCTCGACATCAGTGTGGGCACGGTGAAGTCCAGCATCTGGCGCTCCCTGCGCCGGCTGCGCGAGGACGACGTCCTCAGCTTCGGCCGTGACCAGGAAGAGTCCTTCGGCGAGTTGGTCGCCTAGGGATCGGGGGGCCGCCGCTCCCGGGGGGAGGCGGCGGAAGCAGGGGGGCACGGGGGAAGAACGGGGATCACGGGGGATCCACGGGGGAAACAAGTGGCGGGACCGGAAGGCCGGGGGGTCTTTCCGGTCCTTCTGCTTTTGGTGCGGTGGTCCGGTGAACCGCTCCCCCCGCGGAGCTACGCGGCGTCGGCGCCGGCCTTGGCGCACCGCCCGGCGGCAGCGGCCGCGAGCCGTCCCAGGGCCTCGTCCTTGCCGCAGGGGTGAGCGCCGAGGGCGGTCTGCCGGGCGACGATCGCGCGCTCGGCGCGCATCAGCCGCCAGCCGCGCCGCAGCAGGAACGCCACGGACTTGCGCCCCTCGCGCAGGTCCCGCAGCAGCCGCCGCCGGTAGGTGGTGGACGGCCGCCCCCGCAGACAGATCGCGTCGGCGAGCACGCCGATCTCCCGGCACCGCTCCACGATGTCCGCCGCGAAGATGCCCTCCGCGATGAACAGGGGTGTGCGCTCGATGTCCATCGCCGTCTCGCCCGTACGCGAGCTGGTGGCGATGTCGTAGACGGGGATGCGCGTACGTCCCGTGCGGCACAGCTGCTCGATGGCGGCGACGGCGACGTCCGTGTCCCAGGAGCCGGGGGAGTCCCAGTCGATGTCCGTGCTGCCGGGGACCTGCGGCAGTGTCGGGTCGTCGTGTTCCTTGTAGAAGTCGTCGAGACACAGGACGGGCAGCCCCGTGAGGGCCGCGAACGACGACTTGCCTGAGCCCGAGGGGCCGGCGAGCAGCACGACTCGGGTGGGTATCGGGGGATGGGAACTCACGAGAGAACAGTGTGCTGCATTGAGCCGCCCAGGCGACCCGAAGGGTAGGGCTTTGGTGCCCGCATCGCCCCTCAACTACGCTGTGTGCGCATCTGATTACTCAAGAGGACAAGGGCGGAACCCATGGCACGGCACGCAACAGCCTCCAAGCACCTCTCCCGCGTTCTGCTGCGGGCGGGTCTGACGGTCACCGTCGCGGGCACGGCGCTCGGCATCGGTGGCGCGGCGACGGCGAGCGCCGCGCCGGCCCCCGCGCCCCCGGCCTCCGACAACCTGCCCGCGGCCGGTGCGGGGGTGCTCCGGGCGGTGGAGGAGGTCAGCGCGGGTGGCCTCGGGCCCGTCAAGGAGCTGAAGCTAAATCCGCTCGCGGGCACGGGGTCCGACCCGCTGGACAACGCGCTCGGCACCCAGATCGCGGACTTCAAGCCGCTCTCGACGGCTCCGGTCACCGCCCCGCTGGCCCAGGGCGGAGGGACGCTGAGCGACCTGCCGGTGGTGGGTCCGGCCACGGGGCTGCTGCCCGGCTAGCCGATCGGCCCGGTGGTGTGGCGAAGCCCCGGCCCTCCTGGACGGAGGAGGACCGGGGCTTCGCCGTGCGCAGTGGCTTCAGATGGCCTCAGGCAGCCTCGGGCGGCCTCAGTACGAGGAGCCCGACGCGCCCAGTGAACCTGTGGGGTGCCAGACCGTCTTGGTCTCCAGGAAGGCCGTCAGGCGGTGCGTGCCCGGGTCGGCCGACCAGCCCACAGGCTGTGGACGGACGACGCGCTTGAGGTTGTCCGCGGCGGCCACCTCGAGCTCCTTGGCCAGGTCGTCGTCCTCGACGCCCGCGAGGTCGATCGCGTTCACGTCCTGGTGCGCGGCGAGCGACGGGGCGATCTCCGCCGTCCTGCCGGACAGGATGTTCACGACGCCGCCCGGCAGGTCGGAGGTGGCGAGCACCTCGCCGAGCGAGAGCGCGGGGAGCGGGGAGTCCTCGCTCGCGATCACCACGGCCGTGTTGCCGGTCGCGATGACGGGGGCGATCACGGAGACCAGGCCGAGGAACGACGACTTCTGCGGTGCGACGACCGTCACCACGCCCGTCGGCTCCGGCGAGGAGAGGTTGAAGAAGGGGCCCGCGACCGGGTTCCCGCCGCCCACGAGCTGGGCGATCTTGTCGGTCCAGCCCGCGTACCAGACCCAGCGGTCGATCGCGGCGTCCACCTCGGCGGCGGCCTTCGACTTGGAGAGCCCCTCAGCCTCGGCGACCTCGCGCACGAACTGGTCCCTGCGGCCCTCCAGCATCTCCGCGACGCGGTACAGGATCTGGCCGCGCAGATAGGCCGTCTTGCCCGCCCAGCCGCCCTGCGCCTTGCGCGCGGCGGAGACCGCGTCACGCGCGTCCTTGCGGGACGAGAGGGGGGCGTTGGCCAGCCACTTGTCCTTCGAGTCCGTCACCTCGTACACCCGGCCGCTCTCGCTGCGGGGGAACTTGCCCCCGACGTACAGCTTGTAGGTCTTGAAGACGCTCAAACGCTGCTCAGACATCGAGGTAAGCCTCCAGGCCGTGGCGGCCGCCCTCGCGGCCGTAACCCGATTCCTTGTAGCCGCCGAAGGGCGAGGTCGGGTCGAACTTGTTGAACGTGTTGGCCCAGATGACGCCCGCGCGCAGGCGCTCGGCGACCGCGAGGATGCGGGAGCCCTTCTCCGTCCAGATGCCGGCGGAGAGGCCGTACTGCGTGTTGTTGGCCTTGGCGACGGCCTCTTCCGGGGTGCGGAAGGTCAGCACCGAGAGCACCGGGCCGAAGATCTCGTCGCGCGCGACGGTGTGCGCCTGCGTGACGTTCGTGAAGAGCGTCGGCGCGAACCAGTAGCCGGAGGAGGGCAGTTCGCACGGGGCGGACCAGCGTTCGGCGCCCTCCGCCTCGCCCGTCTCGGTGAGCGCGGTGATGCGGGCGAGCTGCTCGGCGGAGTTGATCGCGCCGATGTCCGTGTTCTTGTCCAGCGGGTCGCCCAGGCGCAGGGTGGACAGGCGCCGCTTGAGCGCGTGCAGCACCTCGTCCTGGACCGACTCCTGTACGAGGAGGCGCGATCCGGCGCAGCAGACCTGGCCCTGGTTGAAGAAGATGCCGGTGACGATGCCCTCGACGGCCTGGTCGATGGGGGCGTCGTCGAAGACGATGTTGGCGCCCTTGCCGCCCAGTTCGAGCGTGACCTTCTTGTCCGTGCCCGCGACCTGGCGCGCGATGGCCTTGCCGACGGCGGTCGAGCCGGTGAAGGCGACCTTGTTCACGTCCGGGTGGGCGGTGAGGGCCGCGCCCGCGTCGCCGTACCCGGGAAGGATGTTGACGACGCCCTTGGGCAGGCCCGCCTGACGGCAGATGTCCGCGAAGAACAGCGCGGAGAGCGGCGTGGTCTCGGCGGGCTTCAGGACGACCGTGTTGCCCGTGGCGAGCGCCGGGGCGATCTTCCAGGCGAGCATCAGGAGCGGGAAGTTCCAGGGGATGACCTGGCCCGCGACACCGAGGGGCCTCGGGTTCGCGCCGTACCCCGCGTGGTCGAGCTTGTCGGCCCAGCCCGCGTAGTAGAAGAAGTGCGCGGCGACCAGGGGAAGGTCGGCGTCGCGCGTCTCCTTGATGGGCTTTCCGTTGTCGAGGGTCTCCAGGACGGCCAGTTCGCGGCTGCGCTCCTGGATGATCCTGGCGATCCGGAAGAGGTACTTGGCGCGCTCGGCGCCCGGCAGCGCCGACCACTTCTCGAAGGCCTTGCGGGCGGCCTTCACCGCGCGGTCGACGTCTTCGGAGGAGGCCTGCGCGACTTCGGAGAGGACCTCTTCGGTGGAGGGCGAGACGGTCTTGAAGACCTTGCCGTCGGCCGCCTCCACGAACTCGCCGTCGATGAACAGGCCGTACGACGGCGCGATGTCGACGACGGAGCGGGACTCCGGAGCGGGTGCGTAGTCAAAGGGCGTGGAAGTCATGGGTCAGTCCACCGTGACGTAGTCGGGGCCGGAGTAGCGGCCCGTGGCCAGCTTCTGGCGCTGCATCAGCAGGTCGTTGAGGAGTGATGAGGCGCCGAAACGGAACCAGTGGTTGTCCAGCCAGTCCGTGCCCGCGGTCTCGTTCACCAGGACGAGGAACTTGATCGCGTCCTTGGTGGTGCGGATGCCGCCCGCGGGCTTGACGCCGACCTGCACCCCGGTCTGCTCGCGGAAGTCGCGTACGGCCTCCAGCATCAGGAGGGTGTTCGCGGGGGTGGCGTTGACGCCGACCTTGCCGGTCGAGGTCTTGATGAAGTCCGCGCCCGCCAGCATGCCGATCCAGGAGGCGCGGCGGATGTTGTCGTACGTGGACAGCTCGCCGGTCTCGAAGATGACCTTGAGCCGGGCCTCGCCGGAGGCTTCCTTCACGGCGCGGATCTGCTCGAACACCGTCATGTAGTCACCCGCGAGGAAGGCGCCCCGGTCGATGACCATGTCGATCTCGTCGGCGCCCGCCGCGACGGCCTCGCGGACGTCGCCGAGCTTCACGTCGATGGCGGCACGGCCCGCGGGGAAGGCGGTCGCGACGGAGGCGACCTTGACCCCGCTGTCGCCGACGGCCTCCTTGGCGGTGGCCACCATGTCCGGATAGACGCAGACCGCGGCGGTCCTCGGGGTGCCGCGGTCGGTCGGATCGGGGTTCACGGCCTTCGCGCCGAGTGCCCGGACCTTGCCCGGGGTGTCGGCGCCCTCCAGCGTCGTCAGGTCGATCATCGAGATGGCGAGGTCGATGGCGTACGCCTTCGCCGTCGTCTTGATCGAACGGGTGCCGAGCGCTGAGGCGCGTGCCTCCAGGCCGACCGTGTCGACGCCGGGCAGCCCGTGGAGGAAGCGGCGCAGCGTGCGGTCCGACGCTGTGGCGTCCGTCAGCGCGTGTGCGGTGGGGGCGGATGCATGGGGCATGGTCACGAGGGGAGCATATCTACGCGCGTAGCGGCTGTACAGAGGTGGGTCACTCCGGCGTATTGCGTCGCGCGGGCGTCCCCGCGGGAGCCCCGGAGCGGACCTCAGGCAGAATCGGGGGCATGACCGACCCCCAGCCCCCCGTGGCGGAGCCCGAGTACCCCGAGTACAAAGACCGGACCTACCGGTCGTCCGGCGGTATCGCCGGAGGCGTCCTGCTGCTCGCCCTCGGCGGCTGGCTCGGCATCGACGCGATGATCCGGGGGGAGGGCCGCACCCCGTGGCTCGCGCTCGCCGGGCTGCTCCTCGCGGTGCCGATCGTCGTCGCCTTCACCGTGCGCCCCGTCGTGTTCGCGAACGACGACCGGCTGCGCATCCGCAACCCGTTCCGGACGATCACGCTGCCGTGGGCGTCCGTGTCGGGCCTGCGCTCCGGGTACTCGAACGAGGTCTTCACCCAGGACGGCACCAAGTACCAGCTCTGGGCCGTCCCGGTCTCCCTGCGCGGCCGCAAGAAGGCCGCCCGGAGGAAGTCCCAGGGGATGGCCGCGGGCGATCCGAGCGTCGGCGGACCGGGCCTGCGCGCCTCGATGAAGTCCGGCCGGCAGGCGCCCCCGCGCGCCGCGGGGGACCAGATCATGGACGACCTGCGCTCCCTGTCCGAACTCCGCGCCACCGCGAAGTCCGCCCAGGGCGAGCCCGAGGTGCGCTGGGGCTACGAGATCCTGGCGCCCGCCGTGGCCGGGGCGGTGCTGCTCGTGGTGTTGCTGGCCGTGGGGTAGCGCTGCGCGGCGGTTCCCACGGCGGTTCCTACGGCGGTTCCTACGGCGGGTTCTACGGAGGGCCCATCCAGGCCAGCAGCATGTGGCCGCCGAACGCCGCCGAGGTGAGCGCCGCGGTCGCCGTCACCGTCACGGCGACGTGCGTCCGCGCGCGGGACAGCGCCGCCGCGAGGGGCAGCAGCAGGGGGAAGCCCGGGAGCAGGAAGCGGGCCCGGGGGAAGTAGACCCCCTTGCTGCCCAGCACGATCAGGAGCAGCAGGCCCGTGAAGACGAGGAGCGGCAGCGGCTGCCGGTCACCCACCGACAGGACGAACAGCGCCGCCGACGCGAGCAGCGTCGCCGTCACCATCATCAGGAACAGCTGCGGCCGCTGTTCCGACAGCAGGTCCGTCGCGGTCCGCAGCGTCGCCGCCCCGCCGTCCCACTCGTTGCGCCACAGCTTCTGTACGGCGAAATAGCCGTCCCAGCGGCCCAGTCGCAGCCCCACCCAGCCGACGTACGAAAGCCAGCCGAGCGGGGCGAGCAAGGCCCCCAGGAGCATGCGTACGCTGCCTGTGCCGCCCACTTCGCTGCGCGCACGCCAGAGCGCGAGCAGGGCCGTCAGGGACACCGCCGCCGCCAGCGCCACTCCCGTGGGGCGGGTCAGCCCCGCGAGCGCGGCCAGCGAACCTGCCCAGATCCAGCGGCCGGTGAGCACGGCGTACAGCGCCCACGCGGTGAGCGCCGTGAAGAGCGACTCCGTGTAGCCCATCCACTGCACCAGCGCGACGGGGAGCGAACCCCACAGGACGGCGAGCAGGACGCCCGCCCTGCGTCCGTGCAGGCGGTCGCCCACCGCGAAGATCCCCCATGCCGCGAGGAACGAACACGTGACGGCGATCGCGAGCCCCACGGCCCCGCGCGGCTCCGGGACGAGCAGGCTGCCCGCCCTGATGAGCAGCGAGTGCAGGGGGAAGAAGGCGAGGTTGTTCGCGTCGATCTGGGTGCCCAGGGTGTCCGCGTACCCCTTGTCGGCGATCTTCAGATACCAGTCGCAGTCCCACGACTCCGCCAGCAGATGCCAGACGTCCCGGTGCTCCCTGCGCGCCCACACGGCGAAGACGAGGGCGCCGAAGAGGCGTACGGCCCCGTATGCGAGGAGTGCGGGCGTCGCGTGGCGCAGGGCGCGTACGGCGCGTGCGCGGCGGCCGGGGGAGCGGCTTGGAGTGCTGCGGGGGTGGCGGGACGGGGCGACGACCTGGGGCGTCGCGGCGGGCGCCGATGCGGTCGAGGTGGTCTCAGGGGTCGGTCCGTACGGCACTGCGGCAGCTCCAGGAACGTGATCGTGCGCTGCCGGTCACCCTTCCCGGGGGACCGGCGGCGCACTGGATCACTGCGGCGGCTGCGCCGATCGAACCACCCGGACGGGTGGCCGCCTGTGCCCTAGATGCCCGCGGCGGCGGACAGGTCGCGCTTGATCGCCGCGAGGAGCTCCGTCGCCTCGGTGCGGGCGGCGGGCAGCCCGTCCTTCGCCGAGACAGGGACCACGACCTCCAGGTAGCACTTCAGCTTCGGCTCCGTGCCGCTCGGGCGCACGATGACGCGGGCGCCGTCGAGCGTGTAGCGCAGGCCGTCCGTGGGCGGCAGCGTGTCCGTGCCCTGCGTCAGGTCCTCGGCCTTCGTCACGGGCAGGCCCGCGAGCGACGTCGGGGGCTGCTCGCGCAGACGCCGCATCGCATCCGCGATCAGGGAGAGGTCCTCCACGCGGACCGACAGCTGGTCGGTGGCGTGCAGGCCGTGCTCCACGGCCAGGTCGTCCAGGAGGTCCAGGAGCGTGCGCCCCTGCTCCTTCAGCTCGGACGCCAGCTCGGTGAGGACCAGTGCCGCCGTGATGCCGTCCTTGTCGCGTACGCCTTCGGGGTCCACGCAGTAGCCGAGGGCCTCTTCGTAGCCGTAGCGCAGACCCTCCACGCGGGCGATCCACTTGAAGCCGGTCAGGGTCTCCTCGTATCCGAGACCCGCCTTCTCCGCGATCCGGCCGAGCAGGGACGAGGAGACGATCGACTCCGCGAACGTGCCGCGTGCGCCTCTGCGCACGAGGTGCGCCGCCAGGAGTGCGCCGACCTCGTCGCCCCGGAGCATGCGCCAGTCGGCGCCGTCCTTGACCGCTGCCGCGCAGCGGTCCGCGTCCGGGTCGTTGGCGATGATCAGGTCCGGGTCCACCTCGCGGGCCTTCGCGAAGGAGAGGTCCATCGCGCCCGGCTCCTCCGGGTTGGGGAACGCGACGGTCGGGAAGTCCGGGTCGGGCTCCGCCTGCTCGGCGACGAGCTCCGGGGCGGGGAATCCCGCCCGCTCGAACGCCGCGAGGAGGGTGTCCTTGCCGACGCCGTGCATCGCCGTGTAGACGGTGCGGGCGGTACGGGGGGAGTCCGGGGACAGGACGGCGTCCGTGCGGGCCAGGTAGGCGTTCAGGACGTCGTCGCCGAGGGTCTCCCAGCCGGCCTCGGGGCGGGGTACGTCGTGCAGGCTCGGCACCGCGTCGATCTGCGCGGCGATCTCCGCGTCCGCGGGCGGCACGATCTGGGAGCCGTCGCCGAGGTAGACCTTGTAGCCGTTGTCGCGCGGGGGGTTGTGGCTCGCCGTCACCTCCACGCCCGCGACCGCGCCGAGGTGCCGTATGGCGAAGGCGAGTACGGGGGTGGGGAGCGGGCGGGGGAGCACCGCCGCGCGGAGTCCGGCGCCGGTCATGACGGCGGCGGTGTCGCGGGCGAAGTCCGCGGACTTGTGGCGGGCGTCGTAGCCGATGACGACGAGGCCGTCGGTCTGACCCTGGGCCTTCAGGTACGCGGCGAGGCCTGCTGCCGCGCGGATGACCACGGAGCGGTTCATGCGCATGGGGCCCGCGCCGAGTTCGCCTCGGAGGCCGGCGGTGCCGAACTGGAGGGTGCCGCTGAAGCGGGCGGCCAGCTCCGCGGTGTCCGCGGTCTCGATGAGCTTCGCGAGTTCCTCGCGGGTCTCGGGGTCCGGGTCCTCGGCCAGCCAGGCCTGGGCCCGCGCGATGAGTTCAGAGTCGTCCAGCACGGTTCTTCAGCCTCTCGTATGCGGGGTTCTGTGCGGGCCGGGTATGGCTACCCGAGCCCGGGGCGGGTGCGGGGTGCCCGGGCGGTCCGGGGCGGCCCCCGGTGCGTCTACCCGTTGCGGTCCGGGGGCTTGCCTGGCTTGGGCCGCGGGTGCGTCGGTCTGGTGCGGCCCGGTGGGGCCTTTCGTACCACCGCTTCGCGGCGGATCTTTCCCGCCCACCCACCCGTTCACCCCGCGGCGGCAAGGGCTTACGCACCCGCCCGACGCTCCGGGGCAATCGGGCGGGTGGGCGGGAAGGCCTGTGCGGCAACCAGCGCTCCGGGCCACCCAGGCACAGTGCAGGGGCGCTCCCCCGGGGGAAAGCCCCCGGCCACCCGAAGCGCCCCACAGGGCAAGGCACCCGCCGGGCAAGGCACCCGCCGGGCAAGGAGCCCGCCGGGCAAGGAGCCCGCCGGGCAAGGCACCCGCCCCGGGCAAGGCACCCGCCGGGCAAGGCACCCGCCCCGGGCAAGGCACCGGCCCCGGGCAAGGCACCCGCCGGGCAAAGAGCCCGCCAGGCCAAGGCGCCCCGTCAGGCAACGCCCCCCGCAGGGGGAAAAACTAGATGCGCCCCAAGACGTCGCCCAGGAGTTCGCCCATGCGCGTGGCGCTGTCGCGGCCCGCCTGGAGGACCTCCTCGTGGTTGAGGGGCTCGCCCGTCATGCCCGCGGCGAGGTTCGTGACCAGGGAGATGCCGAGCACCTCCGCGCCGGCCTCGCGCGCGGCGATCGCCTCGAGGACCGTCGACATGCCCACCAGGTCCGCACCGATGGTGCGGGCCATGCGGATCTCCGCCGGAGTCTCGTAGTGCGGGCCGGGGAACTGCGCGTAGACGCCCTCTTCGAGGGAGGGGTCGATCTCCTTGCAGAGGGTGCGCAGCCGCGGGGAGTACAGATCCGTGAGGTCCACGAAGTTCGCGCCGACGATCGGCGACGTGGCCGTCAGGTTCAGGTGATCGCTGATCAGGACCGGCTGACCGGGACGCATGCCCTCGCGCAGACCGCCGCAGCCGTTCGTCAGCACGATCGTCTTGCAGCCCGCGGCCACCGCCGTACGCACGCCGTGCGCGACGGCGGCGACGCCACGGCCCTCGTAGTAGTGGGTGCGGCCCAGGAAGACGAGGGCGCGCTTCTCGCCGATCTTGATGGAGCGGATGCGGCCGCCGTGTCCCTCCACCGCCGGCATCGGGAAGCCGGGCAGATCAGTGACGGGGAACTCGGCGTCGGGCTCGCCGAGCGCGTCCACGGCCGGGGCCCAGCCGGAGCCCATCACGAGGGCCACGTCGTGGGTCTCGGCGCCCGTCAGCTCACGCAGGCGCGTGGCGGCGGCGTCGGCGGCGGCGTACGGGTCGCCCTGGTCGTCCGAAATAACTGAAGCGTTCACGCGGACGAGAGTAGCCGCTCTCGCCCTACGCGCGTAGATGACGATGCCCACGGGATTCGGATCGTTGTCTTGTCGTTTCCGACGAGAGCCACGGGAGGCGAGCGGAAGGCCCTAGCAGGGCCGCTTGCGCAGCTCCATCACGTAGTCGTGCGGCGCCCCCGCGGTCTCCGCCGCGTCGGCCAGCTCCCCGAGATAGCGCGCGGACGGCAGGCCGCCCTCGTAACCATTGAGGACGTACACCCAGGCGGGTTCCTCGCCGTCCAGGGTGTGCACCCGCACCCGCATCCTGCGGTAGACGTCGAGCCCCACGCCCTCCCAGCGGTCCATGGAGTCCTCGTCCATGGGGGCGACGTCGTACAGCGTCACGAAGACCTGCGAGCGAGGCGCCTCCACGATGGTGGCGAGCGCGCCCTCCCACCCCATGTGCTCCCCGCCGAACGTCAGCCGCCAGCCGTTCAGCCAGCCCGTCTGGCGCAGCGGCGAGTGCGGGGCGCGGCGGGACATGAGCCGCGGATCCAGATTGCCGGCGTACGCGGCGTAGAGCGACATGTGGTCGAGGGTACGGCAGGCGACGCGTGCGTCCCCCCGGTGCGCACAGGCCCCGCCAGTAGGCAGAACGGCCGGATGGAGCCCCCGGGGCGAAGCACCTTGAAGCGTGCGGGACAATGGAGTACGTGACTCGGATCGTGATCATTGGCGGCGGACCCGGCGGATACGAGGCGGCACTCGTTGCCGCCCAGCTCGGCGCGGAGGTGACCGTCGTCGACTGCGACGGTCTGGGCGGGGCGTCGGTGCTCACCGACTGCGTCCCGTCCAAGACTCTGATCGCCACGGCCGAGGTGATGACCACCTTCGACTCCTCGTACGAGGAGCTGGGCATCATCGTCGCGGACGACACCCCGCACATCGACACCCCCGCCCGCGTCGTCGGCGTGGACCTCGGCAAGGTCAACCGCCGTGTGAAGCGCCTCGCGCTCGCGCAGTCCCACGACATCACCGCGTCCGTCACGCGTGCGGGCGCGCGCGTGCTGCGCGGCCGTGGCCGCCTGGAGGGCCAGCAGGACACCGACGGCTCGCGCAAGGTCATCGTGCGCGCGGCCGACGGCACCGAGGAGACCCTCGTCGCCGACGCCGTGCTGATCGCCACCGGCGGGCACCCGCGCGAGGTCCCGGACGCGCTGCCCGACGGCGAGCGCATCCTGAACTGGACCCAGGTGTACGACCTGGACGAGCTCCCCGAGGAGCTCATCGTGGTCGGCTCCGGTGTCACCGGCGCCGAGTTCGCCGGCGCCTACCAGGCGCTCGGGTCGAACGTCACGCTCGTGTCGAGCCGCGACCGCGTGCTGCCCGGCGAGGACCCGGACGCCGCCGCCGTCCTGGAGGACGTCTTCCGCCGCCGCGGCATGAACGTCATGTCACGCTCCCGCGCCGCCTCCGCCAAGCGCGTGGGCGACCGCGTGGAGGTGACGCTCAACGACGGCCGCGTCATCTCCGGCACGCACTGTCTGATGGCCGTGGGCGCCATCCCGAACAGCAGCGGAATGGGCCTGGAGGAGGCCGGGGTCCGGCTCAAGGACTCCGGGCACATCTGGACCGACAAGGTCTCCAGGACGTCCGCTCCCGGTGTGTACGCCGCCGGTGACGTCACCGGCATCTTCGCGCTCGCCTCCGTCGCCGCCATGCAGGGCCGCATCGCGATGTACCACTTCCTGGGCGACGCGGTGACGCCGCTGAACCTGAAGACCGTCTCGTCGAACGTCTTCACCGACCCCGAGATCGCGACCGTCGGCTACAGCCAGTCCGACGTCGACGGCGGCAAGATCGACGCCCGCGTCGTCAAGCTGCCGCTCCTTCGCAACCCGCGCGCGAAGATGCAGGGCATTCGCGACGGATTCGTCAAGATCTTCTGCCGTCCCGGTACGGGCATCGTGGTGGGCGGTGTGGTCGTCGCACCGCGCGCCTCGGAACTGATCCACCCCATCTCGATCGCGGTCGACAACAATCTGACGGTCGAGCAGATCGCGAATGCGTTCACCGTGTATCCATCCCTTTCGGGCTCGATCGCCGAGGTCGCGCGTCAGCTCCACACGCGGAAGTCGGCGGGCGAAGCCTGATCGCGGACCGATCGTCGGTTGAACGCCGAATGATCGGGGCAGGTCCGGGGTAACAACTCCGCGCAGGTCACGGGCTGTTGTCGCCCATTCCCTCGGCATAGGCGGGGGGAGTAGGCACCTATACCACTTCCCACCCTGTCGTGCGAACAACTTCTGTAATTCGGCGCAAACTGCTGAAAGCAGACGGTCGTTGGGGTTACTGTCAGTTTCGTGTTCGCTGCAGAACGTCGCCAATTGATCCTCGAAATGGTGCGGGCCAACGGAGCTGTATCGCTCCGGGAGCTCGCCCGCGTCGTCCAGACCTCCGAAGTGACCGTACGGCGGGACGTGCGCGCGCTGGAGGCAGAAGGACTCCTCGACCGCAGACATGGCGGTGCGGTATTGCCGGGCGGATTCACGCGGGAGTCCGGCTTTCCGCAGAAATCACATCTCGCGACCGCCGAGAAGACGGCAATCGCCGATCTCGCGGCGGGACTCGTCGAAGAAGGCGAAGCCATCGTCGTCGGGGCGGGTACGACCACGCAGGAGCTGGCCCGACGGCTCGCGCGGGTGCCCGGTCTGACCGTCGTCACCAATTCCCTTCTGGTGGCACAGGCCCTGGCTCATGCCAACCGCGTCGAGGTCGTCATGACCGGCGGCACCCTGCGCGGTTCCAACTACGCGCTCGTGGGAAGCGGGGCCGAACAGTCCCTGCAGGGCCTGCGGGTCTCGCGCGCCTTCCTGTCGGGCAGTGGTCTGACCGCCGAACGCGGGCTCTCCACGTCCAACATGCTCTCCGCGAGCGTGGACCGTGCGCTCGTCCAGGCCGCGGCCGAGGTCGTGGTCCTCGCCGACCACACCAAGCTCGGCACCGACACGATGTTCCAGACGGTGCCGACGGACGTCATCACGCGCCTGGTCACGGACGAACCGCCC
Source organism: Streptomyces sp. NPDC050439 (assembly GCF_040655335.1). NCBI lineage: Bacteria > Bacillati > Actinomycetota > Actinomycetes > Kitasatosporales > Streptomycetaceae > Streptomyces > Streptomyces sp. NPDC050439. The sequence goes on from NZ_JBFAJT010000004.1 coordinate 214,782, forward strand.
ACGCACGACGACCGCGCGGCCACCGAGCTGCAGGCCCTGGCCGATCAGGGCGTGCAGATCGCCGTCGCCGGCGGGGCCGCGAGCCCCAACTCCGGACCGGGGGTGGATTCCGTCCCGGCGCGGCAACCGCGTCGGGACGTGCCACTGCCGGGACAGCGCCGTAACCACGGCGGTCACGGGGCGGGACCCGGGGCGCAGTTGCGCAGTGCGGTGCTCGGGGAGCAGCAGCCCGGGGAGCGGGCCGCGCGGGTGGCGGATCTACGCCGCCGCTGAACCGGCCGTGGCCGCCGGGACCGGACCGCGGTCTTCGGGTGCCGGTCCCTCGGCCTTCAGGCCGCGCAGGGTCAGCATCAGGAGACGGTCGGCCAGCTCGGGCTCGTCGGGGGTCTCTTCGGCGGCCAGCGCGATCGCGTTGGTCAGCTGCATCAGGTCGCCGATCGAGACGCCCTGGCGTACGGCGCCGGCCTCCTGGGCCCGCACGAGCAGGGCCGTGCCCGCCTCCCGCATGGGCCTGCTGCATCGGGAGAGTGCCGAACTGTCGTCGTGCGACGCCGACATGAGGGCGCGGGAGAGCCCGCGGTACTCACCCGCATGAGTGATGATGGCGCGCAGCCAGGTCACCAGGGCCGAGCAGGGCTGCGGATCTTCGAGCAGCGCGCGGGAACGGTCCAGGAGGTCGCTCACCGCCTCTTCGAAGACGGCGCTCATCAAGGCGTGCCGGTTGGGGAAGTGGCGGTAGAGGGTGCCGATGCCTACGTTCGCGTGGCGGGCGATGTCTTCCAGCGAGGCGTCCGTGCCGTGCTCGGCGAAGGCGGCGCGGGCCTCTGCGAGGAGCCGGTCGTAGTTGCGGCGCGCGTCCGCTCTTTTCGAGCGGGGGCGCTCTTGGCGGCTCCCGGCTTCTGCCATGGCGTGCCTCCCTGACCCGAATGTACGTGTGCTTCAAGTCTGCCCGAAGCGCGGTGGCCGTCTGTCACCGGCTCCGCCGAGTTCGTCCTCAACCTCCCCCAAGCTCTTAAGGAGCAGGGGGGACCCCCACGACGGGCTGAATGCTCCGCTGGCCGGGCTGGAAGCTCCAGCCCGGCCAGCGTACGAGTAACGAGCCTCGGGTCAGTCCTTGATCTCGCAGATCACCGCGCCGGAGGTCAGGCTTGCGCCTACCTCCGCCGTGAGGCCCTTGATCGTGCCCGAGCGGTGTGCGTTCAGGGGCTGTTCCATCTTCATGGCCTCCAGGACGACGACCAGGTCGCCCTCCTGCACCTCCTGGCCCTCCTCGACAGCGATCTTGACGATCGTGCCCTGCATGGGGGAGGCGAGGGTGTCACCGGAAGCCGCCGGGCCCGACTTCTTCGCCGCGCGGCGCTTGGGGCGGGCGCCGCCCGCCGCTGCCGTGCGGGCGATGGTCATGCCCAGCGAGGAGGGGAGCGAGACCTCGAGACGCTTGCCGCCGACCTCGACGACCACCGTCTCGCGGCCCGGCTCCTCGTCCGTCTCGGCGTCGGCCGTCGCGGAGAACGCGGGGATCTCGTTGACGAACTCGGTCTCGATCCAGCGGGTGTGGACCGTGAACGGGTCGGTCGAGCCGGTCAGTTCGGGGGCGAAGGCGGGGTCCTTGACGACCGCGCGGTGGAACGGGATGGCCGTGGCCATGCCCTCCACGGTGAACTCCTCAAGGGCGCGCGCGGCCCGCTGCAGCGCCTGCTGACGCGTCGCGCCGGACACGATCAGCTTGGCGAGGAGCGAGTCCCACGCCGGGCCGATGACGCTGCCGGACTCCACGCCCGCGTCCAGGCGCACGCCCGGACCCGACGGCGGGGCGAACTCGGTCACGGTGCCGGGGGCGGGCAGGAAGCCGCGGCCCGGGTCCTCGCCGTTGATGCGGAACTCGAAGGAGTGGCCGCGCATCTCGGGGTCGCCGTAGCCCAGTTCCTCGCCGTCGGCGATGCGGAACATCTCGCGGACCAGGTCGATGCCGGTGATCTCTTCGGTGACCGGGTGCTCCACCTGCAGACGGGTGTTGACCTCCAGGAAGGAGATCGTGCCGTCGGTCCCGACGAGGAACTCGACGGTGCCGGCGCCCTCGTAGCCCGCTTCCTTCAGGATGGCCTTCGACGCCGCGTACAGCTCGGCGTTCTGGGCCTCGCTCAGGAACGGCGCGGGGGCCTCCTCCACCAGCTTCTGGTGGCGGCGCTGGAGCGAGCAGTCACGGGTGGAGACGACGACCACGTTGCCGTGCTTGTCGGCCAGGCACTGCGTCTCCACGTGCCGCGGCTTGTCGAGGTAACGCTCCACGAAGCACTCGCCGCGGCCGAAGGCGGCGACGGCCTCGCGCACCGCGGAGTCATACAGCTCGGGCACCTCTTCGAGGTTCCGGGCCACCTTCAGACCGCGCCCGCCGCCACCGAAGGCGGCCTTGATCGCGATCGGCAGGCCATGCTCCTCGGCGAAGGCGACGACCTCGTCGGAACCGCTGACGGGGTCCGGCGTACCGGCCACCAGCGGGGCACCCGCGCGCTGCGCGATGTGCCGGGCGGCGACCTTGTCACCGAGGTCACGAATTGCTTGCGGCGGCGGGCCGATCCAGATGAGGCCCGCGTCCAGAACGGCCTGCGCGAAGTCGGCGTTCTCCGAAAGGAAGCCGTAGCCGGGGTGGACCGCGTCCGCCCCCGCGTCCTTGGCCGCTGCCAGCACCTTGGAAATGTCCAGGTAGCTGGTGGCCGGAGTGTCACCGCCCAGCGCGAACGCCTCATCTGCCGCACGTACATGCAGAGCATCCCGGTCAGGATCTGCGTAGACGGCTACGCTCGCGATCCCTGCATCCCGGCATGCCCGAGCAACGCGGACAGCGATTTCGCCACGGTTGGCGATGAGCACCTTGCGCACGATGGCTCCCTCCTTGAAACAAGCCGAGTTTAGGGACTGCCGACACGACCTTTCGACCCGTCCCCAATGGTGAGCTTGCCCACACGGAGCGTGATCCGGGCCTGCCCGTACCGCGAAATCCCTTGTCGCACCACGGTACGCAGGGTCCCTTCCGGGCAGACTAACGCCCCGATGTGGCCAAGGTCTCTGTGAGAGCGTGCTGCGGCAGGGGGCCAATCTTTGTGGAGTCCCTACGAATGGCCCAATGATTCTTTGCCTTGGGCCGGGCCCTTGTCCCTCGGTTTACCCGTTAGTAGCGTTCGCGATGTCTGGCACGTAATGGCGGTAACAGCGGAAGAGGGTGGGCGCCGTGGCGCGTAGACCGGTGGCCTTGGTGGGCGCGATCGTGCTCCTGGTGGAGGCGGTGGGCATCGCACTCCTCAACTGGTTCCTCGGGCTTGTCGTGAACAAGCAGGACATGTCGCTCGCCGGGCTCGACCCGCACGCGATGTCGGTCTCGACGTGGATCGCGGGCGGCGTCTTCGGCCTCTACCTCGCGCTGTGCGGCCTGATCATGGCGCGCTCGGGGATCAGCGACCGCGCGCCGGGCCGCTTCGGCCGGCTGCTCCTGATCAGCGCCGCCGTGGTGCACGCGCTGCTCGGGGCGTTCTCGGTGGGCCTGGTCGGCTGGCCCGCCTTCGTCTTCATGATGATCGTGCTCGGCCTGATCGTCCTGACGCTCGTGGCGTACGACAGGAAGCCCGGTGGGGCCGCCGACGAGCCGCGCCCCGGCAACGGGGCAGCGGGCGGCGCCGCTCCGGAGAACGGCGCCCCACAGCCCGCCTGAGCCCCTCCGGGGCTCTCGCGTGGGTCTGCGTGGGTCTAATTCGCCCACAACTCCGTGATCCCGACGCCCAATTCGGACAGCAGGCGGCGCAGCAGCGGCAGCGAGAGGCCGATGACGTTGCCGTGATCGCCCTCGATCGAGTCGACGAAGGGGGCCGAGCGGCCGTCGAGCGTGAACGCGCCCGCCACGTGCAGGGGTTCGCCGCTCGCCACGTACGCGGCGATCTCCTCGTCGGAAGGGTCGCCGAAGCGGACGACGGTCGACGCGACCGCCGACACATGCCGGCCGGCCGCGGTGTCGTACACGCAGTGGCCGGTCTGCAGGACGCCCGCGCGTCCGCGCATGGACTTCCAGCGGGCCGTGGCCTCCTCGGCGTCGGCGGGCTTGCCGAGCGCCTGACCGTCCAGTTCGAGGACGGAGTCGCAGCCGATGACCAGGGCGCCCTTGGCGTCCGGGCGCGCCGAGACGACCGATGCCTTGGCCTCGGCCAGGGCCAGGGCGAGCTCGGCGGGGGTCGGTGCGGAGATCGCGTCCTCGTCGACCCCGCTGACGATCACCTCGGGGGCGAGACCGGCCTGGCGCAGGAGGCCGAGGCGGGCGGGGGACTTGGAGGCGAGGACGAGGCGGCGGGGCTGTCGGGGCTGATCACTCATGCGGTCAGGTTAGCGAGCCGCGGTGGACCCCCGGGCGGATGCCTTCGTGACGTCTCAGTGGATGCCCAGGACGAACATCGCGATGACCATGGCCAGGGCGAGGACGAGCCCCGCACGGCGCATCTTCACCTGCATGTCCCGCATGTCTTTCGGCGGGTTGTCCTCCGGGTCCGACCACAGCATGCAATCGATACTGCGCGCGGTGACGGCGGGGCGCCTGAGTACGCGTACTCAGGCGCCCCGGCCCGTCCCACTCATTCCCGGATCGGGGCGCCGGGCTCAGCCGGGCCAGTAGGTGCGGCCCCACGACGTCGGCCCCGGTGCGGGCAGCCGATGGCGGGCCACCCGCGCGGGGTCGGCCCATGCGTCGAGCACCGTGGGCGCGCCGGACGGCTGGTTCGCGACCGCCGCGGCGCGCGCCTGGACCACCGCGAGCGCGGCGGCCAGCTCCTCCGGGGTGGGATTGCCCCGTACGACCTTGATCATGAAGGGTCTCCTCGCTCTCCTCGCTGAGGCACGGTCCGCACGGTCTACAGGGGGATGTTGCCGTGCTTCTTCGGGGGAAGGGATTCCCGCTTCGTACGCAGCTGACGCAGGCCGCGCACGAGATGGGAGCGGGTCTCCGACGGCATGATCACGGCGTCGATGTAGCCGCGCTCGGCCGCCGTGTACGGGTTGAGGAGGCGGTCCTCGTACTCCTGGATCAGGCGGGCGCGGGTGGCCTCCACGTCGCCGGAGGCGTCGGCCGCCGCGATGGTCTTGCGGTGCAGGATGTTCACCGCGCCCTGCGCGCCCATCACCGCGATCTGCGCGGTCGGCCAGGCCAGGTTGAGGTCGGCGCCCAGGTGCTTGGAGCCCATGACGTCGTACGCGCCGCCGAACGCCTTGCGGGTGATGACGGTGATCAGCGGGACCGTCGCCTCCGCGTACGCGTAGATCAGCTTGGCGCCGCGGCGGATGATGCCCGTGTGCTCCTGCTCGACGCCCGGCAGGAAGCCCGGCACGTCGACGAAGGTGATGACGGGGACGTTGAAAGCGTCGCAGGTGCGGACGAAGCGGGCGCCCTTCTCGGATGCGTCGATGTTCAGACAGCCGGCGAACTGCGTCGGCTGGTTGGCGACGATGCCGACCGGGCGGCCCTCGATCCGGCCGAAGCCGGTGACGATGTTCGGCGCGAACAGCGGCTGCGTCTCGAAGAACTCGGCGTCGTCCAGGACGTGTTCGATCACCGTGTGCATGTCGTACGGCTGGTTGGCGCTGTCCGGGATGAGGGTGTCGAGCTCGCGGTCCTCGTCCGTCGGCGCCAGGTCCGCCTCCTCGGGGAAGGCGGGGGGCTCGCTGAGGTTGTTCGAAGGCAGGTAGGAGAGAAGGGACTTGACGTACTCGATCGCGTCCTTCTCGTCGCCCGCCATGTGATGCGCGACACCGGAGGTGCTGTTGTGGGTGCGGGCACCGCCGAGCTCCTCGAAGCCGACGTCCTCGCCGGTGACCGTCTTGATGACGTCGGGGCCCGTGATGAACATGTGCGAGGTCTGGTCGACCATGACGGTGAAGTCGGTGATCGCGGGCGAGTAGACGGCGCCGCCCGCGCAGGGCCCGACGACCAGGCTGATCTGCGGGATCACGCCGGAGGCGTGGGTGTTCCTGCGGAAGATCTCCCCGTACATCCCGAGGGCCATGACGCCCTCCTGGATGCGGGCGCCGCCGGAGTCGTTGATGCCGATGACCGGGCAGCCGGTCTTCAGGGCGAAGTCCATGACCTTGACGATCTTCTGGCCGAAGACCTCGCCGAGGGCGCCGCCGAAGACGGTGAAGTCCTGGGAGAAGACGGCCACCGGGCGGCCGTCGACGGTGCCGTAACCGGTCACGACCCCGTCGCCGTACGGGCGGTTGGCCTCCAGGCCGAAGTCCGTCGAGCGGTGCTGGGCGAACTCGTCGAACTCGACGAAGGAGCTCTCGTCGAGGAGCAGTTCGATGCGCTCGCGCGCCGTCAACTTGCCCTTGGCGTGCTGCTTCTCGACCGCGCGGGCCGAACCGGCGTGCTTGGCCTCCTCGATGCGGCGCTGCAGATCAGCGAGCTTGCCCGCAGTCGTATGGATGTCGATACCTGCCTCCGGGGCGGCGGTGGTGGCGGTGGTATCGCTTGCGGCGCTCTGCACGGGCACGTTGGGCTCTTCCGGCTCGGACATAGGGATGCGGCTCCCTGCCTGCTCAAAGGGGCGACTGGCGGCTTGCGGCTGCTGGTGATCGCTTGCTACTGACTCGTAGGGTATCGGCGTGCCTACGGATCGGCAGTGCGGCGTTTACCACACCTAAGGTGGCTTGCATGACGCCGCGAGATGCTTCAGACGACCCTTCGGACACTCCTTCCGGCACGGGTGACGGCCGGTGGTCCGACCTCGACCGACCGCCCCTGAACGCCGCGTCGCTGCGGCGTGCGCTGCTGCGGGACGGAGGGCTTTGGACCTCCCTGGATGTGGTGCCCGCGACGGGGTCGACCAACACGGATCTGGCCGCCCGCGCGGACGAGCTGCCCGAGGGGGCGGTGCTCGTCGCCGAGGAGCAGAGCTCGGGGCGTGGCCGCCTCGACCGCCGCTGGTCGGCGCCGGCCCGCTCGGGCCTCTTCTTCTCGGTGCTCCTGAAGCCGGGGCCCGCGGTCCCGGTCGCGCGCTGGGGGTGGCTGCCGCTGCTGACCGGCGTCGCCGTCGCCACGGGGCTCTCGCGGGCGGCCGGGGTGGACACGGCCCTCAAGTGGCCGAACGACCTGCTGGTGACGGTCGACGGAGAGGAACGCAAGGCCGGGGGCATCCTCGCCGAGCGGGCGGGTTCCGGGGACGGCGGCGGTGTCGTGGTCGGCATCGGCATCAACGTGACGCTGCGCGCGGACGAACTGCCGGTGCCCACGGCCGGGTCCCTCGCGCTCGCCGGGGCGGCGAGCACCGACCGGGACACGGTGCTGCGGGCGGTGCTGCGTTCCCTGGAGCAGTGGTACGGCGACTGGCGCACGGCAGAGGGCGACCCGACGGCCTCCCGCCTCCAGGAAACCTATGCCGCGGGCTGCGCGACGCTGGGCCGCAAGGTCAGGGCAGAACTGCCGGGCGACCGATCGATCACGGGCGAGGCGGTAGCGGTGGACAGCGACGGCCGCCTGGTCCTGGCCACCGGGGAAGGGGTGCAGGAGCCGGTGGGGGCGGGGGATGTGGTGCATTTGAGGGGGGTGTAGGGGAACTGCGGGGCAATTGGACGGGCGGGCGAGGCTCGTGCGTCCGGGGCTGGGGCGGGATGATCGGGGGCGCGGGCGGGTGAGGGAGGCCCGGTCGTCCGGGGTGGCTGCGGGGCCGTCGGGTGTGCGGACGGGAAAGGCGTGTTCGTGCAGGGGTAGCTGCGGGGCAGCCGGTCGGGTGGGTGAGGCTCGTGCGTCGGCGCTAGGCGCGGTTTGATCGGGCGCGCGGGCGGGTGAGGGAGGCCCGGGTGTCCGGGGGTGGCTGCGGGGCAAACGGGCGGGCGGACGGGAAAGGCTTATTCGTCCGGGGGTGGCTGCGGGGCCATCGGGTGGCGGACGGGAAAGGCGTGTTCGTGCAGGGGTAGCTGCGGGGCAGCCGGTCGGGTGGGTGAGGCTCGTGCGTCGGCGCTGGCGCGGTTTGATCGGGCGCGCGGGCGGGTGAGGGAGGCCCGGGTGTCCGGGGGTGGCTGCGGGGCAAACGGGCGGGCGGACGGGAAAGGCTTATTCGTCCG
>NZ_JBFAJT010000004.1:222966-798173 GCF_040655335.1 Streptomyces sp. NPDC050439
ATTCGTCCGGGGGCGGCTGCGGGGCCATCGGGTGGCGGACGGGAAAGGCGTGTTCGTGCAGGGGTAGCTGCGGGATAGCCGGACGGGTGGGTGAGGGAGGCTCGTGCGTCCGGGGCTGACGCGGTTTGATCGGGCGCGCGGGAGAGAGGCTCGTGCGTCCGGGGGGGGCTGCGGGGTATTCGGGCGGGCGGACGGGAAAGGCCTGTTCGTGCAGGGGTGGATGTGGGGGGATCGGGTGGGTGGGTGGGAAATGCTTGTTCGTCCAGGTGAGGATGCGGGGCAAACGGGCGGGTGGGTGGGAAAAGGGTGTTCGCCCCCACCCCGGAGGGGAAAGCGCTGTCCAAGGCGCCCCCGCCCGAGAAAGGCGTGAGCTGCGGCACACCTGCCGTAAAGTTGGCGCCGGTCGATACCTGACCGCGGCAGATCGGAAGGGCAGCAGGCGTGACCGTCGACGACACGGGCTCCGGCACGGGTGCATCCCCCGGCCCCGACGGTGAGCCCGGACGTACCGCAGGGGCCGCCACAGACGCGTTCGACTCGATGGACCCCGGGGACGAGAAGCCGGGGGATACGGAGAAGGACCCCCTGGCCCTGCGCCTCGAAGGGCTGATCCTCGGCGCGGACCGCCGCTACACCCCGTTCCAGGCGGCCCGCAGCGCCGGCGTCTCGATGGAGCTGGCATCCCGCTTCTGGCGGGCCATGGGCTTCCCCGACATCGGCCAGGCCAAGGCCCTGACCGAGGCCGACGTCCTCGCGCTGCGCCGCCTCGCGGGCCTCGTCGAGGCGGGCCTGCTCAGCGAGGCGATGGCGGTGCAGGTGGCCCGGTCGACCGGGCAGACCACCGCCCGCCTGGCCGAATGGCAGATCGACTCCTTCCTGGAGGGCCTGACGGAGCCGCCCGAACCGGGCATGACGCGCACCGAGGTCACGTATCCGCTGATAGAGCTGCTCCTGCCCGAGCTGGAGGAGTTCCTCGTGTACGTGTGGCGGCGCCAGCTCGCCGCCGCCACCGGCCGGGTCGTACAGGCCGCGGACGACGAGGAGATGGTCGACCGGCGCCTCGCCGTCGGGTTCGCCGACCTCGTCGGCTTCACGCGGCTCACCCGCCGCATGGAGGAGGAGGAACTCGGCGAGCTCGTCGAGGCCTTCGAGACCACGGCGGCGGACCTGGTCGCGGCGCACGGCGGACGGCTCATCAAGACGCTGGGCGACGAGGTGCTGTACGCCGCCGAGAACGCGGGCGTCGCCGCGGAGATCGCGCTGCGTCTCATCGAGACCATGGCCAACGACGAGACGATGCCCGAGCTGCGCGTCGGCATCGCGTTCGGCACGGTCACGACGCGGATGGGCGACGTCTTCGGCACGACGGTGAACCTCGCGAGCCGCCTCACGTCGATAGCGCCCAAGGACGCGGTCCTGGTGGACGGCGCGCTCGCCGAGGAACTGACGCGGACGGGCGATGCGCCCGCCTCCGAGACCGAGGCGGCGGAGGCGGCCGAGCAGGCGGAGAAGGAGGGCACGGAGCCCCCCTCGTACCGCTTCGCCCTGCAGCCGATGTGGCAGCGGCCCGTACGAGGCCTCGGCGTCGTCGAGCCCTGGCTGCTGGCCCGGCGCAGCTGACGGTTTTTTCCCGCTCGGCCACCCGATTGCCCCGTGGCGGTGGCATGATCCGCAGGGCGTCCGGGTAACGGGCGTTAACCGGACGTGGAGGCAGTCATGGGTGGCGAGCAGGGCGGCGAGCAGCGGTACGGGGACTTCGTCGGGGTCAGGCGGCACGACCACGTCGCCGAGCTCGTCCTCGACCGGCCCAAGGCCATGAACGCGGTGTCCACGGACATGGCCCGCTCCATCGGCTCGGCCTGCGCCGCCCTCGCCGAGGACCGTGACGTCCGCGTCGTGGTCGTCACGTCCACCCATGAGCGGGCCTTCTGTGTCGGCGCCGACCTGAAGGAGCGCAATTCCTTCTCCGACGCCGAGTTGGTGCGTCAGCGGCCCACGGCGCGGGCTGCCTACACCGGCGTACTCGAACTGCCCGTGCCGACCGTCGCGGCCCTGCACGGCTTCGCGCTCGGCGGCGGGTTCGAGCTGGCGCTCGCCTGCGACCTCATCGTCGCCGACCCGACCGCCGTGGTCGGGCTCCCCGAGGTGTCGGTCGGCGTGATCCCGGGCGGCGGCGGCACGCAGCTGCTGCCGCGCCGCGTGGGTGCCGCGCGGGCCGCCGAGCTGATCTTCACCGCGCGGCGTCTGGAGGCGGCCGAGGCGCGGGAGTTGGGCCTCGTCGACCAGCTGGTGGGCGAGGGCGAGGACCGTACGGAGGCGCTCGCGCTCGCCGCGCGGATCGCCGCGAACTCGCCCGTCGGGCTGCGCGCCGCCAAGCGTGCCCTGCGGCTCGGGCACGGGCTCGACCTGCGGGCCGGTCTTGAGGTCGAGGACGCGGCCTGGCGCTCGGTGGCCTTCTCCGGTGACCGGGCGGAGGGCGTCGCCGCGTTCAACGAGAAGCGGAAGCCGCAGTGGCCCGGGGAGTGAAGTGGGAATGACGCGGGCGTGAGGTGTGAGGTGGGTCCGGGGAGGGGCCCACACGCTGCGTAATGTTCCAAACGCCCAAAATGCCGTATATCTCCTAGCCTAGGGAGATGGGAGAGGATGCACGGCTGCGGGCCGTGGTCGTGCTGGCTCAGGGGATGGCCGCCGCGCACACTCCGCGTGAGTCCTGGCGGGCGGCAGCGCGCGGCGCGTGCCGTGCGCTGTCCGGGAGTTTCGCGGCCCTGTCCGTCTGGGAGCGTGACCTCGGACGGCTGAGGGTGCTCGTGAACGTGGGCGAACGGGCCGAGGGGGAGGAAGAGTTCCCGGAGCGTGAGGCGTATCCGGTGAACGAGTTCCCGGAGATCACCGAGTTCCTGCACGAGCGCTGGGCGGGCGGGGGTGAGCCGCATGCCTGGGTCGAGACGGCGCGGGGGCCCTCGGAGGCGACGGCCCCCGGCTACTGCCACCAGCGTGTGGCCGCGTTGCGCAGGCGTGGCCGTGGCTGCTGCGTGGTCGCGCCGATCGTGCTGCACGGGCGGGCGTGGGGCGAACTGTATGTGGCGCGGCCGGTGGGGGCGGCCCCCTTCGGGCGCGCGGACGCGGACTTCGCGACGGTGCTGGCCTCGGTCGTGGCGGCGGGCATCGCGCAGACGGAGCGCCTCGAGGAAGCGCGCCGGCTCGCCTTCACCGACGCGCTGACGGGCCTCGCCAACCGGCGTGCGGTCGATCTGCGGCTCGAGGAGGCGGTGGATCGGCACCGGGCCGAGGGGACCGTGGTGAGTCTGGTCGTGTGCGACGTGAACGGGTTGAAATGGGTCAACGACACCCAGGGGCACGCGGTCGGTGACCGGCTGCTCGAACGTTTCGGCTCGGTGCTTTCCCTGTGCGGGGCGATGTTGCCGGGGACGTTGGCCGCGCGGCTCGGTGGCGATGAGTTCTGCCTGCTCTCGGTGGGTCCCTCGGCCGATGAGGTGGTGCGGGTGGCGGATGAACTGTGCGTACGGGCGGCTGAGTTGGAGCAGGGGGACGGGGTCGCGTGCGGGGTCGCCTCCACGGAGGACCCGATCGGTGAGGTGCGGTCGGCCCGCCGCCTGTTCCGCCTCGCGGACGCGGCCCAGTACCGCGCGAAGGCCGCGCGTGCGGCGAAGCCGGTGGTTGCGGGGCGCGAGGGGGCGGACGATCCGGTGGTGCGGCTCGCGGACTCCGCGGGGGCGCGTCCCGCTGGGGAGAGGCGGCGGTTTCGGGGGAGGGGGTGAGGGGGCTGGGCGTGTGTGTTGACCGCGGCCCGGTGGGGGTTGGTCGCGCAGTTCCCCGCGCCCCTTATCCCGCGCCGCCGTGGGGGTTGCTCGCGCAGTTCCCCGCGCCCCTTATCCCGCGCCGCCGTGGGGGCTGGTCGCGCAGTTCCCCGCGCCCCTGAAGGGCCCCGTAACAGGCTCACCCTGTATTCGACCGTGACACTTGGCGATTCAGTCCGTACGCTGCTGAATATGGATATGCATACCGTGGTCCTGGGGACGTCCGGGACGTCCGCTGCGGACGTTATTGCTGTTGCGCGCGGGAACGCTCGTATCGAGCTGTCGGGTGAAGCCGTGGCCGCCCTTGCTGCCTCGCGTGAGATCGTCGACGCCCTCGCGGCCAAGCCCGAGCCCGTCTACGGCGTGTCGACCGGCTTCGGCGCGCTCGCCACCCGGCACATCGGCCCGGACCTCCGCGCCCAGCTGCAGCGCAACATCGTGCGCTCGCACGCGGCCGGGATGGGCCCGCGCGTGGAGCGCGAGGTCGTGCGCGCGCTGATGTTCCTGCGGCTCAAGACGGTCTGCTCCGGCAGGACCGGCGTACGCCCCGAGGTCGCGCAGACCATGGCCGACGTGCTGAACGCGGGCATCACGCCCGTCGTCCACGAGTACGGCTCCCTCGGTTGCTCCGGCGACCTCGCCCCCCTCAGCCACTGCGCGCTCACGCTCATGGGCGAGGGCGACGCGGAAGGGCCCGACGGTGAGCTGAAGCCGGCCGGTGAACTGCTCGCCGCGCACGGCATCACCCCCGTGGAGCTGCGCGAGAAGGAGGGCCTGGCCCTCCTGAACGGCACCGACGGCATGCTCGGCATGCTGGTGATGGCCCTCGCCGACCTCGACGCCCTCTACAAGTCCGCCGACGTCACCGCGGCCCTCACCCTGGAGGCGCTCCTCGGCACCGCCAAGGTCCTCGCCCCCGAGCTGCACGCCATCCGCCCGCACCCGGGCCAGGGCGTCTCCGCCGCCAACATGCTCGCCGTTCTTCAGGGTTCGGAGCTGACCGGCCACCACCAGGACGACGCGCCGCGCGTCCAGGACGCGTACTCGGTGCGGTGCGCCCCGCAGGTCGCGGGCGCGGGCCGGGACACCATCGCCCACGCCCGTACGGTCGCCGAACGCGAGCTGGCCGCCGCCGTCGACAACCCCGTCGTCCTGCCCGACGGCCGAGTCGAGTCCAACGGCAACTTCCACGGCGCCCCGGTCGCGTACGTCCTGGACTTCCTCGCCATCGCCGCGGCCGACCTCGGCTCCATCGCCGAGCGCCGCACCGACCGGCTGCTCGACAAGAACCGCTCGCACGGCCTGCCGCCGTTCCTCGCGGACGACGCGGGCGTGGACTCGGGCCTGATGATCGCCCAGTACACGCAGGCGGCGCTGGTGAGCGAGATGAAGCGCCTCGCCGTCCCGTCGTCGGCCGACTCGATCCCGTCCTCCGCGATGCAGGAGGACCACGTGTCGATGGGCTGGTCCGCGGCCCGCAAGCTCCGTACCGCCGTCGACAACCTGACCCGCATCGTCGCCATCGAGCTGTACGCGGCGACGCGCGCGGTCGAGCTCCGCGAGGGCCTCACCCCGGCCCCGGCGACGCGCGCGGTCATCGAGGCGGTCCGCAAGGCGGGCGTCCAGGGACCGGGCCCCGACCGCTTCCTCGCCCCCGATCTGGCGGCGGCGGACGAGTTCGTGCGCTCCGGCGCGCTGCTCGCCGCGGTGGAGCCGGTGACGGGCCCGCTGGCCTAGCGGCGTCGTCCGTACGTCAAGGAGGGGTGCTGCCAGGTTCTGGCGGCACCCCTCCTCGTACGTGACCGCGGATCAGTCGCGGTCGACGTGCTCACGGGTGATGCCGCCCTTGACCGCGTCGATCTCGAAGTCGGTCTTGTTCCAGTCGTCGGTGACGACGTCGACGGACCAGACGAGCGCCTTGGCGTCGTTGTCGTCCAGGCCGATCGACGTGACCGTGCCCTTCTTCTTGTCCGTCGCGGCCTTGGCGGCCTGCTCCGGCGTCTGCTTGACGCGGGACAGCCAGTCGGCCGTCTCCTTCTTGTCGTCGGCGTCCTGGTCCTTGTCGGGCGCGGAGCTGATCACCTTGCCCGAGACCGCGTCGATGCGGACGTCGTGCACGGTGCCGTCCTTCTCGGCGACCTCGGCGACCCACTGCGGGCCCGCGGAGCTGCCGCTCGGGCTGGGACTCGCGCTGGGGCTGGCGCTGGGGCTCGCGCTCGCGGCGTCATCGTCGTCGCCGTCGTCGTCCTTGTCGTCGTCGACGCCCTCAAGGTCGAGGTCGGTCAGCTTGCCGCCCGGGACCTTGCCCACCGCGGCGGAGGCCGCCTTGTCGTAGGTGACCTTGGTGTCGGCGAGCAGCGCCTTGCGCTCCTGCTGGTCCTGCGTGAGGGACGCGCTGGCCGTGGGGCTCTCCGAGGGCGCCTCCTTGGGGACGGTCTTCGCCGCCTTGGAGGTCGCCTCGTCGGACGCCTTGTCGCTGTCCGACCCGCAGCCCGTCACCAGCGCCGCCGATGCCGCGACGGCGCACAGGGCGCTCACGAGACGAAGACGGCGGGCGCGGGGGGTCTTGGATGTGTTGTGCCGGGGCTCGAATCTCATACCGCATGCCTAGCCCTCGCCCCGTGCGCGGCCATGTTGCCGCGCTGCCAGGTCACCCAACTGCCCGGCCTCAGTAGGCGGGTCCCTGTCGTTCCCGGCGGACCGAGAACGCGACGAAGCCCGCGCCGAGACCCAGGAACGCCGTCCCGCCGATCAGGTACGGGGTCGTGTCGACGCCCGCGCCGGTGTCGGCGAGGCGGTCGTCCGAGGCTGTGGCGGCGGTGTTCTCCGAGTTCAGCGTCGCGCGGCGCTGTTCGGTGTGGACGACCCGGGAGGAGTCTGGGGCCTCCGCGGATCTGAACGTCGCCGTCGCATTCGCGGAAGGAACGAACCACAGGGCGCCGAGAAGGGTCCCGGCGGCAGTGGCGGTGAGCAGCGATCGACGTGCGGACACGGAATCGGATCCCCCTTGTGGCGCTGGCGAATTGGCCGTGTGGGGCGATGGTAATGAAAGGCGCGGGTCGCGGGAAAGTCGCGGGGGTCATGGGTCGTACGCTCCGACCCATGAGCACATCAGAGTCATCACGTTTTGTACGTCTCCGCGTCGAATTGGTGGTCGAGGTCGACGACTCCGGCGAGCTGACCTCGTCGGCCCTGCGCCGTATCGCGGAGGACGAGCACATGCCCGCCGAGGAGCGGCTGCACGCCGAGACGGCCGTCAAGGAGGACGACGCGGAGGCGCTCGCCTATCTGGTGGACCCCTTCGACCTGGTCAGCGGGGTGCCGGGGGTGGAGCTCTCGCAGGCCTCCTGGAGCAGCGAGCAGATCGACTACGACCCCGATTCGCCGGACTGGGACCCGGACGAGGATGATGACGACGAGGACGACGACACGGCCGGGGAAGTTGTGGCCGGGGGCGGTGGCCGGGGGTTGTAGACGGTGGACGGAAAGTAGTACGTCTACCGGACGGAAAAAACGGAACCCGTAGCCCCGGACGGCAACCGCCGCCCGGGGTTCCGTCGTCTCAGAGGTGCACGGCTGTCACCGGCGCACCGTATGACGTGGTGTTCCCCACATCTTCCGCAGAAGTGGAACGGGACGAACCGGGCAGGACGTTATGCGGGATTACGGGGACTCCCGGCGTTCTTGGCGTGTTGGGGATTTCGGCAACGATGGAGAAGCGTGTGATGACGGACAGTAGGCGGCGGCGCGGACGGCGCAAGGGTCTTGCGGCCGTGTCCGCTCTGGTCGGCGGCGTCCTTGTGCTCTCGGCCTGCAGCGGTGACGACGGCGACAAGAGCAGTGCCGGCGGCGGCAAGGAGTCGCAGAACCAGGTCGACGAGGCCGCTGCCAAGAAGACCTCCGAGGCCGACATCAAGATCGCGCCAAAGGACGGCTCCGACAACGCGAGCATCAACAGCGCGGCCAAGGTCACGGTGAGCAAGGGTTCGCTCACGGACGTCACGATGACGACCGAGACCGGCGCCGCGGTCGAGGGACAGATAGCGGCCGACAAGAAGAGCTGGAAGCCCAGCGGCCAGCTGGAGCGGGCGACGACGTACAAGATCTCCGCCACCGCCAAGGACTCCGACGGCCGCAAGGCGCACGAGAACTCGAAGTTCACGACGGTCTCGCCGAACAACAGCTTCATCGGGAACTTCACGCCCGAGGACGGCTCCACGGTCGGCGTGGGCATGCCGGTGTCGATCAACTTCGACAAGGCGATCACGAACAAGAAGGATGTTCAGTCGAACATCAAGGTGTCGTCGAGCAGCGGCCAGGAAGTCGTCGGCCACTGGTTCGGCAACAACCGCCTGGACTTCCGCCCCGAGGACTACTGGCAGGGCAACTCCACGGTCACCATGAAGCTGGCCCTGGACGGTGTCGAGGGCGCGGACGGCGTCACCGGCGTCCAGGAGAAGACGGTCCAGTTCAAGATCGGCCGTAACCAGGTCTCCGTCGTCGACGCCAAGACCAAGCAGATGAAGGTCATGCGGGACGGCAAGGTCATCAAGACCATCCCGATCTCCGCGGGCTCGCCGGAGAACAAGACGTACAACGGCAAGATGGTGATCTCCGAGAAGTTCAAGGAGACCCGGATGAACGGCGCGACGGTCGGCTTCACGGACGACGACGGCAAGGGCGAGTACGACATCAAGGACGTGCCGCACGCCATGCGTCTGTCGAACTCCGGCACGTTCATCCACGGCAACTACTGGGGCGCCAAGTCCATCTTCGGCGGCGCCAACACCAGCCACGGCTGCGTGGGCCTGGAAGACGCCAAGGGCGCGGGCGACAAGAGCACCCCGGGCGCCTGGTTCTACGACAACTCGATGGTCGGTGACGTCGTGGACGTCCGGAACACCGGCGACAAGACGGTCCAGCCCGACAACGGCTTCAACGGCTGGGTCATGGACTGGGCGCAGTGGAAGGCCGGTTCGGCCGTCTAGGACAGCCTGCCCGGAAAGACGCACCTCGCGGCCCGCACCCCTCAACGGGGGTGCGGGCCGCCGCCGTTGAGGCTTCTCATGCTTCTCTTATGCCGCCCTTATCCGTTCATCACGGTGCGTACCTAGCTTCACGCACATGTTCTTCACCTACCTGCGGCGCGAGCTGCGCCGCCGCAGAAAAGCGGCCCTCGTCGTGGCCTCCGGTCTCGCGCTCGGCATCGCGCTCGTCATCGTCGTCAGCTCCGTGTCGTCCGGCATGGAGCAGGCGCAGGGCAAGGTCCTTCAGTCGCTCTACGGCCTCGGCACCGACATGACCGTCACCAAGGCGGCCACCCCGCCCGAGGAGGGCGGCGGACAGGCCGGGCGCCCGCGCTTCAAGTTCGACGCCAAGGACGCCGAGGACGGCAAGGAGCAGAGCAGCGACCGCGTCATGGTGCAGGGCTTCGAGACCCTCTCCTCGTCCACCGTCACGAAGGTCGGCCGGCAGAGCGGGGTCGCGGACGCTGTGGGCGGGCTGAGCCTGCAGGTCATGAAGGTGAACGGACAGTTCGAGCGCGGTGAGTTCGAGCAGGCGCCCGGCTCCACCGGCAAGGCGCAGCCGCCCGGCGGCGCCGGCGGTGACCAGCAGCAGGGGCGGGTGCGCGGCGGTGGCGCCGACTTCGACGTCGACTCCTACAGCGTCTACGGCACGGACGTCGGCAAGCTCGACCTGGGCCCGCTGACCTCCTCGAAGATCAGCGCGGGGCGTACGTTCACGGGGTCGGAGGCCGACGCCGGGGTGGCCGTCGCCGACGCCTCGTACGCCAAGGAGAAGAAGCTCTCCGTCGGCGACAGCGTCACCATCTCCGGCACCAAGATCAAGGTCGTCGGCATCGCGACCCCCGACAGCGGGGACGCGGCGGCCGATCTCTACCTTCCGCTCAAGCGCGCGCAGACCCTCGCCGACTCGAAGAACAAGATCACCACGGTGTATGTGAAGGCCGCCGACTCGCAGCGGATCGACGCGGTCAAGAGCGCCATCCAGAAGAACGTCTCCGGGACGACCGTGACCACGTCGGCCGACCTCGCCGACACCGTCTCGGGCTCGCTCTCCACCGCGTCCGACCTCGCCTCCAGCGTCGGAAAGTGGCTGTCCATGGCCGTGCTCGTCGCGGCCTTCCTGGTCGCGGGACTGCTCACGTCGTCCGCCGTCAGCCGTCGCGTACGGGAATTCGGCACCCTGAAGGCGCTCGGCTGGAAGAGCGGCCGGGTCACCCGGCAGGTCATCGGCGAGGCGGTCGTCAACGGCCTGGTGGGCGGCGTGCTCGGCATCGCCGTCGGCCTCGGCGGCGCGTATGTGGTGACGGCGATCAGCCCCACCCTGACGGCGGAACTCGGCTCGGCGGGCGGCCAGTCGGGCGGCGGCCCCGGTGGAGCCATGGGCGGCGGCCCCGGCGCCGCGCTCGGCGAATCGGCGTCCAAGGCCCTGGACATCTCGCTGACCGCGCCCGTCAGCGCCACCACCATCGCGCTCGCCGTCGGCCTCGCCGTGGCCGGTGGTCTCGTCGCGGGCGCCTTCGGCGGCTGGCGCGCCTCGCGGCTGCGGCCCGCGGACGCCCTGCGCCGCGTCGAGTAGGCGGCCCGAGCGAACCCCGCCGTGCCGCCAACCCCCTTACGTATCGCAGGAGTCACAGCATGTATCAGCTCAAGGGCGTCACCAAGCAGTACCGCAGGGGCAAGGAGACCGTCGACGCGCTCGCCGGGGTCGACCTGGCCATCGGCGACGGTGACCGGCTCGTCATCCAGGGCCCGACCGGCGGCGGCAAGTCCACGCTCCTGCAGATGCTCGGCGGGCTCGACCGGCCGACGTCCGGCAGCGTCGAACTCGACGGCGTCGACCTGGCCGCACTGCCCGAGGCACGCCTCACCAAGGTGCGCGCCGAGTCCATCGGCTTCGTCTTCCAGTCCTTCAACCTGATCCCCACCCTCAGCGCCCAGGAGAACGTCGAGACGGCCCTGGTCCCGCTGGGCCTCGGCGCCGCGGACCGCCGCGAGCGTGCCGCCGAAGCCCTGGCCTCCGTGGGCCTCGGCGAACGCCGCAGCCATCTGCCCGCCGAGCTCTCCGGCGGCCAGCAGCAGCGCGTGGCCATCGCGCGCGCCCTGGTCAAGCGGCCGAAGGTGCTGCTCGCCGACGAGCCGACCGGCAACCTCGACGAGTCGATGCGCGACGAGATCATGGAGCTGCTCGAAGGGCTCTGGACGGAACACGGCCTGACGTTCGTGATGGTCACGCACGACAGCGCCATCGCGCGGAAGGCGCCGCGGCTCGCGACGATAAAGCGCGGCAGGATCAAGGTCACCGAACGCGCCGACCGCTGAACCCACTTCGGCCAACTCGTCACTTCTGACGCACTATTGAGCAGATGTTCGACCCTGGGCAATACTTCCTCGTCCAGGGGCGAGAGCCCCTTGACCTCCAGGGGGAGACTTGCGCAGAAAAGTGAAGAGAGCCTATGGGGCCACGATCGCCACAGCGGCGGCCGTGGCCCTCGCCGCGGGCATGACCAGCCCGGCGTCGGCGGCGAAGCAGTCGCCGGACGAACTGGCGGCAGCCGCGAAGTCGGCGGGCCTCACGAGCGCCGAACGGACCACGCACCGCATCACCCTCATCACCGGCGACCGCGTCACCGCCGACGCCAAGGGCCGCGTCACCGCCTTCGAGCGGGCGAAGGGGCGGGAGGGGATACCCGTGCAGACCAAGCGCGTCGGCGGTCACAGCCTCGTGATCCCGGCCGACGCGCAGCGCCTGATAGCCGCCGGCAAGCTCGACCAGCGGCTCTTCGACGTCACCGAGCTGAGCAAGAAGGACAACCGCAAGGCCCAGAAGAAGGGCCTGAAGCTGATCGTCGGTTACAAGGGATCGGCCGCCGGGGCCAGGGCCGATGTGCGCGCCGCGGGTGACACCACGGTCCGCAGGACCCTGAAGTCCCTCAACGCCGACGCCATCACGACGCCGAAGCAGGACGCCACCGACCTGTGGTCGGCACTCGTCGCCGACAAGGGCGGCGCCACCGCGTCCGGCGTCAGCCGCGTATGGCTGGACGGCGTCCGCAAGGCGAGCCTCGACAAGAGCGTGCCGCAGATCGGCGCCGACAAGGCGTGGGCGGCCGGCTTCGACGGCAAGGGCGTCAAGGTCGCCGTCCTGGACACCGGCGTCGACGCCACGCACGCCGACCTGAAGGACCAGGTCGTCGCCGAGAAGAACTTCACGCCGGCGGCGGACGCCAAGGACCGCTACGGCCACGGCACCCACGTCGCCTCCATCGCGGCAGGCACCGGCGCGAAGTCGGGCGGCAAGCTCAAGGGCGTGGCACCCGGCGCCAAGCTCCTGAACGGCAAGGTCTTGGACGACGGCGGCTCCGGCGACGACTCCGGGATCATCGCGGGCATGGAGTGGGCGGCCGAGCAGGGCGCCGACATCGTGAACCTGAGCCTGGGCGGCGGCGACACCCCCGGCATCGACCCGCTCGAGGCCGAGGTCAACAAGCTCTCCGCGGACAAGGGCATCCTCTTCGCGATCGCGGCGGGCAACGACGGGTCGCCCGGCAGCGTCGGCTCCCCGGGCAGCGCGGACGCCGCCCTCACTGTCGGCGCCGTCGACGACAACGACAAGCTCGCCGACTTCTCCAGCCAGGGCCCGCGCGTCGGTGACGGCGCCATCAAGCCCGACGTCACCGCCCCCGGCGTGGACATCACCGCCGCCGCGGCACCCGGCAGCGTCATCGACCAGGAGGTCGGCCAGAAGCCCGAGGGCTATCTGACGATCTCCGGTACGTCGATGGCGACCCCGCACGTGGCGGGCGCCGCCGCGCTGCTCAAGCAGCAGCACCCGGACTGGAAGTACGCGGAGCTCAAGGGCGCCCTCACCGCTTCCACCAAGGGCGGCAAGTACACGCCGTTCCAGCAGGGTTCGGGCCGTATCGCCGTCGACAAGGCCATCAAGCAGTCGGTGATCGCCGAGCCGGTGTCGCTCTCCTTCGCCACCCAGGCGTGGCCGCACACCGACGACAAGCCCGTCACGAAGAAGGTGACGTACAAGAACCTCGGCAAGGAGGACGTCACCCTCGACCTGTCCGTGACGGGCACGAACCCCAAGGGCGCCCCGGCTCCCGCGGGCTTCTTCAAGCTCGGCGCGAAGACGGTGAAGGTCCCCGCGGGCGGCAGCGCCTCGGTCGACCTGACCACCGACACCAAGCTCGGCGGAACGGTCGACGGCGCCTACTCCGCGTATGTCGTGGCGACCGGCGGCGGGCAGTCCGTGCGCACGGCGGCCGCGGTCGAGCGCGAGGTCGAGTCGTACGAGCTGACGCTGAAGCACATCGGGCGTGACGGCCAGGCCCCGAAGTACTACGACAGCGACCTGGAGGGCATCTCCGGGCTCGCCTCGCAGAAGTCCTACAACCCGTTCGACGCCTCCGGCACGGTCAAGCTCCGTGTCCCCAAGGGCGGTTACGTGCTGAACACCGGCATGTACGCCGACCCGCGGGACTTCACCAAGGGCGCCGACTGGATCGCCCAGCCGAAGCTGAGCGTCACCAAGGACACGACGGTCACGCTGGACGCCCGCAAGACGAAGCCGGTCGACATCACCGTCCCGGCGGCGGACGCCAAGCCGTACTTCGCCTCACCCGAGTTCTCGATCGACACGCCGCACACCGGCTACTCCTTCGGCTGGTGGCTCGACGGCGGATACACCAACTTCCGGTCCGCGCACCTGGGTCCGCAGGTCACCGACGGCTCGCTGTACCAGCAGTGGGACGGGCACTGGGTGAAGGGTGACAACGCCGAGTACAACACCGTGGCCGGCGGCAAGGTCAAGCAGGTGGCGACCGGCTACACCAAGCACTACAAGGCGTCCGAGCTGGCCACGGTGAAGGCGAACCTGGGTGCGTCGGCCAAGGGCAAGAAGGGCACGTTCAACGCCATGGGCTGGCTGCCCGACAGCTCGGGCGGCTCCTCCATCGGCATCCCGACCCAGCTGCCCGGCACCCGGACGCTGTACCTGTCCACGGCCGACGACGTGAAGTGGAACATGGACTTCGAGCAGCAGTCCGGGGTCGACCCGGACGGCTGGCCGGTCCTCGACGCGGTCTACACGCTGGGCGCGGCGCAGCAGTTCGCGGCGGGCAAGAGCTACGAGAAGACGTTCAACACGGCCGTCTTCGGCCCGCGCATCGGCGGCAACTACGGCGTCTTCCGGCAGGACAACGACATCTACGGCAATCTGCCGCTGTTCGCCGACGGCAAGACGCACGCGGGCTCCTCGCTCTACACGTCGGTGAAGACGACCCTCTACAAGGGCGCCACCAAGATCGGCGAGAACGAGGACCCGCTGGTCGGCAGCGCCGCGTTCAAGGTCCCGGCGGCCGAGGCGGAGTACAAGCTGTCGACGTCCGTGAAGCGCAGCGTCAAGGTCGCCGCGGCCTCCACGCGCATTGACGCGAGCTGGACATTCCGCTCCAAGAAGGCCGACAACGCGAAGCTGCCGCTCTCCACGGCGCGGTTCGCCGCGGCGGTCGACCTGAGCAGCAGGGCCAAGGCCGGCGAGACCCAGTCCGTGCCGGTGACGGTGCAGGGCGCGGCCGCGGGCTCGAACCTCAAGTCCCTTGCCGCGTACGTGTCGTACGACTACGGCCAGACCTGGAAGAAGGCCACCGTCAGCGGCGGCAAGATCAAGGTCAAGAACCCGGCCGCGGGCAAGGGGATCTCCTTCCACGCCAAGATCACGGACAAGAAGGGGAACAAGTCGACGCTGTCGATCTACAACGCCTACTACGGCAAGTAGTTCAGCGGCTGAACAGGTCAGCGGATGTACCAGTGCGGTCCCCGCGCCCCCCCAGGAGCGCGGGGACCGCTGCGTGTACCCCTACGCGTAGAGCGAACTGGCCGTCACATCACCGGAGTTGTCGAACAAGGTGGAGCCGGGAGCGCGCGTCCCGGCTCCACCCACCGCAGAGGAAGCCGACGTCACATGACCGCCCACACCGTCGAGTACATCCGTTACCGCATACCGCCCGAGCGCTCCGCGGAGTTCCTCTCCGCCTACACCCGCGCCGCCGCCCCGCTCGCCGCGGCCCCGCAGTGCGTCGACTTCGAACTGGCCCGCTGCGAGGAGGACTTCGAGCACTACATCCTCCGCATCACCTGGACGTCGACCAAGGACCACCTGGAGGGCTTCCGCCGCTCGGAGCTCTTCCGCGACTTCTTCGCGGAGATCCGCCCGTACGTCGAGAACATCGAGGAGATGCGCCACTACACGCCCACCGCCGTACGCGGCACGGGCGCCTCGACACCGACCCTCTACACGTGGGCGGGCGGCGAGGAGAACCTCGCGCGGCTGACCGAGGTCTTCTACGAGAAGGTGCTCAAGGACGACCTCCTCGCCCCGCTCTTCGAGGGCCTGCCCGCCGAGCATGCCCGGCACGTCGCCCAGTGGCTCGGCGAGGTCTTCGGCGGCCCGGACACCTACTCCGCGGAGCACGGCGGGCACACCCAGATGGTCGGCAAACACCTCGGCAAGGGCATCAGCGAGCCGCAGCGCCGCCGCTGGGTCAACCTGATGCAGGACGCGGCGGACGACGCGGGCCTGCCGACGGACGCCGAGTTCCGCTCCGCCTTCCTCGCCTACGTCGAGTGGGGCACCCGCCTCGCGGTCTACTTCTCGGGCCCCGACGCGACCCGCCCCACCGACCAGCCGGTGCCGCTGTGGAACTGGGGCGCGGCGCCCCCGTACCAGCCCTGAGGGCCGGTGCGGCAGGCGTCCCGGGGGAGGCGGTCTACTTCTCCGCGCCCGGAACGCCCGCCGCACCGGTACGCGTCGCGTCCGCGCCCCAGCTGGCAAGCAGCCGCAGCGCCTCGGCCGACGCCGAGTCCGGCTCCGCGTGGTACGTCATCAGTGACTGATCGTGGTCGTCGGGCAGCCGCAGAGTCTCGAACGACAACGTCAGGTCGCCCACCAGGGAGTGGTGCAGGCGCTTGACGCCGTGGCCCTTCTCCCGCACGTCATGCGTGGCCCACAGGCTCCGGAACTCCTCGCTCTTCACGGAGAGCTCACCGACCAGGGCCGACAGCAGCGGGTCGTTCGGATAGCAGCCCGCGTCCATCCGCAGATAGCTCACGATGTCCGACGCCTTCTGCTCCCAGTCCCGGAACATCACGCGCGACTCCGGCCGCAGAAAACAGATCCGCGCCCAGTTCCGCTCCTCGGGCGCCAGCGCGCCCCAGTCGCCGAAGAGCGCCGCCGCCATGCGGTTCCAGCCGAGGATGTCCGTGCGGCGGCCCGCCACATACGCGGGGATGCCGTCCATCGCGTCCATGAGCTGCAGCAGCGCCGGCCGCACGCGCTGCGGGCGGACCGCGCGCTTCTTCTTGTGCTGCGTCGGCTTCGCCAGGTGCGTCAGATGGGCGTGCTCGGCGTCCGTGAGGCGCAGGGCGCGCGCGATCGCGTCCAGGACCTCGCCCGACACATTGCGGCCGTTGCCCTGCTCAAGGCGGGTGTAGTACGCCACGGACACCCCAGCGATCTGCGCCAGCTCCTCGCGGCGCAGCCCCGGCACCCGCCGGTGCCGCCCGAAGTTCGGCAGGCCGACGTCCTCCGGCTGCAGCCGGGCCCTGCGGGTGCGCAGGAACTCGCTGAGCTCGGCCCGGCCGTCGAGGGGCTCGGGGGCGGGGGAGTGCGCGGCCTGATCGTCCATGCTTCCCAGTATCAGGGCTCGCGGGCGCGGCAGCCTGTCCCCGCCAGTAGTAGGACCACTGGACGTAGGCAGAGCTGTGACCTGGGTAGATGCTCGCGAGGCTGGCACGGTTGATGGCATGACCGCACAGACCAGCACCACCACCGTTTCCGCTTACGCCGCCCCGTCCGCCAAGGCCCCCCTGGAGCGGACCACCATCCCGCGCCGCCCGGTGGGCGAGACCGACGTGCTGATCGAGATCCAGTACGCCGGAATCTGCCACTCGGACATCCATCAGGCCCGCGACGGCTGGGGTGAGGGCATCTTCCCGATGGTCCCGGGCCACGAGATCGCCGGTGTCGTCGCCGAGGTCGGCTCCGCCGTCACCAAGTTCGCCGTCGGCGACCGCGTGGGCGTCGGCTGCATGGTCGACTCCTGCCGCGAGTGCGAGAACTGCAAGGCCGGCCTCGAGCAGTACTGCGACAAGGGCAACGTCCAGACGTACAACGCCCTCGGCAAGGACGGCGAGCCGACCTACGGCGGCTACTCCAGCGCCGTGGTCGTGGACGAGGCGTTCACCCTCCGCATCCCCGACGGCCTCTCCCTCGACGTCGCCGCCCCCCTGCTGTGCGCCGGCATCACCACGTACTCCCCGCTCCACCGCTGGAACGCGGGCCCCGGCAAGAAGATCGCCGTCGTCGGCCTCGGCGGTCTCGGCCACATGGCCGTCAAGATCGCGCACGCCATGGGCGCCGAGGTCACCGTCCTCTCGCAGTCCCTGCGCAAGAAGGACGACGGCCTGCGCCTGGGCGCCGACCACTACTACGCGACCAGCGACGAGGCCACCTTCGAGCAGCTCGCGGGCTCCTTCGACCTGATCCTCTCGACGGTCTCCGCGCCGCTGCCCCTGGACAAGTACCTGGGCCTGCTGCGCTCCGAGGGCGCCTTCGTGAACGTCGGCGCCCCC
This sequence comes from Streptomyces sp. NPDC050439, assembly GCF_040655335.1. Lineage (NCBI taxonomy): Bacteria > Bacillati > Actinomycetota > Actinomycetes > Kitasatosporales > Streptomycetaceae > Streptomyces > Streptomyces sp. NPDC050439. Next base: position 240,452 of record NZ_JBFAJT010000004.1, read on the forward strand.
GAGGAGCCGGTCTCGCTCAACCTGTTCTCCGTCATCGGCGGCGGCAAGACCCTCGCCGGCTCCATGATCGGCGGCATCCGGGAGACCCAGGAAATGCTGGACTTCTGCGCCGAGCACGGCCTGGGCTCGGAGATCGAGCTGATCGAGGCGAGCCAGATCAACGAGGCGTACGAGCGTGTCCTCGCCAGCGACGTGCGCTACCGCTTCGTGATCGACGCGGCCACGATCTGAGCCGTCCGTGGCCTGAACCCGACTCGTCCCGCGGCCCTAGGACCCATTGCGCACCAGGTGGGGGCCTGGTGGCGGATGCCAGGGGTGTGACCCGTACCTAGTGTGGTGGGTGTCGACGGGGGCACTCACCACACCAGGTACGGGAAGAGGTCGCACGATGTCCATCTCGCTCAACCACACCATCGTCACCGCGAAGGACAAGAAGGCATCCGCTCAGTTCCTCGCCGACATCCTCGGCCTCGAAGTGAGCCCGCAGTACGGCCCGTTCCTCCCCGTCGAGATCCCGAACGGCGTCACGCTGGACTACATGGAGAGCAGCGGCGGAGCGATCACGTCCCAGCACTACGCCTTCCTGGTCTCCGAGGACGAGTTCGACACCATCTTCGGGCGGATCAAGGACGCGGGGCTCACGTTCTGGGCCGACCCGGGCCACACGGCCGTGAACGAGATCAACACCAACGACGGTGGCCGGGGCGTCTATTGGGAGGACCCGGACCGCCACAGCCTGGAGATCCTCACGAGGCCGTACGGCAGCGGGAGTTAAGCCCCCGTCGTTCCCTTCAAGCCCGTTCCTCCGCGAGGAAACCGAGCACGAGCGGCGTCGCGACGTCCGCGAACTCCTCGAAGTACGCGTGCCGCGCACCGGGGACGAGTCGCATCCGGGCCCCGGGGATGCGCTCTGTGAGCAGCGGCGCGTTGGCGGCCGGGTTGAACACGTCGTCGGTGCCGTGCACGACGAGGGTCGGCGCCGTGATCCGCGGCAGCGCGTCCCAGGCGTCGTGCCGGGCGCTGGCCCGCAGATGGCGGCGGCGGGCGTGCGGGGGCATGTCCGGATCGCCGAGCGTGTGGAACACGGGCTTCTCGGGCCCGCGCTCCCGCTCGGCGATCCAGGCCGGGGTGTACATCAGCTCCTTCAGGGCGCGGTGCGCCGCCGCCGGATCGCCCTGGGTGAGGGCCGCGCGCACCTCGGGCCCGCGCTCGACGCCGTGCGGCGCCCCCGGCGACGTACAGCCGAGGACGAGCCGGTCGACCCGCTCAGGATGGTCGGCGGCGATCCACTGACCGACCCGGCCGCCCATCGACGTGCCGTACACATGGGCGCGGTCGATGCCCGCGTGGTCGAGCACGGCGATGACGTCGCGGGCGAAGCCGGGCGTGCTGTAGCTGTCGGTGTCGGGGCGGCCGCTCCCGCCGGTGCCGCGCCAGTCGAGTACGACGGTCCGGTACGCGGCGGCGAAGTCGTCCCGCACCGGGTCCCACCAGCGGCGGCTGTTGGATTGCCCGCTGAGCAGGACCAGGGGCCGGCCGGAGCCGTGGATCTCGTAATGCAGGGCGGTGCCGTCGGCGGCTTCAGCGAGGGGCATGGGGTGAACGGTAGCCACCGGCCGCCCTCGGCCTCCTCGCCGGGGCGACAGGCCCTAGGGTGCCGGGATGACCGGGACATCCATCGAGGTACCAGAGGACTTCGCGCTCGGCACGGTCCAGCGGGAGGGCGAGCGGGGCCGGGCGTGGCTCGCGACGCTGCCAGGGCTGGCCGCCGAGCTGCTCGGGCGCTGGGACTGCGAGCCGGCCGGGGCGGCCACACATGGGCAGGTCGGCGTCGTCGTCCCCGTGCGACGGCGGTACGACGGGACGCCCGCCGTCCTGAAGATCTCCTTCCCGCACCCCGGCAACGTCTACGAGCCGCACGCCTTCGCGGTGTGGTCGGGCCGCGGCGCGGTCCGCCTGTACGAGCGGGACGACGCACGGTTCGCGATGCTGCTTGAGCGGGCGGGGGCGGGTGCGGAGGCCGGGTCGGGCGGGAGTTCGCCGGCCGGGGGTTCGCTCGCCGACGTCGAGGACACCGACGAGGCGGTGGCCGTGGCCGGACGCCTGGCGCGCCGCCTCGCCGTGCCCGCCCCCGCCGGGCTGCCGCGGATGAGCTCGCTCGTGGCCGAGTGGGAGTGCGAACTGCGCGAAGAGGACAGGGAGTTGGGCTCCCCTCTGCCTTCACGCGTGGTGGCAGCGGCGATCGAGACCGTACGCGACCTCGGCACGGACCAACCGGACACCCTGATCCACGGCGACCTGCACTTCACCAACGTACTGAGGTCGGAACGCGAACCCTGGCTGGCCATCGACCCCAAGGGTTACGTCGGCGACCCCGCGTACGACTCGATCACCCTGTTGCGCTCCCGCTTCGAGCCCCTGCTCACCGCACCCGACCCGCGCGCCGCCGCCCTGCGCCGCCTCGCCGTCTTCGCCGACGCGGCCGAGGTGGACCGTGAACGGGCCAGGCGGTGGGCGCAGGCGCGGGCGGTGACGGCGGCGCACTGGGGGCTGCGGCACGGGGACCCCGCGTGGGTGATCAAGGCGACGGAGGCGCTGGCGGAAGCGTTGACGTGAGGTGTGGCGGGCGGGAGGCGGCGGTTCGTGAGGCGTTCGCCGGGGGCGGAACGCTGATCACTGCCCCGGAGGCCGGGTGGCTTCTACCCTGGGAGGGTGAGCAGCCAAGAGCGTTCCCATGACCCGGAGCAGGCCCCGAAGACGGAGCGGCAGGCCCGCGTCATCCCCTTGCGTCCACGCACAACTCCCGTGCCACCGACGGCGAAAGAGCCCCTGTGGCGGAACGTGGTCGGTGACGTGCTGCGCCGCGAGCGCCTCGCCCAGGAGCGGACGCTCAAGGATGTCGCCGAGGCGGCCCGCATCTCGATGCCGTACCTCTCCGAGCTGGAGCGCGGCCGCAAGGAGGCTTCGTCCGAAGTCCTCGCGGCCGGCGCCCGCGCGCTGGGATTGAGCCTGGCGGACCTCCTCTCCCTGACCCAGGCGGAGTTGACGCGCTACACGCAGCAGGCGCAGCGCACGCGGTCGACGCGCCCGAGCCAGGGAGACATCCGCCTGGCGGCGTAGACAGGGCTGGCGCTAGGGCTACGCCGCGGAGGCGAGCGCCCGCCGACTGAGCACCTCGTCGGCCAGCCCGTACGCCACCGCGTCCTCGGCGGTGAACACCTTGTCGCGGTCCATGTCCGCGCGCAGGGTGGCGACGTCGTGCCCCGAGTGCCGGGACAGGACGTCCTCCACCTGCGAGCGGATCCGCAGCATCTCCTTGGCCTGGAGGCTGAGGTCGGAGACCGTGCCCTGCTGCCCGCCGGTCGCGGGCTGCCCGAGCAGAACGCGCGCGTGTTCGAGCACGAAGCGCCGCCCGGGGTCGCCGCCCGCGAGCAGCACGGCGGCGGTGGAGGCGGCCTGTCCGACGCAGAACGTCGAGATCGGGGCGCTGATGAAGCTCATGGTGTCGTAGATGGCCATGAGCGAAGTGAAGGAACCACCGGGCGAGTTGATGTAGACGGCGATCTCACGCTCGGGGTTCGACGATTCGAGATGGAGCAACTGCGCGATGACGACATTGGCCACGCCGTCGTCGATCTCGGTGCCGAGGAAGATGATCCGCTCGGAGAGCAGCCTGCTGAAGACGTCGTAGGCGCGTTCGCCCTGGGGGGTGCGCTCGACGACGGTGGGAATCGTGTACTGGCTCATGTCGGTCAGACCCCCAGTCCCATGCGCGGCTTGGAGGCCGCGGGCCGCACGTCGGCGAGCGAGTCGAGCACCTGGTCGACCATCCCGTACTCCTTGGCCTGCTCGGCGGTGAACCACCGGTCGCGGTCGCCGTCACGCGAGATGACGTCCTCGGTCTGCCCGGTGTGCTCGGCGGTGATCCGCTCGACGGACTTCTTCGTGAACTCCAGGTTCTCGGCCTGGATCGCGATGTCGGCGGTGGTCCCGCCGATGCCCGCGGACGGCTGGTGCATCATGATCCGCGCGTTGGGCAGGGCGTACCGCTTGCCCGCGGTGCCGACGGTCAGCAGGAACTGCCCCATGCTGGCGGCGAACCCCATGGCCAGGGTCGACACGTCGTTGGGGATCAGCCGCATGGTGTCGTAGATGGCGAGCCCGGCGGTGACGGACCCGCCCGGGCTGTTGATGTAAAGACTGATGTCGGTCCGCGGATCCTCGGCGGACAGCAACAACATCTGCGCGCACACGCGATTCGCGGAAACCTCGTCGACCTGCGTCCCGAGGAAGATGATCCGCTGGGTCAGCAACTGCGCGGCCAAATGATCATCAAACCGAGACGAGGGCGTCTCGCCCTCGGAGGCGTGCGGGGCCTTGACGATGGGTGGCATCGATCGTCCTCCAGACGGTGGGAGCGGCACACCTGCCGGCCGCTGTCCCACCACCTTCGAACGCCCCCACCCACCGCGTCAGAATTCTCGGCCCGCGGCAGATTCGCTGACGGCAGAGGGCCGCCGCGGGGCCAAGCCCGCCACGTCAGCCGTCGGAAGGCGCAGGCGCGATTCCCGTGGGGCAGGCGCGGCCCCAGTTTGTTTCCGAGGGGCTGTCCAGCTGTACGCCCGTGCCGCCGATTCCGCAGTAGCCGTCGGGGTTCTTGTCCAGATACTGCTGGTGGTAGCCCTCGGCCGGCCAGAACGGGCGGGGGGCCGCCGGCAGGATCGTTGTGGTGATCGTGCCGAGGTTCGCCGCGGTGAGTACCTGCTGGTACGCGTCCAGGGAGGCCACGGCCGCGGCCTCCTGGTCGGCGGAGTGGGTGTAGATCGCCGAGCGGTACTGGGTGCCCACGTCATTGCCCTGGCGGAAGCCCTGGGTGGGGTTGTGGGACTCCCAGAAGAGCTTCAGGAGTTCGGCGTACGAGACGACGGCCGGGTCGAAGACGACGCGGACCACCTCCGCGTGGCCGGTCAGGCCCGAGCAAACCTCCTCGTACGAAGGGTTCTCCGTGGAGCCGCCCTGATAGCCGACGTACGTCGTCCAGACGCCCTCCGTCTGCCAGAACTTGCGCTCGGCCCCCCAGAAACAGCCAAGACCGAAGTCCGCGATCTCCAGGCCCTCGGGGTAGGGGCCCAGGAGCGGGTTGCCGAGGACCGTGTGGCGGGACGGGACCTCGAATTCGGGGGTCGCGCGGCCCTTGAGGGCCTGCTCGGGGGTGGGGAGCTCGGGCGTACGGCCGAAGAGCATGGGGCTTTCCTCCAGGGGGGCGGGGCGGGGGCGGGCCGAGTGTCGTCGGGCCGGTGTGGGCGGGCGGCTATTCGTTTAACGTGCCTGGGCGTATTCGCATTCCTACGGCCGGCCCGCCCGCCCGCACGCGCCGCCTCAGTGCGACAGCGTCGCCGGGCTGCCGCCGTTCGCCTCGTACCCCGCCACCGCGAGCGCGCGGTACACCGCGTAGTCCGCGGCCGGGTCGGGGGAGACCGTCCAGGGCAGGGCGCCGACGTGGCCGTCCACGTGGATCAGCTGGTTCATCGCCTCGCCCCAGCGCTCGCTGCGGACCAGGAAGAAGACCAGGAGATGCCGCACGTGCGCCAGCATCGGGTCGTTGGGACGGGCCGAGTGCACCGCGTAGAGCGCGCCCTCGACGGCCTTGGTGACGACCTCGCTCTCGTAGAACCCGCGGACGAGGTTCACCTCGGGAAGGTGCTCGTACACCGCGAACAAGGGGGTCGCGGACAGCAGGGAGCCCTTGGGCGCACGGGCCGCCGCGGCCTCCGCGAAGTCGGCCGCCAGCTCGCGGGAGCCGTGCCACTTCTCGCACCAGTAGTGCAGGGCCGCGAGATGCGCCCCCATGTGGGCGGGCGCGCGGTCCAGGATCTTCAGCCACAGCTGCTCGAACTGCTCGCGCGAGTACGCGAGGCCACGCGCGATGGAGAGCTCGATGATGTACGGAATGGGGTCGCCGGGGGAGAGGAGCGCCGCCTGCGCGCAGGCCTCCCTCGCCTCCTCCAGGATGATCCGGAACTCGTCCGTCCCGGAGGTCGAGGACCGCCAGGCCTGCTGGACGAGGAACTCCGCGTGCACCGCGGCGCCGCCCGCGTCCTTGGGCGCCTCGGCCCGCCACACCCGCAGCCACTGCCCGCCGGGCTGGTCGCTGACCCCGCCGGGCCGCTGCTGCAGCTCGAGGGAGGCCGCGCCCGCGAACGCCTGCACGCGCTGCCAGCGCACCTCGCCGTGCACCTCCGTGCCCGCGAGCAGCTGCGAGGCCGCCTTCCAGCTCTGCGACTGCTGGACCACGTCGAGGACGTCCAGGAGGTCGTGGTCCGGGCCCGGCATGCGGATGTCCAGCTCCTCCTGACGCGCGAAGCCGTAGTCCGCCGGGTCCGCGGCGTCCGGCGAACCGGGCGCGACCTGGCGGATTCCGCCGCGCCTGCGCAGCAGGAACGGGCCGAGCACCGCCCCGATCATGATCGCCGCCATCAGCACCCAGAGAATCTCCATGAGTACAAGCGAACCAGACTGGTCTGACACTTGGCGAACCAGTCTCGAACTCGTCGGCTCTCCCCTCGTCCCGGACTAGGCTCTGGCCACATGAGTGACAGCTTCAGCAGCCAGTTCAGCAGCCAGAGTTTCGAGACCGTCGCGATCCACGCGGGCAACACCGCCGACCCGCTCACGGGCGCGGTCGTCCCGCCGATCTACCAGGTGTCGACGTACAAGCAGGACGGCGTCGGCGGTCTGCGCGGCGGCTATGAGTACAGCCGCAGCGCGAACCCCACCCGCACCGCCCTGGAGGAGAACCTGGCGGCCCTGGAGGGCGGCAGGCGCGGGCTCGCCTTCTCGTCGGGTCTCGCCGCCGAGGACTGCCTCCTGCGTACGCTGCTCGCTCCCGGCGACCACGTGGTCATCCCGAACGACGCGTACGGCGGCACGTTCCGGCTCTTCGCGAAGGTCGTGTCCCGGTGGGGCGTGGAGTGGTCGGTCGCCGACACCTCCGACCCGGCGGCGGTACGGGCCGCGGTGACCGACCGCACGAAGGCGATCTGGGTGGAGACCCCCTCCAACCCGCTGCTCGGCATCACGGACATCGCCGCCGTCGCGCAGGTCGCCAAGGAGACGGGGGCGCGGCTCGTCGTCGACAACACCTTCGCGAGCCCTTACCTGCAGCAGCCGCTCGCGCTGGGCGCGGACGTCGTCGTGCACTCCCTGACGAAGTACATGGGCGGGCACTCGGACGTCGTGGGCGGCGCCCTTGTCGTCGGCGACCCCGAGCTTGGCGAGGAGCTGGCGTACCACCAGAACGCGATGGGCGCGGTGGCCGGGCCCTTCGACGCGTGGCTGGTCCTGCGCGGCATCAAGACGCTGGCCGTCCGGATGGACCGGCACAGCGAGAACGCGACGAAGGTCGCCGAGATGCTGTCGCGGCACGCGCGCGTGACGCGTGTTCTCTACCCGGGGCTTCCGGAGCACCCCGGTCACGAGACCGCGGCCAAGCAGATGAAGGCGTTCGGCGGGATGGTGTCCTTCCAGGTCGCCGGGGGCGAGGAGGCCGCGGTGGCCGTCTGCGACCGCGCGAAGCTGTTCACCCTGGGGGAGTCGCTCGGTGGCGTGGAGTCCCTGATCGAGCACCCGGGGCGGATGACGCACGCCTCGGTGGTGGGCTCGGCCCTGGAGGTGCCGGCCGACCTGGTGCGGCTCTCCGTGGGCATCGAGTCCGCGGACGACCTGCTGGCCGATCTCCAGCAGGCGCTGGGCTAGAGCCGGGCCGGAGCGGACCGCGGGTCACCAGCGCGTCAGCGGTGGAGTCGTCTCCGACGGCGGCTCCACCCAGGGCTGCTCGACCGACGCCCACACCACGAAGGCGACCGCCGCCACGAGCAGCATGAGCCACAGCAGCCGGCGCACCGCCCTTCTGCGCCGCAGCATGCGCCCACCGCGGCGGACGGCCTCTTCGTAGAGCTCGGGCGGGGCCGAGGGGGGCGTGCCGTCGTCCAGGAGGTGGCGGACCTCGGCCGCCTTGCGGTCGTACTGGTTCATGAGGGGGCCGCCTCACCCAGGGGGACGGTCGGCGCAGGGCCGCGCGGCGGGTGGAGCACCGTCTCCATGGCGCGGGCACAGATCGTCTCGACGCGTTCGGTGGGCAGGCCGAGCAGCGCCGCCGTCTGTTCCTCGGCGACGCCCTCGTAGAGCCGCAGCACGAGGATCAGCCGCTCCTGGGGCGTGAGCCGGGCCAGGACGCCGCCGTGACCGCGGTGCCTGCGCCAGGCGCCGCGCGCGAAGCGGACGGCGAGCTGCTGGCGGGTGCGGTCGTACGGGTCCTCGCCGCGCATGCGGTCCCACGTCGCGTACGAATGCGCGAGGGACGCGGTGAGCAGGGCACGCGCGCGTGGGTTGGCGTCCGGCGGCTCGGTGGTGAGCAGCGTCGCGGCATGCAGCAGCCGCCCTGCCGCGCCCGCGACGAACGCCTCGAACTCCCGGGCCCGGCGGGCGTTCAGGAACGCCTGCCGCTCGCGCACCGCGCCTCCCGCCTGGAGGGGACCGGGCCCCCGGTCTCATATGAGGCCAGGCACCTGGGCCAGGTCAAGAGGCGGGAACCCCCGGGAGTCAGGGCTCAGGGCTCAGGACTCGGGCGCGTCCGGAGTCGACTGCGAGGTCTGGCGGGCGGAGAGCGCTGAATTGAAGCGCGTGAGGAGCGTGCAGAAGCTTTCGCGCTCCTCCGGGGACCAGTCACCGGTCAGCTCGGCCATGAGGTCACGCCGGGAGGAGCGGACCTCGTTCAGGCGGGCCTCGCCGCGCGGCGAGAGCTGGAGCACCACGGCACGACCGTCCTCGGGGTGCGAGGTGCGCTTGACGAGCCCCGTGTCGACCAGCGGGGCGACCTGCCGGGTGACCGTCGAGGAGTCGATGCCCATGCTCGCCGCGAGCGCCTTGACGCCCATCGGCCCTTCTTTGTCGAGGCGGTTGAGCAGCAGGTACGCGGCGCGGTCCATGGAGTTGCGGACCTGTCCTACGCCGCCGAGGCGTGTCTGCTCCGCACGGCGGGCGAACACGGCCACCTGGTGCTGCAGCGTGTCGAGGAGGCCGGGATCGCTGGCGGTCGTCATGTCCGGAGTTGTGGGCATGGCCGGGGGCTCACTTCATGCGAGGGCGATGGGTTGGGGGACAGGGTACGCGGCCGGGACGCGGGGCGTACCGGCGCTGCGCAAACCAGTCTCGCCCCGTGGTCACCGCAGGAGGACCCCGGTGTGAACTGGGAGACTGGCGGTCATGAGCTACCGCACGCGTCACTCCTTGCCTTCGGTCACCCTCGACGATGTGCGCGGCGCCCAGAAGATGCTCTCGGGTGTGTCCAGGATGACGGCGATGGAAGGCAGCAGGCACCTTTCGCGCCTCGTGGGCTCGCCGGTTCACTTCAAGTGCGAGAACCTCCAGCGGACGGGCTCCTTCAAGCTGCGCGGCGCGTACGTCCGGATCGCCGGCCTGCTGCCCGAGGAGCGCGCGGCCGGGGTGGTCGCCGCGAGCGCGGGCAATCACGCGCAGGGCGTGGCCCTGGCGTCCTCGCTGCTCGGCGTGCGGTCCACGGTCTTCATGCCGGTGGGCGCGCCGCTCCCCAAGGTCGCGGCCACCCGGGAGTACGGCGCGGAGGTGCGGCTGCACGGCCAGGTCGTCGACGAGACGCTGGCCGCGGCCCAGGAGTACGCGGACGAGACGGGCGCGGTCTTCATCCACCCCTTCGACCACCCCGACATCATCGCGGGGCAGGGCACGGTGGGCCTGGAGATCCTGGAGCAGTGCCCCGAGCTGCGCACCCTGGTCCTGGGGGTCGGCGGCGGGCTCGCTGCGGGCATCGCGGTGGCCGTGAAGTCGCTGCGACCGGACGTCAAGGTGATCGGTGTGCAGGCGGCGGGTTCCGCGGCGTACCCGCCTTCGCTCGCGGCCGGGCACCCGGTGTCGATCGAGAACCCGGCGACGATGGCGGACGGCATCAAGGTCGGGCGCCCCGGCGACGTTCCGTTCAAGATCATCGATGAGCTCCTGGACGACGTGGTGACCGTCTCCGAGGACGAGCTGTCCAGCGCGCTGCTGCTCTGCCTGGAGCGGGCCAAGATGGTCGTCGAGCCGGCGGGCGCGAGCTCCGTCGCGGCGCTTCTGAGCAGGCCGCGGGATTTCGAGGGACCGGTGGTCGCGCTCCTGTCGGGCGGCAACGTCGATCCGCTCCTGATGCAGCGCATCCTGCGCCACGGGATGGCTGCGGCCGGCCGCTACCTGTCGCTGCGCCTGCGCCTGACGGACCGGCCGGGCGCGCTGGCCACGCTCCTCGGGGTGCTGTCGGTGGTCGACGCCAACGTCCTGGACGTTGGCCACGTGCGGACCGACCCGCGCCTCGGACTCACGGAGGTGGAGGTGGAGTTGCAGCTGGAGACCAAGGGGCCCGAGCACTGCACCGAGGTGGGCGCGGCACTGCGCGAGGCGGGCTACACCGTCATCGGCTGACGGCGCCCGCCCTCGGCTGACGACGCCCGCCCTCGGCCGAACACGTACGCCATCGGCTGACCGCGGCGAAAATCGCCTGCGTCGAGGTGCGGTCGCGCACTATTTTGCGTTGTCCACAGGCTCGCCAATCTCGTTGAACAGACGCGATGTATCGCGTTATGGTGTGTCTCACGTCACTGGTCACCGGGCGCTTGATACCCGGCAAATCTAAGCTTTTCCGTAGGAAGTCACCCAAACCACTGGGAGAACCCACATGCCAGGCGCCATCTACGCCGAAGGCCTTGTGAAGACCTTCGGCGACGTAAGGGCTCTGGACGGCGTCGATCTGGATGTCCCGGAAGGCACCGTGCTCGGCCTCCTCGGGCCGAACGGCGCGGGCAAGACCACGGCGGTGCGCTGTCTGACGACGCTTCTGACGCCGGACCGGGGCCGCGCGGTCGTCGCGGGCATCGACGTACTGAAGCATCCGAACGAAGTGCGGCGGTCGATCGGCCTCTCCGGCCAGTTCGCCGCCGTCGACGAGTATCTGACGGGCCGCGAGAACCTCCAGATGGTCGGCCAGCTCTACCAGATGAGGGCTAAAGAGGCGAAGGTCAGGGCGGGTGAGCTGCTCGACCGCTTCAATCTCGCCGACGCCGCGGATCGCCCCTCCAAGACGTATTCGGGAGGCATGCGCCGCCGCCTCGACCTCGCGGCCGCGCTCGTCGTGTCGCCCCCGGTGATGTTCATGGACGAGCCGACCACGGGCCTGGACCCGCGCAACCGGCAGCAGCTCTGGGAGGTCATCCAGGAGCTGGTGTCCGGCGGCACGACCCTGCTGCTCACCACGCAGTACCTCGAAGAGGCCGATCACCTGGCGCACGACATCTGCGTCATCGACCACGGCCGGGTCATCGCGCGCGGCACCTCCGACCATCTCAAGGCGCAGACCGGCGGCGAGCGCGTCGAGGTCGTGGTGCACGAGCGCGAGGACATCACCTCGGCCACGGAGGTCCTGCGCGGCCTCGGCAAGGGCGAGGTCGCCGTCGAGGACCACACCCGCAAGCTCACGGTCCCCGTCTCCGGCGGCGCCAAGCTGCTCGCCGAGGTCATCCGCGAGCTGGACGCCCGCGGAATCGAGATCGACGACATCGGCCTGCGCCGCCCGACCCTGGACGACGTGTTCATCTCGCTGACGGGCCACGCGGCCGAGACGGCGCCGAACGGCGAGAACGGCGAAGACGACGCGACCGACGAGAGCGGCGCGACCAGCGCGGACGTCAAGGACAAGGGGGACGCGAAGTGAGCGCCGTATCCGACACCCGACAGACCCTGGCGCCTCGCCCCAAGGGCGGCATCGTCCAGTCGGCCAGGGACTCGCTGGTCGTGGCCCGCAGGAACCTGATCCGCATGACCAGGATTCCCGAGATGATCCTCTTCGGGGTCATCCAGCCGGTGATGTTCGTGGTCCTGTTCACGTACGTCTTCGGCGGGTCCATCAACATCCCGGGCGCACCCGCGGGCAGCGCGAGCGCCTACAAGGAATTCCTGATGGCGGGCATCTTCGCGCAGACCGTCACCTTCGCCACGGCAGGCGCGGGCGCGGGCATCGCCGACGACATGCACAAGGGCCTGATCGACCGCTTCCGGTCGCTGCCGATGGCGCGGGGCGCCGTCCTGACCGGCCGCACCCTCGCGGATCTGGTGCAGACGGCCGTGACCCTGGCCGTGCTCGCGGCCGTGGCCCTGCTCGTCGGCTGGCGCACGCACGAGAACCTGGGCAAGGTCCTCGCCGGCTTCGGCCTGCTCCTGCTGCTCGGCTATGCGTTCACGTGGATCGGCGCACTGATCGGCCTGTCCGTCAGGACCCCCGAGGCCGCGACCTCGGGCGGGCTGATCTGGCTCTTTCCGCTGACATTCATCTCGAACGCGTTCGTGCCGGTCAACGGCATGCCGAAGTTCCTTCAGTACGTCGCCGAATGGAACCCGTTCAGTGCCACGGTGGCGGCGGCCCGAGAGCTGTTCGGCAACACGATCGAAGGAGTGCCGAAGTCGGTCACCGGAGCCTGGCCGATGGAGCACCCCGTCTGGGCCTCGCTGATCTGGTCCGTGCTCATCATCGTGGCGTTCCGCACGCTCGCGGTCCGCAAGTACCGCCGGGCGGACGGCTGATCGGACGGTTGATCACGCGAAAGGCCCCCCGCACGCTCGGTGCGGGGGGCCTTCCGTGTCGCCGACGCGGGCCTCAGGCCTGGTACGGCTTCGCCTGAAGGATCTTCACCGAGGCGAGCTTGCCGTTCGGCAGTTCGTACTGAGCGTCCTCGCCGATCTTCTTGCCGTTCACGCCGCTGCCGAGCGGGGACTGCGGCGAGTACGTCTCGATGTCGGAGCTCGCGTACTCGCGCGAGGCGAGGAGGAACGTCACGGTGTCGTCCTCGTCACCGTCGAAGGCGATCGTCACGACCATGCCGGGCGCGACCACGCCGTCCGCGGCCGGCGCCTCGCCGACCTTGGCGTGCTCCAGGAGCTGGGTCAGCTGGCGGACGCGGAGCTCCTGCTTGCCCTGCTCCTCCTTGGCCGCGTGGTACCCGCCGTTCTCGCGCAGGTCGCCCTCCTCACGTGCCGCCGCGATCTTCGTAGCGATCTCGGTGCGCGCGGGACCAGACAGGTACTCCAGCTCGGCCTTGAGCTGGTTGTACGCCTCCTGGGTCAGCCAGGTGACGTTCTCGCTGGTCTGGGTCACAGGTGCTCCTCGTAGGTACTGGGAATACAAAGCATCGCCCTACCCAGAAGGATGTTCCCTAACGGGTGGGCGAAACCACGAGCCTAACAATTCAGGCGCGTGAGGGGGAGGACATAAGCCATCAGAAATACGTCGACGCAGGTGAGCCCCGGTACAGACGGGGCGTCGGCCGGTCAGCGTGACGCGAGGGACCGGCCGAGGCGGGCCGGAGTCAGTCGGAGTGGCAGCCGAGCAGCTCGGCGCTCGTCCCCTGCGCCTTCGTGCGCAGCGTGACGACCTTGTCGATCCGGCCCTCGTGCTGGTCGAAGCGGAAGTCGGCGCGACCCACCTCTTCGCCGTCCTCGGCCTGGGAACGCAGGGTGCAGTACCCCTTGGCGTCCGCGTCCTTGCGCACCTCCAGGTGCACCTTGACCGCACTGTCGGAGACGACGTCGAACTTGATCACTTCGCCGCTGACCTTGGTGCCGGAGACGTAGTCGTACCCGAACCAGCCGATCATCAGGAGGAAGAGCACACCGAGGACCGAGCCGATGACCTTCAGCTTCCGGTCCGCGCGCTCGTCGGCCGTGCGCTCGCGGCCGTACCGGCCATCGGGGAGCTTCTCGCTCACGGCCGCCATGATCGTCCTCCAGTAAAAGGGGATGCCGGAATTTTCTGTCCCCCGGTTCCGTCACTATAGAAGCCGTTCATTGCGCCGAATTGACCAGGGCGGCGCCGGATCACTGAGGATCGAGTCTTGACTGAGCAGCTGCGACTGATGGCCGTGCACGCCCACCCCGACGACGAGTCGTCGAAGGGCGCGGCCACCATGGCCAAGTACGTGTCCGAGGGGGTGGACGTGCACGTCGTGACCTGCACGGGCGGGGAGCGCGGCGACATCCTCAACCCCAAGCTCCAGGGTGACAAGTACATCCAGGAGAACATCCACGAGGTGCGCCGGAAGGAGATGGACGAGGCCCGCGAGATCCTCGGCGTCAAGCAGGACTGGCTCGGCTTCGTCGACTCGGGCCTGCCCGAGGGCGACCCGCTGCCGCCGCTTCCCGAGGGCTGCTTCGCCCTGGAGGACGTGGACAAGGCGGCCGGCGAGCTGGTCCGGCAGATCCGCTCCTTCCGCCCGCAGGTCATCACGACCTACGACGAGAACGGCGGCTACCCGCACCCCGACCACATCATGACCCACAAGATCACGATGGTGGCGTTCGACGGTGCGGCGGACGCCGAGAAGTACCCCGAGAGCGAGTACGGCCCGGTCTTCCAGCCGCAGAAGCTGTACTACAACCAGGGCTTCAACCGGCCGCGCACCGAGGCGCTCCACCAGGCCATGCTCGACAAGGGCCTGGAATCGCCCTACGGGGACTGGCTGAAGCGATGGGACGAGTTCGAGCGGGTCGAGCGCACGCTGACCACGCACGTTCCCTGCGCCGACTTCTACGAGGTCCGCGACCGGGCGCTGATCGCGCACGCCACGCAGATCGACCCCGAGGGCGGCTGGTTCCGGGTGCCCATGGAGCTCCAGAAGGAGGTCTGGCCCACGGAGGAGTACGAGCTCGCGAAGTCGCTCGTCGATACATCCCTCCCCGAGGACGACCTCTTTGCGGGCATCCGCGACAATGCCTAGCGTGAACGTACATCTGGCAATGACGCATCTCGTCCCTCTCGCCAAAGAGGTCGACGATGACAAGGTGACCCCGGGTGTTCTCGGGTTCATCGTCTTCGCGGTGATGGCTGTCGCCGTCTGGGGGCTGATGAAGTCGATGAACAAGCACATGCGGAAGGTCGACTTCAAGGAGCCCGCGGAGTCGGCCCCCGGTGAGGCGAAGCCCGCCGAGGCCGAGTCCCGCAAGGGCTAGCCCGCCTTCGCCACCGTCACTCCCATCACCTCTCGGGAGTGACGGTCCGGCACCATGCCCAGGCGCCAGGCCTGCCAGCCCGCCTCCAGGTCGGCGCCGCGCTCCAGGAGCAGACCGAACGCCTCCATGTAGTCGTCCAGCTTGCCGTCGCGCGTCGGATGCCCGGCGCGCGCCAGCTGGCTGAGCTCCTCCTGGGCGACGGCGGTGCCGATCTCCCAGCCGCCGGGCGATCCGTACGGCAGCAGCGTGCAGCGCAGGAAGCGGGCCCAGTCCTCGCCCCTGCGGTCGCCGTACGACGCGAACAGCGCGGCCGCCTCGTCGCACAGGGCCAGCGCCTGCTGGGCCCGCGTGTTCCCGGCGTCCACGACCGCGAGCTCCAGGCACGTCCAGGCCTCGCCGTGCGCGACGCCGATGCGCTGGAAGTCGGCGCGGGCGTCCACCAGGAGCTGGCGGGCGAAGCCGGAGTTGCGCAGCGAGCCCGTCTGCGCGGCACGCTGGTCGCGGGTCACCCGGGCCGAGTGGTGGCGGGCGCAGGCCAGGCCGTACACGTCGCGCATCCGCGAGAACATCGTCCGTGAGCGCTCCAGCTCACGCACCGCCTGGTCGAGGCTGCCCGCCTCCTCCAGGGCCTGGCCCAGGTAGTAGGCGCTCCACGCCTCGCCGCGCGCGTCCTCGTTGTCGCGGTGCCGGGACACCGCCTGCCGCAGCCCGTCGACGGCGGCCGACGCGTCGCCGTCCACCAGGCGGGCCCGCGCGAGCTGCGTCAGGGCCCAGGCCTCGCCGCGGCCGTCCCGCGTGCGCCCGTACAGGTCCAGGGCGCCCCGCAGCTGCTCCTGTGCGCGCGGTACGTCGCCCATGCGCAGGCAGAGCTGCCCGAGCTGGAAGTGCGCCCAGGCCTCCCCGTGCAGGGAGTCGTTCTCGCGGTGCAGGGTCAGGGAGGCCTCCAGGAGGCCCAGCGCCTTGTTGAGGTTGGAGCGGTCGCGCTCCACCGCGGCGAGGGCGTGCATCGTCCAGGCGCGGTCACCGGCGAGTTCGTCGGCGCCCTGCAGTTCGAGGGCCTCGCTCAGGCGCGCGGCCGCCTCCGTCAGATTGCCCTGGTGGTGCAGGGTGATCCCCAGCGAACACAGGGCGAGGGCGGCGCCCGCGTCCTGGTGCGCCTCCATGTAGAGGTCCACGACCGACGTCAGGGTGGTCCGCGCCTGGTCGAGCTCGCCGAGCTGACGGGACGCGATGCCGGTGCGCCACCGCACGCTCCGGGAGAGAAGGCCCTGGTCGACGGCTTGCGTCAGCTCGCTGATCTCGCCCAGGCGGTAGAGGTCGCCGCGCAGCAGGCAGTAGTCGCACAACGCGCCCAGGAGATGCAGCACCGCCTCCTGGTCGACGCCCTCCGCGTGCCGCAGGGCCGCCGTGATGAAGCTCGACTCGTCGTCCAGCCAGCGCAGGGCCGCTTCGAGCGAGGAGAAGCCGTGCCGGTCGAACTGGCCGGCCCGCGTCGACATCTTCCCGTCGACCAGGCGGATCACCGACCCGGCGAGCTCGCTGTAGCTGACGACCAGGCGTTCCTGCGCGGCGGTGCGCTCGGCGGGCTCCTCCTCGTCGATGAGCCGGGCGAGCGCGAAGGCGCGTACGAGGTCGTGCAGGCGGTAGCGGCTGCCGCGGACCTGATCGACGAGGCCCGCGCGGGAGAGCGCGGTCAGCTGGCGGGCCGCCTCCTGCTCGTCGGCGCCGAGCAGGGCAGCGGCGGCGGCCGCCCCCATGGAGGCGCGCCCGGCCAGCGCGAGCCTGCGCAGGAGACGCCGGGCGGGCTCGGACTGGTCGGTGTAGCGCAGCCACAGGACGCGCTCCACGGGCGCGACCTTCTCGAAGGGGCCGTACGCGGCCAGGTCGGCGGCGAGTTGGCGTGTCGTGCGCGCGCCGATGGAGGACCCGGCGACGCGCAGGGCGAGCGGCAGACCGCCGCACAACTCCCGTACGGCGTCGGCGGATTCGGCGTCGTAGGGCCCGGAGGTGTCCTCCGCGGACTCCCGCAGGAGCTGCTCCGAGCCCGCCGCGTCGAGGGGCTCCACGGGCAGCTGGTGCACCCAGGCGGGAAGGTCGGCCGCGAGTTCCAGGGGCTTGCGCGTGGTGACGAGGACGAGGCTGTCGGAGCGCTCGGGCACCAGGGTGCGCACCTGCTCCGGGTCGCTCGCGTCGTTGAGGACGATGGTCACGGGGAGCCCGGTCAGATACTGGTGGTAGAGCTCGCTGAGCCGCTTGACCTGCTGTTCCTGCGAGGAACGCTCACGGAACAGGAGCTGCTCGCGCGGGGCGCCCAATCGATTCAGCAGATGCAGGAGCGCGTCCCGCGTGGACAGCGGCTGGGAGCTCTCGCCCCGCAGGTCGACGACGCAGGCGCCCCGGAACTGGTCCCGCAGATCGTGCGCGGCCCGCACGGCGAGCGAGGAGCGCCCGGAGCCGGGCGCGCCGTGCAGCACGACGACGGTGGGCCGCGTCTCGGTGCTGGCCCGTGCGGCGTGCACCCACTGGGCGACACGCGCGAGCTCCGTGCGCCGCCCGGCGAACGGGCCCTCTGGCTGCGGCAGTTGGGCGAAGGACTGCTCCAGTACGGTTCGCCTGCGGGCCGCCGCGCTCTTGTCCGTGCCGCGCAGCTGCGGCGAGGTCTTCTTCTTGCCGGAGGGGGCCTGCAGCACGCGCTGCTGGTCGAGGAAGGGCCGGATGCCCCGCACCTCCAGGGCGGTGAGCCACTGCAGCCGCAACTGTTCGGGCCCGCCCGGCTGGCTGATGGCACCGGCGCGGCGGCTGGCCGCGGGCACATGGGCGGCGGTGACCTTCACGACGGTGGTGGCCGCGCCGACGAGGGCGACGGCGGCGCCCGCGCCCATGGCGGTCGAGACCCCGGTCCCGAGGACGAGGTCGGCGAGACACGCGCCCACGGCCGCGACGGCCGCCACCAGCAGGGGAGTTCCCGCCCCCTCTCTGGCGTACCGCTGCCCGAAGGAGAGCTGCCCGGCCTCCGCCTCGTCCACTGCCTGCGTGTAGGCGGCGTACTCCTCGCCGGCGGTCTGCCCCATGGCGTCCAGCGCGCCCCGGGCCCGCGAGAGCAGCACGCCCCCGTCGATACGCCCGCCGGAGCGCCGCACCTCTTCTTCCACCGCCCGCACCAACAGCCGCTCGGCCTCGGCCCGATGGCTGTCCCGCATATGGCTCCCCCTCCGAGTGCAATGGTCACCTGCGGCCACAAGTGTCCTGCGTACGGGCCTCCGACGCGAGGGAGTCCACGGATCACGTGGGCCAGTTCCCGGATCCGCGGGCCAGGTGCGCGAGGATGGAAGGTATGCCGAACCGACTGGCCCATGAGACGTCCCCCTACCTCCTTCAGCACGCCGACAACCCCGTCGACTGGTGGCCCTGGTCGGCGGAGGCCTTCGCACAGGCCCGTGAGCGGGGCGTGCCCGTGCTGCTCAGCGTGGGGTACAGCAGTTGCCACTGGTGCCACGTCATGGCGCACGAGTCCTTCGAGGACGCCGACACGGCCGCCTTCCTGAACGAGCACTTCGTCAACGTCAAGGTCGACCGTGAGGAGCGGCCCGACATCGACGCCGTCTACATGGAGGCCGTACAGGCCGCCACCGGGCAGGGCGGCTGGCCCATGACCGTCTTCCTGACGCCCGACGCCGAGCCCTTCTACTTCGGCACGTACTTCCCGCCCGAGCCGCGCCACGGCATGCCCTCCTTCCAGCAGGTCGCCGACGGGGTCCGGCGCGCCTGGGCGGACCGTCGCGACGAGGTCAACGACGTCGCCGGGAAGATCGTGCGGGACCTCGCCGACCGGCAGCTCGCGTTCGGCGCGGACGAGCTGCCCGGCGAGGACGAACTCGCCCAGGCGCTGCTCGGCCTCACCCGCGACTACGACGCCTCGCGCGGCGGCTTCGGCGGCGCCCCCAAGTTCCCGCCGTCCATGGTCGTCGAGTTCCTGCTGCGGCACTACGCCCGCACCGGCTCGGAGGGCGCCCTGCAGATGGCGGCCGACACCTGCGAGCGGATGGCGCGCGGCGGGATCTACGACCAGCTCGGCGGCGGCTTCGCGCGCTACTCCGTGGACCGCGAGTGGGTGGTGCCCCACTTCGAGAAGATGCTCTACGACAACGCGCTGCTCTGCCGGGTCTACGCCCACCTGTGGAGGGCCACGGGCTCCGACCTCGCCCGGCGCGTCGCCCTGGAGACCGCCGACTTCATGGTGCGCGAACTGCGCACGAACGAGGGCGGTTTCGCCTCGGCGCTCGACGCGGACAGCGAGGACCCCGCGACCGGCAAGCACGTCGAGGGCGCGTACTACGTCTGGACGCCGGAGCAGCTCCGCGAGGTGCTCGGCGACGCGGACGCCGAGCTGGCCGTCACGTACTTCGGGGTGACCGAGGAAGGCACCTTCGAGGAAGGTGCCTCGGTGCTCCAACTTCCGGCGCAGGCAGGGGTGGTGGCCGACGCCGAGCGGCTCGGTTCCATCCGGGAGCGGCTGCTCGCGGCCCGCTCGCGGCGGCCCGCGCCCGGCCGTGACGACAAGGTCGTCGCCGCCTGGAACGGACTCGCCGTCGCCGCGCTCGCCGAGGTCGGCGCCTACTTCGACCGGCCCGACCTGGTGGCCGCCGCGGTAGGTGCCGGTGACCTTCTCGTACGGCTCCACATGGACGACCGGGCGCGGCTCTCCCGTACGTCCAGGGACGGTCAAGTCGGCGCCAACGCGGGCGTGTTGGAGGACTACGCCGATGTCGCCGAGGGCTTCCTCGCGCTGGCCTCCGTGACGGGGGAGGGGGTCTGGCTGGAGTTCGCCGGATTCCTTCTCGACCACGTGCTCGACCAGTTCCTGGACGCGGAGTCCGGGTCCCTGTACGACACCGCCGCGGACGCCGAGCAGTTGATCCGGCGGCCGCAGGACCCCACGGACAACGCGGTGCCGTCCGGGTGGACGGCTGCCGCGGGGGCGCTGCTCTCGTACGCGGCGCAGACCGGGGCCGAGCCGCATCGCCTCGCGGCGGAGCGGGCGCTCGGCGTGGTGAAGGGGCTCGCGCCTCGGGCGCCCCGGTTCATCGGGCACGGCCTCGCGGTGGCCGAGGCGGCGCTGGACGGCCCCCGTGAGGTCGCGGTGATCGGGCCGGTCGGTGGGGAGCTGCACCGCACCGCTTTGCTGGGGACGGCGCCGGGGGCTGTCGTCGCTGTCGGCCCCGCGGGCGGCGGGGAGTTTCCGCTGCTCGCAGGGAGGGAGCTGCCTGCGGCCTATGTCTGCCGGCGGTTCGTCTGCGACGCGCCCACCACTGACGTGGGGGAGCTGGCGGCGAAGCTGTCGGGCTGAGGCTGTGCCGGGGTTCGGGCGGGCCCTGCGGGGCTCTCCCCAACCCCGCCCCTTCCCGAAACTGGGGCTCCGCCCCAGACCCCGCTCCTCAAACGCCGGAGGGGCTGAAAGACATGACCGGACCGGCGGGGAATCTCAGCCCGTCCGGGGGGAGAACTCCTCCACCGCCCCCGCCACGATCCCCTCCAGCCGGTCATGATGCGCCCCCCGCCAATACACCCGCCCGCACTCCCCGCACTCCGCGAACACGTCGTACGTCCCCCGCGTGCCGCCCTCCAGCCTGTTCGCCACGTCCTCCTTGGTCGCCGCCCGCAGGGAGCCGTTGCAGGCCGTGCAGCGGGTCCAGGGGGCCAGTGCAGGGGCGAACCGGCCCAGGACATCGCGGAGTTGTTCCTCCGGCGCGTCGCTGTAGACGTACGCCCCTGCCCACAGCTCGCGGCGCCGCAGCAGGCCCCGGTCCCGGCTGAGCAGCACCCGTCGCTCGGTGGCCGAGCGGGTGGCGAGGGCGGGGTCGCCGATGTCCGTGCTCTCGTACGCCGCGTCGACGCCCAGGAGGCGCAACCGGCGGGCCAGCGTGCCGAGATGGACGTCGAGGAGGAAGCGGAGGGGAGCGCCGGGGACGGGTTGCGGGCGGGAGACGGCGCGGACCTCCACCGACTCGCCCGCCGCCGGGATGTGCGAGACCGGGACCTCGGCGCCGTCCACGACGAGCGAGCCGACCTCCGTCAGCGGCACCCCGAGCGACTCGACGACGTGCCCGAGCGTCGACACGCCGTCCGTAACCGCCGTGGTGGGCCCGCCCCTTCGCCCGTGCGGTACGAAAAGCCCCAGCTCGGGGGCGAAGCGGACGAGGATCTCCGGACCATTCATGCGGTCAGGATGGCATGGGGGGAGCAGCTGCACCCGAAGATTTTCCACGGCCCGCCGCGCCCGCCGCGCCCGCCGCGCCCGCCGTCAAGCCCCGGGCGCCGCCGTCCCGAAGCCCGTGGTCAGCATGGACAGGGCGCGGTCCACCAGCTCGCCCAGGTCGTCCTCGTGGCCGTGCTCCGCCCAGTACGCCGCCGTCTCCGTGAGCGCGGCGATGAGGCTCATCGCGAAGACGCGGACCTCCAGCTCCCCGGGGTCGCGGCCCGCCCGCTCGGCGATGACGCGGCACAGCATCCGGCCGGTGACCGACATGCTCTCCAGGAGCCGGGAGCGCACGGCGGGGACCTCGATCATCAGGCGCGTACGGAGGCGTGCGATCTCCGGCTCCTCGGTGAAGCCGGGGCCGCCCACCGCCCTGCGCAGCACGAGCCGCAGGGACTCCACGATCGGCTCGTCCACGGGACGTGCCCGCAGCTCGTCCTCCAGGAGCGGGTCGTACTCGTCGGTGAGGACGATGTCCTCCTTGGTCGGGAAGTAGCGGAAGACGGTCGACGCCGACACCTCCGCGGCCTCCGCGATCTGCTCGACCGTCGTCGCGTCGTACCCCTGCTCGTCGATCAGCCGGTACGTGGCCTCACGGATCGCGATGCGCGTCTTGAGCTTCTTCCGTTCGCGAAGTCCCAGCTGGGAGCCTTGCGAGGGAGCGGTGCTGCGTGCGGCCGTCATGGCGCTCATTGTCGGGCATCCGCCGGCTCCGGTGCCATGTCGGCGTCGTCCGGCGGCGGGGGAGCCTTCGGCAGCAGCGCCGCCACGAGCAGCGCGGTGACCAGCGCCGCGATGCCGCTGACGAGGAGGACGGTCACCATGCCGTCGATGTACGCCTCGTCGGCGGAGCCGGCGAGGCGCGGCACCCCGAGCCGTTCGGCGACCGCGTGGGCGGCCACCACCGACTCGCCCGCGGTGTCCGCCGCCGCGTCCGGGATCTTGCCGGTGTCGAGGCGGTCGGCGTAGACACCGGCGAGGAGCGAGCCGAGCAGGGCGATGCCGATGGCGCTGCCCACCTGACGCACGGTCATCATGAGACCGGTGCCGGATCCCGCCCGCTCCACGGGGAGCGCCCCGAGGGCCGAGTCCATGGCGGGCACGACGCCGAAGCCGAAGCCGATGCCGGCGATCGTGAGCCACAGCGCGGTGAAGCCGTAGCCGGAGTCGACCGTCGTACGGCTGCCGAGGATCGCCGCGAAGGCGAGCACGACGAGTCCGGCGCTGATCACCGCACGCGGGCCGAAGCGGCGTACGAGAGGCTCCGCGCCCTTCGCCGCGATGATGAGGCCGCCCATCATCGGCAGCATCCGCAGGCCGGTGCCGAAGGCGTCATGGCCGAGCACCGCCTGCAAGTACTGCGGAAGCACGAACATCAGGCCCGACAGGACGAACATGACGAGCGTCGCCGCGATCGTGTTGAGCAGGAAGCCGCGGTTGCGCAGCAGCGACATGTCGAGCATGGGGCGGGGCATCTTCCGTTCCCGCAGGACGAGCGCGGCGATCAGGGCGGTCGCGCCGGCGAACATGCCGAGGACCAGCGGGTCGCCCCAGCCCCGTACGGGGGCCTCGATGATCGCGTAGATGAGCGCGCCGAGTCCGGCCGCGGTGAGCGCGGTGGAGGCGACGTCGACCTTCGGGGACGAGGGGTCGGTCGTCTCCGGGAGCAGGAAGACGCAGGCGGTGATGCCGATGGCGACCATCGGGACGTTGATCAGGAAGATCGAGCCCCACCAGAAGTGGTCCAGGAGCCAGCCGCCCACGATCGGCCCGAGCGGCGCGCCGAGCGCGGAGGCCGCAGCGACGATGCCGACGGCCTTGGTCCGCTCGCCGGGGGCGAAGAGCGCGGGCAGCACGGCCATGGCGAGGGGCATGACGAGCGCGCCGCCCATGCCCATGAACGCCCGCGCCACGACGACCAGTGCGACGGAGTCGACGAGGGTGCCGATCAGCGAGCCCACCAGGAAGATCCCGAGCCCGGTGATCAGCATCCTGCGGCGTCCGAACCGGTCGCCGAGGAGTCCGGCCGGAAGCATCAGGGCCGCGAAAACGATGATGTACGCATCCGCCATCCACTGTTGCTCGCCCGTGCTCGCGTCCAGCTGCCCGGCCATCGTCGGCAGGGCGACGTTGAGGATCGTCATGTCGAAACCGAGCACGAGCATGCTCGCGACGAGGGCGGCGAGCGCCCACCAACGGCGTGGGTCCTGCCGGGACGCGGCAGTCGAGCTCGTGACAGTTGCCATGAATTGAGAGTAACTCTCAAAAGGTAGTGACCGTCAAGATGTGCGGGCGTCGCGTGTCCGCGCCCGCACACGCACATGGCCGCGGCTCGAAAGCCGCGGCCATGAAGGGGGAGGGGGCGGGTGTGGCGCCCGTCAGGCTTTACCCGTGCTGGTACGCCACCATCGAGATGCCCACGTAATGCACCGCGAAGGCGGCCAGCGTGAGGGAGTGGAAGACCTCGTGGAAGCCGAAGAACCGCGGGGACGGGTTGGGGCGCTTGATGCCGTAGATCACGCCGCCCGCGCTGTAGAGAAGGCCGCCCACGATCACCAGGACCAGGACGGCGATTCCGCCCGCCCGCATGAAGTCGGGCAGGAAGAAGACCGCGGCCCAGCCCATCGCGATGTAGCACGGGGTGTAGAGCCAGCGCGGCGCACCGACCCAGAAGACCCGGAAGAGGATGCCGGCCACCGCCGCTCCCCACACGCCCCACAGCAGCCACTGCCCCTTCGAGCCGGGCAGGAGCAGCATCGTCAGCGGGGTGTACGTGCCCGCGATGATCAGGAAGATGTTGGCGTGGTCGAGTCTGCGCAGCACCCCGTCGGCGCGCGGACTCCAGGTGCCCCGGTGGTAGATCGCGCTCACTCCGAAGAGCAGGCACGCCGACAGGACATAGATCCCGCAGGCGATCCGCGCACGCGTGGAGTCCGTGAGCGCAAGGAGCGCGATGCCCGAGACGAGCACGGCGGGGAACATGCCCGCGTGCAGCCACCCGCGCATCTTGGGCTTCACTTCATCGAGATCGGGAAGCGGCAGGGCGTCGAGCACGGACGAGTCGGATTTGGATGCCGTCTCGCGGCTGGTGTCCTGGGTGTTCGTGATCGCGTCAGGGACGGGAGCGGTCATATCGGCATCGTACCTACGCAACCGTAAGTTAGGTATCAGTCATGGGGGGACCGTGGCGTACAAGTGGCGATGCTCACGGTGATACCCGAGCGTACAAGTGACGGATTCGTGGCCGGAAGGCCGACCTGATGAGTGGCGATACTCACGCCGCTCACCTGTGAGGCCCTCTGGACATATGCGCGGATGCGTCGGATGATCAAATGAGTGCGGTCGGCACCGGATGAGCGCCAGAGGGAACACCACGTGAAGCGTCCGGGTCGCAGCCCCCACGGGGCAACAAACCTATAAACCCCTCGTATAGGAGCAATCGTGGCGCGCGACATCGCGGCTCCCCTTCTCGCAGAGCCCCTGGGCACTGTCCCCACCAACCACCGGGAGCTGGTCTCCTGGGTGAACGAGATCGCCGAACTGACGCAGCCGGACAGCGTGGTCTGGTGTGACGGATCCGAGGCCGAGTACGAGCGCCTGTGCGAGGAGCTCGTCGCCAAGGGCACGTTCAGGAAGCTCGACCCGATCAAGCGCCCCAACTCGTACTACGCGGCCTCCGACCCGACCGACGTCGCGCGCGTCGAGGACCGCACCTTCATCTGCTCGGCGAAGGAAGAGGACGCGGGCCCGACCAACCACTGGAAGGCACCCGCCGAGATGCGGGAGATCTTCCAGGGCTCGAACGGCGAGGGCGGTGTCTTCCGCGGCTCGATGCGCGGCCGCACGATGTACGTCGTGCCGTTTTGCATGGGGCCGGTCGGCTCACCGCTGTCCGCCATCGGTGTGGAGATCACCGACTCCGCGTACGTCGCCGTCTCCATGCGCACGATGACCCGCATGGGCCAGGCCGTCCTGGACGAGCTCGGCGAGGACGGCTTCTTCGTGAAGGCCGTCCACACGCTCGGCGCCCCGCTCGAAGCGGGCGAGGCCGACGTGCCGTGGCCCTGCAACTCCACGAAGTACATCTCGCACTTCCCCGAGGGCCGCGAGATCTGGTCGTACGGCTCGGGTTACGGCGGCAACGCCCTGCTCGGCAAGAAGTGCTACGCCCTGCGCATCGCCTCCGTCATGGCGCGCGACGAGGGCTGGCTGGCCGAGCACATGCTGATCCTCAAGCTCACGCCGCCGGGGGGCGAGTCGAAGTACGTCGCGGCCGCCTTCCCGAGCGCCTGCGGCAAGACCAACCTCGCCATGCTGGAGCCGACGACCCGCGGCTGGACCGTCGAGACCATCGGCGACGACATCGCCTGGATGCGCTTCGGCGAGGACGGCCGGCTCTACGCGATCAACCCCGAGGCCGGTTTCTTCGGCGTCGCGCCCGGCACCGGCGAGCACACCAACGCCAACGCCATGAAGACCCTGTGGGGCAACTCGGTCTTCACGAACGTCGCCCTCACCGACGACAACGACGTCTGGTGGGAGGGCATGACGGAGGAGACTCCCGCCCACCTCACCGACTGGAAGGGCAACGACTGGACGCCGGAGTCCGGCGTCCCGGCCGCGCACCCGAACGCCCGCTTCACCACGCCCGCATCGCAGTGCCCGATCATCGCGCCCGAGTGGGAGGACCCCAAGGGCGTGCCGATCTCGGCGATCCTCTTCGGCGGCCGTCGCGCCAGCGCGGTGCCGCTGGTCACGGAGTCCTTCAACTGGCAGCACGGCGTCTTCCTCGGCGCGAATGTGGCGAGCGAGAAGACCGCAGCGGCCGAGGGCAAGGTCGGCGAGCTGCGCCGCGACCCGTTCGCGATGCTGCCGTTCTGCGGCTACAACATGGGCGACTACATGGCCCACTGGGTCAAGGTCGGCGCGGACAAGGACCAGTCCAAGCTGCCGAAGATCTACTACGTGAACTGGTTCCGGAAGAACGCCGACGGCAAGTTCGTGTGGCCCGGCTTCGGCGAGAACTCCCGCGTCCTGAAGTGGATCGTGGACCGGCTCGACGGCAAGGCGGAGGGCGTCGAGACGCCCATCGGCATCCTGCCGACGGTCGACTCGCTGGACACCGAGGGCCTCGACCTGGCCAAGGATGACCTGGAGTTTCTGCTCACGGTCGACAAGGAGGTCTGGCGCGACGAGGCCTCGCTGGTCCCCGAGCACCTGAACACCTTCGGTGACCACACGCCCAAGGAACTGTGGGACGAGTACCGCGCCCTGGTGCAGCGTCTCGGCTAGACGTACCGCGCATTCCGGATGAGCCCCGCACAACGGCGTGCGGGGCTCATCCGCGTATATCCGCATCTCGCATACGCCGCCTTCACATGCCCCTCACATGTTTCAATGACCCCACACGGGGGGCCGCTGATCGACGCGCGCCCCAAAACACCCTGTGGGGGGCCAAGTTGAAGCAATCTCAGCGGTTAAGACGTGTGACGGGTGCCGCGCTCGCGGTGGCTCTGAGCTCGGCCTGTCTGGTCGCCGTCACCGCACCCGCCGCGCACGCCGCCACTCCGTCGGACGAGGTGGCGAAGCTGCCGATCTCCTCGTTCGGGGCGATGGTGGTGGACGACACGCACGAGCGGGTCTACGTCACCGACGGGAACAAGAGCGGCAGCGGGGCGAGCGCCGTCCTGGTCTACAACTTCGCGGGGCAGCGCGTCGGTTCGCTCGCCACCGATCAGCCGGCGTCCGGCATGGCGCTCAGCGCGGACGGGGCGACCCTGCACGTGTCGCAGTCCAACCGCATCCTGACGTTCGACACGGCGACCCAGACCAGGACCGGCGCCTCGGGCACGAACTTCGACGTCACCTGCGGCCGGGAGGTGGCCGTCGCGGGCGGCAAGACGTGGTTCACGGAGACGCCGTACACCGGCAGCTCGTACTGCGAAAGGCCCGACAACACCGCCCTGCTGTACCAGGTGAAGGACACCTCGTACGTCAACACCGGCTGGAACAGCGAGGGGCGGCTGAAGATCGAGTCGGGGCCCGGGGCCCCGGACCGGCTCATCATGGGGCAGGCGGGCGTGAACAGCGCGGCCAACGCGTTCGTCGCCACCTTCGACGCGAGCGGCGCCAACCTGGTGCGCGGCCCGCAGCGACGCTTCGCGGACGCCGAGGGCAAGGGCGCGCTCGACCTCAAGGACCTCGCCCAGAGCGCCGACGGCAAGCGGATCGCCGTCGCCGACGCGGCGTACGGCACCCGGCTGCTCGACGCCTCCGACCTGGCGGACGCGCCGACCGGCTATCAGTCGCTGCCCGAGGGCGCGAAGGCTTCGGCGGTGGCGTTCAGCGGGGACGGAAAGTACGTGGCGCGCGGCGCGGTCGCCTCCGGCAGCGTCTCCGACCTGCTGATCCAGCCCGCAGACCCGGCGGACGGCACCACCCCGATGGAGTTCGCCTTCGAGGGGGAGCTCGACGGCTCGCGGGTCGTGCCGCGCGGCCTCGACTGGTCCAAGGACGGCTCACGGCTCTTCGCGGTGACCTCGGACGGCGGCTACAACCACTGGCTGCACGTCATCAAGCCGCCGGCCGCCCAGCACGACTCGCGCTTCACCGGCACCCTGAGCACCACGCCGTCGAAGCCCGTCGTCGGTGAACCGCTCGGCATCCGCGGCAAGCTGGAGCTGGACGGTCCCGCGCCCGCCGAGCCGGTGAAGGTGGAGGCGGTCCGCAAGGACGCGGACGGCACGACGGAGGTGGCCCCCGCCAAGGTCGCCGCCGACGGCAGCTTCACCGTCCTGGACGTACCGGACCGGCTCGGCGAGGCGACGTACACGCTGCGGTTCCTCGGCGATGTCACGCACCGCCCCGCCGAGGACGTCACGCTCACCGTCGACGTGGCGAAGGCGCCGACCTCGATCGAGCTGACGGCGCCCGCCGAGGCGACCCGCGCGGGTGGCGTCGAGATCACCGGGAAGCTGACCGGGCAGGGGCGCTCGCTGCCGTCCGGGATCGCCCTGAAGGTGACGCGGACCGACCGGTTCGGGACGACGGGCGAGCTGACGTCCGCGTCGGTCGCGGCCGACGGCACGTTCAAGGTCAGGGATCTGCCCAGCAAGCGGGGCAAGACCGTCTACGCCGTCAGCTACGAGGGCGACGACCTGCACTCGGGTTCGTCGGCCGAGGCGACGGTGCGGGTGACCGGCTGACCAGGTAGGTGGCGCCCGGTCCGCGGCCTGTACGGCCGCGGACCGGGGCCGTCAGTGGGCGCCGACGAGATGCGCGGCGCCTGCGTGCGCGTCCATGCGGTGGGCGGCGAGGATCGCCGCCGCGGTGTCGGCGCGGGACGCGGCCACCACCAGGGCGCGGCCCGCGAGGGCGTGGGCGCGCTGGTGCAGGGCGGTGAGGTGGGGTTCGTGGATGGCGGTCACCACGGCCGAGCGGACGGGCGGCAGACCGCCGCGCAGCCGGGCCACCTCGGACGACAGCTGCTCGGCGGCGTCGTCCAGGTCGGCGGAGGGCGCGAGGGCGCGCAGCTCGTCCGTGACGGCGAGCAGCGCCGCCAGATGCGCGGCGAGCTGGATGTCCAGCTCCTCCTCGCGGGAGCGGTGCGGGAAGTCGCCCGGGTCGGCCATGGCATGGACCGACTTGGTGCGGATCGGCTCGTACATGGGATGGCCTCCTGGCGGGTAGCTTGAAAGCCATCCTACATTAGATTCTGTCTAAAGTTGAGTCGGGTCATGCGTGCATGGTCACGGCTGGCTGTAGCCGTCCAGGAAGGTGCCGATGCGCGTCACGGCCTCGGCCAGATCCGTCGCCGTAGGCAGCGTGACGACCCGGAAGTGATCGGGCTCGGGCCAGTTGAAGCCGGTGCCGTGCACGACCATGATCTTCTCGGCCCGCAGCAGGTCGAGCACCATCTGGCGGTCGTCCTTGATCTTGAAGACCTTCGGGTCGAGCCGCGGGAAGAGATAGAGCGACCCCTTCGGCTTCACACAGCTCACGCCGGGGATCTGCGTCAGCAGGTCGTACGCCGTGTCGCGCTGCTCCACGAGCCGCCCGCCCGGAAGCACCAGGTCGTTGATGGTCTGCCGCCCGCTGAGCGCGGCGACCACGCCGTGCTGGCCCGGCATGTTCGCGCACAGGCGCATGTTGGCGAGGATCGTCAGGCCCTCGATGTACGAGGACGCGTGCGCCTTCGGGCCCGAGATGGCCACCCACCCGACGCGGTAACCGGCCACCCGGTACGCCTTCGACATGCCGTTGAAGGTGAGGGTGAGGAGGTCGGGGGCGATGGAGGCGGTCGGGGTGTGGACCGCGCCGTCGTAAAGGATCTTGTCGTAGATCTCGTCCGAGCAGACCAGCAGATTGTGGCGGCGGGCGATGTCGGTGAGGCCGCGCAGCATGGCCTCGCTGTAGACGGCGCCCGTCGGGTTGTTCGGGTTGATGATGACGAGCGCCTTGGTGCGGTCGGTCACCTTGCGCTCGATGTCGGCGAGGTCCGGCATCCAGTCCGCCTGCTCGTCGCAGCGGTAGTGCACGGCCGTACCGCCGGAGAGCGAGACCGCGGCCGTCCACAGCGGATAGTCCGGCGCCGGCACGAGGACCTCGTCGCCGTCGTCGAGCAGGCCCTGCATGGCCATGACGATGAGCTCGGAGACGCCGTTGCCGATGAAGACGTGCTCGACGTCGGTCTCGATGCCCAGGGTCTGGTTGTGCATGACGACCGCGCGGCGGGCGGCGAGCAGACCCTTCGCGTCGCCGTACCCGTGCGCGTCGCCGACGTTGCGGAGGATGTCCTCCAGGATCTCCGGCGGGCACTCGAACCCGAAGGCCGCGGGGTTGCCGGTGTTGAGCTTCAGGATGCGGTGGCCCGCCGCTTCCAGCCGCATCGCCTCCTCGAGCACCGGGCCCCGGATCTCGTAACAGACGTTGGCGAGCTTCGTCGACTGGATGACCTGCATGTCCGCGAGCTTACGGGCGCGTAAGGACACCCGCCTCGTGTTTTGCGCCACGTCGGGCCGGGGAGTGTCTCCCGGCCGTGTCGCGGGAGGCGAACGGGTCTGCCGCGACACGTCGCCGGCCCGGGAGTGTCCTCTCAGCGGTCAGTTGTGTCCGCATGCGGTCTTGTTCTCGCGGCCGAGTACCCCCAACAATGCGCATGACAAAACCGAAGCAACTTCGGTCACATAGTCAACAGAGGGGACCCCCCACATGCACAAGCCTCTCGTCGTCGCGTGCTTCTCCGCCCTGCTCCTCGGAGCAACGGCGGTGCCCGCGACGGCCGTCAGCGACGCACGTCCCGCCAAGGCGAAGGCGGTCGACTTCGCGGGCACGGTGGCGCTGAGCAACTGTTCCGGCTCGGTCGTCCGGGTGCCGGACTCCAAGCCGGAGGACCCGGCGCTCGTGATGTCCAACGGCCACTGCCTGGAGGCCGGCTTCCCGGCGCCCGGCGAGGTCGTCGTCGACAAGCCGTCCTCGCGCAGCTTCACCCTCCTCGACGCCGCCGGCGGCGACGCGGGCACGGTCAAGGCGAGCAAGATCGCCTACGGGACGATGACGGACACCGACCTCTCGCTCTACGAACTCACCAGCACCTACGGCGAGATCGAGAGCCAGTTCGGCATCAAGGCGCTTGAGCTGAACGCGGCGCGGCCGGAGCAGGGCACGGCGATCACCGTCGCCTCCGGCTACTGGAAGAAGATGTACAAGTGCAGCATCGACGGCTTCGCCCACCGCCTCAAGGAGGGGAACTGGACCTGGAAGGACTCGGTCCGCTACACCCCCGACTGCCAGACGATCGGCGGCACTTCGGGCTCACCGGTGATCGATGACGCGACCGGCAAGGTCGTCGCCGTCAACAACACCGGCAACGAGAGCGGCGAGGAGTGCACGGACAACAACCCGTGCGAGGTCGACGAGAACGGCAAGGTGACGGTCCGCGAGGGCATCAACTACGCCCAGCAGACGTACGGCGTGGTGCCGTGCGTGGCACCCGGCAACAAGATCGACCTGAGCCGCGAGGGCTGCGAACTGCCCAAGCCGTAAGGCTCCGGGCGACGGCGGGGCCGCCTCGCGCGGGCGGCCCCGCCGAATTGTCAAGAGTTCTCACCCCTTGTCCCCTTCCTCGGGACCCCCGAAGAATGCCCATGACAACCACACAGGGCACAGCTACAGGGGGGCTCCACACATGAAGAAGGCTCTCGCGGGCGGCTTGCTCGCCCTCACCCTCGTAGGGTTCGGCTCCGCACCGGCGGTCGCGGCACCGGACAGCGCACCCTCGACGCGGGCGGCGGGGGAGGCCGCGAAGAAGGCCGTCGACTTCGCGGGCACGGTGGCGCTGAGCAACTGTTCGGGCTCCGTCGTCCGCGTGCCGCAGTCGAAGGCGGACGACCCCGCGCTCGTCCTCTCCAACGGCCACTGCCTGGAGAGCGGATTCCCGGCGGCGGGCGAGGTCATCGCCGACCAGCCGTCCACCCGCACCTTCAAGCTGCTCGACGCGAAGGGCGCGGAGAAGGCGACCCTCACGGCGAGCAAGCTCTCGTACGCGACGATGACCGACACGGACATCTCGCTCTACCAACTCACCTCTACCTACGCCGACATCAAGAAGAAGTACGGCATCAAGGCGCTGGAGATCGAGGACGCCCACCCGGTCAAGAAGCGGGCGATCACCGTCGTCTCCGGGTACTGGAAGAAGACGTACACCTGCAAGATCGACGGGTTCGCGTACCGCCTCAAGGAGGGGGAGTGGACCTGGAAGGACTCCGTCCGCTACACCCCCGAGTGCCAGACCATCGGCGGCACGTCCGGCTCGCCGGTGATCGACCACAAGACCGGCAAGGTCACCGCGGTCAACAACACGGGGAACGAGGACGGCGAGCGCTGCACCCTCAACAACCCCTGTGAGGTGGACCGGAAGGGCAACGTGACGGTCCGGCACGGCATCAACTACGCGCAGCAGACGTACGGGATCGTGCCGTGCGTAGGCCACGACAGCAAGATCGACCTCGGCCGCAAGGGCTGCAAGCTGCCGCGCCCGACGGCCGCCGCCCAGAGGTAGCGGCAGAACCGGACCCGCCGCCACCCGGTGACGGCGGTTCACTCCGGTGAGACGTTGCCCGCGGCACTCGTCGCCGGACGGACCGGCGGGGAGGAAGGGGACACCATGACCAAGATGATCGGTCACGTGGAGTACGCGAACGACGAGGCGGAAGCGACCAAGCTGCTCACCGAGTACAGCGAGTCGATCGGCCTCCCCTGGGGAGTGATCCCGCAGCGCAAGCGCGAGGCCTCTGTGCGCATCGCGACCTACGAGGACAAGAACAACGGTCTGGCGGCGGCCAAGAAGACCCTCGACGACGACGTGGCCGAGCAGCGGCGCGCGGAGCGGGTGGCGGAACGCACGGCGGAGATCAAGAAGCAGGCCGACTCCTTCGTGAACGCGGTCGGGGTGAAGAGCAGCGCGGGCTCGCTCCTCGACCTGTGCAGGCACCACTACGAGCAGGCCAACCACCCCAACTTCACCTTCGGCTCCGGCATGACGGAGGCCGAGTACGCCTCCTTCCAGGAGGAGTGGGAGGAAGCCGCCGAGGTGGCCACGCAGCGCTACAGCCAGTTCACGAACCTCCACTCGACCGCGATCCAGGACAAGGCGGCCCTCGGCAAGGGGAATGTCGGGGACACCCTGGACACGCGCGGCAGGCAGGGCAACGTGTTCGTGACGATCGTGGGCGCCAAGTTCAACGCCCACATCGACATCAAGGGCAAGAAGAAGTGAGGAAGTAGCTCCGGGTTCGGCGGAGTTACGGCGTCCGGCGCACGGCGCGTCCCGCGAGGACGTCCGTGCGTCGGCCGTCCTCCATCACGAACTTGCCGTCGATCAGGACGTGCGGGATGCCGGTGGGGAGAGTGCGGGGGGCGTCGAAGGTGGAGCCCGCCGCGACCGTCTCGGGGTCGAAGAGGACCAGGTCGGCGCGGTAGCCCTCGCGTACGACGCCTCGGTCGGGGAGGCGGAGGCGGGCCGCGGGACGTGACGTGAGGTGGGCGACGCACTCCTCCAGGGTGAGGACGCCGAGGTCGCGTACGTAGCGGCCGAGGTACTGGGGGAACGTGCCGTACGCCCGCGGGTGCGGCTTGAAGCCCTGGAGGATGCCGTCGCTGCCGCCGGTGTGCACGGGGTGCTGCATGATCGCCCGGACGTTCTCCTCGTGGCCGACGTGCTGGAGGATCGTCGAGCCCAGCTTGTCGTTGATGAGCAGGCGCCGGGCGGTGACCCACGCCTCCTCGCCGCGCTGGGCCGCCGACTCCGCGATGGTCTTGCCGACGCAGGAGGCGAGGCCCGGGTCGGAGACGCCGGAGATCTCGATCGTGTCCCACTCGATCGGTACGCCGTGACAGCCGTCGGCGCCGATGACCTCCATGTGGTGGCGGATCTTCTCGGCGGTCGCGTCGTCCTGGAGGCGGGCGAGGATCGCGTCGGGCCCGCCCTCGCTGGCCCAGCTCGGCAGCATGGCGACGAGGGTCGTGCAGCCGGGGGTGTAGGGGTACGTGTCGAGGGTGATGTCGGCGCCCTGCGCGAGGGCGTCGTCGAGGAGGGCGAGCAGGTCGGGCGCCTTGCCCTTGTTCACGCCGAAGTTCATGGTGGCGTGCGCGAGGTGGAGGGGACAGTCGGCGGTACGGGTGAGGTTCACCATCTCCTCGTACGCCTGGAGGGCGCCGGCGCCGTAACTGCGGTGGTGGGGGCAGTAGTAGCCGTTGAACTGGGCCACGACCTTGCAGAGCTCGGTGAGCTCGGAGTCGTCGGCGTACATGCCGGGGGTGTAGGTGAGGCCGGAGGACATCCCCACGGCGCCCTGCTCCATGCCCTCGGCGACGAGCTGCTTCATGCGCTCGACCTCGGCGTGGGTGGCCGGGCGGTCGTCCCAGCCGACCGCGTACATGCGGACGGTGCCCTGCGGGATGAGGTAGGCCGCGTTCACGGCGGTGCCCTGGCGGTCGAGGCGGTCCAGGTACTCGCCGACCGTGCGCCAGTCGAAGTCGATGTCGCTGCCGTCGCCGTTCCAGCCGGTGATGGCCTGGCGGACCTGGGCGAGGGTGCGGTCGTCGACCGGGGCGTAGCTCAGCCCGTCCTGGCCGATGACCTCCAGGGTGACGCCCTGGGCCGCCTTCGCGCTGTGGTCCGGGTCGCGGAGGAGGGCGAGGTCGCTGTGGGCGTGCATGTCGATGAAACCGGGCGCGAGGGCCAGGCCGTCGGCCTCGACCGTGCGGGTCCCCGTGGGACGGGGGCCCGTGTCCCCTTCCCTGCGGATCTCGGTGATCCGGCCCTCCTGTACGGCGACGTCGGCTCGGTAGGAGGCACCTCCGGTGCCGTCGATGACGCGTGCGTCCCGGATCACCAGGTCCAGGTCCATGGGGAGTGCCTCTTTCTTGCGTGGGCGCAGGTTGTGTGTGGTGCACCCGGCCTCCGGCCGGATGGTTGTTCCCACCCGCACCACCCGTGCGGCTCTCGATGTCGGGTGCGGGTGGCAGTGGTGGGGGTTGCGCACCGTTGGCGGCTGCCGGGTGATCGGGTGGGCGGGCGCGAGGGGTTCCGTCGCGGAGCGACGGCGCCCCCACCGCCCTGTGTGGGGAGCGGCGTCCTCCCCGCCCGCCCACCCCGTGCTGCGGGGCAATCGAGGTGGGTGGGAGAGGTTCCGGCGTGGAGCGGCGGGTTGGGTTCTTCGTCCGCGGGTGTGCTGCGGGGTGATCGGGTGGGTGGGCGGGAAAGATCCGCCGCGGAGCGGGCGGTTCGGGGGGCCCGCTCAAGACCCAGGGGTCAGAAATAAGTACGGATGTAGTCCGTGACCGTCCCGTCCGCCTCCACCAGCGGAATCAACTGCCACTTGTCGAACGACGTGCACGGGTGCGAGAGCCCCAGCCCCACCCAGTCGCCCACGGCGAGATCCGCCTCCGGAGTAGTCCGGACCCACCCGTGCTGATCGGAGAGCCCCGTCACCGTGACCCCCGTCGCGGGCCGGTCCACCCCGCCCCGGTGGACGACCTGCGCCTCGGGCAGGTCGATGTCGTACGCCGCGTCCCGCTTCCCCGCGTTGGTGAACGCCTGCTCGGGCGTGGGCCGCGACACCACCTGCGTCCAGAGGCGGAACGCGGGGTGCAGCGCACCCTCGTCGGGGATGCGGTTGAACGGCGTCAAGTGCCGGTAGTGGCCGTCGTCATGGGAGACGTACGCCCCGGAGCGGAGCAGCTTCAGCACCGGCACCGACAGTTCGGGGATCTCCTCGAAGACGTCCGCCACCGCGTCGAACCACGCGCTGCCCCCCGCGCTGACGACGATCTCGTCCAGATCCGCGAACCGGTTCGCCTTGTCGAACTCGACGGCGAGCGCGGTGAGTCGGCCCAGCCAGGCCCGTACCCGCTCGGGCGTCGCGTCCGGCACCTCGCCCTCGTAACCGGCGACGCCCACCAGACGCAGCGTGTCCGCGGCGGCGACCGCGTTGGCGATCTCCACGCACTCGGACTCCGTACGCACACCGGTACGCGCCCCGTCACCCGCGCCGAGCTCCACCACGACGTCGACGGGACGCGTCGCGCCCGCCTCGCGCAGAGCGGCGTCCATCAGGGCGACACCGGATTCGGAGTCGACGTAGCAGATGAAGCGGAAGGAGGGGTCCGCGTCCAGCTCGGCCGCGATCCAGCGCAGCGCCGCCGCGTCCACCAGTTCGTTGGCGAGGAAGATCCGCTCGATGCCGTACGCCCGCGCCACCCGCACCTGGTGCGGCACGGCCAGGGTGATGCCCCACGCGCCCCGCTCCAGCTGCCGGGCGAAGAGCTGCGGCGCCATGGACGTCTTGCCGTGCGGGGCGAAGGCGAGGCCGTGCCGCTCGGAGTAGGCCTCCATCAGCGCGAGGTTGTGCTCCAGGCGCTCGGCGGACAGGGCGAGGACGGGGGTGGTGAAACCGTCCGTGAAGAGGTTCCGGCGCTGGGCCGCGAGCTCGCCGACCGTCAGGCCCTCCGCGTCCGGCGGAAGGCCCTTGAAGCGGTGGTCGACCCGCTCTTCTGCGAGCCGGTCGAGCTCCCGGGCACGACGTCCGGCGGAGCGGTCGGCTGCGTTGTCGGCGGCCATGGCGCCTCCTCGAAAAGGTGCGTTGCATTATGTGCAACGGTCATTGCGTATGTCGCTTACTGCTGTCTAACATCCGAGCCAACGCCGGGTCAACGGATCCCGGCAGTCGGTTGGCAGTCGGTTGAGGGGCAGGAAGATCGTGACCGCAGAGGCCGCGCAGGCAGCGATGGACGCGCAGGCAGCATTGGACGTCGTCGCGCTCGGCGAGTCCATGGTCACGTTCCTGCCCTCACGCGCCGGACGCCTCGCCGACGTCCCCTCCTTCGATCGCGGAATCGGCGGCGCCGAGTCGAACGTCGCCTGCGCGCTCGCCGCCGCCGGCCACCGCACCCGCTGGGTCAGTCGCGTCGGCGCCGACGGCTTCGGGGACCACCTCGTCGAGGCGATCGCCCGCTACGGCGTGGACACCGGCTCCGTCGGACGCGACCCGCACCGCCCCACCGGCATCTACTTCCGCACCGCCGACGACCGCGACACCGACGCCCACGAGGTCCTCTACTACCGCGCGGGCTCCGCCGCCTCCGCGATGGCGCCGCACAGCGTGGACCGCGAGGCACTCGACGCAGGCCGCATCCTGCACCTCTCCGGCATCACCGCCGCCCTCTCCGCGGACTGCCTCGCCCTCCTGCGCGAGCTGACCGCGCCCCGCCCCGGCCGCCCGCTGGTGTCCTTCGACGTCAACTACCGGCCGGGTCTGTGGAGCGGCGACGCGCGCGAGGCGGGCGCAGGCCCCCGCGTCCTCCTCGACCTCGCCCGCGGCGCCGACCTCGTCTTCGTCGGCGAGGACGAGGCCGCCGACGCCTGGGGCATCACCGGAGGCCCCGACGCCATCCGCGCCGCGCTCCCGGAGCCCGCCACCCTGGTCGTCAAGCAGGGCAGCCAGGGCGCCACCCTCTACGCCGAGGGTGAGACCGCCGTCCATCAGGCCGCGCTCAAGGTCGACGTCGTCGCCCCCGTCGGCGCCGGTGACGCCTTCGCCGCCGGGTTCCTCTCCGCCACCCTGCGCGGCCTGCCCGCCGACCGGCGCCTGCGCCACGGGCACCTCATGGCGGCCGCCGCGCTCACCGTCGCCGGTGACCTCGCGACCCCTCCCGCGAGGGCGCACACCGACCGTCTTGCCGCACTGGACGCCGACGGCTGGGGGACACTTCGTCTCGGCCCGGGCTGGACCGACGGCGTCCCCCCGAACACCGAGGCCAAGGAGGAGGCACGTACATGAGCCAGACCGTCGACCGCGCCCTGTCCATCCTGCCGCTGCTCGCCGAGGGCCCCGCCGATCTCGGCCAGGTCGCCGAGCGCCTCGAAGTGCACAAGTCCACCGCCCTGCGGCTCCTGCGCACGCTGCACGAACACGGCCTGGTCTACCGCCAGTCCGACCAGCGCTACCGCCTGGGCGCCCGCCTCTTCGCGCTCGCCCAGGAGGCCGTCGAGAACCTCGACGTACGCGAGATCGCGCACCCCCACCTCCTCGCCCTCAACGAGAAGTGCGGGCACACCGTGCACCTCGCGGTCTACGAGGAGCAGGAAGTCCTCTACATCGACAAGGTCGAGAGCCGCTATCCGGTGCGGATGTACTCGCGCATCGGGAAGCCGGTGGCGATCACGGTCGCCGCCGTCGCCAAGCTGCTGATCTCCGACTTTCCCGAGGCCGAGCGCCGTGCGATCGCGGAGAAGCTCGACTACCCCACGTACACGTCCCGTTCGACACCCAACGCCGCCGCGTTCCTCAAGGAGCTGGCGACGGTGCGCGAGCAGGGATGGGCCACCGATCTCGGTGGCCACGAGGAGTCCATCAACTGCATCGGGGCCCCCATCCGCGGTGCGGACGGCCGGGTCGTCGCCGCCATGTCGGTCTCCGCGCCGAATGTCGTCGTCACCGCCGAGGAACTCCTCACGCTGCTCCCGCTGGTGCGCCGTACGGCGGACGCCATCAGCCGGGAGTACTCCGGCAAGTCACCCCTCAAGGAAGTCTGAACCACACCATGACCGAGAAGATCGCTCTGACCCCCGCCACGCACACCACCCCGCCCGCGAAGTTCTCCCACGGCGTCAAGAAGGGCAACATCCTTCAGGTCGCCGGTCAGGTCGGCTTCCTCCCCGCCGAGGAGGGCAAGGCCCCCACCCCCGCGGGCCCGACCCTGCGCGAGCAGACCCTCCAGACCTTCGCCAACGTCAAGGCGATCCTCGAAGAGGGCGGCGCGACCTGGGACGACGTGATGATGATGCGCGTCTACCTCACGGACGTGGACCACTTCGCCGAGATGAACGAGATCTACAACGCGTACTTCGAGGAGCAGGGCCTCAAGGCCCCCGCCTCGGCCCGCACCACGGTCTACGTGGGCCTGCCCAAGGGTCTCCTCATCGAGATCGACGCGCTCGCCGTCCTGGGCTGAGCCGCCCTCCGGGCTGATCCGTCCTCCGGGCTGATCAGCCCCACCGCAGAGCCTCCGCAAGCCACCAGTCGTCACGGCGCGGCGCCCTACTCCCCCCTTCGGGCGCCGCGCCGTGATCCCCCCTGCCCTGAAAGCTCCATGCACTTACGAGGTCAAAGATGTCCCCGTCGTCCCCCTTCGCCGCGCTCGCGGCCGCCGCCCCCGCCGAGACACCACCGCACACCGGCGGAATCCTCACCCTGATCGACGGCACCGCCGGTCTGCTGACCGTCGCCGCGCTCGGCATCGTGCTCCTGCTCTTCCTGATCATCAAGGTCAGGCTGCAGCCCTTCGTGGCGCTGCTCGCGGTGTCCATAGTCGTCGGCCTCTCGGCCGGCCTCTCCGTCACCGAACTCTTCGGCACGGTCCAGAAGTCCGACGCGGTCTCCGTCATCGAGTCCGGCATGGGCGGCATCCTCGGCCATGTGGCGATCATCATCGGCCTCGGCACGATGCTCGGCGCGATCCTGGAGGTCTCCGGCGGTGCCGAGGTCCTCGCCTCCCGCCTGCTCGGCCTCTTCGGCGAGAAGCGCGCGCCCCTCGCGATGGGCCTGACGGGCCTCATCTTCGGTATCCCGGTCTTCTTCGACGTGGGCATCTTCGTCCTCGCGCCGATCGTGTACGCCGCCGCCAAGCGCAGCGGCAAATCGATCCTGCTCTACTGCCTGCCCCTGCTCGCGGGTCTGTCGATGACCCACGCGTTCCTGCCCCCGCACCCCGGCCCGGTGGCCGCGGCCGGTCTGCTCAAGGTGGACCTCGGCTGGGTCATCCTGATGGGCCTGATCTGCGGCATCCCCGCCGTCATCGCCGCCTGGGTGTACTCCGCGTGGATCGGCAAGCGCATCTTCGTGGCCGTCCCGCAGGACATGGTCGAGGCCGCCGACGAGGCGCGGCAGGCGGTCGTCGCCGAGCAGCGTGCGGCAGGTGTCGAGCCGCGCGAGAAGCCGGTGCCGCTCGGCATGGTCTTCGCGATCATCGGAACGCCGCTGTTCCTGATCCTCCTCGCGACCTTCTCGTCGATCGCCTTCGACCCCTCCACCTTCCGCTCGGTCATCGAGTTCTTCGGCAGCCCCTTCGTCGCCCTGACGATCGCCCTGCTGATGGCGTACTACCTGCTCGGCATCCGCCGCGGCTGGTCGCGCAAGTCTCTT
This sequence comes from Streptomyces sp. NPDC050439, assembly GCF_040655335.1. Taxonomy (NCBI): domain Bacteria; kingdom Bacillati; phylum Actinomycetota; class Actinomycetes; order Kitasatosporales; family Streptomycetaceae; genus Streptomyces; species Streptomyces sp. NPDC050439. The sequence goes on from NZ_JBFAJT010000004.1 coordinate 280,475, forward strand.
GAGACGGTGTCGACCTCGTCCCTGAAGCCGGTCGGCAACATCCTCCTGGTGGTCGGCGCGGGCGGCATCTTCGGCGCGGTCCTCAAGGCGAGCGGTGTGGCCACGGCCCTCTCGGACACCTTCCAGGACGTCGGCCTGCCGATCATCGTCCTCGCCTACCTGCTCTCCCTGGTGCTGCGCGTCGCCCAGGGCTCGGCGACGGTGGCGATCGTGACGACGGCGGGCATCGTGGCCCCCCTCCTCTCCGAGGGCGACTACTCCCAGGCCTTCATCGCCCTGGTCATCATGGCGATCTCGGCGGGTTCGATCTTCGCCTCGCACGTGAACGACGGCGGTTTCTGGATGGTGGCGAAGTACTTCGGCATCTCGGAGCGGGACACGCTCAAGACGTGGACGGTCCTGGAGTCGGTCCTTTCGCTGGCCGGTTTCGCGGTCGCGGCCGTGGTGAGCCTGTTCGTGTAGCGCGTTCGTACGTCCACAGGGGGCGCCCGGCGATTCGCCGGGCGCCCCTGTTCGACGTGCGGGCTCAACTCGTGCAGTACTGCTGCTCCTTGCCGATGGAGCGGTACATGCAGTCCGAGTTCTCCAGGAGTTGCAGGACCGCGTCCCTGTTGCGGTTCGTCTCCCGCTCGATCACCTCGTCGGGCGGGTAGAAACCGCCGCCGCCCGCGGACGACGGGTACATCTCGAAGGTGTAGCTGAAGATCTTCTGGTTGCCCCAGAGCCAGTCGTTGATCGACCCGTCCGTGATGTAGAGGTCACTGGACTGCTGCGGCGTGTAGCCGTTGCTCGCGGCCATCTTCCGGCCGATGGCGGCATGCGCGTCGCGGTCGTCCTGGGTGAGACCGGGGCCCGTGTCGCTGTACGTGTAGCCGTACGGCCACAGGACCAGCTCGCTGTACGTGTGGAAGTCGATGGAGGCCTTGATCTGCTGCTTGCCGCCGACGATGCGGCTGCGCACGAAGTTGGAGACGACCTGCGTCTCGGGTGCCGACTCGGCGCGGGGGCCGCGGTAGGTCTCGGAGCCCGTGGAGCCGGACGAGCCGCCGCAGCAGCCCCACCGGTAGGCCCAGTTGCGGTTGAGGTCGGTGCCGACGTTCGACGAACCGCTGTTGGGCTGACGGTTCTTGCGCCAGCTGCGGTACGAGCCGGACGCGATGTCGTACTCGCCGCCGTCCGGGTTCAGGTCCGGCACGATCCAGATCTCGCGCTCGTCGACCATCTTCTTGATCCGCGCGTCCGTGCCGTAGTCGTCGCCCAGCTCGCGCAGCAGGTAGAGCGCCATCTCCACCGTCAAGTGCTCGCGCGCGTGCTGGTGGTGGGTGAAGAGGACCTCCGGCTCCGCCTCGTCCGTACCGACGTTGTCGCTGATCTTGATGGCGACGATGTCCCGGCCCGAGTAGGACTTGCCGATGACCCTCTTGCTCATCAGGGTCGGATGGGCCGCGATGCGCTGGTTGATCTCCGCGTTCATCTCGGCGTAGTTGTGGTACCTCGAGTCGGCGGGCGGGAAGTCCTTGGCCTCCACCGGCTCCCCGTTCGTACGCTTCGGGGGTCCGGCCAGGGCCTTGAGCTCGTAGCCCGCGTCCCGGAGCCCGGCCGCCTCGCGGCCGTCGGCCGAGACGACCACCGCGCGGGCGTCGACCTCGTCGATCGCGACGCCGGTGCGGGCGAGCGCGGTGCGGGCGGCGGGGTCGTCGCCGAGGGGGATCTCGTACTGGCGCGTTTCGTTGTCGGAAGCGGCGGCCGTGCCGCGCGCGGCGGGTCCTGCGGTGTCCGGTGCGGCGTTGGCGGTGATGGGCGCCGCCACGGCGAGGGCGAGAAGGACCGCGAGGGCGGCGGATCTTCTGCCGCGTATGCGGAGTCGCATGAAGTCTCCTGGGGGTGGGGGGGTGGTTCAGTGCGACGCGTGTGGTGCGGGTCGTGCGGGGGTGCGCGGTGCGGTTTGTGCAGAGGCGCGGGAGGTGCGGTGCGGGTTGCGCGGGCCCATCGTGGAGGCATGGCATGCTCCGGTCAACACTGTCTTCGGCCAACCCCTTGTGTGACGAGCCGCCATGAGGTTTCTTGATCGGCATGGCTGAAACGACAGGCAGTGACGCTGCCACGGGAGATGCGGCTCCCCGGCTCCGCAAGCCGAGCTGGAAGTACATCGGCCCCGGCATCGTCGTCGCCGCGACCGGCGTCGGCGCAGGTGACCTCGTCGCGACGCTCATCGCGGGCAGCAAGTTCGGTTACACGCTCCTGTGGGCCGCGATCATCGGCTGCCTCGTGAAGATCTCGCTCGCCGAGGCGACCGGCCGCTGGCACCTCGCCACCGGCCGCACCCTCTTCGAGGGCTGGCGCAGCCTCGGACAGTGGACCACCTGGTACTTCGCGATCTACGTCGTCATCTGGGGCTTCGTCTACGGCGCCACGGCGATGTCGTCGAGCGCCCTGCCGCTCGTCGCGCTCTTCCCGGACGGGCCGAGCCTGAAGACCTGGGCGATCCTCTGCGGCCTGATCGGGCTCGCGTTCGTCTGGTTCAACCGGTACGCCGTCTTCGAGAAGGTCATGACGGTCGTCATCGGGATGAAGTTCCTGATCGTCGTGTACGTCGCCATCCGCGTCGCCCCCGACCTCGGCAACGCCTTCGCGGGCCTCGCGCCGGTCCTGCCCGACGGTTCGCTGCTCTACACGCTCGGCCTGATCGGCGGCGTCGGCGGCACCATCACCATGGCCGCGTACGGGTACTGGGTGAACTCCAAGGGCTGGACCGACATCAGCTGGCTCCGGGTCATGCGCCTCGACAACCGCGTCGCCTACATCACCACGGGCGTCTTCGTCGTCGCGATGATGATCATCGGTGCCGAGCTCCTGCACTCCACGAACATCGCCCTCACCTCGGGCGACCGGGGCCTCATCGACCTCGGCAACGTCCTGGAGGACAAGTTCGGGGCGGTCACCGCGAACCTCTTCCTGATCGGCTTCTTCGCCACGTCCTTCGGCGCCCTGATGGGCGTGTGGCACGGCGTGAGCCTGATGTTCGCGGACTTCGTGGAGCGGCTGCGGCGCGAGCGGGCCGGTACGACCGAAGCCGAGGAGGCGAGCGCGGGCCCCGACGGCATGGTCAAGGAGGTCGCGGCCGGCAAGCGGGAGAAGTCGGTGCCCTTCCGGGCGTATCTGCTGTGGCTCACCTTCCCGCCGATGGGCCTGCTCTTCCTGGACCAGCCGTTCGGCCTGGTCGTCGCGTACGGCGTGCTCGGCGCGTTCTTCATGCCGTTCCTCGCGCTGACGCTGCTCTGGCTGCTCAACTCCTCGCGCACACCCAAGCAGTGGCGCAACGGCATCCTGAGCAACGTGATGCTCGCGGGAGCCGGACTGCTCTTCCTCGTCCTGTGCGTACAGCAGGTGCGCGACCTGCCCTGGTAGGCCTCACGCGCAGGGAGCACCGCAGCGCCGCCGGGGGAGCGGCGGCGCTGCAGGCGTGCGGGGGCGGACGCCCGTTACGGCAGCCCGTGGACGTGCGGTCCGACCGCCTTGGACCAGGAACTTCCGTCGGCGGCATCCCAGTTCGTCGACCAGGTCATCGCGCCCCGGATGTCGGGGTACGTCTTGGACGGCTTGAAGGAACCGCAACTGGTGCCCTTCGCCAGGCAGTCCAAGGCCTGGTTCACGACCGACGGCGAGACGTAGCCGCCGCCTGCCGCCTTCGCCGAGGCCGGAACGCCTATGCCGACCTGCGACGGGGCGAGGCCGCCCTCCAACTGGATGCAGGCGAGCGCGGTGAGGAAGTCGACCGAGCCCTGGCTGTAGACCTTGCCGTCACAGCCCAGCATCGAACCGCTGTTGTAGTACTGCATGTTGACGACCGTGAGGATGTCCTTCACGGCGAGCGCCGTCTTGAAGTACTCGTTCGACGTCGACTGCATGTCGATCGTCTGCGGCGCCATGGTCAGCACGAACCCCGAACCGGCCTTCCCGGCCAGGGACTTCAACGCCTGCGACATATAGGTCGAGTTGAGCCCGTTCTCCAGGTCGATGTCGACGCCGTCGAAGCCGTACTCCTGCATGAGCGCGTACGCCGAGTCCGCGAAGGCGGTCGCCGACGCGGAGTCGTTGACGGACACCGCGCCCTTCTCGCCGCCGACCGACAGGATCACCGACTTCCCGGCCGCCTGCTTGGCCTTCAGGTCGGCCTTGAACTGCTCGACGGTGTACCCGCCGAGACCGGCGGAGTCCAGGTTGAAGGCCAGCTCACCCGGCGTGCCGGTCGCGTCCGCGAACGACACCGCGATGATGTCGTACTCGTCCTGTACGTCGCTCAGCTTCTGGACGGTGGCGCCGTTGTCGAAGTTCTGCCAGTAGCCGGTCACCGCGTGCTTCGGCACGGCGCGGGTGTCCGCGTCGGCTTCGTCGGCGCCGCCGGTGAGCAGGCCGGTGAGGGCGAGGGCGAGTGCCGTTGTCAGACCGATGACGGACCCTGCCTTCCTGCGTGTCCTGCCGCGTGCGTGGTCCACTTCTGCCTCCGGTGGGGGGAATTGGGGCGCTCGGAGAGCTTTCGCCGGGCCGTACGAGGGGGTTGCCCGGTGCCTTGCGCGGTGCCTTGCTTGGTCGTACAAGCTGGTCCAGACCAATTGCGTTGTCAAGACCTCTGGCATCACCCGGATCCCACGAGTCCGGCCAACCTCTGCGTGAACAGTGGGAAGTTGGGTGTTGAGGTGGCGATGACCTGGATAAGGTGCTGAGGCAGAAGTGCACGAAGACCGGGGGGTGTGCGTATGCCGACCGCCATAGCCGTCACCGGCCCTGACCTGGTGCTGCCGTCGCCCGACCGGCACACCCCGTCCGCGGCCGTCCTGCAGAGCGCCGTCCAGTCACCACGGACGTACTCCCTGGACCAGGCGCTCACCGAGATGCACACGCTCATCGAGCACCACGGCTATGTGATCGTCCTCTGTCCCGCGTCGGCGCCACCCGCCCTCGTCCAGCGCATGCACGCGATCCGCTCCGTCCTGGAGAGCGACCGCATCGCGATCCTGCGCCCCGACCTGCCGCCGCTCGGCCTCGCGGTCCTCGCGCTCCAGCTCCGCCAGCTGTCGATCTGCGACTTCAGCCCGGGCGTCCTCGCCTCGGCGGCGCGGCTCCTCTCCCACTACATCTACGCGGGCGCGCTGCTCGGCTCGGTGGCGAAGCTGGACCGGGTCCCGGTCACGCTGCAGTCCCACGCCAAGTCCTGGGTGCCGGGAGCCCAGTTCGCCGTCCTCGCCACGCCACGCCCCGAGCTGATCAAGGTGACGGGCGACGCGACGCTGCCGGGCCCCGGCTTCGGCACGAAGATGCTGTACGCCGCCGGACAGCTGGGCTCCGGCTGGGTCACCGAGACGCTCGCGCCGGCCTGGCGGACCCAAGGGGTCGCGGAGGCGCGGCTTCCGGGGGACTCCGCGCGCTGGTGGGCCACGGGCAAGCTCGTCGAGTTCGCCGCGGCGATCCCCGACATCTCGGTGCTCTACCAACTGGTGTCGTCCGTCCGGCGGGACGACTGCCACTGGTGCGGCCTCGAACTCATCGGTGACCGCTGCGGGTTCTGTGCCGCGCCCCTGCTGCCACCACCGGAACGCGCGGCGCCCGCCGCCGCCTCCGCTCCCGCCCCTGCCTCAGCTCGCGCCGTACGCGCGCTTCCGCGAGGCAGGACGTAAGGCCAGGATCCTCTGGGTACGAACCCGAACTGAACGCGCGCCACAACGATCACTGTCCGTAGCCGCCCGCATCCGATCGAGGTAGTCCGGTCCATGAACTCACGCCAGCGCCGCGGCGTCATCCTGCTGGTCCTTTCGGTCCTGGCCGCGTTCGGCGCGTTCGCGGGCGTCCTCTCCTTGATCCGGGACGTGAACTCGAAGGTGGGCCCCGAGGTGGCCGCGTACAAGCTCAAGGGGGACATCGCCCCCTACAAGGAGCTGAGCGCGGACCAGTTCGAGAAGGTCGAGATGCCGGAGAGGTGGCTCTCGGACAACGCCGTCACCGATCTCCGCCAGGTCCGCGGCAAGATCGCGGTGACCGAGCTGCGCAAGGGCTCGCTGCTCCAGACGGACATGATCGTGAACCGACCCGAACTGGAGCCCGGCCAGCAGGAGATCGCCATCATGATCGACGCGGCGACGGGCGTCGCGGGCAAGATCACGCCGGGCTCGACGGTCAACATCTACGCCACGTTCAAGGGCGAGACCGACAACGCCAAGGACCAGTCGAAGGTCATCGTGGAGTCCGCGAAGGTGATCGACGTGGGCAAGCTGACGGCCCTCGACCCCGACCAGGACGACCGCAGCCGTCGCAGGGCGACGGAGGCGGTGCCGATCACGTTCGCCCTGGACACCGCGGACGCGCAGCGCGTCGCGTACGCGGAGTCGTTCGCCACGCATGTCCGCCTGGCCCTGGTGGGCCAGGGCGAGGAGGCGGCGATCCCGCGGGGCGACCGGACGTACACACTCGACGAGGACAAGTAGGGGGCCTGCGGATGCGCTGCACGTCTGAACCACCGCTGCGCGGCGGATCGCTCCCGCCCACCCTCCCGTCCGCCCGGCGGCGCAGGGTGGACGCGGAGGTCTCCTCCGGCTGGTCGCTGACGCGGGGCAATCGGCTGCGCGGGCGGGACACGCCTGTTCGCCGACGCCGACGCCGACGTCGGGACGCCGAAGCGTGGGTCGTTCTCTCTGTCGTTGGGGGGATGCGGCCGTCGCGGGACGCCGAAGCGTGGGTCGTTCTCCCTGTCGCTGGAGGGACGCGGCCGCCGCAGGGCGCCGAAGCGTGGGCCGATCTTCCCGTCGCTGGAGGGATGCGGGCTGCGCGGGATGCCGTGTCGCGGGTCGTTCTCCCCGTCGCGGGAGGGACGCGGCCGTCGCGTGAGGCCGAAACGTCGGTCGTTCTCCCTGTCGCTGGGGGGATGCGGGTCGCGCGGGATGCCGTGTCGCGGGTCGTTCTCCCCGTCGCGGGAGGGACGCGGCCGTCGCGGGACGCCGAAACGTGGGTCGCTCTCCCTGTCGCTGGGGGGATGCGGGCCGCGCGGGATGCCGTGTCGCGGGTCGTTCTCCCCGTCGCTGGGGGGACGCTGCCGTCGCGGGACGCCGAAGCGTGGGTCGTTCTCCCTGTCGCTGGAGGGACGCGGCCGCCGCAGGGCGCCGAAGCGTGGGTCGTTCTCTTCGCCGCAGGAGAGACGCGTCCCCTGCGGGTCGTCGACGCGCGCGGCGCTCACCACTCCGCCGGTAAAACCGCCCCCCAGCCGGGAGGCGATCCCGCATGACCACCCGGATCCTCCCCGCCGTAGGGGACCTGGAAGCCGCCCGCGCCCTTTCGACGCTGACCGGACAGCTTCCCGACGCCGAACCCGCCCTTCCCGTGGCGGACTCCACCGCCCTGCTCGACCACCTGGCGAGGCTCGCGGCGGAGTCCGTCGACGAGCTCCCCGAAGTCGTCATCGTCCACGAGCGCATCGGCCCCGTTCCCGCCCTGGACCTGATCCGCGACCTCGTGCTCCGCTTCCCCGCCGTCGGCGTCGTGCTGATCACCGCCGACACGAGCCCGGCCCTGCTGACCGCCGCGATGGACTCCGGCGCCCGCGGCATCGTCGGCTTCCCCCTCGCGTACGACGCCCTCGCCGAGCGCGTGCACGCGGCGGCCGCCTGGTCGGCCGGGATGCGCAGGCACCTGGGCAGCGCGGGCATGGAGCTCTACTCCGGGTCGGGGGAGACCCCCGGCGGCGGCCACGTCGTCGCGGTGAGCGGAGCCAAGGGAGGCGTCGGGACGACCCTCGCCGCCGTCCAGCTCGCGCTCGCCGCACGGGCCTCGGGCCGCACCGTCGCGCTCCTCGACCTGGACCTCCAGGCAGGCGACGTGTCCTCCTACCTGGACGTGCAGTTCCGCCGCTCCATCGCCGACCTCGCGTCGATCACCGACATCACGCCCCGCGTCCTCCAGGACGCCGTCTACACCCACGAGACCGGCATCGGCCTCCTCCTGGCCCCGAGCGAGGGCGAGCGGGGCGAGGAGATCACCGACCGGGTGGCCCGCCAGACACTCAGCGCCCTGCGCAGCCGCTACGACGTCGTGATCGTCGACTGCGGCACCTACGTCACCGGGGCGAGCGCGGCGGCCATCGAACTCGCCGACCAGGCCATCCTGCTGGTCACCCCGGACGTCGTCTCCGTACGCGCCGCCAAGCGCATGGTGCGCCTGTGGGACCGCCTCCAGATCCGCAAGGCGGAGGAGACGCTCACGGTCGTCAACCGCCACGGCAAGGGCGCGGACATCCAGCCCTCCCTGGTGGAACGGGTGACGGGCACGAAGGTGGCCCGTACGACGGTCCCGGCGAACTTCAAGGAACTGCAGGGCGCGGTCGACGCGGGCCGCATGCAGGACCTGGACAGCAAGTCCACGGTCAAGCAGGCACTGTGGGCGCTTGCGGGCGAGCTCGGCCTGGTGGACCCGGAGGCGGCGTCCGGCGGCAGCAAACGGCTCACCCTGCGCAAGCGCGTCAGCGGCGACCGGGGCGCGGTCACCCTGGAGTTCGCCGGGATGTTCCCGCTGCTGCTCGCCGTGATGGGCCTGCTGTGGCAGTGCGCGCTGTACGGCTACACGTTCTCCCTGGCGGGAAACGCCGCGGACGAGGCGGCGCGGGCCGCCACGGCCGCGTACGCGGTGGGAGAGGGCGGCGCGGCGGCGTGCGAGGCCGCGGCCAAGGAGCATCTGCCGTCGGCGTGGCAGGGCGCGGAGGTGGCCTGCACGGACGAGGGAGCGGTGTGGAAGGCCCACGTGGACGCGGACGTCCCGCTGTTCTTCCCCGGGATCGACGCGGGGTGGAGCGTGAGCGGGGAGGCGGGGGCGGCGAAGGAGGGTGAGGACGGGTGAGGGGCTGCCGCCGGCTCGGGCGCACCGCCGATCACCGGCTCCGACACGGGAGGCCCCGCCGGAAGGGCCTCGGAAGCGGTCTCAGGAGCGGCCTGAGGAGCGGCCTGAGGAGCGGTCTGAGGAGCGGCTTGAGGAGCGGCTTGAGGAGCGACCGAGGCGTCTCCATGCTCGAATTCGCCGGCTTCCTCCCAATCCTGCTCCTCATCGGCCTGGCCACCATCCAGCTCGGCCTCGTCGGATACGCCGTCAACCAGGCCGGCTCAGGCGCCCGCGCGGCGGCCCGCGTCGCCTCCCAGGGCGAGGGCGGGGAAGCCGCGGGCCTGGCCGCGATGGACGGCGGACTCGACGCCCAGGTCGCCGTCAGCGGCGGCGGCGCCACGACCACGGCGGACGTCACCGTCCAGGTCCCCACGCTGCTGCCCTTCGTGGACGCGGGCTGGTCCGTCACGAAGTCGGCCACGATGCCCAACGACGAAGACGAAGAGGGGAGCTGAGCAAGCCAGATGAGCCTCCGCGACCGCGTGGCGACCCCGCACGACCACGGCAAGGGCAGCGGCCCGAGCCGCGACGACAGCCTCGTCGCCGTCTACCGCTCCAAGCTCCTCGAAGAGATCGACCTCGCCGAGATGTCGTCCCTGACGGCGGCGGACCGCCGCGTCCGCCTGGAACGCGTCATGGGCCACATCATCAGCCGCGAGGGCCCCGTCCTCTCGACCTCGGAACGCTCCCAGCTCATCCGCCGCGTCGTGGACGAGGCCCTGGGACTCGGCGTACTCGAACCGCTCCTCGCCGACGCCTCCATCACGGAAATCATGGTGAACGGCCCCGACTCGATCTTCGTGGAGCGCGCCGGAAGGGTCGAGCAGCTCCCGCTCCGGTTCGCGTCGAACGACCAGCTCATGCAGACCATCGAACGCATCGTCTCCACGGTCAACCGCCGCGTCGACGAGTCGAACCCCATGGTCGACGCGCGCCTGCCCACCGGCGAGCGAGTGAACGTGATCATCCCTCCGCTGGCCCTGACCGGCGCGACGCTCACCATCCGCCGCTTCCCCCGCGCGTACACGCTGCACGAGCTCATCGGCCTCGGGTCGCTGGACGAGCACATGCTGCTCCTGCTCTCCGCCTTCGTGCGCGCCCGCTTCAACATCATCGTCAGCGGCGGCACGGGCTCCGGGAAAACGACGCTCCTCAACGCTCTCTCCGGCCTCCTCCCCGCCCACGAACGCATCATCACCATCGAGGACTCGGCCGAACTCCAGCTTCAGCAGGACCACGTGATCCGCCTCGAATCGCGCCCGCCGAACGTCGAGGGCAAGGGCCAGATCACCATTCGCGACCTCGTCCGCAACAGCCTCCGCATGCGCCCCGACCGCATCATCGTCGGTGAGGTCCGAGGCGGCGAGACCCTCGACATGCTCCAGGCGATGTCGACGGGCCACGACGGCTCCCTCGCGACGGTCCACGCGAACACGGCGGAGGACGCCCTGATGCGCCTGCAGACCCTCGGCTCGATGTCCGAGGTGCAGATCCCCTTCGAGGCCCTGAAGGACCAGATCAACTCGGCGGTCGACGTGGTCGTCCAGCTCGCCCGGCATGCGGACGGCTCCCGCAAGATCGCCGAGATCGTCCTGCTCGTCTCACACGGCCGCCAACAGTTCCGCATCGCCCCGGTGACCCGCTTCGTGCCGCGCCAGCCGGGCAGCAACGGCCTGGACCGCCGCGTGCACGGCTACTTCGAGCATCTGCCGCTGCCGCGCTCCGTCGCCGAGCGGCTGTACGTCGCGGGCGAGCCGGTGCCGCCCGGCTTCGGCGTGGCCCAGGCCATCGACGTACTGAACACGAGAGAGGCCATCGGCTGATGACGGCGACGAGAAGGACGGCCGGCTGATGACGGCGAAGAGAAGGACGGCCGGCAGATGACCGTGACGAGAAGGACGGCCGACTGATGGACAACCCTGCCCTCCTGGCCATCGGCGCGACGATCCTGACCTGCACGCTCGCCGTCGCGGGAGTCCAGACGTACGCATCGGGCCGCGCCCAGCGCCAGGAGCTGGTCGACCGCCTGTCGATCGGCCCCGGCACGGCCGACGCCGGCGGCCGTGGCCGCCGCTTCTCCGCGATCGACCGCCGCCTGCGCCGCACCCGCCTCGGCCGCGCCATCCACCTCCGCCTCTCCGCGACGGGCCTGGACCTCACGGCGGGCGAGTTCTTCATCTACGTCGTGGCGGTCGTCGCCGCGCTCTGGCTGATGGCGGCGGCCACGCTGGCCCCGTTCTTCGGCCCGATCGCGGGCATCGTGGCGGTCTGGAGCGCGGTCGTGTTCCTCAACTGGCAACGCCAGAAACGCATCGAGGCGTTCATCAACCAACTCCCGGACGTGGCACGCATCCTGGCCAACGCGACGGCGGCGGGCCTGGCCCTCCGAACCTCCCTGGCGATGGCGGCGGAGGAGCTTGAATCCCCGGCAGGCGAGGAACTGTCCATGGTCGCCGACCAGTTGACGATGGGCCGCTCGATCGACGACACCCTGGGTGAACTGGCGGCACGCCTCCCGTCCCGCGAACTGGTCGTCCTCGTCACCACCCTGGTCCTCTCCAACAAGGCGGGCGGCTCGGTGGTGAACTCCCTCCGGAACCTCACCCAGACCCTGGAGGACCGCAAGGAGACGCGACGCGAGGTCCGCACGATGCTCTCGGAGGTCCACGCGACGGCGTTCACGGTCCCGCTCCTGGGCCTCGGCTCGCTGCTCCTCATCAACTCCTCCAACGAGGGCGCGCTGGCCCGGGTGACCGGCTCACCGATGGGCCAGACGCTGATCCTGATCTCGCTGGGCCTGTACGCGGTGGGCTTCTTCGTGATCAGGCGCCTCGGCAAGATCGAAGTGTAGGGAGGGGGAGGAGAGACATGGACATGTTCGCTCTGGCGATGGCGGCAGTGATGGGCCTGGCGGTGGCAGGGGCGTGCCAGGGCATCCGCATGTACCGGGCGGAGGCAAAACTCCCCTCGGACCTGGCGATAGCCCTGGAGGTCGGCGCCACCCGCGTATCGACGGCGGGCTCGGCGGTGGACCGCCTGGGCATGCGCTTCGCCCCCCTGGTGCTGCGCCTGATGGGCCCGAAACGGGTGGACGCCAAGCGCCGCAAGATCGACATGGCGGGCAACCCGGGAGGCCTGACGATCGACCGCTATGCGGCACGCAGAGCGGTCTACGGCATCTTCGGCGTGGTGATGGGCCTGGTGTTCCTCACCAACGGCGCCGCGCTCTTCGGCCTGCTGACCTTCGCCTTCGGCGTGACGGCGGCGGACGCGCTGATCTGGCAGGCGATACGGGAACGGCGCGAGGTCATCGACCGCACCCTGCCGGACTTCCTGGACGTCCTCGCGGTGGTGGTCTCGGCGGGCCTCGGCTTCCGCCAGGCCCTTGACCGCGTGGCGGAACGCTACGAGGGCCCCTGGGCGGACGAACTGCGCATCACGCTCCGCCAGATGGACATGGGAGTGAGCCGCCGCCAGGCGTTCGACGAGTTGCGCCGCAGGAACGCCTCCGAACAGGTCTCCCAGTTCGTCTCGGCACTCCAACAGGGCGAGGAACTGGGCTCACCGATCGCGGACACACTGATCCAACTGGCCACGGACATGCGCCGCACGGACGCCCAGAACTCCCGCCGCAGGGCGGCGAAGACGATCCCCAAGGCAACGATGGTGACGCTCGTCTTCATGCTTCCGGCCACGATGATTCTGATCGCGGCGGGAATGTTTCTCGGCTCGGGTTCGGACTTCGGCTCGATCCTGGGGAAGTGAGGAAGCCATGACCGATCGGGACGGCCGCGGGTCAGACGCCGACATCAAGCCAGTTCACGAAATCTCTTCGCGCGTGCAACGGCGTATGGGACAGTCACCGGAAGGGCGGAAGCGTCTCACCGCCCCCGCGCACGGCCCCACCCGGACCGCGCCCCCTCAACTGACCTTTGCAAAAGCTGAGTTCACGGTACTAGCGGAAGGGGAAGTCGTGAACCGCAGGGAACCACCGATCGACCCGCCCCACACCTCCACCGCAAGCCTCCGGAGCGCGTGATGACCTCGCCACCGGGGAAGGGAACTCGCCAACTTCCGCGCACCAGAAGGTATTGGTTGCGGAGAGTGGCTGTTGGGTCACAAGATCTCGCGTACGTTGCCTATGACGACAGCGGCGTCGGAATCGGTTGCGCCGGCAGTGCGATGCGCGGTGTGTATCGCGGTGTTCTTCGCGGTGCGGGCGCGAGTACGGATGCGTGTACGTGTGCGTGTATCGGGTGGGAGAGAAGGGGCCGTCGTGCTGAAGGAACGCGTACTCAGAGTCTGGATCGACTGGACGGTGACCGTGACTTCCCGGGTTCGGGGGAGGGAGCGGGATGCGGGGGCTGGGTTTGTGGAGTATGCGGGGTTGATGATTCTTATTGCGGGGATCTTTACGTTGATCGACGGCCTTGGGCTGGACGGTCAGATTTCCGGGGCGATCGGCGAAGCGGTGGCATCCGTCGTCGGCGGTTGATAGCCAAGGAGTGGCGCAGCGACCGAGGGCAGACTCTCCCCATCTACATCTGGATGACGGGGATTCTGCTCTTCGTTGCGTTCGCCTTCTTCGCGTTCGCCCAAGCTGCGTCGGCCCGCAACGGAGCTCAATCCGCTGCTGACGCGGCGGCTCTGGCGGCTGCCCAGGAGTCCAGGGATGAACTGGTCGAGGGGCTGGGCCTTGCCATCGGCGACGGCGACGAGTGGCTCGACTGGCTGAACGGCGACAATATCGATGGCGCCGGGGCACAGGGCGCGGCTGATGCGCTGGCCGCTGACAATGACGCGCACGTCACTGGGTTCGGCCCAGATGAGGTGAATGGCTTTCCGGGCTACACGGTAGAGATCGAGACCAACTACACCGTTGGAGACTCGATCATTCCGGGAACGGAGACCACACACGCAACAGCCGAGGCCACTGCCATCATCAAGCCTCGTTGTGAGGCCGCTCCGTCGTCCGATCCGGAGAAGGCCGTGGAGTTCGACTGCGAAGACGGTGGCTCATTCGAGATCGATCCGGAGGACTTCGATCTGGATGATCTTCCGGATGCGTCCGTCCTCTTCGCCGTGCACCTGGCCGACTAACAAGTGATCGACGAGAGAAGGAATCTTCAGCAATGAATATCCGGCGCACCATGAAGGCCCGCAGGGCAATGACCGCTGTGGCGATCACGACTGGGCTGGTCCTCACGGTGGCCGGCTGCGGGGGAGGCGGGGACGACAAGCCCGAGCCCGAGAAGAGCGCGTCCTCCTCGTCAGCGCAGAAGGGCGGAGATGACGACAAGGAGGGGGAGTCGCAGCCCCCGGCGCAGGACAAGGTCCTGGCTGAGTCGAAGCAAGACGACATCTCACTCGTAGTCACGTCCGCGGTGCGCGATGAGGGAGGCTTCGTCACGGTTTCCGGCAGGGTGACCAACAACGGCTCGCGACTGTGGGTGGCCGCCGACTGGCGTGGTGACGAGCGGGAGCTGACTAAGAACGCATCGTCCGTCGCGGGCGCAAGCTTGGTGGACAAGGCCGGGAAGAAGAAGTACCTCATCCTTCGTGACACGGGCGGCCGTTGCCTGTGCACCCGGTTCGTGGGCGGCATCAGGTCGGGGGACACCGCCGATTGGTACGCCCAGTTCCCGGCTCCACCGGAGGGAACCTCCGAGGTCGAGTTCCATGTCGGCAACATGCCCCCCGCCTCCATCGAGATCTCCGAGGGCGAGTGACCCATGGGCCACCCACGATCACGCACCCGCACCCGCAGCCACCCCCGCACCCTCGCCACAACCACAGCCACACTCACCCTCACGGCCCTGGTCTTCCTCACCGGCATCCCCGCCCATGCCGACGACGAAGACCCCAGCGCGCCTCCGGGCAGCACCACCACATCTCCACCCCCCGAGGTCGACTCCAACAGCCCGGGGCTGAAGCTGGCCGACGGTGCGACCCTCGCTCCGGCGAAGGTCCTGGACATCAAGTCCGTCGTCGAGGACCTCGGCGGCGAGGAACGCCGCGAGGACACCAACACGGACGTGAAGTTCGCGCTGCAGGCGGAAGTCCTCTTCCCCAAGGACAGCAACAAGCTGAACCCCGAGGCGAACGCCCGTATCAAGGCGATCGCGGAGGAGGCCAAGGCGCAGAAGGCGACGACCGTCAGGGTGTTCGGCTTCACGGACAACCTCGGCTCCTACAGCCACGGCAAGACCCTCTCCCGCAAGCGCGCGGAAGCGGTGCACGACAAGCTGGCGAGCTACCTGGGCCCCGAGGTCACGTACTCCGTACGCGGCTACAGCGAGGACTATCCGATCGCGGACAACACCTCCGAGCAGGGCCGCAAGAAGAACCGCCGCGTCGAGGTCACGTTCCCACGGGGAGAATCAGGCGCCAGCGACGCGGGCACGCAGAGCTAGGCGGCGGCCCCGGGGCGCGGGGGGTACCCCGGCGACGCCGTACCCGGGGCGCCGGGTCGCCGGGTGCAGGGAAATCCCACGTTGTCCGTACGCGCACGGGCGTGTCCCGGGAGCTTTCTGCAACTTGCACCGGATGAGGTCACCGAGATCAGGGCCGAGGCCCGTCCCGTGGCGAGCTCAGCTACGGGCGGGTCCTCACGGGGGCGGTCGTCTGCGCCAATTCCAGGCGTCGTCCCAGTTCGACCGATGGGTGGCCGAAGGCTTCTACGAGGTCGCTACCGCCGTGCCGGAATGGACCGCGCACCCCGACTTCCCGCGCCCGACTCCCGCCGCGTACTACGAGGCCTGCCTCGAACGCATCGGGGACCTGGCCGACTGGTTCTTCAGGGCGAGGCGGCGTACGGCGAGGGGCATGTTTGGGCCGAGCTATGACGATCACCCCGCACGCCATCGCCGACGCGCATAGCCTCTCGCTCCATGCAGCGGATGCGCATACTCGGGGTCGTGTCCGGCATCGTCGGCGCGGCGGCGCTGCTCACCGCCTGCGGAAACGAAACCGCCGAGCCTCCCCGGAGCGCGGCCGGCCCCCACTCGGGGGAGGCCGGGCTGATGTGCTTCTGGGCAGGCACCGAACCACCCCCGCCCACGTCCACGTCCACGTCTCCCGACCCCACGTCCATCGGCTGCCCCGAGCAGCCCTCGCCCAGCCCGTCGCCCACGGTGATCAACGTGGTCATGACCCCGCAGTGGAAGCAGACGTACGGCTGGCGTAACCCCGTCTGCTCGCCACGACGCCCCACGGGCGTCACCCGCCACGGGACAGAGCTGCGGTGCCGCGAGGGCGGTGACGGGTGGACCTGGCGGTGGAGTCCCCGCCCCCACGAGGAGATGTCCTGCGTGGACGCGGGTGAATGGAGCGTCATGAGCTCCGGGTGGGGGCTCGTCTGCCGGGACGGCATGTGGCGCCGGGAGCGACTCGACGACACGCTCTCGCGCCCACGCGAACCGTCGCCGAGCGACTGGCCGAGCCAGGGCCCAGGCAAGATCCCCAACCCCCTGGGCCTCACCCCCGACGACTCAACCGCACAAAACTCCCACTGACCGCCCGACCCTCCACCCCTGGGACGAGATTTTCCTGCAACAACCGTCCACCCCGCCGGAGGCGATCATCAGCGGAAATGCGCGTGAGCTGTGCCCCTGTGTGATGCGAAGATCGCGTCATGAGCGGTTTCGACGTACTTGTGGCGGAAGCGGAGTCGGCCCCGACCGAAGGGTGGGACTTCTCGTGGTTCGAGGGGCGGGCCACCGAGCAGCGGCCCTCGTGGCGGTATGCCCACGCCATGGGAGAGCGGCTCGGGCACGCCACCGCCTCCCTCGACATCCAGACCGGCGGCGGTGAGGTCCTCGCGTCCGCGCCTTCCCTGCCGCCGCTCGTCGTGGCCACGGAGGGGTGGGCGCCGAACGTGGCCAAGGCGACCTCGCTGCTGCATCCGCGCGGCGCGGTGGTCGTGGCCTCGCCGGAGGACGCGCCGCTGCCGTTCGCGGCGGAGGCGTTCGACCTGGTCACCAGCCGGCATCCGGTGAAGGCGCACTTCGACGAGATCGCCCGCGTGCTGCGCCCCGGCGGCACCTACTTCGCCCAGCACGTGGGCCCCGCCAGCGTCTTCGAGGTCGTCGAGTACTTCCTCGGTCCGCAGCCCGAGGAGGTACGGAACGGCCGCCATCCCGACGACGAGCGGGCCGAGGCGGAAGCGGCGGGCCTGGAGATCGTCGACCTGCGGGCGGAACGGCTGCGGATGGAGTTCTACGACATCGGCGCCGTCGTCCACTTCCTGCGCAAGGTGGTGTGGATGGTGCCGGACTTCTCGGTGGAGCGGTACTGGTCGCGGCTGCGGGAACTGCACGACCAGATCGAGACGGACGGCTCCTTCGTCGCCCACAGCACCCGCCACCTCTTCGACGCCCGCAAGCGCTAGGCCATGACAGCGCATGGCAGTGCATGGCAGTGCATGGCAGTACGCGCCCGTAGCCTCGGGCTACGCGTGCGCCCCCACCGTCACCCTTCCCACCACCAACTCCGCCACGCCCTCCAGGACTTCTCCCACCCGCTCCACCTGCCCCGCGAGTTCCCGCCCCTGGGCGGCGCTCAGTGCGTCCAGGGGTTCCACCGTCACCGTCAGGCGGCGTCCGGAGCGGCGTTGGTGCCAGACTCCCGCCACGACTCCGTCGACAAGGAGCACCGGGAAGTTGCCCGCCTGGCCCCCGGCCAGCGCTCGCTCGTAGGCCCGGCCCGGGAAGAGCTTCGCCCGCGGGTGTGAGGCGATCACGTACGCGTCGAAGTACGGCAGCAGGCGCACACCCCGCACCGGCTCCCCCGGAAACTCCGTGTCCCCCGCGACCACCCACGCGGACCCCGCCCCGCCCGACTTCGCCCCCTCCGTCTCGGCCGACGCCATCTCCACCGTCTCGGCCGACTCCATCTCCACCGCCTCGATCCTTCCGGCGGATGCCAGCGACGCGAACACTCCGCTCGCCCAGCCGTCCGGCGCAGCCGCCCACTTGGCGAACTCGCGTGGCTTCGCGGGCCCGTACGCGTACAGGAAGCGCTGGACCAAACGCTCCGTCGCCTCCTCGGGCGACAGCTGCGGGGCATCGGACACCGGCGGACGCGTGTACGTCACCTTGCGTCCCCGGTTCGGCGCGAAGCACAGCACCCCTCGGTGGCCCGCGAGATGCATGACCGAGCGCCACCGCGGCCACATCCCCTGGAAGGCGGGCAGCACCAGGTCGCCCGCCCAGGGACCCGTACGCGCCACGACCTCCTCGCTCAGCTCGTCGATGGTCAGCCGGACCCCGTCCAGCGCCTCGCCGATCGCGCTCACGATCTCCTCCGTCTGGGAGGGCGTCAGCCGGTCGTCCGCCTTGAACGGGCTCGGTCCGGAGGACATCGCGGACAACGCGGCCGTCCAGAAGGGGAGTTCCGCGGTCGGCAGGAAGTGGATCGTGCCGCGCGGCCCGTACGTCTTGACCAGGCTCGGCTCCTCGCCCCACAGCGCGGCCCGTACGTCCTGCCGGGTCGCCCCGTCCATCCGCAGCCCCACCGACAGTTCCGCGGCCGACATCACCTGCGCCTGCGCGGCGAGCATCGCGTCGACCACCTCGGCGGGTCCGGCCTCGCCCGGTGCAGCGGGCGTCCGCAGGAACTGCCGTTCCATGCGCCGGGCGTTGGCAGCACTCCACGTGACGGTGGAAGGGGCGCTCATCGGGGGTCTCCTTCGGTACTGTCGACCGGGGAAGTGGCTCTGCGGACACGAGGAGTGGACCATGCCGGAACACGGCGCGGAGGGTAATCCGGGGAGTGGTGAAGGGAGTGCCGGGGGGAGCGGCAAGGGGGCCAAGACGATGTACGTCTGTGGGCTCGACGCCGCCGTGGACGTCGTCGGCGGCAAGTGGAAGCCGATGATCCTCTGGGCGCTGTACGCGGGCACGACCCTGCGCTTCGGCGAGCTCCGGCGGCACATCGCCGGCATCAGCGAGAAGGTCCTCATCCAGCAGCTGCGCGAGCTGGAGTCCGACGGCATCGTGCATCGCGAGGTGTACCGGGAGGTCCCGCCGAAGGTGGAGTACTCGCTGACCCCCCTCGGCGCGTCCCTGAACGAGGCGCTGATCCCGCTGGGCGTGTGGGGCGACGAGAACATGCAACAGCTGGTGGCCAACCGTGAGTGCAAGAAGGACGGCAAAGCCGCCTGACGGGAAAAGCGGGCCGGTGGTTGCCTGCCGGAGCCGATCGTTAGGCAAGCGTGGCGAGCGGGCCGGACGAGCCAAGTGATCCCGGAACAGGTGGCGTTGATTCCGCATCGTTATCCGGACTGGCTCGATCCGGCGGCGAGAATCACGTAAGTTCAGACCAAGGCGAATTCGCGTGAGCAAAGCCACGTGTGCGGTGCCGCGCGGCGGAGGGGGCTGCGCGGCCCCGCGCGCCCCCTTCCTCTGTACCTCTCGCTTCCGCCCGCCCGGGTCACGCCTCGACCCGCACGCGCATCCCCGGACGCACGCCCCACCCCGCCATCGCCCCGGCCTCCGCCTCCAGGACGTGCCGGGCCCGCAGCCGGGGGCGGCCGATCCGCCAGGGCCGCATCGTCCGCACGGACAGCACCCGCAGCTCCCGGTCCAGGTACGCCACGTCGACGGCGAACCGCATCCGTACCGTGTGCACGCTGCTCGCCGGGCTCAGCAGCATCGCGCCGGACACCCCGTCACGGCCGAGCAGCCCGCGCCGCCGCGCGCCCGCGGAGTCCGCGATCTCCAGGGGGAGCGTCCGGCCGGTCGGGAGCAGAAGCATCGCCATGCCGGCCGAAGCTAGCGGTCCCCACGCCCGCCTCGTCAAGCGGGCGCCCGCGCCACGTCCCTCCAACGGGCTACTGCCGCGCAGGGTCGGAATATGCCACCAAGGCCGAAATGCGGTGTGGGAGCAGGGCCGCGCAGTCGCCGCGCGATTTCGGAGAGTAGTTGTGGCACGCCGATGCGCGCGACTTCCCTTACGAAGGGTTATGGTGGAAACCCCCCCTCGGGCCGGTCCATCTCCCCCCCATGGACCGGCCCGATTTTTTTGTGCCCGAAGGGCCGAGGGCGTGGGTGAGCCCGCATGATCGTCGGCGCGGGCCGTGCGGCTATCGTCAGGGACATGTCGAATCAGGTCCCCCCATTCCCCCCACCGCCCGAGAACCCTCAAGCGGGGATACCCGCCTATCCGGGCCCCGCACAGGACCCCGGCCACGGGTACGGACAGGGGCACGGCCAGGGGTACGGGCCCGCTTACGGGCAGGGGTACGGACCCGGTTACGGACAGGGCTACGGGCCCATGCCGCCGCAGACGATGCCGAGCAGTGTGCGCGCCGCGCAGATCATCATCTGGGTGCTGTCCGGGATGTGCCTGCTCGGCTCGATCATCGGCGGGGCGCTCTACGGGCCCGAGGTCGCGGGCGCGGTCCTCGGAGCCAACTTCCTGCTGATCGCCCTGTTCGTGCTGTCTTTCCGCTTCCAGGTGCCCGGTCACGGGAAGCGTGTCGCGTCGATCGTGCTCAGCAGCGTGCAGATCCTGATGGGGCTCGGCTCCCTCGGCCGAGGTGCCGGCCCGGGCGGCCTCCTCCTTGTCGGAAGCTCGATCGCGCTCGTGGTCCTGCTCAGCCAGAGTTCCGCCGGCGCCTGGTTCAAGCGCCCGCGCACCCCCGCACCGGGGCAGGGATACGCGGGCTGAGGCGTTCCGCCCGGACTAGCCGCGCCCGGCCCAGATGTTCGTCCCCGGCGTCGACACCGCGAACGTGTCGATCTCGGTGAGCTCCTCGTCGGTGAGCTTCGGGCCCGCGAGCGCCGCGACGTTCTCCTCCAGCTGCTTCACGCTGGAGGCGCCGATGAGCGCCGAGGTCATCCGCTCGTCGCGCAGGACCCAGTTGAGGGCCAGTTGTGCCAGCGACTGGTCGCGGCGGGCCGCGATGTCGTTCAGGCCGTTCAGGCGGCGCATGACCTCGTCGCTCAGGAGGTCGGGGTCGAGCGACTTGCCCTGCGTGGCGCGCGAACCCTCCGGGATGCCCTTCAGGTACTTGTTCGTGAGCAGGCCCTGCGCGAGCGGCACGAACGAGATGCAGCCCATGCCCGCGTCCTCGAGCGTGTCGAGCAGGCCGTCGTCCTCGGTCCAGCGGTTGATCATCGAGTACGAGGGCTGGTGGATGAGCGCGGGGACGCCCATCTCCCGCAGCAGGCGCGCCGCTTCGGCGGTCTGCTCGCTGTTGTAGGAGGAGACACCCACGTACAGCGCCTTGCCCTGCTGCACGGCAGAGGCGAGCGCGCCCATCGTCTCTTCGAGCGGGGTCTCGGGGTCGAAGCGGTGCGAGTAGAAGATGTCGACGTAGTCGACGCCCATCCGCTTGAGGGAGGCGTCGAGGGACGACAGCAGGTACTTGCGCGAACCCCACTCGCCGTACGGACCGGGGTGCATGAGGTAGCCCGCCTTGGTCGAGAGGACCAATTCATCGCGGTACGGGGCGAAGTCCTGGGCGAACAGCTTGCCGAAGTTGAGCTCGGCCGAACCGGCCGGCGGGCCGTAGTTGTTGGCCAGGTCGAAGTGCGTGACGCCCAGGTCGAAGGCGCGGCGCAGGATCGCGCGCTGGCTCTCCAGGGACTTGTCGTCACCGAAGTTGTGCCACAGGCCGAGGGAGACGGCGGGCAGCTTCAGACCGCTGCGGCCCGTGCGCCGGTACTCCATGGCGTCGTATCGGTCCGCTGCCGCTTGGTACAGAGACGTGTCGTTCATGGGTATGAAGCTACTTCAGCCATGCAACTTCCGAGGGCCGGCCCGGCGTCACAGGCAGGCGGAGGGCCGCGTCACCCGAGGGCGGAGGCCCGCCCTCACAGCGGTAGGCTTTCGCCTTCGGGGACTGCCATCTGCATGGAGGGGCTGACAGAAGTGAACCTGCGCGACCTGGTGTACGGACTTTACGCACGCCGGGTGGAAGGCCGCCTCGACCACGATCAGGTGCCCAAGCACATCGGGGTCATCCTCGACGGCAACAGGCGCTGGGCGAAGGCATCCGGCGGGACCACCGAACAGGGCCACCAGGCGGGCGCGTACAAGATCGAGGAGTTCCTCGGCTGGTGCGCCGAGACGGACGTCGAGGTCGTCACCCTGTGGATGCTGTCGACGGACAACTTCGACCGCCCCGAGCAGGAGCTCATCCCGCTCCTCGGCATCATCGAGGACACCGTCCGCAGCCTCGCCGCCGACGGCCGCTGGCGCGTGCACCACGTGGGCACGATGGACCTGCTGCCCTCCCGCACCCAGGCCGTCCTGAAGGAGGCCGAGCAGGCCACCCACGGCAACAAGGGAATACTGGTCAACGTGGCCGTCGGGTACGGCGGCCGGCAGGAGATCGCCGACGCGGTCCGCTCGCTGATCCTGGACCACGCGGACAAGGGCACGAGCCTGGAGGACGTCGCCGAGACCGTCGACGTCGACCTGATCTCCAAGCACCTCTACACCCGCGGCCAGCCGGACCCCGACCTGGTGATCCGAACGAGTGGTGAGCAGCGCCTGTCCGGCTTCATGCTCTGGCAGTCGGCCCACTCCGAGTACTACTTCTGTGAAGTCTTCTGGCCGGCTTTCCGCAAGGTCGACTTCCTTCGTGCGCTGCGTGATTACGCGGCCAGGCACCGGCGCTACGGCGGCTGACGCCCCACGAGGCACCTGCGGTGCTCACGACGGTGAGGCGTGAGTAACCCAGAGTTCACGGACGCGCCGTCATATGCCCTGGCATGGCTGCGCACGTTCGAGGGAATAAGCCTTCCAGGTCGACATCCGATTCACGGATGTCGTATCTCAGCGGGCGGCATGGGGCCGTCCGCCCGGGAGGCCCTTTGCACCAGGACGACCGTGCGGTGAGTACGGGCGAAGTGGAGGGCCGGAGCTCGGCCCGCGCATGCGGCACGAGACCGGTCCGGACTTCTCCCGGCATCCTTCCCGTCGCTCCCCGACCTCATCCGAGGGGGTACGTCCTTCCGTGGTGACCAGCACAAAGCGCCGCATGCCCGACAGGCGCACCTATGTTCTCGACACCAGTGTTCTGCTCGCTGACCCGAACTCCATGTACCGCTTCGACGAGCACGAAGTCGTGCTGCCCGTCGTCGTGGTCACGGAACTCGAGGCGAAGCGGCACCATCCCGAGCTCGGCTACTTCGCCCGGCAGGCCCTGCGCCTCCTGGACGACTGCCGGGTGAAGCACGGTCGCCTGGACGCGCCGATCCCGATCGGCGACCTGGGCGGCACGCTGCGCGTCGAGCTCAACCACTCCGATCCCGGCGTGCTTCCGGCCGGCTACCGGTTGGGGGACAACGACTCACGGATTCTCGCCGTAGCGCGCAACCTCCAGGCAGAGGGATACGACGTCACCGTCGTGTCGAAGGATCTGCCCCTGAGGATCAAGGCGTCCTCGGTCGGCCTCCTCGCGGAGGAGTACCGCGCCGAGCTCGCCATCACGGACTCCGGCTGGACCGGAATGTCCGAACTGACCCTCTCCGGCGAACAGGTGGACCTCCTCTTCGAGGAGGACACCCTGTATGTGCCCGAGGCGGCCGACCTGCCCGTCCACACGGGTCTCACCATCCAGTCGGAGAGGGGCAAGGCGCTGGGCCGCGTGACGGCCGAGGGCAATGTCCGTCTCGTACGCGGCGATCGGGAGGCCTTCGGCCTCAAGGGGAGGAGTGCGGAGCAGCGCATCGCGCTCGATCTGCTGCTCGACCCGGACATCGGCATCATGTCGATGGGCGGCCGGGCGGGCACCGGCAAGTCGGCCCTGGCGCTCTGCGCGGGGCTCGAGGCGGTCCTGGAGCGCCGCCAGCACCAGAAGGTGATGGTCTTCCGGCCGCTGTACGCGGTGGGCGGGCAGGAGCTCGGCTATCTGCCCGGCACCGAGGCCGAGAAGATGGGTCCCTGGGCCCAGGCGGTCTTCGACACGCTGGGCTCGGTCGCGGGCAAGGCGGTCATCGAGGAGGTGACGGCGCGCGGCATGCTCGAAGTGCTCCCTCTCACCCATATCCGCGGGCGCTCGTTGCATGACGCGTTCGTGATCGTCGACGAGGCCCAATCCCTGGAACGGAACGTCCTTTTGACCGTTCTGTCCAGGATCGGGGCGAACTCCCGGGTCGTGCTGACCCATGACGTCGCCCAGCGCGACAACCTCCGAGTGGGGCGCTACGACGGGGTAGTTGCCGTCGTCGAGAAGCTGAAGGGCCATCCGCTCTTCGCCCACGTCACGCTCACCCGATCGGAGCGTTCGCAGATCGCGGCGCTCGTGACCGAAATGCTGGAGGACGGCCAGATCTGACCAGTTCACCCTGGTTACGCGGTAGTTGGCGCCGCCCGGCGAAGCGAAGGAGCTTAGCCGGGCGGCGTCTTGGCGTCCGCCCTTTTCCGAAAAACTCCTGGGGCAAACGAGGTGTGAGCTTTCACACGGCACGGAGAATTGCCTTGCGGCATCCGGCTGGGGCAGAGTCTGGGTCCTGTCAGGCCCCGCATGCGACACACGTGTACCCCCAGGGGTACGGCAACACAGGAAACCCAGAACTTCATAGTGGCCGTCGCATGCCGCCCGAGCACCACGCGGCGCTCCCGTCACGGGAGTTGCCCACCGGGCCCGTGCCTCCCGTGACCGATACCAAGCGGAGGCCAGCGTCAGGGGCAAGATTGCGTCCGCGAGGTCACCTAGCGGGCGATGCTGGAAGGAAACCGTGTGAGCCGGATTTCGGTCCGGGGATTCGCCGTGGCATCCGCCACCGCGGTCACCACCGTCGGCGCTGTTGTCGGTGTCGCCTCGGGCAGCACCCCGGGCGCCTCGAATGACAACGACTTCGAGGCGACAGCAAGCGACGCGACTCTCCTCGCAGACATCCCCGCGGGTCAGCAGGCCCAGGTGCAGACCGCGTCCCTGACGCAGCAGGCCGACGCACAGGCCATGGCTGCGGACACGGCCGCGAAGAAGTCCGCGGCAGAGGCGGCCCGCAAGAAGGCCGCCGAGTCGGCGATCGCGAAGCAGAAGGCCGCCGAGAAGGCGGAGGCAGCCGAGAAGGCCGCCGCCAAGAAGGAGCGCGAGGAGAAGGCGGAGGTCAAGGCCAGCCGTTCTTCCGCGCGCGACGCCTCGGACTTCGCCCCGCAGTCCTCGTACTCCGTCTCGCAGGTCCAGGCGATGGCACGGCAGATGGTCCCCGGTGACCAGTTCCAGTGCTTCAGCAACATCGTCAACCACGAGTCCACCTGGAACTACAAGGCCAGCAACCCCTCGTCGGGTGCCTACGGCCTCGTCCAGGCGCTGCCCGGTTCCAAGATGTCCTCGGCCGGTGCCGACTGGCAGACGAACCCCGCCACGCAGATCAAGTGGGGCCTCGGCTACATGAACGACCGCTACGGAAGCCCGTGCGGAGCCTGGGACTTCTGGCAGGCGAACAACTGGTACTGAGCCGCGTATCGCTCAACCTTTCTGAGGCCCCTCACCGTCCTTCGGTGGGGGGTCTCAGCCGTGTACGGTCATTCCGACAACTTCCAGGGGGGAGTGGTGGGGCAAGACGGGGGAAGAGGACGGATCATGTCGCGAGTGCCAGGGTGGATCGGCAGGCTCGGTGCCGGGCTGTCGCAGATGGGGGAGCGGATGGGGCAGGGCGAGCCCGACTCCGGCCCTGAGGACGGGATCAGGACCTCGCGGCGGTCCTACGCCGACGAGGCCGCCGCCGCCGAGGGCGACGCGGCCGCGGAGGAGCAGGTCGTGCCCGCCCCGCCCTCGTACGCCCCGGACGTGGCGGCACGGCCCGACCCCGTCGCCGCGGTTCCGTGGGGGATGCGGGTCGCGGCCGAGGCCGGCTGGCGCCTTCTCGTGCTCGCGGGCACGCTCTGGGTGCTGATGAAGGTCATCAGCGCCGTGCAGCTCGTCGTCTTCGCCTTCGTCGCGGCGCTGCTCATCACCGCGATGCTCCAGCCGACGGTGGCCCGGCTCAAGCGGCTCGGGTTGCCGAGGGGGCTCGCGACGGTCGTGACGGCCGTGCTCGGCTTCGTCATCATGGGCCTGGTCGGCTGGTTCGTGGTCTGGCAGGTCATGGACAACGCGGACACGCTCTCCAGTCAGGTCCAGGACGGCATCGACGATCTGCGCAACTGGCTGCTCACCAGCCCGTTCCACGTCACCGAGGACCAGATCAACGACATCGCCAAGAGCCTGCGCGAGGCGGTCGGGGCGAACACCGAGGAGCTGACGTCGGCGGGCCTCGAAGGCGTCACCGTCATCGTGGAGGCCATGACGGGCATCCTGCTCGCGATGTTCTCGACGCTGTTCCTGCTGTACGACGGCAAGCGCATCTGGCAGTGGGTCCTGAAGCTGGTCCCGGCGCCCGCGCGGCCCGGCATCGCGGGCGCGGGGCCGCGAGCCTGGCGCACGCTGACGGCTTATGTGCGCGGCACGGTGATAGTGGCTCTGATCGACGCGATCTTCATCGGGCTCGGGATCTACTTCCTCGGGGTGCCGATGGCGGTGCCGCTGGCCGTCTTCATCTTCCTGTTCGCGTTCATCCCGCTGGTGGGTGCGGTCATCTCGGGCGCGCTCGCCGTGGTGGTGGGCCTGGTGACCCAGGGCGTGTTCACCGG
Organism: Streptomyces sp. NPDC050439; assembly: GCF_040655335.1. Lineage (NCBI taxonomy): Bacteria > Bacillati > Actinomycetota > Actinomycetes > Kitasatosporales > Streptomycetaceae > Streptomyces > Streptomyces sp. NPDC050439. Next base: position 306,983 of record NZ_JBFAJT010000004.1, read on the forward strand.
TGTGATGACCCTGGTCGTGGTGCTTGCCGTGCAGCAGATCGAGGGCCACATCCTGCAGCCGTTCATCCTCGGCCGTGCCGTACGGGTGCATCCGCTGGCGGTGGTGCTGTCGGTGGCCGCGGGCGGTCTCGTCGCCGGGATCGGCGGGGCGGTCGTCGCGGTGCCGCTGGTCGCCGTCACCAACACGGTGGTGGGCTACCTGCGGGCGTACTCCCGCGAGGCCGCCCTGAAGCAGGCGCCGCAGCCGCGGGGGGCGACCGCGCTGGATGTGGCACCGGTTGATCCGCCGCCTTCCCCGTCGCCGGGTGCGGGCGGGTAGCGCCTACCGGCAGTCCCCAAGCCCGCCCCTTCCCGAAACTGGGGCTCTGCCCCAGGCCCCGCTCCTCAATCGCCGGAGGGGCTGAATGAATTCAGCCCGGCCAAGCCGAAAAAGTGGCCCCGCCCAGCAGAAGCTGGGCGGGGCCACTCAGTTGGCTTGAGGCGACTACGCCAGGAATCCCTCGGAGTCCAGCGTGACGCCGACCGCCTGGATCACGGCGGCGATCTTGAAGGCTTCCTGGATCGTCTCGCGGTCCACGCCGGCCTTCCGCAGCACCTGCTCGTGCGAGTCGAGGCACTGGCCACAGCCGTTGATCGCGGAGACCGCGAGCGACCACAGCTCGAAGTCGACCTTCTCCACGCCCGGGTTGCCGATGACGTTCATCCGCAGGCCCGCGCGCATCGTCCCGTACTCCGGGTCGGAGAGCAGGTGGCGCGTGCGGTAGAAGACGTTGTTCATCGCCATGACGGCCGCGGCCGACTTGGCGGCGGTGTACGCCTCGGGGGAGAGGTTCGCCTTCGCCTCGGGCTCCAGCTCGCGCAGCACCTTCGGGGAGCGGGAGGCGATCGCGCAGGCGAGCACCGTGCCCCAGAGCTGCTGCTTCGGCAGGTCCGAGTTGCCGATGACCGAGCCGAGGTTCAGCTTCAGGTCCTTGGCGTAGTCCGGTACGGCGGACTTCAGTTCGTCGAGTGCCATGTCAGATAACTCCGTTCACTCGCCCGAGAGCAGCGCGACCGGGTCGAGGGTCTCGTCGCCCTGGGTCCAGTTGCAGGGGCAGAGCTCGTCGGTCTGGAGGGCGTCGAGGACCCGGAGGACCTCCTTGGGGTTACGGCCCACGGAACCGGCGGTCACCATCGTGAACTGGATCTCGTTGTTCTGGTCGACGATGAAGACGGCGCGCTGCGCGAAGCCGTCCTCGCCCTCGATGCCGAGGTCACGCATGAGCTCGTGCTTCGAGTCGGCCAGCATCGGGAAGGGCAGGTCCGTCAGGTCCGGGTGGTCCTTGCGCCAGGCGTGGTGCACGAACTCGGAGTCACCGGAGAAGCCGAGGATCTGGGCGTCACGGTCAGCGAACTCGTCGTTCAGCTTGCCGAAGGCGGCGATCTCGGTCGGGCACACGAAGGTGAAGTCCTTGGGCCACGCGAAGACGATCTTCCACTTGCCCTCGTAGGTCTTGTGGTCGATCTGCTTGAACTCGGCGCCCTTCTCCAGGGAGACGCAGGCGGTCAGATCGAACTGGGGGAACTTGTCACCGACAGTGAGCACGGACTCTCCTTGCAGCATAGGAACCCGGGTAAGGGGCTCCAGGGGGTTGGACTGCTGTCGATCGTGGCACAGAGTGCATTGATTCGGGAAATAGCTACACTCTGTTCTGTTGATCGGAGGTGGCTATCAGTGCGAGCCATAAATAGGGGCAAGCAGCCCAGCCTGGCGCAGCTGCGCGCCTTCGCGGCCGTGGCCGAACATCTGCACTTCAGGGACGCGGCGGTAGCAATAGGGATGAGTCAGCCCGCGCTCTCCGGCGCCGTGTCCGCCCTGGAGGAGACACTCGGTGTCACCCTGGTCGAGCGTACGACCCGCAAGGTGCTGCTCTCGTCGGCCGGTGAGCGCCTCGCGGTGCGGGCCAGGGCCGTGCTCGAAGAGGTCGGGGCGCTGATGGAGGAGGCCGACGCGGTGCGCGCGCCCTTCACCGGGGCGCTGCGGCTCGGCGTGATCCCGACCGTCGCGCCCTACCTGCTGCCCACGCTCATCGGGCTCGTCCACGAGAAGTACCCGGACCTGGACCTCCAGGTCCATGAGGAGCAGACCTCCTCGCTGATCGAGGGGCTCGGTGCCGGACGGCTCGACCTGCTGCTTCTCGCCGTGCCGCTCGGTGTGCCCGGCGTCACCGAACTCCCCCTGTTCGACGAGGACTTCGTGCTCGTCACGCCGCTCGACCACTGGCTCGGCGGGCGCGAGGGAATCCCGCGCGACGCCCTGCGCGAGCTGAATCTGCTGCTGCTCGACGAGGGGCACTGCCTGCGCGACCAGGCGCTGGACATCTGCCGGGAGGCCGGGCGCGCGGATGCCCCGGTGACCACGACGGCCGCCGGGCTCTCCACCCTCGTACAGCTGGTGGCCGGCGGGCTCGGAGTGACGCTGCTCCCGCGCACCGCGGTCCGCGTCGAGACCAGCCGCAGCAATCAGCTGCTCACCGGGTACTTCGCGGACCCGGCGCCGACCCGGCGGATCGCCCTGGCGATGCGTACGGGCGCCGCGCGTGCGGCGGAGTACGAGGCGCTTGCCGCCGCGATGCGGGGGGCCGTGCAGCCGTTGCCGGTGCGGGTGGTGTGACCCCGCACCGGCAACGTACCGCCCCTGGTGGGGGAGTTACTCCGTGCGCAGGCCGTCCGGGCGCATCATGCGCCACAGCGGCGGCAGGCTGAGCACCGTCACGACGGCGACGAGGGCGGCGCCCGCGACCGTCAGGGGAGCGAAGAGCCACCAGTCGGTGACCGACTTCTCGATCATGCGGACCATGACCCAGCCGAGGCCGAGCCCGCCCGCCACGGCGAGCGCCAGGCCGATCGCGACCGGGATCGCGGTCTGCCACAGGATCGACCACGCCATCGATGTGCGGCGGGTGCCGAACGCGGTGAGGGCGGCGAGGAGGCGCTTGCGTTCCCGCAGTTGCTCGATCATCGAGACGAGCATGGACGCCGCGATCAGCGCCATCGTCGCCATCGCGCCGATCTGCAGGCCGGTCTGGATGGTGGCGTACTGCTTGTCGCGCTCGACCGCCCGAAGCGTCATCACCTGGAGGAACGGGTCGACGCGGGCCGCGGTGTTGCGGATGTACTCCTCGGCGTCCGGGGACTTGGGGTCCACCTGGATCATCGCGGTCGTCGAGGCGTCCTTCATCTTGGCCATGTCGATCGCGCCGGGCGTCGCGTAGATGCCGTCGTGCAGGTCGCCGCCCGGGTCGGGGCGGGCCTTGACCGTGCGGGAGTCGGCGGGCAGCGTCCAGGGGACGTGCCGCTTGCCGGGGTCGTCCCAGCTGTCGACGCTCAGGTCGACCGGCTTGCCGGGGCGGGCCGACTTGTCGACCCACGCGTTCAGCCTCTTGTTGCCGGTGTGCACGACGAAGGTGTCGCCGTCCCGGCACGAGCCGATGCGGGCCAGCTCGCGCAGGTTCGCGCAGGTGCCGACCGTCAGCTCGGTGAGGGGGCGGAAGTCCTCGTCGCCCTCCAGCTTGCCCGGCCGCACGACGTACGAGGTGGTCGTGGCGATGACGTTCTTGACGCCCTTGGTGGCGCGGAACTTCTCGATCATCCGGCCTGCGAGCGCGCCGTCGCCGACCTCCGCGCGGACCGAGATCTTGGCCCGTCCGGGGTCGTTGTCCGTCGTCGTGTTGAAGTCGTCGTGCATCGCGACGAACAGCATCTGGAGGGCGATGGCGCCCGCCACCGCGACCGTGATGCCGCTGACCGCGCGTGCCGCCGTGCCGCTGCTCAACTGGAGCCTTCGGGTGGCCAGTTGCCAGGGCACGGGCCCGCCGCCACGCAGCCGCGCCACGCAGGTCTCGACGAGCCAGGGCAGCAGCACCGCAAGGCCCACCAGGGTGAGCGTCGCGCCGGCGCCGATGGCGAAGACCGGCGGAGCGTAGTCGCCGCCGACCTGGCCCGCGGCGAGCAGGATGCCGAGGCCGACGAGCGGCATCACGACGCGCCACCACACGCGGCGCTTACGGGGTTTGGTGCTCCGCACGACACCCAGCGGCTCGATGGAGACGGCCCGCAGCGAGATCAGCGTGACCAGGACGGAGGTGACCGGCACGGCGAGCAGGATGAGGACGGCGAGGCCGGGCACCGGGACCACGTCGGAGGGGAAGGCGCTGATCTTCCACCCTTCGAGGGTGCCGATCACCTCGCGCACGCCCAGGAAGAACAGACCGCCCAGTGCAAGGCCGAGCAGCGCGCCGCACAGGGCCTCGCCCGCCGCGATCCGCCGCACGCTGGGGGCGTCGGCGCCGACCAGACGCAGCGCGGCCAGGCGCCGGTCGCGCCGGTCGCCGCCGAAGCGGACCGCCGTGCCGATGAAGATGACCACCGGGGTCAGCAGGACCACGCAGATCAGGACGACCAGGACGATCAGCATCGGGTCCAGGGGCTCCGCGGCCTCCTTGTAACCGAAGTCGGCCACGCGGTGGCCGCCCTTGGCCGGGGTGAGGGCGTCGGAACCGGCGTAGTAGTAGAGCTCCCTGGGGTTGGTCAGGCCCGCGTCGCCGACGGTGCCCGTGATCCGGTACTCGCCGAACCGTTCCTTCAGGAGGGCGCCCTCGGAGCTGTCCAGGAGCTCGCGCAGGGCGGGCGACACGACCATCTCGCCGTCCGCCGGGATCTTCTCCAGGCCGGGCGGCAGGGTCGGGTGCGCGCCGTCGGCGCGCAGCACGCGGCCGCTCACCGTCGCGTCGCGGAAGTCGGTGGGAACGTCGCGTTGCAGGACCGTGGAGTCCGACCGCTCGACCTTCTTGCCGGTGAACTGGTCCTCGGCCGAGCGGGCCACCGAGCGGTCCTCGCGGTGCTGGAGCAGCGTGGGCACGGATGCGGCGCCGAGCAGCAGGGCCACGCCGAGGCCGACGCCGACGGCCGTCAGGAGGGTGCGCGTCCAGCCCTCGCGGCCGCCGCCGACGGCGAAGCGGATGCCCATGGCGAGGTCGCGGACGAAGGCGCGGGGGCCACCCTTGGACCCAGCCGCGGCGGCGTCGGCGAGCGGCGGCCGGGGCGCCGTCTTGGCCCTGGTGCGCGAGTCGAGGCTCATATCGCGCGCTCCATGTCCCGTGACCTGCCGTCGCGTACGACGATCTCGCGGTCGGAGTAGGCGGCGACCCGCGTCTCGTGCGTGACCAGGACCACGGCGGCGTTCGTCGAGCGCGCGGCGTCGGTGAGCAGCTCCATGACGCGCTCGCCGTTGAGGGAGTCCAGGGCGCCGGTGGGTTCGTCGGCGAAGAGCACGCGCGGGTTCGTGGCGAGCGCGCGGGCCACGGCGACGCGCTGGCCCTGCCCGCCGGAGACCTCACCGGGGCGCTTGGCGGCGACGTCCTCGACCTCCAGGCGCTCCAACCAGGTACGGGCGGTCGCCTCGGCGTCCTTGCGCCTGGCGCCGTTGAGCCGCAGCGGAAGCGCGACGTTCTCCACGCACGTCAGCTCGGGGACGAGCTGCCCGAACTGGAAGACGAAGCCGAACTCGCTGCGGCGCAGGGCGCTCAGCGTGGCGTCCGGCAGGCCGGTGAGCTCGCGGCCGTTGTACGTGATGGAGCCCGAGTCGGGCTTCACGATCCCCGCGAGGCAGTGCAGGAGCGTGGACTTGCCAGAGCCGGAGGGGCCCATCACGGCGACGACCTCGCCGGGATGGATGGAGAACTCGGCGTCGTCGAGCGCGGTGGTCGGACCGTACGCCTTGCGGAGCCCGGAGGCGGTGAGAAGGGAACCGGCGGGGGTCATGCGGAGCGGACCTCCTGGGCGAGCTTGCCGAGGCGCGCGGCGGCGAGTTCCAGCCAGCGCAGATCGGCTTCGAGATGGAAGAGGGCGTGGTCGCAGATCAGCTGGTCGGCGAGGTCGCCCTTGCGCTTGCGGTCGGTGAGTATGCGCATCAGGCGCAGGTGTTCGGCGCGCTGGGCGTCGAGCATCTCCGAGGCGTCGCGCTCGGTGAGGAGCGCGAGGACGACCTTCGTGTAGAGGGTCGACTGGAGGTAGGGCTCGGGCTTCTCGGGGGTGGCGAGCCAGCGCTCGACATCGGTGATGCCGGCGTCGGTGATCGCGTACCGCTTGCGCTCGGGGCCGCCGCCCGCCTCTATGCCGTCGACCTCGACGAGGCCGTTCTTCAGGAGGCGGGACATGGTCGAGTAGACCTGCCCGTAGTGCAGTGGCTTGTCGTGCCCGAACTTCTCGTCGAAGGTGCGCTTGAGGTCGTAGCCGTGGCGCGGGCCCGACTCAAGGAGGCCGAGGAGGGTGTGACCGATGGACATGCGGAGCACTCTACACCGTGTGTATACGTGGCATGTATACCTGTCACGGGGAGCTCACAGGTTCGAAAGGCGGGCAACCTTTGCGGGCCTGCGTTCGTCGGTAATCAGGGACAGGTGCTCATTGTCACGTCCGGAAAAGACCGGATCGGCAGGAGTTTGTCCCAGGGTGCGGTGTTAGCTTCATGAGCTGACTCGACGTACGCATGAGGACTAGACGGAAGCGGAGCACTCAGAGCCATGGGCCGAGCGGAAGAGCGACAGGCGCGGCAGCGCGGCGCGCGCCGGGCAGGGCGCGTACGCCCAGCCGGCGGCGGCAAGCCCAAGCGCACGGGCATACGCCGCTTCTTCACGCTGAAGAAGATTCTCGGGACGTTCTTCGGGCTCTGCCTGCTCGGCATGCTCGGCTTCGTCGTCCTCTACATGATGGTCGACGTGCCCGAGGGCAACGCGGCGGCCAAGCTCCAGAGCAACGTCTACAAGTACAAGAACGGCGATGTCATCGCCAGGACGGGCGAGCTGAACCGCGAGGTCGTCGACCTCGCCAAGGTGCCCAAGAAGGTCCAGCGCACGTTCGTGGCCGCCGAGAACAAGTCCTTCTACAAGGACAAGGGCGTCGACTTCAAGGGCACGGCCCGCGGCCTGATCAACACCGTCACCGGCAAGGGCAAGCAGGGCGGCTCGACGATCACCCAGCAGTACGTCAAGAACTACTACCTGACGCAGGACCAGACGGTGACCCGTAAGTTCAGGGAACTCGTCATCTCGCTGAAGGTGGACCAGAACAGCAGCAAGGACAAGATCCTCGCCGGGTACATCAACACCAGCTACTACGGCCGCGGCGCCTACGGCATCCAGGCCGCCGCCCAGGCGTACTACGGCATCGACGCCGAGAAGCTGAACGTCACGCAGGGCGCCTACCTCGCGGCCCTCCTCCAGGCCCCGAGCCAGTACGACTACACCTCCGCCACGCCCGCCAGCAAGAAGCTGGTCAAGGCCCGCTGGAACTACGTGCTCGACAACATGGTCGAGGAGAACTGGCTGTCGGCGAGCGAGCGCGAGGGCCTCACGTTCGACAAGCCGGACGAGCCCAAGGCGGCGCCCGGTCTGGAGGGCCAGACCGGCTATCTCGTGAAGGAGGCCAAGGCCGAGGTCATGAAGGCCGGTCACCTCAGCGAGGAGCAGTTCGACGCGGGCGGCTACACGATCACGCTCAACATCGACAAGAAGAAGCAGCAGCAGCTCGAGAAGGCCGTCGACAAGAAGCTGAACAAGCAGCTCGACCCCGACAAGCGCAAGGCCGACGCCCGGGTGCAGGCGGGCGCCGCGTCCGTCGACCCCAAGACCGGCAAGGTCCTCGCCATGTACGGCGGCGAGGACTACGTCAAGCACTACACGAACAACGCCACCCGGCGTGACTACCAGCCCGCCTCCACCTTCAAGCCGCTCATCCTGGCCGCCGCCCTGGAGAACGGCGCCAAGACCCAGTCCGGCCAGCCGATCACGGCGAGCACGGTCTACGACGGCACCAGCGAGCGCCCGGTCAAGGGCAGCGACGTCGCCTTCGCGCCGCCGAACGAGGACGACAAGAGCTACGGCCAGGTCACCGTCCAGAAGGCGATGAACAAGTCCATCAACTCCGTCTTCGCGCAGATGGGCGTGGACGTCGGCATGGACGACGTGCTGGAGACCGCGGGCAAGCTCGGCATGGACGTCGAGAATCTGCCCGCCGTGCCCGCCCAGACCCTGGGCACCATGGGCGCGAGCCCGCTGGAGATGGCGGGCGTCTACGCGACGCTCGACAACCATGGCGTGAAGGTCACCCCGGCGGTCGTGGCGTCCGTCGAGCACAAGGACCGCACGATCGAGCTGCCGGATCCGATCGGCGAGAAGGTGGTCGAGCGCGGCACCGCCGACTCGCTCACCTCGGTCCTGACCGGCGTGGTCGACGACGGAACGGGCCGCGCGGTGCGCAGCCCCGTGCAGGACGTGGCGGGCAAGACCGGTACGTCCGACGACAACAAGTCGGCCTGGTTCACCGGCTACACGCCGAAGCTGGTCACCTCCGTCGGCCTGTTCGGCGAGGGCGCCGCGGGCACCGCCGAGCAGAGCAAGCAGGTCTCCATGAAGGGCGCGGGCGGTCTGCCGCGCGTCGACGGCGGCAGCTTCCCGGCGCAGATCTGGGCGGCGTACACCTTCGACGCGATGGGCTCGCCCAGCGAGTTCGATCTGGACACCTCGATGGGCGCGGCCGTCGCGCCGCCCCCGGAGCCGACCACGCAGGCCCCCAAGGAGCCGACGGAGGAGCCCTCGGAGACCGAGGACCCGACGACGAAGCCGCCGACGGACGACCCGACGACGGACAAGCCGACGGAGGAGCCGACCACCGAGGAGCCGACGGAGGATCCCACCACTCAGGAGCCGACGGACGACCCGGCCGAGCCGGACCCGACGGACTCCATCGAGATCCCGGAGAACCCGAACGGGCGGCCCAACAGGGACTGACGGCCACACGGCACGGCGAAGGCCCCGGAAGCAGACGCTTCCGGGGCCTTCGCCGTGAACTGCTCCGCGCTCAGCTGTGGTTCAGCTCGAACCAGACCACCTTTCCGGTGCTCAGGCGCGTCGCGCCCCAGCGCCGGGCCAGCTTGTTGACCAGGTAGAGCCCCCGGCCGCCCTCGTCCGTGGCCCGCGCCTGGCGCAAGCGCGGCAGTTGCGGCACGTCGTCGCCGACCTCGCAGCGCAGCACGTCCGTACGCAGCAGGCGCAGGGTCACGGGGCGCGACGCGTACCGCACGGCGTTCGTGACGACCTCGCTGACCAGGAGCTCCAGGGAGTCGGTCAGCTCTTCGAGGCCCCAGCGCTCCAGGGCGCTGCGGGCCAGGCGGCGGGCGCGGGCGGGCGTGGCGTCCTCCGGTTCCAGGAACCAGTACGCGACGTCGCTCGGCGCGATGCCGTCGAAGCGGGCGGCGAGCAGCGCGATGTCGTCGTCCCGGTCGCCGGGGCCCAGCATGTCGAGCACGTCGTCGCAGAGGGCTTCGAGGGGCGGTGGATGGTCGTGGCCCGTCAACTGGGCGGTGGCGGCGAGCCGTTCGCGCAGCTGCTCTATGCCCGTCCACACGTCACGCAGCCGGGACTCGACGAGGCCGTCCGTGTAGAGCAGCAGGGTGGCGCCCGCGGGCGCGTCCAGCTCCACGGCCTCGAAGTCGACCCCGCCCACGCCGATGGGGGCGCCCGGCGGGACCCGCAGGACCTCCGCGCGGCCGCCCAGGTGCAGCAGGACGGGCGGCGGGTGACCGGCGTTGGCGATGGTGATGCGGTGCGCCACCGGGTCGTAGACCGCGTAGAGGCAGGTCGCCATGCGGTCCGAGCCGAGCCGCTGCGCCTGCTCGTCCAGGTGGTGCAGGACCTCCTGGGGCGGCAGGTCGAGCCCGGCCAGGGTCTGCGCGGTCGTCCGCAGCTGGCCCATGATCGCCGCCGAGGTCATGGAGTGCCCCATGACGTCGCCCACGACGAGCGCGACCCGGCTGCCGGGCAGCGGGATCGCGTCGTACCAGTCGCCGCCGACCCGGGCCGTCTCGGCCGCCGGGAGATAGCGGGACGCGAGACGGACGCCGGTCGGGCGCGGCAGGGTCTCGGGCAGCATCGTGCGCTGCAGCTCGTCGGCGATGTACGCCTCGCGGCCGTAGAGCACGGCCTTGTCGATGCCGAGCGCGCTGTGCGTGGCCAGTTGGGCGGCGACCAGGAGGTCGTCGTTCTCGAACGCGGGCCGGTCGGGGCGGCGCAGGAACACCGCCGCGCCGATCACCCGGCGCCGGCCCCGCAGCGGCGCGAGGATCGTCCGCTGCCCCGAGGGCACGGAGCGTCCCTCGCCGAGCAGTTCGGGCAGTGCGGCACGGGCGGCGGGGGCGTCGGCGAAGACCGGGCGCACGCCGCGCAGGACCTCGGCGAGGGCACCGCCGGGGCTCACCTCGCACAGCTCGGCGGTCGTCACCAGGTCGCTCTGCACCTGGAGGGCGGGCAGGGCGGTGCCGTCGGTGTCCGGCTCCTCCGCGCCCTCCTCGATCGAACGCAGCCGGTCGGTGCGGCGCAGCCGCAGGATGAGCGCGCCGCTGGGCCGCTCCTCGCCGACCGGCAGCGGGTCGCGCAGATAGACCAGTATCGCGTCGGAGAACGTCGGCACCGTGGCCCGGCACAGGCCCATGACGATCTCGTCCAGGTCGATGCCGCGGGCGATGCGCCGGGTCGCGGCGCCCACGAAGCGCAGCCGGTCGCCGTCGCGCCGCATCGCCGCGGGACCGGAGCCCGCAGGTCGTGGCTGTCCCGTACGCCGCTCCTCACCGCCGGGGGCGCCCGGGGGGACGCCGTCGGGCTCGTCGTGTCCGCCGCCCTGCCCGGACCCCTGGTCGGGGCGCGGCCGGTGCGGGTCGGGCTGCTGTCCGGGGAGCCCGGACGGCTGGGAGTGCTCGTCGCTCGGGCTCGCGGTGCAGTCGCCCGTACGGGCCTGGGCCTGGGCCGGGAAGGCGGCCGCGCCCGGGGTGTCCCGCGCCTTGTGGGCACGCGCCTGCGCCCCGCGGGGTTCCGCGGGGGCGGCGGGCCGGGCAGCTCGGGGCTGTCGGCCCTCGTCGGGGATGGAGTGCTCCGTCACGCGTTTCGAATCCGTCCGTCCGGGGCTGCGCCTTGGTGTCCGGGGGCTACGTTGGTCAGCCGCGTCGGCAGTGCATAAAGAGCTGGTGCTCGGGTGGTACGTCGGTGCTGGCGGGGGCGTAGGAGTACGTGTCCTCGTCGACGATGTCGAAGCCCGCGTCACGCACGACCTGCCGCAGTTCCTCCCGCAGGTAACCGGATACCCGGATTGTGTGCCCCAGGAACGGAATTCCCGCGTCGTCCAGGTCGGCCTCGACCATGGACAGCGCGAGCAGGCCACCGGGGCGCAGCAGTCCGTGCAGCAGCCGCAGAGCGTACGGGATTTCTGCGCGCGGCAGCATCAGGAGCGCGAAGAATGCCGCGATCCCGTCGAACTTCCCGACGCCGTCCGGGCCTTCGGCGCGCAGCGCCGCCACGTCGAGCTGCCGGAACTCGGCGTGGTGCGCGGGCACGTTCTTCCTGGCGAGGTCGAGCATGCCCGACGAGAGGTCGATGCCGAGGACGAGGTGCCCGGCGTCGGCGAGTTGACGGGAGGTCGGGACGCCGGTGCCGCAGCCCACGTCGAGCACCCTGGAGCCGGGCGGCAGCGCGTCGGCGAGCCTGCGGCCCGCGGCCACTTGCCCGTCCTTGTGGGGAAACGCCTCGTCGTAGTGCCTGCCGATGGCGTCGAAGGCCTCCGCCTGGCCCGTCCGGTCGGGCAGCGGGCCGGATGGCCCGCCGTACCCGTCGAACTCGCTCGCCTCGCTCACGTTCTGCCGCCCTTCGATGACACCCTGTCAGGCAACGCGCAAGCTCAGGGAGTTGCTGCTGAGTTGCTGCTGTGCGCCCTTGCGGAGGACGATCCTACGTTTGAACCATGGGGGCGCATCAAGGGTCTCATGACGTCACATGCGCGGGCGTGCGGTCCCAGTCATCCGGAAGGGGTGGAATCGCCCAGTCCGGATCGGGCCGCCAGTGCTGCCAGTTGTCCGAAAAGGGCCGCCCCCACGAGCGGATCACGTCGAGGGCAGCATGCCCGGCCGCCCATACCTCCCGTGCCTTTTCCGCGCCCATCAGACCGGCGCGCTGGGCCTGGGCGAACTCGTCCTCGTCGTGCCACTGCCACGTACGGTCCGGCCGCACGGAGATGTCCAGAAAGTGATCCTCGGAATCGATGCCTCCGGCCCAGCGGGTGCGTGGCTCCTCGAGGTTCACGTACCAGCTCTTGAACCGCCATCCCGGGTCCCAGAAGAGCCACACCGACCAGGGCTCCGCGGGGCGGGCCAGCTTCAGCACGCCGGTCCCGGACCAGTGGCCCGTGCGCAGGGCGCGAGGCTTCGTGTAGCGGGTGGCGAGCGGCTCCTGGTGGACGGAAGTCCCGTCGGCCATCACGGGTTTCACGCATTCCGTGCCGGGGGCCATCCAGACGGCGAGCAGCTCTTCCGTGTCGCGCACGACCGTGACGGGCCGGCAGATGTGAATGCCGTTCCCGCCGTTTTCCTTGTACCGCCACAGGACGTGGGAGCCGGGGGCCCAGCGTGCTGTCTCGCTGCTCGTCGTTGGCGGCGTGGTGAGGTCTGTCATGCAGAGATATTAGTCGGCGCCCGGACAAGGTCCTCAGAACGTGTCCGGGCGTAAAGGAGAACTGCCTGTGACACGTCCTATGGATGCGTCATCCGCAGCACGTCAAGGGCCTCGTCCAACTGCGTCAGGGTGAGCGCGCCCCGCTCGACGTACCCGCCCTCCAGGACGACCTCCCGGATGGTCTTCCGCTCGGCGAGGGACTTCTTGGCGACCTTCGCCGCCTCCTCGTATCCGATGTACTTGTTCAGCGGGGTGACCACGGAGGGCGAGGACTCGGCGTACTCCCTGGCCCGCTCGGCGTTCGCGGTGATTCCGTCGACCGTCCGGTCGGCGAGGAGCCGCGAGACATTGGCGAGGAGCCGCACGGACTCCAATACGTTCTTGGCGATGACCGGCAGCATCACATTGAGCTCGAAGTTGCCTGCGGCGCCCGCCGCGGCGACCGTCGCGTCATTGCCGGTGACCTGCGCGGCGACCATGAGCACCGCTTCCGGGATGACCGGGTTCACCTTTCCCGGCATGATCGAGGAACCGGGCTGCAGATCGGGCAGGTTGATCTCGGCGAGGCCGGTCCGCGGGCCCGAGGCCATCCAGCGCAGGTCGTTGGCGATCTTCGTGAGGCCGACGCCGATCGTCCGCAGCTGCCCGCTGGTCTCGACGATGCCGTCACGCGCGCCCTGGGCCTCGAAGTGGTCCCTGGCCTCGGTGAGCGGAAGCCCCGTGACCCGGGCCACCTCCTCGATGACGGCCGCCGAGAAGCCGGGCGGGGTGTTGATCCCGGTGCCCACCGCCGTGCCGCCGAGCGGCAGTTCGGCGAGGCGGGGCAGCGAGGCCTTGAGCCGCTCCACGCCGTAGCGCACCTGGGCGGCGTATCCGCCGAACTCCTGGCCCAGGGTCACGGGCGTGGCGTCCATCAGGTGCGTGCGCCCGGACTTCACCACGTCGGCGAACTCCGTCGACTTCCGCTCCAGGGCGGTCGCCAGGTGCTCCAGCGCGGGGATCAGGTCCTGGGTCACGGCGCCGGTGGCCGCGATGTGGATGGAGGAGGGGAAGACGTCGTTCGAGGACTGGGACGCGTTCACGTGGTCGTTCGGGTGGACGCTGCGGCCGAGCCGCTCGGAGGCCAGCGTCGCGAGCACCTCGTTGGTGTTCATGTTGGACGACGTGCCGGAGCCGGTCTGGAAGACGTCCACGGGGAAGTGCTCGTCCCAGCGGCCTTCGACCACTTCGCCCGCCGCGTCCGCGATCGCCTCGGCCACGTCCTTGTCGAGCACCCCGAGATCCGCGTTGACCTTCGCGGCCGCCGCCTTGACCTGCGCGAGCGCGGCGATGTGCGCGCGCTCCAGGCGCTGTCCGGAGACGGGGAAGTTCTCCACCGCCCGCTGCGTCTGCGCCCGCCACTTGGCGTGTGCGGGGACCCGCACCTCGCCCATGGAGTCGTGCTCGATCCGGTACTCACCGCTTGCGCTTGCGCTGGCGTCGCTGGTCATGCCTCGAACCTACCTCTCCGTCAGACCTCGCTGAAAAGTTGAGCACTTGTCTTGTTCTAGGTATTCCCCCTGCTCCTACTCACCAGTAAAACCGTGGGTAACACCAACCGGGGAGGCGCAATGAAGCGCACCAGACAGGGCCGCCGGGGCAGGCCGCGATGTATGTTCGCGGCGGCCGTGGCGATGGCGGCGGTGCTCGGCACCGTGGCGGGCACACCCGCCCAGGCGGCGGACGGCGCGGCGGACGGCACGGACCGCGGGAGCGTCGCACCCGCTTCCACGCCCCTGCCGCCCGAACTGGAGAAGATCCGGGCGGCCGAGGCCACCAAGCTCTACGGCGACCCGGCCGAGCGCCCGCTCGCCGAGCGCAGGACCGGGCTCATCTCCCTCGGCGACAGCGAGATCTCGGGCGAGGGCGTCGGGACGTACGAACTCGGCACCGACGGCCCCGACAACTGGTGCCACCGCTCCCCGGACGCCGCGATCCACCGCACCGGCATCCCCGCGGACGAGACGTACAACGTCGCCTGCTCGGGGGCGCAGACCGTCAACATCAAGATCGGCGGTCAGCAGCAGTACCCCGACGAGCTGGTCCAGAGCGACAATCTCGCCGTCAAGGCGCGCAACACGAAGATCAAGGCGGTGCTGCTCGTCATCGGCGCCAACGACGACCTCCAGTTCGCGCCCGTGATGACCGACTGCGTGACCCGATTCCTGCTCAGCCAGGGCGCCTGCGCGGGCAAGTACACGGCGGGCTGGCAGGCGCGGGTCGACGCGCTCGTGCCCAAGGTCGAGCAGTCCGTACGCGACCTGAAGACCGTCATGAGGGACGCGGGTTACGCGGGCGACGACTACAAGCTGGTCGTCATGGGTTATCCGAGCCCGATCGGCCCCGACTTCCGGGACAACCCCAAGTTCCCCGGCAAGCTGGCGTGCGGCGGTCTCGGCTACGACTCCGACACCGAGTGGGGCCGCAACTACGCCGTCCCCACCTTCGAGACCGGCATGCGCAAGGCGGTCAAGGCCGCGGGCGCGACCTACCTCGACAACTCCCGCCTCTTCCACGGCCATGAGGTCTGCATGGAGGACACCTGGGCGCGCGGTCTCTACGTGGACCTCTCCAACCCCTTCCCGCCGGACTCCAACTCGGTCCGCCAGTCCTTCCACCCCAACGCCCGCGGCCACGCGGCCTTCGCCTCCTGCCTGACGCAGATCTACGACTCAGGCCTGAGCGAGGCCGGCTGCGCGGACCCGGCGAGCACGGGCAGCCCCAAGCTCCACCCGGGCGGCTGGGACGACGCGTACAAACCGCTCAAGAACGCGGGCACCGGGACGTGCGTGGACGTCGACGCGTCCAAGAGCCGTAACGGCACCAAGGTCCAGGGCTGGGACTGCACCGGCAACCGCAACCAGACGTGGTGGTACGACGGCGGGTCCGGCGGGCAGCGGTCGCTGCACACGGGCCTGACCCAGGACCGCTGCCTCGACGTGCCCGACAGCGCGTACAAGGAAGGCACCGCGGTCACGCTCTGGAACTGCCACGGCGGCGGCAACCAGAAGTTCGTGCGTGAGGCGGACACTCTGCGGCCGGCCGCCGCCACCGGGTTGTGCCTGACCCTCGCGGGGGCCAAGGAGCCGGTCAGGCTCCAGAAGTGCACGGGGGCGGCGAACCAGCGGTTCGCCTAGGAGCCCGCCTTCGCGGGGAACTGCGCGTCCTGCGCCGCGGGTGCGCCGTGGCTGGTCGCGCAGTTCCCCGCGCCCCTCAAAAGATCACGCCAGGCCGGGACCGCGCACCGGGATGGATGTGAACGTCGGCTCCGGGGCCGGGTTCTGGAAGAAGTCGTTGCCCTTGTCGTCGACCACGATGAAGGCCGGGAAGTCCTCCACCTCGATCTTCCACACCGCCTCCATGCCGAGCTCCTCGTACTCGACGACCTCGACCTTCTTGATGCAGTCCTGGGCCAGACGCGCGGCGGGTCCGCCGATGGAGCCCAGGTAGAAGCCGCCGTGCGCGTCACAGGCGTCGGTGACCTGCTTCGAGCGATTGCCCTTGGCGAGCATGACCTTGGAGCCGCCCGCCGCCTGGAACTGCTCCACGTAGGAGTCCATCCGGCCGGCCGTCGTGGGGCCGAAGGAGCCGGAGGCGTAGCCCTCGGGGGTCTTGGCGGGGCCCGCGTAGTAGACGGGGTGGTCCTTCAGGTACTGCGGCATCTCCTCGCCCGCGTCGAGCCGCTCCTTGATCTTGGCGTGCGCGATGTCGCGGGCCACGACGAGGGGGCCGGTGAGCGAGAGGCGAGTCTTCACCGGGTGCTTGGTGAGCTCGGCGAGGATGTCGTCCATGGGCTGATTGAGGTCGATCTTGACGACGTCGGCGGACTCGTCCAGGTGGGAGTCCTCGGTGTCCGGCAGGAAGCGCGCCGGGTCCGTCTCCAGCTGCTCCAGGAAGACGCCCTCGGCGGTGATCTTCGCGGTCGCCTGGCGGTCGGCCGAGCAGGAGACGGCGATGGCGACGGGCAGCGACGCGCCGTGCCGGGGCAGGCGCACCACGCGTACGTCGTGGCAGAAGTACTTGCCGCCGAACTGCGCGCCGATGCCGATCTTCTGCGTGAGCTCGAAGACCTTCTCCTCCAGCTCCTTGTCCCGGAAGCCGTGGCCGGTGGGGGAGCCCTCGGCGGGCAGCTCGTCCAGGTAGTGCGCGGAGGCGTACTTCGCGGTCTTCAGGGCGAACTCGGCGCTGGTGCCGCCGACGACGATCGCCAGGTGGTACGGCGGGCAGGCGGCCGTGCCCAGCGAGCGGATCTTCTCCTCCAGGAACTTCATCATGGAGGTCTCGTTCAGGACGGCCTTCGTCTCCTGGTAGAGGAACGACTTGTTCGCCGAGCCGCCGCCCTTGGCCATGAAGAGGAACTTGTAGGCGCCGCCGTCGGTCGCGTACAGCTCGATCTGGGCCGGGAGGTTGGAGCCGGTGTTCTTCTCCTCCCACATGTTCAGGGGAGCCATCTGCGAGTAGCGCAGGTTCAGCTTCGTGTACGCGTCGTAGATGCCGTGCGAGAGCGCCTTCTCGTCCTCACCTTCGGTGAGGACGTTCTGGCCGCGCTTGCCCATGACGATGGCCGTGCCGGTGTCCTGGCACATGGGGAGCACGCCAGCCGCCGCGATGTTCGCGTTCTTCAGCAGGTCGAGCGCCACGAACTTGTCGTTGCCCGACGCCTCCGGGTCGTCGACGATGCGCCGCAGCTGGGCCAGGTGCGCGGGCCGCAGGTAGTGCTGGATGTCGTGGATCGCCTCGGCGGCGAGCGTGCGCAGCGCCTCGGGGTCGACCTTGAGGAACGTCCGCCCGTCGGCCTCGAACGTGGAGACACCCTCGGAGGTCACCAGCCGGTACGGGGTGGTGTCCTCTCCCAGGGGGAGCAGATCGGAGTACTCGAACTCTGGCATTACGGCCATTCCTCACTCGGCAGACAGCGGCGCGGCCTCCATTGGCGACGCGCCAACCAGCGTAGAACGCGACGGGACGGCCGGGCTTGTGAGGTAAGGCTCAGTAGGGCTCAGTAGGGATCGGCGCTGTCCGCTGGGTCGCTCACCGGGTTGTCCACAGGGGTAGTCGCGATCTATCGCGTTTGGGTAGGCTGAGTGGTGTGGACCTAGAAAAGCGCCCTCAGCAGACCCACCCGGAACCGCGGCCGGCAGGCCTGCGCGCGTCGGACGCCGACCGGGACCGCACGGCGGACATCCTGCGCGAGGCGCTCGCCGAAGGGCGGCTGACCGCCGAGGAACACGGCGAGCGGATCGACGGGGTCTATCGCGCCAAGACTATGGGTGAACTGGAGCCGCTGGTCAGCGACTTGCCCGCGGCGAGCGGCGGGACGCGCCCGACGGTGACGCCCGAGCCCGTCCCCTCCCGGCCGTCGGACGGCGTGGTGCCCCCGGTCGCAGACGAGAACATGGTCGCGGTCTTCAGCAGCTCCGTCCGCAAGGGCCGCTGGCGCGTGAGCCGCCGCACGCACGCGTACGCGATCTTCGGCAACGTGGAGATCGACCTCAGCGAGGCGATCTTCGAGCAGCGACAGGTCGTGATCAAGGCGGTCTCCATCTTCGGGAACGTCGAGATCCGCGTCCCGGAGAACATCTCGCTGCGGGGCAACGGCACCGGAGTGCTCGGCAACTTCGAGGTGGACACGCTCGATTCGGCCGAGCGGGACGCGCCGGTCGTCTTCGTCGACGGTTTCGCGGTCCTCGGCAACATCGAGGCGAAGGCGAAGCGGGGCAAAATTGTCCGGGACCTGCACAAGCACCTGCGCAAACATCTCGGCCACTGAGGGGCGCATCCGGGCCACTGACGGCGCGATATTCCGTTCATCGGAACTCAGTGCATAGGCGTGTGCACAGCGGGTAGAGCTGCTCCATCGTCTCTCGCTCGCGAAGCCGTCGTCAGGAGTAGACCCGTGCTGCAGCCGTCGCATCAGTCCCTGCAGGTCGCCGTTCCGGCCCAGCGGGTGCCAGTGCGCAGTCATGACCAGGACGCCCCATGGCATACCGAGGCGGTGTGCCGACGAGACGAGGCCGGGCTGTTCTTCGCCCCGTCAAAGGAACCGACCGCCTCACGCCTGTCCCGGGAGGAAGCCGCGAAGCGCGTCTGCGGCGGGTGTCCCGTGATGGTCGAATGCCGGGAGCACGCACTGCTCCAGCCCGAGCCGTACGGCGTCTGGGGCGGCCTCACGGCCGCGGAGCGCCGCGTGGTGCTCGCCAGGCGGCGCCGGCGCGAGGTGGAGCTCAAGAAGGCCGCGCACACGTCCGCGGGCCCGATCGCAGCCGCCGGCTAGTTCTTCCGGCCCGTTCTTCCGGCCCGTTCTCGCGTACGCCGAAGGGGGCGTCCCCCGCACGGGGCGCCCCCTCCGGTGTGCGCAACTCGCGCGCTCCTGAGCCTACTTGGCCCGACGAGTACTCGTACTCGCGACTACTCGTGCCCGCGGCTACTCGTACTCGCGGCTACTTGGCGCGGTCGAAGTCGATGGCGCTGTAAGCGCGCAGCTTCGCCAGCCGGTGGTCGGAGTCGATCTTGCGGATCGTGCCCGACTTGGAGCGCATGACCAGGGACGAGGTCGAGGCCGTCTCCGCGGCGTAGCGCACGCCCTGGAGCAGCTCGCCGTCGGTGATGCCGGTCGCGACGAAGAAGACGTTGTCCCCGCGGACCAGGTCGGTCGTCGAAAGCGTGCGGTCCAGGTCGTGGCCCGCGTCGAGCGCGCGCTGGCGCTCCGCGTCGTCCTTCGGCCACAGCTTGCCCTGGATCGTCCCGCCGAGGCATTTGATCGCGCAGGCCGAGATGATGCCTTCGGGGGTGCCGCCGATGCCCATGAGCATGTCGACGCCGGTGCCCTCGCGCACGGCCATGATCGAACCGGCGACGTCGCCGTCCGAGATGAACTTGATGCGCGCGCCGGTCTCGCGGATCTCCTTGACGATGCCCTCGTGACGGGGGCGGTCCAGGATCATCACCGTGACGTCCTCGGGCGAGCGGCCCTTGGCCTTGGCGACGCGGCGGATGTTGACGGACGCCGGGGCGTTGATGTCGACGTAGTCGGCGGCCTCCGGGCCCGTGACCAGCTTGTCCATGTAGAAGACCGCGGACGGGTCGAACATGGCACCGCGGTCGGCGGCGGCGAGCACGGCGATGGCGTTCGGCATCCCCTTCGCGCACAGGGTCGTGCCGTCGATCGGGTCGACGGCGATGTCGACCTCGGCGCCGGTGGAGTCGCCGATGCGCTCCCCGTTGAAGAGCATCGGGGCCTCGTCCTTCTCGCCCTCACCGATGACGACGACGCCGTTCATCGAGACGGTGGAGACGAGGGTCCGCATGGCCCTGACGGCGGCGCCGTCGGCGCCGATCTTGTCGCCGCGGCCGACCCAGCGGCCCGCGGCCATGGCGGCGGCCTCGGTGACCCGGACGAGCTCCAGGGCGAGGTTGCGGTCGGGAGCCTCGGGAGAGACTTCGAGCTCGGAGGGGAGATGATGCTCGGTCATCGGAGCGCACCTTTCTGCTGATACGACGACGGCCGGATGAGGGTGTGGCACGACTCTATCCGTAGGTCGACAAAATGAGCAGAGGGCCCCACGCATGAGCGGATCGGGCGCCGGGGGGAGGACAGGGGACCACCGGGGGAAGAGGCGTGGCCGGGGCCTGAGAACATGGGGGCGTGGCAGGCAGACAAGGCAAGCAGACCGTACGGAACATGCTGTGGTCGATGGCGGTGATCGCCCTCGTCGCCGGCGTGATCTACGTCTTCATCCCGCACGACGACTCCGAGGCCCCCGTCAAGCGCGTCGACTACAGCATCGAGCTGCTGACCGCGCGACGTGCGGCGGCCTACCCCGTGGCCGCCCCCGAGGGCCTGGCCAAGGCGTGGAAGCCGACGTCGGTGCGGTTCGACGGCTCCAAGGGCGACAGCTGGCACCTGGGTTTCCTCGACCCGTCCGGTGAGTACGTCGCGGTCAAGCAGTCCACGGCCAAGCCGGTCAAGTTCATCGAGGAGGCCACGCAGCGGGCCGCGCGGACGAAGGCCACCGAGAAGATCGACGGCCAGACGTGGCACCGCTACGAGGGGCAGACGTACGACGCCCTGGTGCGCGAGGACAAGGGCGCGACGACGGTGGTCGCGGGCACGGCGTCGTTCGGGCAGCTGACGGAGATGGCGCAGGCGCTGAAGACGTCCTGAGTGGTTGTTGACGGGCGTTGTTGTGATGGGTGGTACGAGTGAGGGCCCCGGCGGCAGTCGCCGGGGCCCTCACTCGTACTGGGTGTGTCTCGGACTCAGACGGTCTCGATGACCTGGTCGAGCTCGAGGCGCGGGGAGCGCGGGAACCAGGCGTTCTCGGCGGGCTTGCCGATGTTGACGACCATCAGCGGGGTGTGGTCGCCGTCCAGGAACTCCTTCTGGACGCCGGCGGCGTCGAAGCCGGTCATCGGGCCCGCGGCCAGACCGGCGGCGCGTACGCCGATGATGAAGTAGGCGGCCTGCAGCGCGGCGTTGAGGTGGGCGGCGCCTTCACGGGCCGGACGCTCCGAGAAGAACACGTCCTTGGCCTGCGGGAAGTGCGGGAACAGCGCCGGCAGCTCCTCGTGGAACTCGTTGTCCGCGGAGAGGATCGCGACGAGCGGGGCACCCGCGGTCTTCGGCTGGTTGCCCTCGGCCATGTGCTGGACCAGGCGCTCGCGGGCCTCGGGGGAGCGGACCAGCGTGATGCGCAGCGACGACAGGTTGAAGGCGGTCGGGCCGAACTTGACCAGGTCGTAGATCGCCTGCACCTGCTCGTCGGTGACCGGCTCATCGGTGAAGGAGTTCGCGGTGCGGGCCTCGCGGAAGAGCAGGTCCTGTGCGGCGGGGTCAAGGACGAGAGACATGGATCAACCTTCTCGGTGCGTGCGTGGATCAGCTTGCGTCACCGACGGTACGGCCTTGCGGTTTAATCTTCAACAAAAAGCGGGGCGTGGTGATCCGCTTCACAGCGGGGCGGGGCGGGGCGGGGCGTGGGGGTGACCCTCTGTCTCAGCCCGACTCGCTTGGCCCGCCTGTCTCAACCCCCGGCGAGCTCGTCGCCGTCGTCCGCGTCCGTGTCGCCACCGGCGAGGGCGGCGTCCAGGCGGGCGCGGGCGCCGTCGAGCCAGCGGCGGCACACCTTGGCCAGTTCCTCGCCGCGCTCCCACAGGGCGAGCGACTCCTCCAGGGTGGTGCCGCCCGTCTCCAGGCGGCGTACGACCTCGATGAGCTCGTCCCGCGCCTGCTCGTAGCCGAGTGCGTCCGCCGGGCTCGCGGCCTCGTCCGTCTTGCTGGTCATGTGCCCCACCCTAAATGTCGGTTCGTACGGCTTGTGCGGCTCGCGCGTCCTGCGTCCTACGTCTTACTTCGCTGCTTCGGCTGCTTCGGCTTCCACGGCGTCCATGGCTTCCACGGCTCGTACGGTGAACGCGCCCTCGGCGACCCGTGCCCGCAGCTCCTCGCCGGGGGTCACCTCGTCCGCGGCCCGCACCACCGCACCGTCCGGCTTCTGCAGTACCGCGTACCCGCGCTGGAGCGTCGCGGCGGGGGAGAGGCCCACCACGCGCGCGTGGGTGTGCGTCAGCTCAGACTCGGCGCGGTCAAGCAGATGCCCGAGGGTGCGGCGGCTGCGGTCGACGAGCGCCGAGACCTGCTCCTCGCGCTCCTCGATCATGCGGTGCGGATTCTCCATGGAGGGCCGGGCGAGGGCGTGCGCGAGGCCGCGGTCCTCGCGGTCGAGGAAGGCGTCCATGCAGCGCCTGGCCCGGTCCCGCAGCCACCGCACGCGCTCGTACTCCTCGCCGACGTCCGGCACGACCTTCTTGGCGGCGTCGGTCGGGGTGGAGGCGCGCAGGTCGGCGACGTAATCGAGCAGGGGGTTGTCCGGCTCGTGGCCGATCGCGGAGACGACGGGCGTACGGCAGGAGGCGACGGCGCGTACGAGCTGCTCGTCCGAGAACGGCAGCAGGTCTTCGACGCTGCCGCCGCCGCGCGCCACGATGATCACGTCCACGGCGTCGAGCGCGTCAAGATCCTTCACGGCCTGCACGACCTGCGGTACGGCGTGCACGCCCTGGACGGGGACGTTGCGCACCTCGAAGCGGACGGCGGGCCAGCGGTGCCGGGCGTTCTCGAGGACGTCGCGCTCGGCGGCGGAGGCGCGGCCGGTGACGAGCCCGATGAGCTGGGGGAGGAAGGGGAGCGCCTTCTTCCGGTCGGCGGCGAAGAGCCCTTCCCCGGCGAGGCTCTTCTTCAACAGCTCGATCCGTGCGAGGAGTTCGCCCACACCGACGGGCTTTATCTCGACGGCCCGCAGGGACAGCTGCCCCCGGGGTGCGTACCACTCGGGCTTGGCGTGGACCACGACTCGGGCACCCTCGGAGACGACGTCGGCGACGGCGTCGAACACCTGGCGGTAACAGGTGACGCTGACGGAGATGTCGTGCGAGGGGTCGCGCAACGTCATGAACACGACGCCGGCGCCGGGCCTGCGGGACAGCTGGGTGATCTGCCCCTCGACCCACACGGCACCGAGCCGGTCGATCCACCCACCGATGAGCCGCGACACCTCACCGACGGGCAGCGGGGCATCAGCGGACGTATTCAAGGCCATGCGACGAGCGTATCGGCAGGGTCTGACAGGACGGGGGTTCCGTTGCGGCGAGGGGCGGCGGCCGTGCTTCTCCGCCCACCGTTGTTCCTACGTCGAGGACTGGACCCGGAGTTTCACGTGGGCGGGCGGGAAACATCCGCCGCGAAGCGGCGGCCTAGGACTCCCCACGACGAGCCCGCTGGCCAAGAAGCACCGCAAGCCCCACGACGAACCAGACCGCCCCCACCACCTGCGCGGACCCCGCGGCCTCCACGATCACCGCGATGGTGATCGCCGCCCCCAGCACGGGAACCAGCAGATGCCGCCACCAGCTGACGGGACCCCCCTGCCGTCGGACGGCGAACCACCCCACCACGCTCGCGTGGAGCAACACGAAGGCGGTCAGCGCACCCACATTCACCACCGACACCAGGTGATCCATCCCGTCGTCCCGCCGAGCCGCCCACACCGCGGCCACCAGCGTCACGACAGCCGCACACAGCAGCGCGAGCCGAGGCGTCCCCGAGTCGGTCTTGGACAGCGCACCCGGCAGCCGCCGGTCACGCGCCATCGCGTACAGCAGCCGCCCCGCGGCCGCCTGCCCGGCCAACGCCGCGAACGCCGCGCCGATCGCCTTGCTGACGGCCACCAGATCGTGCAGCCAGTCCCCGACCCCGGAGTCGACCGCATCGTAGAAGGCAGACCCCTGCTTGGCCGGCTCGGCGGCCAGCTGCGCCGACGACATCGGCTCGAGGAGCGCCACCAGGTACGTCTGGGCGACGAAGAGCACACCGGCCACCGCCAGACACACCAGCACCGCCCGCGCCACCTTCACCGAGCCCCCCGTCACCTCCTCCGCGAACGAGGCGATCGCGTCGAAGCCCAGATACGAGAGCACCGCCACCGACACCGCCCCCACCACGGCACCCAGCGCGAACGCCCCCTGCGAGCCGTCCCCGCTCAGCGGCGAGAGCCAGTCCCGCTGGGCCCCGTCCTGCGCCAGGACGACGATCGCCGACACCACGAAGACGAGGAGGACCACGATCTCCATGGCGAGGACGAGGAACCCGACCCGCGCGGCCGCCCGTACGCCCCACAGGTTCAGCGCGGTCGTCACCAGGACCGCGAGCGCCGTCCACACCCACCGGGAGACGGAGGGCACGAGCGCCTCCATCGCGATCCCGGAGAAGAGATAGGCGACGGCGGGGATGAGGAGATAGTCGAGCATCGCCATCCACCCGGCGATGAACCCGGGACCGTTGCCGAGCCCCACGCGCGCGTAGGCGAAGACCGAGCCCGCCTGGGGGACGACCTTCACCATCTGGGCGTAGCTGAACGCGGTGAACGCCATCGCGATCGTGGCGATGATGTAGACGAGGGCCACGGCGCCGTGCGACTTGGCGTCCAGCGTCCCGAAGACTCCGACCGGCGCCATCGGGGCGATGAACAGCAACCCGTAGACGACGAGATCACGGAAGCCGAGACTGCGGCGGAGGCCGTCGCCCTCGGCAGCGGCAGCGGCGGCGGCGGTGGTGTGGGCGCCGCCCGTCGTGTCTGAGTCGCCGGGGTTACCGGACTGGTTACCGGACATCGTGCCTCCGTAAGTGAACGCAGGCCTCCAGTCTCCCCAAGAAGCCGATCTTTGACGCGCTGGGCTCGGCCTTACGATGGGGGGTATGACTGCTTCGACTCCTGCCCGCCGAGTCCTGCTCGCCGCCCCCCGCGGCTACTGCGCGGGTGTGGACCGTGCCGTGATCGCCGTCGAGAAGGCCCTTGAGCAGTACGGGTCTCCGATCTATGTCCGCCACGAGATCGTTCACAACAAGTACGTGGTCCAGACCCTGGAGAAGAAGGGGGCCATCTTCGTCGACCAGACGGCGGAGGTCCCCGAGGGCTCCATCGTCATGTTCTCCGCGCACGGCGTGGCGCCGACGGTCCACGCGGAGGCCGCCGAGCGGAAACTGGCGACGATCGACGCGACATGCCCCCTGGTCACGAAGGTCCACAAGGAAGCCGTCCGGTTCGCCAAGGACGACTTCGACATCCTCCTGATCGGCCACGAGGGCCACGAGGAGGTCATCGGCACGTCCGGTGAGGCACCCGACCACATCACGCTGGTCGACGGCCCCGACGACGTCGCGAACGTCGAGGTCCGCGACCCCGACAAGGTCGTCTGGCTCTCCCAGACCACGCTCTCGGTCGACGAGACCATGGAGACGGTCGACGCCCTGAAGACCAAGTTCCCCGGCCTGATCTCCCCTCCCAGCGACGATATCTGCTACGCCACGCAGAACCGCCAGGTAGCGGTGAAGAAGCTGGCGGAGGACGCCGAGCTGGTCATCGTGGTCGGCTCCAAGAACTCCTCGAACTCGATCCGCATGGTCGAGGTCGCCCTGGACGCGGGCGCGGCCGCCTCGCACCTCGTCGACAACGCCGACGAGATCGACGAGGCCTGGCTGGAGGGCGTGACCACGGTCGGCCTCACCTCGGGCGCCTCCGTCCCCGACATCCTGGTGGACGGCGTCATCGAGTGGCTCGCCGAGCGGGGGTACGGCGACGTGGAGACGGTGAAGACGGCCGACGAGTCGATCACCTTCTCGCTGCCGAAGGAGCTCCGCCGTGACCTGCGCGCCGAGGCCGCGGAGCTGTCGAAGAAGTAACGCGAAGGCCGGGCCCGGGTCGTACGGTGGGTCTCATGCAGATCTTCGGTGTGGACATCGGCGGATCAGGGATCAAGGGCGCTCCCGTGGACCTGGACCGTGGTGACCTGGCAAAAGAACGGCACAAAGTACTGACACCGCAGCCGGCCACGCCCGACGGCGTGGCCGACAAGGTGCGCGAGGTGGTCGAGCACTTCGGCTGGACGGGCCCGATCGGCGCCACGTTCCCCGGCGTGATCACGGACGGCACGGCGCGCACGGCGGCCAACGTCGACAAGAGCTGGATCGGCACGGACATCGAGAGCCTGATCGCGGACCGGCTCGGTTCCACCGCGCCGGTCACCGTCCTGAACGACGCGGACGCGGCGGGCGTGGCCGAGATGCACTTCGGGGCGGGACGCGGCCGTACGGGCACGGTCATCCTGCTCACCCTCGGCACGGGCATCGGCAGCGCCCTCTTCACCGGCGGCCGCCTCGTCGCGAACACGGAGCTCGGCCATCTTGAGCTGCACGGACACGACGCGGAGAAGAAGGCGTCGTCCAAGGCCAAGGAGGACGAGGACCTCAGCTGGGAGCACTGGGCGCACCGCGTGCAGAAGTATCTGGCGCACGTGGAGATGCTGTTCTCGCCCGAGCTCTTCATCATCGGCGGCGGAGTGAGCCGCAAGTCGCACAAGTTCCTGCCGCTGATCAAGGACATCAGGGCGGAGATCGTCCCCGCGGAGCTGCAGAACAACGCGGGGATCGTGGGAGCGGCGATGGCGGCGGCGGAAAAGGATTAGCGCGAGGTAGGCCTACTGGCCGGCCTACGAGGTGGGCATGCGCCTCTTCGCCGACATGGCCGGCCCCCGCGGCGGGGCGGTGACGGGGGAGACGGCGCGTGCCCGGCGCCGCTGCCCCATGAGCTTGACGCGCCGCACGATCGCGACGAGAGCGGCGACGATCGTCCCGGCGTACAGCCAGCCCGCGTGCAGCGCGAGCGACGTGATGAGCCCCATGAAGTGTCCGCCGAAGCCGCCGCCGTTGCCCCCCGAGAGGGGCACGAGCCCTACGGCGAAGGCGATCGGCGCGGCCACCGGCGCGGTGAACAGGTCGGCGGGCCGCACCCAGTACGCGGTCAGCGCGCTCACGGGCAGGAAGAGCACGCCGTACGCGACCACGGAGCTGCCGAAGAGCAGCCACAGCAGGCAGGCGAGCAGGAACATCGTCGCGGCGCAGAAGAGCCCGCTGCCGAGCCCGGTGAGCCGCGGGTTCGGCATCGCGCGCAGTCTGCGGTAGAGCGGCAGTGCGCGCAGTTTGCGTACGACGGGCGGGGCGGGGCGGCGGGGGCGGGGCGCGGCGCGATAGACCGACCCCGCCGCGTCGGCGGGCCTGCCCTGCGGGGGCAGCGGTGCGGTGCGTCGCGGCGGCCGGGCCGGAGGCTGAGGGGGACGCGTCCTGTGTTGCTCCACCGGACCAACCTAGGACGAGCCGTACCGATAATCCTGCACGGGACACGCCCTTTGGCTGACCTTGGCCAAGCGTTCGATACAAGTCCGGTACGCCGACGAGGGCGGGGCCCGCACGCCGTAGACTGGGGGATCGCCCTACGGTCGCTCCGGCCCTCCGGGCCGTCCACCCACAGCACTCACGTACGGGAAGTCGCAACGTGTCGCTCACGATCGGAATCGTCGGCCTGCCCAATGTCGGCAAGTCGACCCTTTTCAACGCCCTGACCAAGAACGACGTCCTTGCGGCCAACTACCCGTTCGCGACGATCGAGCCGAACGTCGGCGTGGTCGGCGTCCCCGACCCCCGCCTCACGAAACTGGCCGAGATCTTTTCCTCGCAGAAGGTCTTGCCCGCCACGGTCGACTTCGTCGACATCGCGGGCATCGTGCGCGGCGCGAGCGAGGGCGAGGGCCTGGGCAACAAGTTCCTGGCGAACATTCGCGAGTCGGACGCGATCTGCCAGGTCATCCGCGCCTTCAAGGACGAGAACGTCGTGCACGTGGACGGCAAGGTCTCGCCCAAGGACGACATCGAGACGATCAACACCGAGCTGATCCTCGCCGACCTCCAGACCATCGAGAAGGTCCTCCCGCGCCTCCAGAAGGAATCGCGCATCAAGAAGGACGTCGCCCCGAAGGTGAAGGCGGTCGAGGAGGCCCAGGCGATCCTGGAGAAGGGCGACACGCTCTTCTCCCAGGGCATCGTCCAGGGGTCGGGCAGGGAAGAGCTCCTCCACGACCTCCACCTCCTCACGACGAAGCCCTTCCTCTACGTGTTCAACGTGGACGAGGACGAGCTGACGGACGAGGAGTTCCAGGCCGCGCAGAGCGCGCTGGTCGCCCCCGCGGAGGCGATCTTCCTCAACGCGAAGCTGGAGTCGGAGCTGGTGGAACTGGACGAGGACGAGGCCCTCGAACTCCTCCAGTCGGTGGGCCAGGAAGAGCCCGGCCTGGCCACCCTCGCCCACGTGGGCTTCCGCACCCTCGGCCTCCAGACGTACCTCACGGCCGGCCCGAAGGAATCCCGAGCCTGGACGATCCCGGCGGGCGCCACGGCCCCCGAGGCGGCAGGCGTGATCCACACGGACTTCCAGAAGGGCTTCATCAAGGCCGAGGTCATCTCTTTCGAGGACCTGGTGGAGGTCGGCTCGGTCGCAGAGGCCCGCGCAAAGGGCAAGGCGCGCATGGAGGGCAAGGAGTATGTGATGCAGGACGGGGATGTGGTGGAGTTCCGGTTCAACGTGTGAGCGGATGAAGCCGGCACGGCGTTTTGTGGCACGGGGATGGCCCCGCTCGTGAGAGCGGGGCCATCCCTTTGCGCTATCGGGTCGGAGCCCCCGCCGGCACCCCCACATACCCCACCGCCCGCGACGTGAACGTGCCGCGGCCCTGGGTGCGGCTGCGCAAGCGGGTTGCGTAGCCGAAGAGTTCGGACAGGGGGACCGTTGCCGTGAGGGTGGAGGTGCCGGCGCGGGTGGTGGTGTCGGTTACCTGGGCTCGGCGGGCTGCCAGGTCGCCCAGTACTCCGCCCACCGCG
Source organism: Streptomyces sp. NPDC050439 (assembly GCF_040655335.1). Classification (NCBI taxonomy): domain Bacteria; kingdom Bacillati; phylum Actinomycetota; class Actinomycetes; order Kitasatosporales; family Streptomycetaceae; genus Streptomyces; species Streptomyces sp. NPDC050439. The sequence continues at coordinate 335,819 of NZ_JBFAJT010000004.1, forward strand.
TCCTCCGGCACCGTTGCCGTCAGCTCCGCCACCGGTTCGAGGAGTTGCAGCATCGACTCCCGCAACGCCGTGCGCAGTGCGAATCTGCCCGCCGTGCGGAATGCCATCTCCGAAGAGTCCTTGGAGTGCGTTGCTCCGTCCGTCAGCGTGACCCGTACGCCCGTCACCGGGTGGCCGCCCAAGGGACCCTCCGTGAGCGCGTCCCTGCAGCCCGCCTCCACCGCTCGGATGTACTCCTGGGGGACCCTGCCGCCGGTCACCGTCGAGGAGAAGGCGAAGGTGGGTGTCGTCGTGCCCGGTTCTACCTCCATTGGTTCCACGTTCAGGACCACGTGTGCGAACTGGCCTGCCCCTCCGTCCTGTTTCACGTGCCGGTACACCAGGCCCGACACTCCGCGCACGACCGTCTCGCGGTACGCCACCTGCGGGCGGCCCACGCCGACCTCGATGCCGTGGGCGCGGCGGATCTTCTCCACCGCGACCTCCAGGTGCAGCTCACCCACGCCGGAGAGCACCGTCTGGCCCGTCTCGCGATCGACCCGTACCGCCAGCGACGGGTCCTCCTCGACCAGGCGGGCGAGGGCCGACGAGAGGCGTCCCGTGTCCAGGCTCCTGCGTGCCTCCACCGCGACCGAGACCACCGAAGCCGCCACCGCGGGAGGTTCCAGGACCAGAGGTGCCGCGGGGGAGCACAGCGTGGTGCCGGCGCGGGCCGTCTTCAGGCCCACCACAGCCACGATGTCCCCGGCCGTCGCCCGCTCCAGCTCCGCGTGGCGGTCCGCCTGCACGCGCAGAATCCGGCCGATCCGCTCCGTGCGGCCCGTGCCCGCGTCCATCACTGTCTCTCCCTTCGCGATCGTTCCCGAGTACACACGCACGTACGTGAGCCGCCCTGTCGCCGTGGCGTTCACCTTGAACGCCAGGCCCGCGAACGGCGCCGTGGCATCAGCGGGCCGCTCCTGCACCGTGTCGCCCAGCGTGCCGCGCACCGCCGGGACGTCCTGCGGCGACGGCAAGTAGGACACGACGGCCTCCAGGAGAGGTTCGATGCCGCGGTTGCGGTACGCCGAACCACACAGCACCACCACGCCCTCGCCGCTCAGGGTGAGGTCGCGCAGCGCCGCCTTCAGGGTGGCGGTGGTGAGCATGGATGTCCCGATGTATTCCTCCATCGCCGTCGCGTGCAGCTCGGCCACTCGCTCCTCCAACTCCCCTCTGCGTGCGCGTGCCTGGACGGCCAGGGCCTCGGGGATCTCCGTCGTCTCGTACGTGTCCTTGCCCGGGTGCCAGAGCAGTGCGCGCATGCGCAGCAGGTCCACCACTCCGGTGAACTCGCCCTCCCGCCCGATCGGCAGCTGCACCACCAGCGGGACCGTGTGCAGGCGTTCCCTGATCGACGCGACCGCCGTGTCGAGGTCCGCGCCCACCCGGTCCAGCTTGTTGACGAACGCGATCCGCGGCACGTCGTACCGGTCCGCCTGCCGCCACACCGACTCGCTCTGCGGCTCTACGCCCGCCACGGCGTCGAACACCGCCACCGCACCGTCGAGCACCCGCAGCGAACGCTCGACCTCGTCGGCGAAGTCGACGTGCCCGGGGGTGTCGATCAGGTTGATGCGGTGACCGTCCCAGGCGCAGCTGACCGCTGCCGCGAAAATGGTGATCCCGCGGTCGCGTTCCTGCGCGTCGAAGTCGGTGACGGTCGTGCCGTCATGTACCTCACCTCTCTTGTGGGTGGCGCCGGTCAGGAACAGGATCCGCTCGGTCACGGTCGTCTTGCCCGCGTCCACGTGGGCGAGGATGCCGAGATTGCGGACAGCGGTGAGTGAGGTGGCGGTGAAGGTGGACGTGGAGGCAGAAGTGGTGGTGTTGGTGCGCATGGCCCTTGTCTTTCCGGCTTTCGATGCGTGTGGGCGGGCAGCGCGATTCACGGGCGGGCCGAGCAGGGGACAATCGAGAAGAGGTCCGGCCTCAGTGGCCTGACTCAGGTCATCGCCGGCCTGACTCAGGTCATCGCCGCGGAGTTCAGTGACGGCCGCGCAGCCGGCACCGTACGCGCGAAGACACCAGGATCACGTCGAAACGTGTCCGGGGAGGGCGGGCAGCTGTGCGGTGACGCATGGCCCTGCCCCCTCACTCGGTCGGTCGGTCGCTCGGTTTACTCGACTGCTCAGCTCAAGTAGTCGAGCAATCGGCTGGCCCGAGTCTCGCAGCCCCCGCCCCCCGCCGCACCGCAATATTCCCGGCCCCCGACGCCGTGGATACATTACGGAGATGCCGAGCCCCCGTACCCGTGCCGACCTGATAGCCGACACCGCCCTGGCCCTGCTCGCCGAGCGCGGTGCACGCGGGCTGACCCATCGTGCGGTGGACGAGGCCGCCGGGCTTCCCCTGGGGGCTACCTCCAATCACGCGCGTACCCGGGCCGCGCTCCTCGCGGCCGCGGTGCGGCGGCTCGCCGAGCGGGAGTCGGAGCCGGGCCTCGGGGACGGTCAGGGCATGGAGGTGGAAGGGCTCGCCTCCGCGCTGGCCCGGGTGATGCGGCGCTCCGTCACCGAAGGCGCTCAACTTACGCGCGCACGAATGGAGTTGGCGCTCGAAGCCGGGCGGCGTCCGGAGCTGCGAGCGGCCTACGACATCGCGGGGCGGCGCTTCCTGGAGCAGATGACCGCGATCATGTCCGGGCTTGGGTTCCCCGACCCCGACCGGCAGGCACGCTCGCTGATCGCTTGGTGCCAGGGGACGCAGTTCGCGGTCGTGGCGGGCACGGAGACGGAGGCCCCGGTCGTGGAGGAGTGGCTGCGGGAAGACCTCGTCGAGCTGCTGTACGGGATGCGTGCGGGGCGTGCGCGGCGGCGCCTGACGTCCGTGCCGGCACAACCTCGCATCGAGGGGCCGATGGACGGCGCCTCCTGAACCCGCGAGGGGAACGGGTCACCGACCCGTGAAGGGATCACAGACCCGGCATGAGTTCATGACTGTCGGGATACCTCCGTGCGCCTTCAGAGTGGACACTCTCAGACACTGCGAGGAGAGCGCGCATGGAGGCCACGATCGATCTGCTGGAGCTGCCCGGCGGACGGCTGCGGCATCTCTGGTCGCTGCGTGAGGACGTGGTGGTCGAGTCCGACGCGCTCACGGGGTCCCTGGTGCTCACCTGGGACCACGGCACCGCCCGTATGGCGAGCCAGGGGCCCACCGTCCTCGAAGTGCTCCGGCGGATGCAACTGGGTCCGGTCCTTCTCGGCAACGCGCTGGTCGACAACGCGGTGGTCGACGACGCGCTGGTCGACGACGGCGAAGGGGGCCGCGTCCGGGACGCGAAGGTCTACTTCATGATGCGGCCGGTGTTCGGCCGCTTCCCCCATCTGCTGGTCCGCACCCTCGGGCTCGACGGCCTGAGCGGTCCGCTCCTGTCGATCGCGCCACTGGCCGGCGTCGGCGGGGCGCCCGCACCCCAGGCCGACGCGGGCCGCGCCTCCCTGGCCGTCCTGCCCCTGGATCAGGCGCGGCCCATCCGGCTCTTCCTGGGGCTTTCCTTCGCGTTCGACCCGCTCACGGCCACCTTCGAGTCGTGTACGGCCTCACACCGTCTGGTCATCCACCGGCAGGAGGCCATGATGGTCTTCGCGCTCGCCCTCGCCCGACCAGTGACGCTACAGGCCATCACTGCCGTACTGCCGCTGCCCGGCGACGTCACGGAGGGCGTCCTCTGCTACCTCGCGGCAGCGGGAGTTGCGGCCCAACCGGCGGCCTGAGAAACCCCGTTGAGGCCGCCGGTCGCGAGACTCACAGCCACCCGGAGTCATTCGCGATGCGGATCGCGTCCACCCTGTTGCGGGCGTTGAGCTTCGTCACCACGGTCGTCAGATAGTTCCGTACGGTCCCCACCGACAGGCGCAGCCGCTTCGCTATCTCCCCGGCGTCCGAACCCTGTGACGCGAGGCGCAGCACCTCGGTCTCGCGTGAGGTGAGCGGGCTGTCCGCGCTGCCCCATGCCGCCAGGGCCAGCTCCGAGTCGATGACCCGCTGGCCGGCCGCCACTTTCCTTACCGCCTGGGCGAGTTCCTGGGGCGGTGCGTCCTTGAGCAGATATCCGGAGACCTTGGCGGACATCGCCCGGCGCAGGGTGCCGGGGCGGCCGAGGCTGGTCAGGATCAGGGTGCGGCACTGAGGCAGTCGTTCGTGCAGTTGCTCCGCCGCGCTCAGTCCGTCGAGGCCGGGAAGATCGATGTCGATGATGGCGACGTCCGGCTGGAACTCACGGGCCGTGGAGAGAATCTCGTCGCCGCGTTCCACGCTTGCCACGACGTCCAGATCATGTTCGAGGTTCAACAAGGCGACCAATGCGCCTCTCAGCATGTACATATCCTCGGCGAGCATTACACGGATCATCGATAGCCCCCCATGATTACCCGTATCGCGAACCCCCGTTGATGCTCGCGGACACATGTTATCAGCCGCCTAGAACGCGCCATTCGGATTTATTCGCCCGGTTTTCTGGGGTTGCTCCGCACTGTTTCGGACGACGGCCTGCGCGGGTACCTCGGCGACGAGACGGAACCAGCCCCCGCAGGCCGGGGGTATCTCCTTCTCGCGTTCGGTGATCAGCCGGCCGTCGATCTCGCCGAGCCGCTGTTCCAGGTTGCCGAGGCCGTTTCCGCTGTCCGGGGACGCGTCGTGATAGTCGTCCACCACACCGTCGTTGATGATCGTCAGCCTGGCCGTTCCGTCGTCGACCACCGCGGTGATGTTGCAGTGTGACGCCTTGCTGTGGCGCAGCAGATTGGTGACGCCCTCGCGCAGGACCGTGGCGAGCGCCGTGCCGGCCCGGGAGCTGATCTCCTCGACGGCCGGGTCGAGGACCACCTCGACCTCGACCTCCGCCGCGTCGAGCACCGACTTGGCCGACGACACCTCCTGTACGAGCGACATGTCGCGGTAGCTGCGGGCCACCCTGCGGACGTCGCCGAGCGCCTGCCGGGAGATGGCGAGGACCTCCTCCACCTCCTGGTCGGCGCGGGGGTGCTGGGCCCGGATCAGCCGCTGGAGGAGCTCGCTCTTGAGCACGATCGCGGAGATGCTGTAGCCGAGGAGGTCGTGCAAGTCCCTTGCCAGGCGCAGGCGTTCACTCGCGACGGCCATCCTGGCTATCTCCGCGCGCGCCGCGTACACCTCGTCGACGAGGGACGACAGACGGGACAGGCCGTAGATCACCAGGCCGGTGAGCAGGGTGCTCTGGCACATGTAGACCAGGTCGATCACCGACATCCCGGCGATGGCCCCGGGGACCAGCAGGCTCAGCCCGGTCACCCCGTAGAGCGGCCAGGCTGCCCGGGGCGGCAGCAGGAGCAGCAGCGAGCCGCCGAGGAAGCCCGCCATCGCTCCCCACAGGATGCCGAAGAAGACCAGGGGCAGGTAGGTGAGCAGGGCCTGGGCGCCCAGGGTGGCGGCTTTCCTCCAGGGTGAGGCGCGGTCGGCTCCCGGTCTGGAATGCACGAGTTGCAGGCCGAAGACGGCGGAGAGCGTGACGAGTCCGGTGATGAGCTGAGGCGTGGAAGGCTTCTGGCTCAGCAGGTTGATCGCGGTGATGCCGAGATAGCAGATGAGCGCCGCCAACAGGATGACGTGGGCCAGCCGGGGGGCAGGCCGAGGGCTCCATCGGGAACCAGCCACGTCAGACGTGTCCTTGGTGTCGCTGTGCATCCTCGAAGTGCTCCTCTTCTGCCAGGAGAGCGTACGAGAGCGCTTCTTCTCGGGCGCTCCCGAACCCCGGGCCCGTGGTATTCGGCCACAACGCTCTTCCAGCAGACCTTACGTGGGATGGCTGCGCATCAGTCCCTTCCGGGGAAAACCGTGCTTTCGCATGAACTCGCTTAGGGGCGCTCGGACTTTGCGTTGTGCGGCACCCGGAGAAATACCCCTCTTGTTAGACGTGCTGTCAGACGAAGAGAGGGATCGGGTTGAGTTCCGCGTACGGCGTCGGCTCCGCGATCCGGCCGAGCGCGACGGGAACGTCGTAGAGGCGCCCGGGCGCGTATCTCGCCCAGAAGTGCCGGAGTCCGGGAACGACGACCTTGACCACGGGAAGGCCGATGTCGGGGCGGGTCTGGTCGAGTACGAGCAGATCCATGCCGTGCGAGGCGAGCAGACCGGTGGCCGCCGAGAGGTCGTCCCGCAGGTCGCCCCGCGCGGTGTAGTCCCAGGAGTGGGGTGCCCGCGGGGCCGCGTCGGGCGCGGGGGTCAGATAGGGCTGGGTGGCGGTCGTCTCGCGGCGCCACCAGTGGACGGCTTCCGGCTGGTCGACGCGGTAGCCCGAGCCGTCGGGACGCGCCCCCGAGACGGCGGGCAGGAGCTGGCCCATCTCCGTCAGGGCCCGGCGCAGCGCGATACGGGGATCGAGGTGGGCGCCGAAGCCGAAGATGATGTCCTCGGAGGGTTTGTCGGTGCGCCGGGAGAGGGCCACGACGACGGGGATGCCCAGGTCGGACGTGAGGTCGAGCGCCCAGATCTCCCGGTTGAACCGGCTGTACCCCTCGTGGAGTTGGTCGATGTACGGCTCGGCGAAGGAGTCCAGGTCGATGCCCGGCTGGCGCGTGCGGTTGTACCACCACAGGGCCACCGCGTCGCGCTCGACCAGCTCCAGGAAGCCCTGGAGCACGGCGTCCTCGAAGCTGCTGCCGGCCGCGTTGCCGTTGGAGTCCGCGATCGGGTCGCCCGCGGCCACCGTGTCGGCGGGGAAGTACAGCATGCCGGTCGGCAGGAGCCGGTGCGTGCCCGTGGCCAGGGACCACAGGGGGGTCCAGTCGACGGGCCGGTTCTCGTCGAAGCGTTCCGGTACGTGGGTGAAGGGCGAGCGGGCCGCGTTCCAGCGGGACCGGTCGCGAAATTGCCGGTCGTCGTACAGCTGGCAGGAGTTGGGGTGCAGGGCCACGTCGCCGAGGCCGCGCAAGGTGTCGCGCACCGTCGCCTCGTCACCGCGCCGGGTGCCGCTGTAGCGCTCGATGGCCTCGCCGAGCGCGCTGACCTTCGCCTCCTCGGCGGTCAGGCCCTTGCCGCCGCTGAGCGAGCGGAGCCCGGCGCGCAGTCCGGACAGGGTGCTTGCCTCCATGGCGAGGTTCTGGCCCGACACATAGGCCTGGGTGAAGTCGGGGGCGCCGGGCGCCCGGCGGATCTCCTTCACCACGCCCGTGACCGGGCCGACCAGGTGGCCGTAGCGCTCCAGCATCCGCGCGGTGCTCATCGCGCGGTGCCCGCCGCCCGTTCCGTCCGCGGCCTTCGGGCGGCTCCGCGGCCGGGTGGGCCGCCAGCCGCGTTCGCTCATGAGCGCCGGGTCGCCGCACGAAGCGCACTGCGGGAGGCGGGACACCGGGTGGGTCGCGGTGCGCAGCGTGAGGGTGTCGAGGGTGCGTACGGCGCTCTGTTCCGCACTGCGCAGCCCGCTCGCCCACTTGACCGCTTCGAGGACCGCGGCCTGCACGGCGAGGGCACGCCCGGTCGGCAGGTCGGCCGCGGGCCTGGCCACCGGGTGGTCCAGGCGCAGGGCGCGTTGCAGGGGCAGTTCGGTGGTGCGGTGGCCGCGCAGCCGGGTCGCGAGGCAGGACCAGCAGGGCCCGTCGTCGGGCCGGAACACCGGCCCGAACCACGGCTCGGGTCCGCCGAGGCGTACGAGGAGCCAGGGGCGCCCCGTCGCCCGGTGCTCGGCGTCCACCTCGCGCAGGCCGGGGGAGAGATAGTCGTCGCACAGGACGAGGCTGAGGCAGGAGTCCTCCGCCGCCTCGGTGATCCGCAGGCCCGAGGCCGCGCAGGCCTCGCGCACCCGGACCTCGTCGGCGAGACCGGGCGCCCCAAAAGCCCCGGGCGGCGTCACGATCCGTACGGCCGCCCGCGCGGCCTCCTCGGTGGCGCGGGCTCCGTCGAGGCCCGCGAGATCCCAGTAGGCCTCGGCGGCCCGGTCGGCCGGCGACCTGCCCGCCCGCTGCTGGAAGCGAAGCAGCCCGGCGTCCGCGAGGACCCGCAGGGCGTCGCCGACCTCCTCCGAGGACAGGGAAGCGGCGGCGGCGAGGGCGACGGCGGCGGGTGTGCGGGTCCCGTCGAGCAGGGGGGCCAGCGCCTCCGCCTGCGCCCCGCGCAGTGCCGTGATCCCGGAGTGCGACACCAGATAGGCCGCTTCCCCGGGGACGACCGCGCAGCGAAGGTGGCTCTTGAACTCGACGAACGCGGTCTGTTCCCCCGTCCGCGTCATGCGTGGGAGAGCTCGTTGACCGTGCCGGTGCCGGACATGAGGGTGCAGAAGGTGAACAGGGCCACCGCGTCGTCGGCGCCGGAGTCGAGGTGGTCCACGACGAGTGCGGGACGCGGGGAGGTGTGGCCGTCCGCGGCGGCGGGGAGCGTGAGTGCGCCGGCAATGATCTCGATCATCAGCACGTTCCTTTTCGGTCTGGGGAGGCGTTCTCCGTTGCCAGAATCCTCATACGGGGAAAGCGTCCGCAGAAAGTGAAGGGCTCACCACTGGGGGGTGAGACTTTCCCATGCGCCACCTTCAGATCTCACCCCGGTGTCGCCCCGGAACCGCCGCGGTAATCGGAAACCTCCATTCACCTTCGCGCCACCGAATGGCAGGGGCTCTTCTGGAGGATTCGATTCCGGCGTCGTGATTTCTTCACGGGTGTGACGTGGTCACATCCCGGGGCAGAGAAACCCACCCCGAACGCCGGTACGCACCCACTGTTTCCGGCCCCGGTCCGAATGGAATCTTCGGTGTCCATGAGGGTCACCGAGACGCCGTACCTGCCGCAGGCGGCGCACACCGCCGCCGCCGGGCCGAACCTGTTCTGCCTGCCGTGTGCGGGCGGCGGCGCGTCCGCCTACGCACGGTGGCAGCGGGAGCTCGACGTGCGCGGCGCCGCAGTGCGGGTGCTGCCGGTGCAGCCGCCGGGCCGTGAGGAGCGCGCCCACGAGACGCGGTTCACCGACCTGGACGCGCTGGTGGAGGAGCTGGACGAGCAGCTGGACGACGCGTTCTCGCGGCCCCACCTGCTGTACGGGCACAGCATGGGCGCCTTCATCGCCCATGCGCTGACCCTGCGCAGACAGCGGCGGGGAGCTGTTCTGCCGAGGGCGCTCGTCCTCAGCTCCCACCGCGCGCCCCACATACCGCCCAACCGGATCCTGGACCCGGCGGCGGACGACGAGGAACTGGCCACGAGGCTGGCGGAACTGGGCGGCATTCCGCCCGAGCTGGCCGCGCGGCGCAGATTCCGGCAGCGCTTCATGCCGCTGGTCCGGGACGATCTCAGGCTCTGCTCGGGGGTGGTGAAAGAGGACGAGATCGAACCGCTGCGGGTGCCTCTGCGCCTGTTCGTGGGGGAGCGGGACCGGCTGGTGCCGGTCCACAAGATGGCCGCTTGGTCGGAGCACGGAAACCGGGGGTCCGAGCTGCGCACGATGCCGGGCGGACACTTCTTCGTCCGCTCCCAGGAGAGCGCCTTGCTGGATGAACTCGCGGATGTGCTGCGCGAGTTCGGTGCCGTACCGGCCGAGTAATCCCATTCTCGAAAGGAACACGGAACGTGAAGATAGTGATCGCCCGGCGGGGGACTCCGGTCTGGCTGGAATCCGCATCGCTGGTCAGCAAGGTGTTCGGGACGAGTTTCGGGGCGCGGGTGTCCCCGGATCCGGATCAGTTCATCGCGTACGTAGGACGGAAGGACGGCGGCCCCGAGGAGGTGGAGGCCTGCATCGGGATCTCCTTCCCGGAGAACGGGCCGATCTTCCTCGAGCGGTATTTGGACGGGTCGATCGAGGACGCGCTGTGCGAGGCGGCCGGCCAGCAGGTGCGGCGGCACCAGATCGTGCAGCTCGGCAGTGTCGCCTCGGTCGCGAACCTGGCGGGTGCGGAGATCTACCGCGCGCTGCCGCTGATCCAGGCCTGCCTGGGCCGGTCGTACGCCGCCATGACGATGACCAACCGGTCGGCGGCGCTCGCCAAGCGCCTCGGCCTCATCACCCACCGCCTGTGCGACGCCGACGGCACGCGCCTGGGCGCCGAGGAACTGGCGCGCTGGGGAACCTTCTACGACCAGCGGCCCGCGGTGCGCTGGGGCCGCCTTGCCGACCACTCCCAGCAGCTGGTCACGGGGGTCGAGCGCTACGCACTCGACTCCGTCGACATCCGCCTGCTCTCCCCGAACCGAACGGAGCTGACCCGTGCTGCCTGACGTCATGTCACCCCCCAACGTCATGTCATCCACCGCGTCCCTGACGGCCGGGCTCCTGAAGCAGGCCGGGAGCGACGCGGTCATGGTCGAGGTCCTGTCCGCGACCGGAGGGCCCGGCGTTCGCCACACCTACCGCGAACTCGTGGGCGCGGCACGGGTGTTCGCCGCCGAGCTGCGCAGCCGCGGGGAAGCGCTCGGCCGCCCCGTACGGGTGGGGCTGCTCGCAGACAACTCCGCGCAGTGGGTGGTCGCCGACCTCGCCGCCCTGTTCGCGCGGGCCGTGGAGATCCCGGTCCCCATGGCCTTCACCGCCGAACAGGCCGCGTCGCTGCTCGCCGACGCCGACCTCTGCCTGGTCGACGCGCACGGCGAGCGGTGGCTGGAGCGCGCCGCCGCCAAGGGGGTCCAGGCCCTGCCCGCGGACTGCGCGGTCGTCGGGATCGACCTGCCGGGGCTCGTCGAGACCGCCGCCGACGCCCAACTCCCGCCGTTGAACGCCGAGATCGCCGAGGCGGAAGCGGCCGGTGACACCGTCGTCAAGGTGGTGCACACCTCCGGCACGACCTCCGCGCCCAAGGGCGTACGGGTCAGGCTGCACGGCATGGAGGCACTGCTCGCCTCCCTCGGCGGCCGGGTCGACGACGCTGTCTTCGGCCGCTATCTCTCCGTGGTGCCGCTGAGCCTGCTCATCGAACAGGTCGCCGGGCTCTACATGCCGTTCCTGAACGGCGGCAGCGTCACCTTCCTGCCGCCCGGCACCGCCCTGATCGGCACGGTGGCCGACGCGGGCCCGCGAATGCTCTCGCTGCTGCGCCAGGCGCAGCCCACCGCCATGGTCGTACCGCCCACCGTCGCGGGCCTGCTGCTCGCCCTGTGCGAACAGAACCCGACGGAGGACCTGGCCCAGCGCAGGCACCGGCTCTTCGGGCACACCGGGCCCGTCTTCATCGCCTGTGGCGGCGCGCCCGTCTCGCCCGACGTCCTTCAGCGCCTCGAAGCGTTCGGCATCCCCTTGTACGAGGGGTACGGCCTGAGCGAGAACAGCTCGGTCGTGGCCTGGAACTTCCCCGGACAGTTCCGGTTCGGCACGGTGGGCAAGCCGCTCGACCACGTACGGGCGCGGCTCGCCGAGGACGGTGAACTGCTCATCCGGAGCACGTCGTTGTTCGCCGGATACACCCAGGAGGACCCCTCCAGCGTGGTCGTCGACGATGAGGGGTGGCTGCACACCGGCGACCTGGCCACCATCGACGAGGACGGCTACATCCGGATCACCGGCCGCAAGAAGAGCCTGGTCATCACGGCCGCGGGACGCAATCTGTCCCCCGAGTGGGTCGAGGCCCGCTACCGCGAACTCGGCTTCGTGCGCGAGGCGGCCGTCGTCGCGGACGGCCTCGACGAGGTGCTCGGCCTGTTCGTGATCGACGCCGGCACGGACCGCGTCGAGGCCCGCCGTCAGATCGAGGAGTTCGGCGCCGGGCGCCTCTCCGCCATCGAACGGGCCACCTCCGTACGCCTCATGGCCGAGGACGACCCGGAGTACGCCACCTGCTTCACCGTGACCGGCCGCCCCCGCAGGGACGCCGTCCGTGACCTGCTGACCCGCACCGCACCCGAGGAGATCACCGCATGAGCACCGCCCTGAGGACCACTCCGTACGGCACCGGCGGCGGACTGCTCGTGACGCCCGCCGAGCCGGGCGCCCTGGCCGGCGTCGAGCCCAAGGAACTTCTCGACCTGCTCGCCGAGGCGGGCTTTCTCCTCCTGCGCGGCTTCGGCGCCGACATGGCCTCGTTCACGGACCTCGTGCAGCGCACCTCCACCTCCACCACCCTCGACCCGGCACGCGACTTCTACTCGGAGGTCGCGCAGAAGGTCGACGCGGGCCTGGCCGAGGTCGGCCTGCACACCGAGAACGGCAACAGCCCCTTCCGCTCCCACCTGGCCTGGTTCTTCTGCGAGAAGGCGGCCGCGTCCGGCTCCCAGACCACGGTCTGCGACGGCTACCGGGTGTGGGACGAGCTCGCGGAGCCCGTACGCACGGCGTTCCTCGGCCAGGACATCGTCTACAGCAGGCATGTCGCCGAGCCTCAGTGGCGCGCCATGGCCCATCACCTCACGGGCAGGCCCGCCGAGGAGATCGCCGTCGAGGAGCTCGTCGGCCTCGCCGCCTCGCTGCCCGGCACCGAGGTGACGCCCGAGGCGGACGGCGGGGTGCGCTACGCGTTCCGCACACCCGCGGCGGCCGCCACGCTGTTCGGCGAGCGGATCTCCTTCGCCAACAGCATCCTCGGCCCGTCCTTCAACTACGAGAAGCCGCGCATCACCTTCGCGGACGGCCAAGAGCTCTCCGCCGAGCTGCTCGCCGCCGTCACCAAGACCACCGGGGCCCTCACCGAGAACCTCGACTGGGCCGACGGGGACGTCGCCGTCATCGACAACACCCGGGTGATGCACGGCCGCAGGGCCATCACCGACTCCCGGCGGACCATCTACAACGCGCTGAGCTTCGTCGAGGCCCCGGAGCCCGTGGCCGCCTGACCCGCGCCGCCCGAGCGGCGGCGCACCCGACCGGCGGAGGCCGGTACCACCCCCCGGCACCGGCCTCCGCCCCCGTACGACCGAACCTCGAAGGTGATCTCGCATGTTCTCTGCCCTGGGCTCCGCCCTCCACGCGAAGCGGAGGCTGACCCTGTACGTGGTCATCGGCCTCGCCGTGCTCTCAGCCCTCTTCGGCGGCACCCTGCAGAGCAAGGTGACCAACGGCCTCGCCGACTACGACGACCCGACCGGCTCGCACACCGTGGCCCGCGAGGTCATCCAGGAAGCCACCGGCATCGACGCCCAGCAGGGATACGCGCTCCTCATCCGCACGGACGAGGCCATCGACCCCGGCGGGACGCAGCCCGAGGCGGTGGCCGCGGGCATCGCGCTCCTCAAGGGGCGACCCGAGGTGAAGCGGGTCCTCGACTACAAGTCGGCCGGTGACCCGGCCCTCATCTCGAAGGACGCGCGCTCCACCGTCCTGATCGGCGCGGTCAGGCCGATGAAGGACAAGGAGACCAAGGACGCCGAGAAGGCGTTGCAGAAGGCGATCGACGACGACCCCGCGCTGCGCGGCCACGCCCACCTCGGCGGGCCGACCATCGGCATGGTCCAGGTCGGCGAGGTCACCACCAAGGACCTCTCGATGGCCGAGGGCATCGCCCTGCCGGTCGTCCTCGTCCTGCTCTTCCTGGTCTTCCGCGGCCTGGTCGCCGCGCTGCTCCCGGTCATCGGCGCGATCTTCACGCTGCTGCTCACCATGGCGGGCCTGCGCCTGGTCACCCTCTTCGACAACGTCTCCACCGGGGCGCTCAACCTGGCCTTCGCGCTCGCGCTCGGCCTCGCCGTCGACTTCGGGCTGCTGATCGTCTCCCGCTACCGCGACGAGCTCGCGCGGCACGGAGCCGGGGCGCTCGCGCTGCGCCGCACCATGGAGACCGCGGGACGCACCGTGCTCTTCAGCGGTCTCACCGTGGCCGCCGCGCTCGCGGCGCTGCTCGTCTTCCCGCAGCCGTACCTCCAGTCCATGGGCATGGCGGGCGTGATCACGTCGCTGGCCGCCGTGCTGTTCGCGCTGCTCGCCCTGCCCGCCGTGCTCGCGCTGCTCGGCGACCGCGTCAACTCCTGGGCCCCGCGGCGCTGGCAGCGCGTCACGCAGGCCGAGGGGACCGAAGGCGCGGGCGACTCGGCCGTCAGGCGCTGGCGGCGGATCGCGCAGCTGGTGATGCGCAGGCCCGTCATCGTCGCGGTCGCCGCCACCGCGATCCTGCTCGCGCTCGCGTCGCCGGTGCTCGGCATCCGCTTCACCGGCGCCGACGCGTCGGCACTGCCCACCGGCATCAGCGCCGGCAAGGTCTCGGCCGCCATGCAGGACGACTTCGCCGCGCCCGCGACCTCGCCGCTGCGCGTGGTCGCCGACACCAGCGACGGAGGCAAGCTGGACGCGTACGCGAAGACGATCGCGGAGGTGCCCGGCGTCGAGGCGGTCGCGAAGCCGGTCCGCCTGGACGCCACGCACTGGGAGATCGACGCCGTCCTCGAAGGACAGCCGCTCGGCACGGTCGCCAAGGACGCCGCCGACGAGGTCAGGTCGCTCGACGCGCCCACGCCCGTACGGTTCACCGGGCAGACCGCCGACTTCCTCTCGCAGAAGGACGGCATCCGTGACCGCCTTCCGCTCGCCGTCGGCGTCCTCGCCGTGGTGACCCTGCTGCTGCTCTTCGCCTTCACCGGCTCGGTCGTGCTGCCGTTCAAGGCGCTCCTGATGAACACCCTCTCCACCGGGGCCGCGCTCGGCTTCCTCGTCTGGGTCTTCCAGGACGGGAACCTCGGCTTCGACGCGGTGAGCGGCATCGAGTCCACCACTCCGGTGCTGGTCTTCGCGCTCGCCTTCGGACTCTCCACCGACTACAACGTCTTCCTGCTCGGCCGCATCAAGGAGGCGCGGGCAGCCGGACTCGACGACCGCGCGGCGGTGGCCGAAGGCCTGGCCCGCACCGGACGCATCGTGACGTCGGCCGCGCTGCTGTTCTGCGTGGCGGTGGGCGCGCTCGCCCTCTCGCGCCTGGTCTTCGTCAAGGAACTGGGGCTCGGCACCGCCTTCGCGGTCATCCTCGACGCCACGGTCGTCCGCGCGCTCCTGGTGCCCGCCCTGATGACGCTGCTCGGCGGCGCCAACTGGTGGGCGCCCAAGCCCCTGCGCCGACTGCACTCCGCGCTGCGGCTCGACCGCATGGAGACCTCGGACGACACCGCCGTACGACCGGAACCCGGCGACGCCGGGCAGACCGGCCGCGAAGAGGTGGTGAGCAGGGCCTGAACCAAGGACTCACCGGCTGGGGTTGCGGGGAACCACACAAGGGAGAGCGGACATGTTTGCACCAGAGCGGGAGTACGAGGTCGTGATCCCGGCGGTGGCGGGGGGCGGCGGTGTGGCGGCGGAAGCGGAAGCCGACCGCCTGATGGGTCACGGCTTCGGCGTGATCCGCGGCCGGGAGAGCGAACTCGCTCTCCTTGAGCGGCTGTTGGCGCAGCCGCAGGAACGGCTGATCACGCTGACCGGGCCGGCCGGCGTGGGCAAGAGCCATATGGCGCACGCGGCGCTGATCGCACGGACCCGGGCCGGCGGCGCGCCCCTGCTCTGGACGGACCTCGCCGAATCGGCCGGGGCCACGGCGGTCTGGTCGAGTGTCGGCGTCGACACGGCCAGGGCGGCCGCCGCCCGGATCGGCACGCGCCAGACGCTGCTCGTCCTCGACAACTGCGACCTGGTGGCCGCGCGGGTGGCCCTGGACATCTCCGCCCTGCTCAGGGCCTGCCCACGGCTGAAGATCCTGGTCACCAGCCGGGTCTCCCTCGACATCCGGGCCGAACGCGTCCTGGTGACGGAACCGCTGCCCACGGGCGTGGGCTCGCCGGCCGAGGAGCTCTTCACCGATCACGTGAGCCCCCGCTACCGCGCCGGACTCGACGGCGCCCAGGCACAGTCGGCGGTGACGGAGCTGTGCCGGGAACTCGACGGCATCCCCCTGGCCATCGAGCTGGCGGCGGAGGCCGTCGGCACCGAGGGTCCCCAGGCCGTCCTGGACCGGCTGGGCAGGGGCGAGCCCGTCGGCCGGCGCAGGCTCCGGGACGCCTCGGCCCGGCACGACGGGATCAGCAGCGCCCTCGGCTGGGCCACCCAGGGACTGAGCCCCGCCGACCGCGAACTCCTCGCCACGCTCGCCGTGTTCGAGGCGCCGCTCGGCCTCGCGGAGGTGCGTAGGGCGGCCGGTGCGGGCCAGGCGGACGCCGTGGCCGGCATCGAGTCCCTGGTCCACCAGAGCCTGCTGCTCAGCGGGCGCGGCCCGGACGGCGAGCCGGAGTTCCGGCTGCCGCGCATGGCGCGCGCCCACTACCACCAGGCCCTGGCGGCCGATCCGGAGGCGCTGGCCCGCGCGCTCGACCAGCACGCGGCGCACTGCACGGCCTTCGCCGCCGTGCTCGCGGACGGGCTGCGCTCAGGGCGGGACATGGGCCAGCTCCTCGCGGCCGTCGAGGCCAGACTGCCCGACCTGCGCAAGGCCACGGGCCATCTGCGGGCGCGCGGCGACCACGCGGGGGTGCTGCGCATGCTGACCGCGCTGGAGGGCCCGCTGCTCGGCCACGGGCTCGACCTCGACGCCGTGGACGCGATGGAGAGCTCCGCCGCCGCGTGTGCCGACGGCGCGCTGGCCGCCGAGGCGCTGATGGCCGTCGCCCGCTGGGCGCTCGGCCGGGACGAGCGGCAGCGCGCGGAGGCCGTCCTCGACCGGGCGGCCGTCGCCGCCGCCGAACTCCCCGCGGTCCGGGCACGGGTGGCCGCGCACACCGGGGAGCTGCTGCGGCGCAGGGGCGAGACGGCGGGCGCCGCCGCGCTGCTCGAATCCGCGCTGCGGGAACTCGACGCCGTGGGCGATGTGTACGGCGCGGCCCTGGCCCGCAGGTCGCAGTCGCTCCTGCGCGCCGGACACGGCGACCCGGACGCGGAACGCCCGGCGCTGCAGGCGCTGGCGGAACTGCCGTGCACGCCCATCGAGTTGGAGCCCGGTGCCGCTGAGTTCTGGCGCGACCCTTGGTCCCCGGTCGTGGTCCGTGCCGCCCTGCTCAACGCGCTCGCGCGGGTGCGCCGACTGCTCGGCCGCGCCCCGGAGGCGTACGTGAACGTGCGCGAGTCGATCCGGCTCCTGATGGGCACCAGCGGCCCCGTGGAGGCGGCCGAGGCCCTGGAGACCATGGTGATCGTCGCCGTGGGGCCGGGGAACGAGGAGCACAGGGAGGCGCTCGCCCAGGTCCTCGCCCACGCCGAGGCCCTGCGTCGGCAGCACGCGCTGGTCTCCGAGGAGGGCGTCGCACTGCGGGCCGTGGCCGACCGGCTGCACCAGGGCTTCGACCCGGCCGCGCTGCGCAGGCTGCGCCTTGAGGCCCGCCAGGTCTCGCCGCACAGCGCCCTGATCGCGGGCCTGTTCGCGCCCGCGCCCAAGGAGGAACGGCCCTCGCGGACCGGGCCTCCCGCCCCGCACGGGCTCACTCCACGGCAGCACGAGGTCGCGCTGCTCGTCGCCGAGGGAATGACCAACCGGCAGATCGGCAGGCAGCTCGGCATCTCGGAGTGGACGGTGACCAACCATCTGCGCGTGGTGATGCAGAAACTGGAATGCGGCTCACGGGTGCACGTCGTACGCGCCATCCAGCAGGCCGGGTGATGAGCGGGGCCGGGCGTGCGGGCGTCCACATCTGGGTCGGCCAGGTGCCCGACACGGCGGCCGACCAGGACGTGGCGCTCCTCGACGAGCGGGAGAGGCACCGCTTCGACGCCTTCGGGGACGAGGTGACGCGGGCCCGGTACGCGGGCTCCCGGGCGGCGATCCGGCGCACGGTCGCGCGCTGGCACGGAGTCGGGCCGGCCGCGGTGCACTGGGGCGTCGCGCGCTGTCCGGGCTGCGGGAGCCGGGACCACGGCCCGCCGTACGTCCGCCTGCCGCGCTCCGAGTGGCGTTCGAGCGTGTCGCGCTCCGGGGAGTGGTGGATGCTCGCCCTGTCGTACGGGGTGCCCGTCGGCGTCGACCTGGAGCGCCGGAGCGCCCCCCAGGCCGATGCGGTGATCCGCCGCGCGCTCACGCCGGAGGAACGGGCGCATGTCGAGGCCGCCGGGGAGGGCACGGAGCGGGACGACGCCCTGATGCGCTGCTGGACGCGGAAGGAGGCGGTGGCCAAGGCCTGGGGCGTCGGCCTCGGAACGGACCTCGCCGAAGTGGCGGTACGGCCGTGGCAGGAGACGGCGGTAGTGGAGCGGACGGGCGGGGGCGGCGCGGAGCACTGGGCGGTGCGTGAGGTAAGCGTGGGCGAGGCGTGCGTGGCGGCGCTGGCGCGGCCCGTCGCTGTTGCGGCCCCGGTGGTGGTGCACGTGATCGACGGCGGGCGGACAGCCACGGGAGCCTGACTGTGCGCACAGCCGGACCCTCGGGGTGTGTCTACGTGTGTTGGTGGACGTGCGCCTGCGTGGGAAAGGGCAGGCGTGCGTGGCGGCGCTGGCGCGGCCCGTCGCTGTTGCGGCTCCGGTGGTGGTGCACGGGGCCGACGGCGGGGGGACGGCCGCGAGGGCCTGACTGTGCGCACAGTCAGGCCCCCGGGAGTGTGTCCACGTGCGTCAGAGAATGCGCGCCCGCATCAGAAGACGATCGGGCCCGGCGTCTGCTTCGAGACGGCCTTGCAGGTGTTCGTGCTGCCCAGGATGTCGAGGCTCAGCGAGGTGTCGGTGGAGCCCGCGGCCGGGATGTACGAGTCGAGGCTGTCGCCCGCGGACACCGCACCGGTCAGGGCGCCGATGGTCACCGGCTGCCCTGCGGCGGCCGCGTCGTTGGCGGTGCCGGTGAAGTCCACCGTGCCGCCCCCGGCGCGCTCAAGACGCAGCGTGGCGGTGATCGAGTTCGCCGGGATGTCGACCGGGGCCAGACCGCCGCTGGTGGAGATCTTGACGGAGCCGACGCCGTCCGCGGCCGAGGCCTCGATCGTCAGGTCGGAGACGCCGTAGCTGCCGCAGTCGTACGAGGCCGTCACGGTCTGCGATGCGGTGGGGGCCGCGACGGAGGGGGCGGCCAGGGCTATCCCGCCCGCGAACAGGGCGGCGGTGGCAACGGTGCTGGCCTTGAGAATGTGACGCACAGTCAATTTCCTTCTGTTGGGGTCTGTTCCACTGGTACTGCAGGGGTGTTGAGCAGACGGACGGCCGGCGGGCCGTCCGGGTCATAGGGGGCGGCGCTCGGCCACCGGGATGCGCACGGTCGGCGGATGCCAGTCGGCGATTCCGTCGAAGCCGCGCAGGAGCAGGCCGGGAACGGCCCTCGAAGCGGCCCTGAAGACCGCGTCGCGCGTGGCGACGGCCGCCCGCGAACGCAGCGACGTCAGCTTCAGGATGCGTTCGGCGCGGCGCACCATCGCGGTCGTACGCGGTCTGCGGTCGTGGTCGTACGCGGCGAGCGCGGTGAGCGGATTCGAGCCCGGCACGGCGTGGTGGGCGAGGACGACACCGTCCTCGATCGCCATGTTGGCGCCCTGCCCCAGGGTCGGCACCATGGCGTGCGCCGCGTCCCCGAGCAGCGCGGTGCGCCCCCGGGCGAACGAGCCGAGCGGCACGGCCATGTGGTGCACGTCGTGGCGCAGGATGTCGTGCTCGTCGACCGAGCCGAGCAGGGTCGGCACGGGCTCGTGCCAGTGGCCGAAGAGCCTGAGCAGTTCGGCCTTCTCGCCGTCGGCGGAGCGGCCGCCCTTCTCGGTCGCGGCGCAGGCGTAGACGAACACGCTGTCCGGGTCCCGGATCAGGCTGCCCCAGACGAGGCCGCCGCCCCACGACTCGTGCGGCACGAAGCCGGGTCCCGGCATCGGCGCGAGGATGCGCCACACGGTCCAGCCGCCGTAGGCGGAGCCGGGGTGGCCGGGGAAGAGGATGCCGCGCGTCTTGGAGTGCACGCCGTCGGCGGCGACGACGAGATCCGCCTCGTACACGCCTTGCGGGCTGCTGACGTGCGCCTTGCGTCCGGCCGATCCCGCGTCCGTGAGGTAGGCCGCCTCGCCGGTGCGCAGGACACCCTCGGGCAGCCGGCCGACGATCAGGTCGACCAGGTCGCTGCGGCGCAGGACCACCAGGGGGCCGCCGAACCGGGCGGTGACGGCCGAGCTGTGGGTGCGGGTCAGCGGGCGGCCCCGCGGATCGCACATCAGGCCGTCGCCCTGCCATGCCGCGAGGGCGGTGACCTCGTCACCGAGGTCGAGGGCGGCGAGCGCGCGCTGTGCGTTGGGGGCCAGGGTCAGGGCGGCCCCGATCGGGGCCAGGGTGGGGGCGCGTTCCAGGACGGTGATGTCCCAGCCGCGTCGGTGCAGGGCGAGGGCGGTGGTCAGGCCACCGATGCCGGCACCGATGACGACGGCTTTGGGGCGGGTCATGGACTCTCCTTGTGGGTCAGGCGAGTTGCCGTGATCTGCGGGAGGACCGGGGGCGGCGTCAACCGCCCCCGGGCCCGTGGGTCACACCCGCGCACCTCCCGCCCGCCAGTGCACGGCGGCGGCCCCCGCGAAGTCCCCGGCGTGGGCGAAGCCGGCCAGCATCAGCAGGCTGCCGTCCTCGACGCGGCCCTCGCGGATGCCGTGGTCGAGGGTGATGGGGACAGCCGCGCCGAAGAGGTTCCCGAACCTGTCGAAGGTGTCCAGATGGCGGTCGGGGCCGATGGAGAGCCGCTCCTGCCACTGCTTGAGGAACATCCGGTTGGGCTGGTTGGTGATCAGCAGATCCAGGTCGTCGGTCTTGAGGTCCAGTGACGCGCAGACCCGGTTCACCACCTCGGGCACCAGACGGTTGCCGCGCTCGACGATGTCGGCGACCTTGTCGGGCGTGAACCCGACGTGCATCTGGCTGGAGCCCGCCTCCCAGTACTTGCGCCCGTCGTGCAGCGCGAGGCCGCAGTCCCGGGTGTACTCGCCGTGGTTGGCGACCTCGATGCCGAGGATCGGTGACTCCTCGGACGCCGCCACATAGGCGGCGCCGCAGCCGTCACCGGGGATGACGGCCTCGGGGAGCCTGCGCACGTCGGGCTGCGTCATCACCGGGCCCGCGCTGTTCTGCACGTTGAAGAGCAGCGCGGACCGGGCCTGGCCCGAGCCGATCAGCGCACGGGCCAGGCGCAGCAGATGGACGAAGGACGCACAGCCGCCGTTGTGGGCGTCGAGCACCCAGTCGGCCTTGATGCCGAGCCGGTGCGCGACCTCCGCCCCGGGGCCGGTGAACGGCACCTCGGGGAGCAGCGAGTTGGTGATCACCACGTCGACGGCGCGCAGGGCGTCGTCCCCGATCCGGTCCCGCAGGACCAGACCGGCCTTCTCCATCATGTCCGCGGGCGTCTCGTCCCTGGACACCTGGTGCCGGGTGCGCGGCGCCTTGAACATCGTGTGCCCGGCCAGGTCGGCCGCGCCTTCCTGATGTTCGAGGAAGTACTCCGTGCCCACCGGTTCCCCGGGCAGGTAGGAGGCGAGCTCCAGCAGACTGACCGTTTTCATGCGCCGGTGCTGCCGTTGCTGCCGTTGCGCAGCTCCAGGATCTTCTTCATGTTGTCGATCTCTATCTGGTGACCGGCGTAGAAGAGGTTCCACATGTCGCCGACCCACGGGCGCTCGGGGCTCGACGCCAGCTCGGGGTGCGGGTTCTTGTCGTAGTACGGGTGACGGCAGTTGGTCCAGATGACGACGGAGCCGGGCTTGTTCAGGACGGTCTGCGCGTCGATGATCCGGTGGATGTAGACCATCCACAGCTCCTCGCCCTGGTCCCAGGCGCACTTCATGTCGACGGTGAGGGCGCGCGGGTCGCCGTCGATCCGCAGGAAGATCTTGGTCTCGTCGTCGAGGAGGGTGTCGCGGCCCTGGAAGAGGCCGGGGGTGTCGGTGGGCGCGAAGTCACGGGTGCTGTAGGTGTACTCGTTCAGGCTGCGCTCGTCGGTGAGGAAGTCGTAGACGGCCTGCGGCGGCGCGTCGATGTACTGGTGGACGGTGACGAACTGCCCGTACACCTCGTCGTACGTGAACGACTCCTTGGTCATCTGCGCGGCCTGCGCGATGGCCTCCTCGCGGGTGGTGGTCTCCCAGCGGAGCAGCCCGGGGACGTCCTTGAGGTCGGCGGGGATCGGCTCCGGCGCGACGTAGTCGGCGGTGGTGGTGTCCGTGCTCGTGACGGTGGTCATCCTGGTACGACTCCTTGGTTGCTGGGCCGGCTCTTTCCGACGGCCATGGCGTGCTGCTGGAAGGGACGGAACGGAGGCATCTCGGTGGGGTCGGTCTCGACGCAGATCAGTGCGGGCGAGCCGGTGGTCTCTGCGCGGGCGAGCGCGGCGCGCAGCTCGTCCGCGGTCGTGGCGGTCACCGCGTCCAGGCCGGGGAACATCGCGGCGGCGCCTTCGCCGATCCGGGCCGGGCGGAAGAGGTTGTAGGTGTAGTCGCCGGAGTAGAAGAGCTGCTCGCGGGTGTGGCACATGCCGTGCGAGTTGTTGTTGAAGATCACGAAGGTGACGGGAAGCCGGTGCTCGACCGCGGTGTGCACCTCCATGCCGTGCATGAAGAACGCCCCGTCACCGGCGAACACACAGGTGCGCCTGCCGGTCGCGAACGCGGCGCCGATGCCGGCCCCGAAGCTGTGGCCCATGCCGCCCATGCCCATGGCGACGATGAACCGCCCGTCGACGGGCACCCCGACGTGATGGATCACGGTGGCCCCGGTGTTGCCCGCGTCGCTCACCACGGTGGCCCCGGCGGGCAGCGCGGCGCCGACGACCAGCGCGGCGGCACGCATGTCCAGCGGACCAGAGTGCGCGGGAACGGCGGGAGGCGGTGGCACCGCCCCGGCCGCGGCGAGCGGACCCTGTGGCCCGGGAACTGCCGGAGCTCCCGCTCTCCCCGCCGCCAACTCCGTTGCCAGTACGTCCATTTCGTTGCCCAGGGGCCCGGTGAGGCGCACCAGATCCTCGTGCGGTTCCAGGAACGGCGGCCGTGGGTCGACGCAGACCACCGGCGAACCCTTGAGGTGGTCGTGCAGTCCGGCGCCCGCCATCTGCGGGAGCCGGGTCCCGGCGAGCACCACGGCGGACGCCTGCTCCAGCGCCTCCTGCACGTCCGCGGTGCCGATCACCCCGGCGATGCCCAGGTGACGCGGATCGCGGTCGTCGAAGACGTCCTTGGCGTCCGGGGCCACGGCGACCCGTGCCCCGAGCGCCTCGACGAGCCGGGCGAGCTGGGGCCGTGCATCCGCCCTGGCCACCGCCTCGCCCGCGATCACCACCACGCCCTGCCGCTCCCCGGCCGAGCGCAACAGGGCCACGGCCCGCCCGCGTTCGGCTGTCGGAGAGAGCTCGCGGACGGCGACCTCGGGCGGGCCCGGGGCGTCCCAGGCGGGCAGCACGGCCTGCTGCACGTTCTTGGGCAGCAGGAGCACGGCCGGCCCCGGGGCCGCCGGGTCGAGTGCCGCCGCGAGGGCACGCGGCAGCGACTCGGTGATGGACTCCGGGTCCTCGACGCGTACGCAGTGCACGGCGATCTCACCGAACAGCCGCTCCGCGTCGATCGATCCGGCGAGCCCGCTGGTCTCCTGGAAGGAACCGTGCCCGTCCAGTGAGGTGGGCGGCTGCCCGATCAGGACCAGGGCGGGCACGAAGGAGGCCCTGAGCTCGGCGATCCCGGGGACCAGGTTCATGGCCCCGGCGCCCGAGGTGGCGGCTATCACCGGTATGCGCTGGGAGGCGCGGTGATATCCGTCCGCCATGGTCGCGGCCGAGAACTCGTGCTTGGCGACCACGCCGATCGGGCCGGAGCCGAGGCCCGATCCCGGACCGGATTCCGAACTCGATTCCGCGTGCTGAATCGCATCGTAGAGATCTTCGATATTGGCGCCACCGACTCCGAATACATGCCCGACGTCCTGCCGGCGAAGAAAGTCGACGATGAAGTCGACCACGCGGAATTGGTTTCTCATGGACCGTCCCTCTTTCCAGGCGGTGGTCCAGTCATTTCAGGCCGTGTGGTCCGCCGCGGGCAAGTGGCACATCCCTGTCAGCCGGGCCCTGTCACGACATGGCAGGGATCTGCCATACCGCTCTGTCATGTCCGGGGACGGCGGCCGTAGTTAGGTTCTGGTCAATCGCTCACCGCACATCGCACCGACCGGAAGGAACAACCATCGTGATCACCGTTGAAACCGTCTGCGCCCTCATAGCGAAGAAGCTCGGCAACAAGGCGTCCGGCCTCACGCTCAACGCCGACACGGCCTTCGACTCGGTGGGCCTTTCGAGCCTGCAGATCGCCGACATCGTCTACACCGTCGAGGACGACGCGGAGATCGAGCTCGACCCCAGCCAGGCGGCCAACGTGAAGACCGTCGGTGACCTCGTCAAGCTGGTCGAGTCCACCCAGACCGCGGCCGCCGCATGAGCACCGTCGCCTACCAGGGCGCCACGGCCGAGGCGATCAGGCACCACTACGACGTCTCCAACGACTTCTACGGCCTGTGGCTGGACGGTTCGCTCACCTACACCTGCGCCCTGTGGGACGAGTCGGGCGCGGAACTCGAAGGCGTGCAGGACGATTTGGAGGCGGCGCAGGCCCGCAAGCTGGATTACCTCATCGAGGGGGCCAAGGCGGCGGGCGCCGGCCGGGTCCTTGACGTGGGCTGCGGCTGGGGAAGCCTCCTCAAGCGCCTCACCGGGATCTACGGCGTGCAGCACGCGACGGGTCTGACCCTCAGCGACAGCCAGGCCGAGCTGGTCAGGGCGTCCGGGATCGCGCGCACCGACATCCGGGTGGAGAACTGGCTGGACCACGAGCCGACGGAGGGCTACGACGCGATCATCTCGATCGGCGCGTTCGAGCACTTCGCCAAGACGGGCCTGTCCAGGTCCGAACGGATCGCGGCCTACCGCGAGTTCTTCGAGCGCTGCTACGAATGGCTGCCCTCGCACGGCCGCATAGCCCTGCAGACCAACGTCAAGGGCAACAACACCGTGATGGACAAGGCCACCGTGCGTGAGCTCATGTTCATCATCGAGACCATTTTCCCGGAGTCGGAGATCCCGGCGCTCTCCGAGGTCATCGAATCCAGCGAAAAGCTCTTCGACGTGGTGTCCCTGCGCAATGACCCGGACCACTACAGCCGGACCTGCGCGGAATGGCTGCGGCGACTCCAGGAGAACCGGGAAGCGGCCGTACGTATCTCGGGCGAGGACAACGTCGTCAACTACGAGAACTATCTCGGCACGAGCGTCCGGCACTTCAAGAACCGCCACCTGGGCCTCGCGAGGATCATTCTCGAAAAGGGGCGTTGAGTGTGAGCACCCGAAAGAACGTCGTCTACTGGCACGAGACGGAGTCCGTCACGCCCGAGCCCCCGCTGCGGGACGACGTCGACTGTGATGTCGCCATCGTCGGCGGCGGCTACACCGGCCTGTGGGCCGCGCACTTCCTCAAGGAGGCCGAGCCGGCGCTCGACATCCGCATCGTCGAGGCCAAGCACTCGGGCTACGGGGCCTCGGGCCGCGCCGACGGCTTCGTCACCCCGACCATCGGCAAGGACATCCAGGCCCTGGTCGAGGAGTTCGGCACCCGCCGCGCCCTGGAGGCCTCGCAGGCCGTCGGGCGTTCCATCCTGGAGATCGGCCGCTTCACGCGCCGTAACAAGATCGACGCGGAGTACGAGGCCAACGACTACCTGATGGTCGCCACCGACCAGGCCCAGCTGCGCCGCCTGCGCGCGGACCGCGAGCTCGCCACCACCATCGCGGGCCGCGAGCAGCCCGAACTCCTCTCCGGCTCCCAGGCGCGGGAGCTGATCGGCTCGCCCGCCATCCTGGGCGCCATGCGCACCGGCGGCGCCCTGGTCAACCCGTTCCGCCTGGCCCGCGGCGTGGCCCGGGTCGTCAAGGAGCGCGGGGTGACCGTCTACGAGAACACCCCGGTCCTGCGCGTGGACCCCGGAGTGCGGCCCACGGTCGTCACCCCCGGCGGCCGGATCACCGCCGACAAGGTGATCATCGCGGCCAACGCGCACCAGTTCACCTTCGAGGCGTTCCGCAACAAGACCGTGCCGATCTGGAGCTACGCGATGGTGAGCGAACCGCTCACCGAGGAGCAGCTGGGCCGTATCGCCTGGGAGGGCCGCGAGGGCCTCGTCGAGGCGAAGACCTTCCTGACCTGCGCCCGCTTCACCGCCGACAACCGCCTCATGTGGGCGGGCGGTCCTGCCCTGTACTTCTACGGCCGCGACATGCGCCGGCGGCGCATGAACGAGACGCGGGCCTACCGCGAACTGCACAAGGAGTTCGGCCGGTTCTTCCCCATGTGGCGGGACCTCAAGTTCACCTACACGTACGGCGGCACCGTCGACGTCACCCGTGACTACGCCCCGCACTTCGGGTCACTTCCCGGCGGCAACGTCTTCTACGGATACGGCTTCAACGGCAACGGCATCGCCGCCACGCACACCGGCGGCAAGGTCCTGCGCGACCTCGTCCTCGGCAAGGACTCCGAGTACTCGCGGCTCCTGTACGTGGACGACAAGCACCGCAAGCAGCGCGACTTCCCGCCCGAGCCGTTCCTCTACGTCGGGGCCCGCGCCACCACACGCCTCATGGAGTGGAAGGAGTCCCGGGCATGAGCGAGCGCACCGTACTGCTCACCGGCGCGTCCGGCGTCGTGGGCCGCGCCATCCTGCAGGAGGCGCCGGGCCGCCCGGTCCGGCTCATCTCCATGGCCAGGCCCGGCGGCGTGGCCCTGCCCGCGGGGACCGAACGCGTGCTCGACGCCGACCTGGCGAAGCCGCGCTTCGGTCTCGACGAGGACAGCTACCGCGCCCTCGTGAGGGACGTGGACACCGTCATCCATTCGGCGGGGCTCACCGAGTGGGGGCTGCCCGACGAGCGCTACAAGCCGGTGAACGTGGACGGCACCCGCCGGGTCATCGAGTTCGCCGAACTCTCCGGTGCCACCGTCCACTTCATGAGCACCGCCTTCGTGGCCGCGCTCTCGTCGAGCGCCCCGTACAAGCTCAGCGACACGAACGTCACCACCAACTATGTGCGCTCCAAGCTCCGTTCGGAGCAGCTGCTGCGTGACAGCGGCCTGCCGCACACCGTGTTCCGGCCGACCAACCTGATCGGCGACTCACGGACCGGCTGGACCTCGCGCGGCCAGATCGTGCAGCTGATGTCCGACTGGATCTGCCGCGGCCGGGCGCCCTTCATCCCCGTGCACGAGGGCAACCGCATCGACATCGTGCCGCAGGACCTGCTCGCCAAGGCGGTGCTCGCCGCCGTCGAACTGGGCGACACGAGCGGCGAGTTCTGGGTGACGTACGGCGAAGAGGCGATGGACATGGAGGCCGCGATCGACGTGTGCGCCAAGCACGCGGCGGGCCTGGGCCGCACCCTCACCCCGCCCCCGGTCACCGACCCCGATGCCCTGGACCCCGAGGAGCTGCGCAGGCTGCCTCCGCTGGCCCGCTCGTACCTCTCCGTCCTGCGGGACGTCAGCGAGGTGACCCGCTGCGGCGGCGGAGTCCTGCCCACGTCGATGCCCGAGCTGCGCGAGCGCTACCGGGTCCCCTTCGTCCACGACACGGACGCCTACCAGCGGACGCTCGAATACGCCTCCGCCCACCTCAGCTAGTCCGTCAGATCAGAGAGGACGCAACCGTGAACCCCGTGGACCCCGTGAACGAGGAGTGGAAGCCCCCGCGGCTCGACGGAACCGTCGCCGTGGTCACCGGCGCGAGCCGGGGCGTGGGCCGCGGGATCGCCCTCGCCCTGGGCAGCGCCGGCGCGACGGTGTACGTCACCGGACGCAGCACCCGCACCGAGGGCCGCACCGAAGGCCTGCCCGGCACGGTCGACGACACCGCCGACGAGGTCACCGCGCGCGGCGGCACCGGCATCGCGGTGCGCTGCGACCACCGCTCGACCGAGGACAACCAGGCGCTCACGGACCGCGTCAGGGCCGACCACGGCAGGCTCGACCTCCTGGTCAACAACGCCTGGGCGGGCTACGAGCGTTCCAGCGACGTGCGCTTCGACGCCCCGTACTGGGACCAGCCGATGTGGCGCTACGAACTGTGCGAGGGCTCGCTGCGCGCCCAGTACGACATCACGCGGCTGCTCACCCCGCTGATGTTCGGGAAGGACGACGGGAGGACCGGGCTGATCGTCGGCATCGGCTTCACCGACGGCGACACCTACCTGGGACAGGCGGCGTACGACGTCTTCAAGTCCGCCAACGACCGGCTCAGCAAGGCCTTCGCCGCCGACCTGCGCAAGAAGAAGATCGCCGCCCTCTCCCTGCACCCGGGCTTCGTCCGCACCGAGCGGGTCGAGGCCGCCTGGGAGGCCCTCGGCGACGGACCCGCCGCGGTCGTCCACTCGCCCGAGTACGTGGGCCGCGCGATCAACGCGCTCGCCGCGGACCCCGACGTCCTCGACCGCTCAGGCCAGGTGCTCTCCACCGGCGACCTGGCCGACGAGTACGGCTTCAGCGACGTCGACGGCCGGCGCCTGCCCGCCTTCCGCCTGGAGGGCCGGATGAGCCTGGCCACCCGCATGGACCGCCTCAACCGGGTCGTCGCCCAGGCCGCGGCCTCCTGACCGCTCGGCACAGACCACCCCCACACAGCTCGGCGAACAGGAGAAGGCATATGGGCAGGGGAACCGCCTCGTCCACCGCGGCAGCCAAGAGCGGCGGCGCGGCAACCAAGGCGGCAGGGCTCGCGCTCGCGGTGACCTGCGGCGCACAGTTCATGGTCATCATCGACGACACGGTCGTCTCCATGGCGCTGCCGACGATCCGCACCACCCTCGACTTCGACCGGGCCTCACTGGCCTGGGTCGTCGACGCCTACATGCTGCTGTTCGGCGGCTTCCTGGTGCTCGGCGGCCGCTGCGCCGACCTCTTCGGCAGACGGCGGGTGTTCCTCACCGGCCTGGCGATCTTCACGGCCGCCTCGCTCGCCTGCGGTCTGGCCAACTCCCCCGAGATGCTGATCGTGTCGCGCGGCGCCCAGGGCTTCGGTGCCGCGCTGCTCAGCCCGGCCGCCCTGTCCATCCTGATCACCGTCTTCACCGAGGCCAAGGAGCGCCGCAAGGCGCTCGGCATCTGGGGCGGACTCACCGGGATCTCGGGAGTCTCCGGCGTGCTGCTCGGCGGGGTCATCACCGATCTCGTCGACTGGCGCTGGGTGTTCTTCATCAACATCCCGGTCGGCGTCCTGCTCTTCGCCCTCGCCCTGAAGCCGGCTCTCGCCGACCGCGAGGACGGCGCCCCCGGCAAGCGGCCCGCGACGGACGGCCTCGGCGCGGTCCTCATCACCGGCGGTCTCCTGCTGTTCGTCTACACCGTGATCAGCACCAACCACCGCCCCTGGGGCTCCGCCGCCACCATCGCCGGACTCGTCGGATCGGCCCTGCTCCTGGTGGCGTTCGTCATCAGGGAACAGCGCGCCCCCGATCCGCTGATCCGCCTCGGGATCTTCGCCAGCCGGCAGATCTCCGCGGCCAACGTGATCATGCTGCTCGCCGCGTCGGGCCTGTACGGGATCTTCTTCTTCCTGACGCAGTACATGCAGAACCTCCTGGGCTGGTCCCCGCTGCGCGCCGGAGTGTCCTGGGCGCCCTTCGGCATCACCATGGCGGTCTTCTCCGGCATCGCGATCCAGCTGCTGCCCAGGCTGGGCAGCCGCATCCTGTGCCTGATCGGCCTCGCCTCCGCCACCACCGGACTCGGCCTGCTCATCAGCACCCCGCTCAAGGCCTCGTACGCCTCCGACATCCTGCCCACGCTGCTGCTCTGCGCGGCCGGTTACGGGCTCGCCATGGTGCCGCTGGTGGTGGCCGCCGTCAGCGGGGTGCCGAAGGCGGACTCGGGCGCTGCGTCCGGGGTCCTCAACACCGGTCAGCAGATCGGCGGCGCCATCGGCCTCGCGGTCCTCGCCACCCTGGCGAGCAGCCGCCTGGACGACGAGATCGCGTCCGGCGCGGCCATGCCGGACGCCCTCCTGACGAGTTTCCACACCGTGTTCCTCGTCGGGACGGTGCTCACCGCGTGCGCCGCGCTCCTCTCCCTCGTCCTGCCCGCGCTCCGCACCGAATTCGACCCGGAGACCACATCAGGTGTCTGACGCCCCGGGTGTCCCACGGTCCGACTTCGAAGACCAACGAAAGTAAGGGGAAGAAATGGACGGCAAGGAACACCGCTGGTACATGCTCGCGGCCTCCCTGGTGCCGCTGCTCGCACTCGGCGCCGCCATGGTGCTGGCCTGGAACCACATCTTCGGCTGGACCGACGTCCTGGTCACGGTGATCATGTACGTCATATCCGGGATCGGTATATCCACCGGCTACCACCGCATGCTGACCCACCGCTCGTTCGAGACGTACAAGCCGGTCCGTGTCGCCCTCGCCACGGCGGGCGTGCTCGCCGGACAGGGCCCGCCGATCATCTGGGCGGCCCACCACCGCAAGCACCACCGCGTCGCCGACAAGGAAGGCGACCCGCACAGCCCGCACCTGGGCTTCGAGCCCGGCTTCAAGGGCGCGATCGCCGGCATGTGGCACGCCCACCTCGGCTGGCTCTTCGACGAGGACCTCAGCTCCGACCCCATCCGGTACTGCCCCGACCTGGTCCGCGAGAAGCCGCTGCGCTGGCTCAGCGAGAACTTCGTGGCCGTCGTCGCCGCCGGTGTCGTCCTGCCGGGCCTGCTCGCCTTCGCCATCACGGGCGGCTCCGTCCAGGCGCTGTTCACGGGCATGCTCTGGGGCGGTCTCGTCCGCATCTTCCTCATCAACCACATGACGTACGCGGTGAACTCCATCGGCCACTACTTCGGCCGCCGCCGCTTCACCACCACCGACCACTCCCGCAACGTCGCCTGGCTGGCCCTGCCCTCCTTCGGCGAGGCCTGGCACAACAACCACCACGCGTTCCCGCGCTCCGCCCGGCACGGCATGAAGTGGTACGAGGTCGACCTCTCCGCGATCTTCATCTGGAGCCTGGAGAAGACCCGCCTCGCCTGGAAGGTCATCCGCATCGACACGGAGCGGATGACGATGCGCGAGGCCGGCGTCAGCCGGGTCAGCGGCACCAAGCTCAGCCAGGAGGAACTCCTGGTCAGCCAGCAGCGGATCGCGCCCATGGCGGACCGTTCGCGCGGCGGGAACGATCTCTCCCTCGTGGATGTGGAGTAGCCATGGCAGCCACCGGCACCGGACTCTGGGATCTCCTCCTGCGCGACGATTCCCACGGAGTCCTGCACCACTGGCAGGAGGACGACGGCTTCGGGCACACCCCGTGGAGCGAGGTCGTCGACGACGCCAAAGGCATGGCGGCGACCCTGCGCGCCGCCGGAGTCGGACCCGGCAGCCGGGTCGCCACCGTCCTGACCAACTCGGCGCACACCCTGCGCGGACTCCTCGGGGTCTGGCTGGCGGGCGGGGCCGTCGCCTCGTTCCCGCTGCCGGCCCGCGGCCAGAGCCCGCAGGAGTACGGCGCCCAGCTGAGCCTGCTCACCGAGCGGCTCGGCCCCACGGTGCTCCTCATCGACGAGGCCCTCGCGCCGCTCGTCCCCGCGGAGCTCGCCGCCCGGCTCCCGGTGCTCAACTGGACGTCCCTCTACGGCGACCGGCGCATCGACCCGACGCCGCCGGGGCCCGAGGACACCGCCTTCATCCAGTACTCGTCGGGCAGCACCAGCCTGCCCAAGGGCTGCGAGCTCAGCACCCGCGCCATCGCCACCCATCTGCACATGCTCCACGAGATGACGGGCGGTCGCCCGGGCGCCGAGACGATCGCCTCCTGGCTGCCGCTCTCGCACGACATGGGCATCTTCGGCACCATGCTGCACGCCTGGGCCTTCGACTACGACTTCGTCCTGTCGTCGCCCGAGCGGTTCGGCATGGCACCGCGCACCTGGTTCCGCGACATGTCCGAGTACGGCGCCACGATGACGGCGGGCACCAACACGGCCTTGCACCTGGCCGCCCGCGCCCAGGGCCGCAACCAGCTGCCCGAGCCGCTGGCCCTGAAGGTCTGCGTGGTGGGGGCGGAACGCGTCGACTGGGAGACCCTGGAGGCCACCGTCACCGCGTTCGGCCCCTCGGGCTTCTCGCCCGCGGCGTTCATGCCGGCTTACGGCATGGCCGAGGCGACCCTCGCGGTCTCCTGCTCCCCGCTCGGCGAGACCCCCGTCACCCGCAGCTTCGACGGCCCCGCCCTGCTCGACGGCCGCATCGTCGAGGTCCCCGAGGACGCGCCGGGCGCCACCCGGCTCGTCTCCAACGGGCCCCCGCTGCCCGGCGTCACGGTGACCACCAAGGAGCAGGGCCGCGTCTCCGAGCTCCTCGTCGACTCGCCGAGCCTGGCCTCCGGCTACCTCAACGACGCCGAGCGCACCGCCGAGCGGTTCCACGACGGCGTCCTGCACACCGGTGACCTGGGCTTCGTCCATGACGGCGAGGTGTACTTCGTCGGCAGGGCCGACGACCTGATCTCGGTGGGCGGACGCAACGTCTACACCAGCGAGATCGAGTCGGCGGTCGAGGCGATGGGCCCGGTCCGCAAGGGCTGCTCGGCGCTCGTCGACATGGCGGGCGGCGGCGTCTCCAAGCTGGTCCTGCTCCTCGAACCCACGCGCAAGAGCGCCGACTTCGCGCTCATCGCCGACCAGGCCGCCGCCGTGGCCAGGGAGAAGTCGGGCATCGCGCTCTCCGAGTGCGTCTTCGTGGAGCGCGGCCATCTGCCGCGGACACCGAGCGGCAAGATCCAGCGCTTCCGCTGCCGGGCGCTGCTCGGCGGGGAGGCCGACCAGCTGCAGACCATAGCGCGCGTCCAACTGGCCTGACCGGGCCGGCCGGAAGGCCGGCCCGGGGTGGCGACACCGTACGAGAAGGGATCCACATGCCTCAGGTCCAGGCACCACCACCGGGCTTCTTCGCCGACACCGAGATCGTCGGCAAGGAGGACCATCTGCGACTGCACCTCAACGAGAACCCGTACGGCCCGCCGCCCGGAACCGTCGACGCCGTGCGCGCGGAGGCGGCGAGCTACCTCAACCGGTACCCCGACAGCGAGTGCGGGGAGCTCAGGGGGAAACTGGCCGCGCACTTCGGGGTCACCCCCGACATGGTCGCGGTCGGCAACGGCACCGACGAACTGGTCCTCGTCACGTCGATGGCGTTCCTGCGCGAGCCCGGCGCCTCCGTCGTCACCACCGCCACCACCTTCCCCGGTTACGTGGTGTCCGCCGCGGCCGTCGGGGCGCGGGCGCACACGGTCCCGCTGGACGGCGCCTCGATCCCGGTCGACGGGGTCGTGACCGAGATGGAGCGGGGCGCCGAACTCGCCTTCGTCTGCAACCCGCTCAACCCGACCGGAGCGGTGCTCGACCGGTCGGCCGTGACGGCGCTGATCGACGCCGCGGAGCGCAGCGGCACGGTGCTCGTCTTCGACGAGGCGTACATGGACTTCGCGGGCCCCGCCCACGAGTTCGCCCTGGACGCGGTGCGCGAGGGCCGCCAGGTCCTGGTGACCCGCACCTTCTCCAAGGCCTGGGGACTCGCCTCGGTCCGGATGGGCTTCGTCATCGGCCCTCAGGACCTCATCCGGCGGATCGGCGGCGTCGCGGGCGCCCTGCCCTTCAACGTCAACCGGCCGGCCCAGCGAGCCGTGCTGCGGGCCCTCGAACAGCCCGAGCACATCGACCGGGTACGCGCGGACAACGCACGGGCCAGGGAGCTGCTCTGCAAGTCCCTGGACACCCTGAACATCGAACACGCCCCGTCCGTCTCCAACTTCGTGATGGTCAAGGTGCCGGGGGAGGGCGCCGCCCCGGGCGACAGCGTCGGGTTCGCGGCCCGGCTAGCCGCCGAGCACCGCATCTTCGTGCGCAACCTCGACGTGCTCGGTCTCCCCGGCTACCTGCGGATCTCCGTCGGGACCGTGGACGAGGTCGAGCGGCTCGCCACGGCGCTCGCCGCGCTGCTCGGACACCCCGCGCCATGAGCCACTACAAGTCGAACCTGCGGGACCTGGAGTTCAACCTCTTCGAGGTCCTCGGCTGCGACCGCACGTACGGCAGGGGAGCCTTCGAGGCGACGGGCCGCGACACCGCGCGCGGCATCCTGGCCGAGGTGGAGCGGCTCGCCGTGCACGAACTGGCGGACCCCTTTGTCGAGGCCGACCGCACGCCGCCGCGCTACGACCCGGCGACCCGTTCGGTCACGCTGCCCGACTCCTTCAAGCAGGCGTACCGCACCTGGATGGAGTCCGGCTGGCACCTGCTCGACCTGCCGTCGTCGCTGGGCGGTGCCGACATCCCGCCGTCCCTGCGCTGGGCCGTCGCCGAGCTCGCACTCGGCGCCAACCCCTCCCTCTACCTCTACCAAGGGCTCGCGGGCTTCGCGAAGATCCTCGACCGCCTCGGCACCCCGCCGCAGCGGCAACTCGCCCGCCTCATGGTCGACCGGCAGTGGGGTGCCACCATGGTGCTCACCGAGCCGGACGCGGGCAGCGACGTGGGCGCCTGCCGGACCAAGGCGGTCCGGCAGGCCGACGGGACCTGGCACATCGAGGGCGTCAAGCGGTTCATCACCTCCGGCGAGCACGACCTGGCCGAGAACATCGTGCACTTCGTGCTCGCCCGGCCCGAGGGCCACAAGCCGGGCACGAAGGGTCTCTCGCTCTTCCTGGTGCCGAAGTTCCACGTCGCCGACGACGCCACGGGCCGCCTCGGCGCACGCAACGGCGTGTTCGCCACCGCCCTCGAGGACAAGATGGGCCTGAAGTCCTCGGCCACCTGCGAGCTCACCTTCGGCGCGGAACAGCCCGCCGTCGGCGTACTCCTCGGCGAGGTCCACGACGGCATACGCCAGATGTTCCAGGTCATCGAGCAGGCCCGGATGATCGTCGGCACCAAGTCGGCGGCCACCCTGTCCACGGCTCACCTGAACGCGGCCGCGTACGCCCGGGAACGCCTCCAGGGCACGGACCTGGCGGCCTTCGGCGACAAGTCAGCGCCGAAGGTCCCCGTCAACCGCCACCCCGAGGTGAGGCGCTCCCTGCTCCTCCAGAAGGCGTACGCCGAGGGCCTGCGCGCCCTGGTCCTGCACACCGCGACGGTGCAGGACCGGATCGCCGGGGCCGAGGCGGCGGGCGGCGCGGACGAGGAGGCGAAGGCACTCAACGACCTGCTCCTGCCGATCGTCAAGGGCTACAGCTCGGAGCGCGCCTGCGAGCAGCTCAACCACGCCCTGCAGATCTTCGGCGGCGCCGGCTACCTCAAGGACTTCCCGCTGGAGCAGTACATCCGCGACACCAAGATCGACACGCTGTACGAGGGCACCACCGCGATCCAGGGCCTCGACTTCTTCTTCCGCAAGGTGGCCAAGGACCAGGGTGCCGCGCTCGGCGCGCTCCTGACCGAGGTGGAGAAGACCGCCCGCACCGAAACGGGGACGGAACTCGACGCGGCGCACGCCCAGTTGGCGGAGGCCGTCACGCAACTGCGCGCCATCGCCGACGTCATGGGCGGGCACCTGCTGCGCTCCTTCGAGGAATCCACGGCGATGTACCAGGTGGGACGGAACACGACCAGGCTCCTGATGGCGGCCGGCGACGTACTCGTCGGCTGGCTCCTGCTCCGGCAGGCCACGGTGGCCGAGTCGAAACTGGCGGAGGCGCCGGATGGCCTGAACGCCCCCGGCGCGGCCTTCTACCGAGGCAAGATCGCAACAGCCAGGTTCTTCGCCCAGGAGGTGCTTCCGCTGCTGACCGCAGAGCGACGCATCGCGGAGCACACGGACACGGTGCTCATGACCGTGCCGGACGAGGCCTGGTGAACCCGGAGCACCCGGCGCGCGAACATCCGTGACGCCCGCCGTTGACCTGTAAGGAGCGACATTCATGACCGAGTCCATCGCCCACCTGCCCTCGGGCCACCAGACGATGCTGCTGGCCCACCGTGCCATGGTGCGCGACCTCGACCGCGTGGCCCGCAGCGCCGAGCAGCTGGCCCGTACGCCCGACCCCGAACAGGCCGCCGCCCTCCGCGACTACGTGGACAAGCTGTTCCAGGTGATCGAACACCACCACGAGGGCGAGGACGACTTCCTCTGGCCGCGCCTGCGCGAACTGGGCGCCGACCAGGAGGCGTTGGCCCTGATGACCGCCGAGCACGAAGAGCTGGCGAAGGTCCTGCACACCTGGCACGAGACGAGCAAACGCCTCGGCACCGAGCCCGCGGCCGCGACAGAACTGGCCAAACGCACGGAGGAGGTGCGCGAACAGCTTGCCGGGCACGCCGGCGACGAGGAGCGCGAACTCCTCGGCCGCCTCGCCCCGGCCCTCGGCAAGCAGATCTGGAAGGGCTTCGCGACCCACATGCGCAAGACCGCGCCCGGCTGGACGCTGCGCTTCATGCCGGCCTGGCTGCTGTCCGTGGCCGGACCGGGGGAGCGGGGCGGCGTCGCCGCAGCGCCGATCGGCAAGCTGTTCAGCGGCTGGCTGGAGAAGCGGCAGCGCGCCGCCTTCGGCGACAACTACTGAGACCCACCGGACCGCCGCACGTCACCGGACGAGCACCGCCCTGAGATGAGTTGACCGGCCAAGACCCACAACTGCCCGAGCTGAACCGCTGAGTCGCGCCGCGACCTCGACACCCCTCTGCGTCACGCGAGTCCGGGTGGCGGTTCAGTGCGTCCTGAATCACGGAGGGAACCCTCATGAGTCCGTCGGTATCGGCCGTCACTCCCCAGTACGGGAGGGCGGACACACCAGACCGCTCGGCCGCATCGCCCCTGGAACGGGGGCGGCAGTGGATAGAAGAGTTCATCATGCGTCCGCACGAGCGTATCAACCGGGAGGGCGCCGTCTGCCCGTTCGTCGAATCCTCGATGAAGGCGCAGAGCTTCCGCATCGAGGAGTGGCAGGTCGCCCCGGACGTCGACGCCGAAGGAATGCTGGACCTCGTGCGCCGCATGGCCGAGGCCTTCGAGACCACACGGTGGGAGGGCCGCAACCGCGTCCTGCACACCCTGGTCCTGGTCCTGACGGGACTGCCGGAGGCGAGCAACCGCCTGCTCGACGAGGCACACACGCTCGCCAAGCCCGAACTGGTGGGCCGCGGCCTGATGCTGGCCCAGTTCCACCCCGACTGCGACGAACGCGCGGCGCGCAACCCGGAGTTCGAGGTCTCGCGCTCACCGGTGCCGATGCTGGC
This sequence comes from Streptomyces sp. NPDC050439, assembly GCF_040655335.1. NCBI lineage: Bacteria > Bacillati > Actinomycetota > Actinomycetes > Kitasatosporales > Streptomycetaceae > Streptomyces > Streptomyces sp. NPDC050439. Next base: position 372,881 of record NZ_JBFAJT010000004.1, read on the forward strand.
CATGCGCTGGATGGCCTTCCACGACGTCCTGTTCCTCGACTCGAACCCCGAGTGGTTCGCCGCCTACGAGGAGCGGTACGGGGGCAGACACGAGCGGGGCTCGGTGGCCGACCCGCTGTTCGCCGAGGCCTTCGCCGAGGCACGGGACAAGTGGGGCACCCCGTGAGCCCGGCCCTGAGCACGTCCCAGGGGGCCCGCTACGCACGGATCATGGGCGTGGGCACGTACCGCCCGCAACGGATCGTCGACAACGAAGAGGCGTGCAGTCTCATCGACTCGTCGGACGAGTGGATCCGGTCCCGTACGGGAATCCGCACCCGGCGCTGGGCGGGGCCCGACGAGACCCTGGCGGTGATGGCCGAGGAGGCCGCAGCCAAGGCCATCGCGGCGGCGGGCATCACGCCGGCCGACATCACCTGCGTCATCGCGGCGACCTTCACCTACCTCAAGCAGACCCCGGCCGTCGCGACGGAGATCGCGCACCGCGTCGGGGCACGGGGCGCGGCGGCCTTCGACCTGTCGGCGGGCTGCGCCGGATTCGTGCACGGCGTGGTGCTCGCGGCGGACGCGGTCCGCAGCCGCGGCGGCCACGTCCTGGTCGTCGGCGTGGAGCGGATGACCGACCTGCTGAACCTCAAGGACCGCTCGACCGCGTTCATCTTCGGGGACGGAGCGGGCGCCGTGGTGATCGGCCCCTCCGAGACCCCCGCCATCGGCCCCGCGGTCTGGGGAGCGGACGGCTCACAGGCGGACGCGATCGAGCAGACCGCCCCGTGGGACGTGCTCAGGGACGCGCCGGACCAGGAGTTCCCGTGGATGCGGCAGGAAGGGCAGCGGGTCTTCCGCTGGGCCGTCTACGAGATGGCCGAGGTCGCGGGACAGGCCCTGGAGGCCGCGGGCATCACCCCCGCCGACCTCGACGTCTTCATCCCGCACCAGGCGAACGTCCGCATCATCGACGCGATGGCCAGGCGCATCGGCCTGCCGGAGGGCGTGCGGGTGGCCAAGGACATCGTGACCTCGGGCAACACGTCGGGCGCCTCCATCCCGCTCGCCATGGACGCGGTGCTCGCGTCGGGCGAGGCGAAGCCCGGCGACACGGCCCTGCTGCTCGGCTACGGCGCGGGCCTCTCGTACGCGTCGGTCGTGGCCACCATGCCGTGAGGCGGGGCCGGGCCCCCAAGGACCCGGGCCCCGCCTCACGTGCGCATGACCGGTACTAGGCGTTGAGCAGACCCGTGACGGGCGCGGCCAGGTCGGTCACCTGGTGGAGCTGCTGGAGCTCGTACAGGTTGTTGAGGCCGCTGAGCTGCTCGGTGACGGTGGGCATCTCGGCGCGCTGCTCCGCCGGGATCTGGGACGTGGCGAGCGAGTTGATCAGGCCGGTGGGGTTGATGGCTTCGGCGCTCGCGGCGGGCGCGGCCAGGGCGGAGGCGCCGGCGGCGAGAGCGAGGACGGCGGCCATGCGTCGTGTTGAGATCATGTGATGCGCAACGGCTCGGCGGAGCCCTGGACACGGGCACCCAGCCGATTTCACCAATGATGTACCGATCGGTGCCGTTACCTGTGGTCGATGACGCCGTTGAAGGGACAGTACGGCCGCGAGCATGCGGCGGTACTCGTCAATTCAAAGGAGAACGTGATGTCTCGCATCGCGAAGGCAGCCGCTGTTGCCGTCGGCACCGGCGCCGTGGTGCTCAGTGGCACCGGTATGGCCATGGCCGACGCGGGCGCCCAGGGTGCGGCCGTCGGCTCGCCCGGCGTCCTCTCGGGCAACCTCGTCCAGGTCCCGGTCCACGTCCCGGTCAACGTGTGCGGCAACACGGTCGACGTCATCGGGCTGCTGAACCCGGCGTTCGGCAACACCTGCGTCAATAGCGACGGCCACAAGGGCGGCCACGGCGGCTACGGCAGCTGATCCCCCTGTGGGTGAGCCCCCGGCGGTCCATGACCGCCGGGGGCTTTTCCCTGCCCGCTCCCTCCGCGGCCCGCCCCTCACGCGTACCGGTAGATGCCCCGGTGGCCGATCAGCTCGTCCGGCTGCACGTCCCACGGCGGCATCCGCTCGAAGCGGGCGCAGATACGGCCGTGCAGCGGGCCCTTCCCGGGCCCCGGCGGCTTCTCGGGCAGGTAGGGCGCGGAGCGCGGGTGCCGGGCCTGCCAGCGGTCCCACAGCAGGTCCACGAAGGCGTGGTTCAGCCAGAAGACGGGGTCGTTCACCGACGCGCCGCCGAGCATGTGTCCGCCGACCCAGCGGTGGACGCGGTTGTGATTGCGCCACCTGCTGTTGCCGGCGGCGGACGTCCACCCCTCCAGCTTGTTGCGGAAGCCGCCGTCCGACGTCGAGTCCCAGGGCGCCCTGTCGTACACCGGGTCACGCAGGGCCCAGTCCAGCGTCGCCTCGGTGGGCAGTTCGATCGGGTTCTGCGGCCGGCCGAAGTCGCGCATGAGGAAGTCGCCGTCCGTCTCCCCTTCCGTGATGATCCAGGTCCCGTTCGACCGGGCGAACGGCCCGGTCGTGACCTGCCGGTCGGAGCGCCGTCCGTTGCCGCCCATGAGCCCGCTGCCCCAGAGCGAAGAGCCAGGTGACCTGTCCGCCGTCCAGTCCCAGTACGGGACGGTCACCGAGGAGTCCAGGCGTTGCAGGGCCTGCTCGAACTCCAGGAGGAACCTGCGGTGCCAGGGCAGGAACGAGGGCGTCATGTGGGCCACCCGCAGGCCCTCCTCCCCGTCGGACACGTAGTGCTCGACGTGGATCCGCACGAACTCGTCGTACTCGCCCCGGCGTTTGAGATCGAGCACCGCGTTGACGAACCGCCGCTTCTCGGCGCTGGTCAGCCGGGCCTGGTTCTTGCGCGTGTGGACCACTTCGGTTCGCTCCTCCGATCCGGGTGTGCGTGGCGGTGATCAGACCGTCCCGCCGCGCAGTTGCCGACCACGGCCGAGTTCGTCCACTGCTCTGCGGGTGGCGATGAGCGGCGTCGGATACGACTGGTAGTGGTCGATCATGCTCAGATAGCCGCCGTCGGCGCGCCGCATGAGGTGGAGCGGGCGCCCGTCCACGGTGATGTCCCAATGCCCGTCCGGGTGTTGGGACTCCGCGGCCACGCGCGACCCCCGGATGTGACGGCCCGCGTAGACCTCGTCGAACGAGCCCGGACCGAGGTCGTCGGACGGCGGGCCCTGAGCCGTCTCCCGGGTCCGCCACTGGAGGGCGGCCTGTGCCGACACCGCGGCGAGCGCCACCCCGATGAGGCCGACCGTGGTGGCCCGGCGGGTGAGCCACGCCGGGCCACGGCCCCTGGTCGCTGTACCTCTGGCCACTGGTGATGCCTCCTTGCGCGTCCTGACGTGCGGGGGTGCGGGCGTGCGGGGGTGTCAGCTGGTCCAGAAGTCCCACCAGCGCGTGAGGACGAGCATGCCGATGATGCCGATGTGCAGCACCGGGAGCACCCAGGTGAATTCGCCCAGGAACGTGCGCAGTCCGGCGGGCGCGGGCAGCAGGCCGTTACGGACGTTGAACGAGGTCACGTACCAGAACAGGGTGATCGTGGCGGCCCAGGCGAGGCAGCACCACAGGCACAGCGAGTTGATCTCGTACAGCGACTGGTACTGCAGCCAGGTGCAGAAGGCGACGCCGAAGAGCGCGCCCGCGTTGAGCGTCAGGTAGTACCAGCGCGGGAAGCGGGCGCCGCCCAGCAGGCTCATGCCGACGCACATCACGGCGGCGTAGGCGGCGAGGCCCAGCATCGGGTTGGGGAACCCGAAGACCGACGCCTGCTCGCTCGTCATGATGTTGCCGCAGGAGACGACCGGGTTGAGGCTGCAGCCGGGGGTGTAGTCCGGGTCCTCGAGCAGCTTGAACTTGTCCAGCGTGATGACCCAGGCCGCGAGCAGCCCGGCGGCGCCCGTGATCACCAGGAGCAGCGCGAACGCACGGTTCCCGCCAATGCCGGGGGGCTGCGGCTCCACGTGGCCCGGGGAAGCCTCGGGCTTACGGGCCGCGGGGAGGGGCGTCTTGGTGTGCATCGCGGTGTCCTCACTGGTGCCGGGGACCGCCGGTCTGTCCCGACCGGCGGGCTCCCGTCGTGTACGGGCCCTGGCGGCGGTTCCTAGCCGCGCAGGCTCTTCGCGGTGACCAGGCAGTGCGAAGAGCTGGTCATGGTCTCCTCGGCGCCCGCGAACGCCGCGAGGGCCTCCTCGGTGAGGGGGACGCCGGGCTTGGCCTCGGGCCAGGGGCGCGTGGTGAACATGAAGTAGGCGTGGCCACGCTCGCCCACCGCTGCCAGCCACTCCGGCGGCACCACGCACTGGGCGTTGAGGTGCGGCATGGTCAGCACGGCCTGCCCGGCCTCGACGAGGAGGGTGACCGGCAGGCTCGGGTTGCGGGAGGTTTCGATGACGGGGCCGCCGACGGGGAGGCCGGTGTTCTGCAGCAGGAGCTCGATGGCTTCGGTCGAGGCCTCGGGGCCGCCCTCGCCGTCACCGAGCGAATAGGCGAGCAGGAAAGGCATGTCCTTCTCGTCGTCGGGGTGTTCACCACTCCAGGCGATCACGGTGAGGGTGCCCAGATCGGCGGCTCGGAAAGTGCGGGTTTCGCTCGATGTCGAGGTCATCCGGGAACGGTATCGATGTGTTCCGGAGGTCCGGGCCCATCTTTCACTGAACTGGGTGAGTACGGACGAGCGATCACACGATCGGGGCACGCGCCGGTCGAACTCCGGGGCCGTGCAGTCGAACTGGGCCGGGGGAATGCGGAATGGCCCGGGAAAAGCCCGAGGGCCGGTTCCGCGGAATGCGTCCGCGGAACCGGCCCTGGTGGAGAAGCAGAGGAGAGCTCTACTTGGCGACGGGAAGTCCGCCGAGGAGCTTGCCGGCGCCGCCACCCGCGTGCAGGCTTTCCGCGGCACCTGACACGGCGTTGACGACCGAGTCCTTGTTCTCGGTGTCAAGGGCGTTGGTGGCCAGCGGGGCCGCGTCGAGGGAAGACGTCGAGCCGGCGATCGTGTCGACTGCACCATTCAGGCTGGTGGGCGTGAGGTCGGCGGCGAAGGCGGGTGCGGCGACACCAGCGATGACCAGGGATCCGGCAACGACAGCGGCAGCCTTCAGGGGCTTCATCGTGTTCCTTTCTGCGGCGACGGACGGTCGCCAGAGGGGATTTTCACTTCGCCATGGGTAACGAGCGCTGTGTGAGCCGGAAACTCTGTGCGCGGGAAATTCACGGAACCCACCCGAACGAAGGCGGTGTCTCATTCTCGTATGAGATGGGCGGTCATAAGGACGTGAAAAACCCGTCGCGCCGGCCTTGAAGGCCGACGCGACGGGTGGGGCTGACCTCGGCTCAGGAGAGCGCGGGCGTCTGGGGTGCCTGCGCCGCGGGCAGCTCCGGGGCCTTCGGCAGGGCGGGGAGCCCCGCCAGGTCGGGAGCGGGGAGGCCGCCGCCGACCAGGGTGGCGGCGACGAGGTTGACGAGGCCGGTCACGACGGTCGGCGCGGACCCGGCCACCGCCTTGGCGTCGCCCCCGGTGGCCGCCTTGATCAGGGCGTCGACCGAGGTCTGCAGTGCCTTCAGGGCGTCGGCCTTCGGGTCGGCGGACGCGGGTTCGTCACCCGGCAGCGCCTTGGGGAGCGTCAGGGTCTGCGGCAGCGTCTGGGCCTCGGGGACCGCCGGGGTCTGGGGGAGTTCGGGGGTCTTGGAGGGCTGGGCCTCGGCCTTCGTGATGGCGTCCTTCACCGGGGTGGCGAGCTTCGTGGCGTCCTCGGCCGGCAGCTGACCCTTGTCGGCTTTGAGCACGGCGGTGAGGAGATCGGTGACGGGGGTGAGCACGCCACCCGCGTCGCCCAGAACCTTGACCTGGGCGAGCAGCTTTTCCGCGTCGGGCACCGGTTCGCGGGCCGCCCCTTGGGTGCTGCCATGCGCGGTGTCGCTCTCGGCGGCGACGACGGGGCCTGCCGTCCCGATGAGGAGAGAGGCGCAGAGGACGGTGGTCGCGATACGCCGTACGGGCAGAGCGCGCATGGATGTTCCCTTCGGTGATGCGTCGGATCTTGTGTTCACCGTGAAAGCGGTGCGGACCGACCGCAACCGAGCGACTGCCATTCGGGGGCATGACCGCCGTACGGAGCAGGGAGGGAACGCACGACGGCCGTCCTCCTCGGGGGAGAACGGCCGTCGCTCAGTGCGTCTTGCCGAAGCGTCAGCTGTTGACGCAGGTGTTGCCGAACGCCGGGTTCAGCAGGCCGATCACGTTCACGGTGTTGCCGCAGACGTTGACCGGGACGTGGACCGGGACCTGGGCCATGTTGCCCGAGAGGACGCCGGGCGAGCCGACGGCCGCACCCTCGGCGCCGGCGTCGGCGGCGGCGATGCCGGCGCTGCCGGCCATGGCGGCCACGACAACGGTGGAGAGGGCGAGGGCCTTCGCGGTACGCGACATGCGGGGTTGCTCCTTGGTCAGTTGATGCTCGGCAGGGCGGGGTGCCCGGCCCATGGATCAACGGATGTCGCCCGCGAGAGTTGTGGGCCCAAAAGGGTGATCTGCTGGCGCCGGGTTAACGCGAGGGGCCCTTCCGGCCGTGCTCATGGCAGGTTTCGGGCGTTACGCACTTCACGTTTCCGACACACTTGTCAGCCTTCCTGGATTAATGCGGAAAACGGCTAGTGTTGCTCTCCTCCTGAAGCCATTTGTAAGAACAAGTGCGGGAAGTTACGCGTCCGGTGCGACTGTCGCATTTAAATTCTCTCTCCTGGTTCGGACCTTTCCCGAAAGGGCAACGCCGAGGCGCCGTGCATGCAACTGTCATCAACTGACCATCGGCTGAGCGTCCTTCACGTCGCCCAGCCCGTCGACGGCGGAGTGGCCCGCGTGGTCACCGACCTCGTGAAGTCCCAGCTGTCCACCGGGATGCGGGTCGACGTGGCGTGTCCGGACGGCGGCCGTCTGCCGGATGCCGTACGTGGCCTGGGAAGCGGCACGCACGCGTGGGCGGCGGCCCGCTCCCCGGGGCCGGGGCTCCCGGACGAGGTGCGGCGCCTCGCCCGCATCGTCGACGAGCTGCGCCCGGACGTCGTGCATGCGCACAGCGCCAAGGCCGGGCTCGCCGCCCGGCTCGCCCTGCGCGGCAAGGTGCCCACGGTCTTCCAGCCGCACGCCTGGTCCTTCGAGGCCGTCGGCGGGGTCACCGCGCGGCTCGCCCGGCACTGGGAGCGCTTCGGGGCGCGCTGGGCCACGCACATGGTCTGCGTCAGCGAGGCGGAGCGGCTCACCGGGCAGCGCTCCGGCATCGACGCGCCCTGCTCCGTGATCCCGAACGGGGTGGACGTGGAGCGCTTCCGGCCGGTGGCCGCGCAGACGGCACGGGCCGACCTCGGGCTCTCCCGGCAGGAGCTGCTTGTCGTGTGCGTGGGGCGGCTGTGCCGGCAGAAGGGGCAGGACGTCCTGCTGCGGGCCTGGGCTCAGGTCGCCGAGCGGCTGCCGCTGGCCCGGCTCGTGCTCGTCGGGGACGGGCCCGACGCGGCCGGTCTGCGCGAGCGGGCGTCCGCCTCCGTGCGGTTCGCCGGAGACGTCCGGGACGCCACCCCCTGGTACCGGGCGGCCGACCTCGTGGTCCTGCCGTCCCGCTGGGAGGGCATGGCCCTCGTACCCCTGGAGGCGATGGCCTGCGCCCGGCCCGTGGTCGTCACCGACGTGGACGGCGCGCGCGAGAGCCTGCCGCCCGCACTGGTGTCCCACGGCCTGGTCCCCGCCGAGGACCCCGAGGCACTGGCGCAAGCCCTCCTGCGGCTCCTCGGCGATCCGCCCCTGCGCGAATCCCTCGGCAGGGCAGCGCACCGCCACGTCCTGAACACCCACGACGTGCGGCACACCGCGGACGCTGTCGCGGCCGTGTACCGCGAGCTACTGGGCGTGGGACCCATCAAGTGCAGGGAGTCCATCAACCCGTGAGTGCGGAACGAACCGTCGCCCCTGCCGCGCAGCCACGGGCGGCCGACCACGCCATCGCCACCGCCTCGGTCATCCCGCCCCGCGGGGCCGGGGGCGGCCGCAGGACGAGCATCACCTGGGGGGCTTCGGCGCGCCGCTCGTCGGCCCTCCCTCTGTACGCCGTCGACTGCAGCGCCGCCCTCCTGGGCACCGTGCTGCTCACCGATCCGCAACGCCACCCGCTGCTCGTGGTCCTGCTGCTCGCCGCGGTGACCGGCCTGAACGCACGCGCCGCGCTGTACCGCCCGCTCGCCGTGCCCTGCGCCCTGGACGAACTGCCCTCGCTCGCCTGGCAGGCCCTCCTGAGCTGGTGCGCCGTGGGGCTCCTCGCCACGAGCGTCCCCGCCCTGGAGCCGCTCTCCCTCACCACCCTGTGCACGGCGGCGGCGCTCCAGAGCGTGCTGTGCTGCGCGGGCCGCGGCGCCCTCTACGGATGGGCGCGCAGGGCGGCGCTCCGGCAGCCACGCCCGGCCCTGGTGGTCGGTCCCGGCACCGTCGCGCGGCGCGTGGCGGAGGCGGTCCTGCGCCATCCGCGGGCCGGGGTGCGGCCCGTGGGCATCGTCGGGGACGCGCCCGCCGAGCGCCCGGAGTCGGAGGGCGCCGAACTGCCGGTGCTCTCCACGATGGAGGAGCTGCGCCGCGCGGTCATCCAGAACTCCGTGCGCACGGTCCTGGTCGTCGGACCGACCCCCGGCCCGGAGCAGATCGGATGGCTGCGGACGCTGAGCGGTTCGGGCTGCGACGTATGGGCGGTCGACGCGACGCAGCCGCCGGGCTATGACGCGCCCGGACGCCAGGCCAGATCCGGGCGGCTCGCGGGGTTCCCCTGCCGTCAGCTCGTGCCCGTGCGGCGCAGGCACTTCAGCGTCAGCAAGCGCGCCCTCGACCTCGTGACCTCGGGAATCCTGCTGCTGCTCATCAGCCCCGTGCTCCTCACGTGCGCCGCCGTCCTGCGGGCCACCGACGGCCCCGGCGTGATCTTCCGGCAGGAGCGCATCGGCAGGGGCGGCCAGCCGTTCACCCTGCTGAAGTTCCGTACGCACCGGCCCGCCGATCCGCACGAGGCCGCGACCCGGTGGACCGTCGCGGGCGAGCAGCACATGAGCCGGTTCTGCCAGTTCCTGCGCCGGTCCTCGCTCGACGAGCTTCCCCAGCTGTGGAACGTCCTGCGGGGCGACATGAGCCTGGTCGGCCCGCGGCCCGAACGCCCCTATTTCGTCGGCAAGTTCAGCCAGACCTATCCCGGATACGCCGAGCGTCACCGGATGCCGACCGGCATCACCGGGCTCGCCCAGATCCAGGGGCTGCGGGGTGACACCTCGATCGAGGACCGGTGCCGGTTCGACAACGCCTACATCGACAGCTGGTCGTTCTGGCAGGACCTCTGCATCCTGCTGCGCACCGCCGTCTCCCTCGTACGTCCGACGGGGAGCTGACCTCCTTGAACGGTGCCCCGATCACGCTCGTCCCGCCCGGCTCACCGGCCGCCGCGATCTCCTCGGCGCTCAGGAGCGCCGGTCCCGTGCTGCCCGTCATGGCCGTGGTCGCCCTGCTCGCGCTGCCGGTCCCGCCGAGCGACGGCGGCACCGGCGGCGGCACGGCCGCCGACGCGGCCTCCGCCCTGGTGGTCCTCTGGTGCGTGGTCCGCACCGTGCGCGGGGCGCGCCGGCCGCTGACCCGGACCGCGGCCGTCGTGCTCGGCATGCCGGTGGTCGGCATCGCGGTCGCGGCGGTCGGCGCGAGCACCGCCACCGCCGGGATGACCGGCCTCGCGCGCTATCTGCAGGTCTTCGTCCTCGTGCCGGCGGCGGTCCTGCTGCTCGTGCGTGACCGCCGTGACTTCCGCCTGGTGGCCTGGTCGCTCATCGGCCTCGCCCTGTTCCAGGGCTCGATCGGCGTCCATCAGTACGTCACGGGCACGGGCGCCAGCTACATGGGTTCGGACGTCCGGGCCGTGGGGACCTTCGGCGCGAGCGACGTCATGGGGATGTCGACGGTGGTGTCGTACGGAGTGGTGTGCGCTCTCGCTCTCGCGCTCGGCCCGGCTTCCCCGAGGCAGCGTCAGATGGCCCTTGCGTGCGCGCTGCTCCTGACCGTTCCGCTCGCGCTCTCCTTCAGCCGCGGCGCCTGGATCGCCACCGTCGTGGCCTGCGGCGCCCAACTGGGTCTCGCGGGCGTACGGAACGCGCTGCGGGCCCTCGCGGCGGTGGCTGCCGCGGCCGTGGTCCTCGTGGGCGGTCTCGGCATCGGCACGCAGCTGCTGCAGGAGCGCGTCACCAGCATCACGCAGGTCTCCGACGCCCCCGACCAGTCGGTCACCGACCGGTACACCATGTGGGCCGCCGCGGTGGACATGTGGCGTGCCGAGCCGGTGACGGGCGTGGGGCTCAAGGCCTTCCCCGACCACCGCGACAGCCACGCCTCGCTGGCCCTCTCCTCGGCCAGCGACACCGCGGGCGCGGGCGCCGGGTTCAGCCGCCAGCCGCTGCTCTCCCCGCACAACATGTATTTGCTCGTCCTCGGCGAGCAGGGACTGCTCGGTCTGTGCGCGCTGGTGGGCAGCTGGGCGGCGTTCCTGCTCCTTGGCCTGCGGCGGCTCGTCCGGGTGCGCGGGGGCGCGGGCGCGGACTGCGCGCTCGTCGCGTGCGGGCTGCTGCTGTGGCAGCTCGTGGACTTCTCGTACGCCGACATCGGCGGTCCTTCGACGGTGCTCATGGCCGTGGTCCTCGGGCTCGTCGCCTGGTGGGCGCTGTCCCGCCGCGCGCTGGCCGCGCCGATGCCGGGGGAGGTGCCGCGATGACCTCCACCACGCACTCCGTGGACGCGGGCCCCGCGGGCAAGGTGCCCGCTCCGGCCACCGGGACCGGTCCCGCCAAGGGCTCCGACCCCTCCAACGGCTTCCTCGCCAAGGCCGCCCTGATCACCGCCGCCCTCACGGTGGCCGGCTCGGTGCTCGGTCTCGTGCGCGACCAGGCGCTGGCCCACTTCTTCGGGGCGGGCCCCGAGACCGACGCCTTCCTCGTCGCGTGGACGGTCCCCGAGGTGGCCACCACCCTGCTCATCGAGGACGGCCTGGCCTTCGCCCTCGTCCCCGCCTTCAGCATGGCGCTCGCCCGCCGGGGCCAGGGCGCGCGCCGCGACCCGGTACGCGCCCTGGTCGCCGCGTCGCTGCCCCGCCTGATGCTGGCCTCCGGGGCGGTCGCGCTGCTCCTGATGGCCGGGGCGCCCCTCTTGGTGGACGTCCTCGCGCCGGGGCTGCCCGATCCGCGCCTCGCCGTGGACTGCACGCTGCTCACGGCCACCTGTGTCTTCACCTTCGGCCTCGCCGGGTACTGCAGCGCGGCCCTGCGCGCCCACCGCCGGTTCGTGGCCCCCGCGGGCATCTACGTCTTCTACAACATCGGCATCATCACGGCTGTGTTCGTCCTGGCCCCCCGCTACGGCGTCCGGGCGGCGGCACTTGGCGTCGCGGCCGGCGGCGTACTCATGGTGCTCGTGCAGGCCCCCTCGCTCTGGCGCCAGCTCACCCGCGACACGGCGGACGCGCCCGACGGGAAAGCCGCCGGCCCCTCGGCCCCCGCGCTGATGAGCGGCACCCTCGTCGCGACCGTGCTGCTGTTCGCGCTGTGCCGGCAGTCGCAGGTGCTCATCGAGCGTTTCCTGGCGTCCTCGCTGCCCTCGGGGGCCATCTCGCACCTCAACTACGCGCAAAAAGTGGCGCAGGTGCCGATGATCCTGTCCCTGATGCTGTGCACGGTCACCCTCCCCGTCGTCGCGCGGGCCCTGGCCGAAGGCGACGTCAAGCGCGCCAGGTCACGCGTCGAGCGGGACCTGGGCCTGGCCGGCTGCGTGGTGCTCCTCGGCACCGGCGTGGTGATCGCCTGCGCGCCGCAGCTCATCCAACTCCTCTTCCAGCGGGGCGCGTTCACCGCGGACGACACTGTCGCCACGGCGGCCGTGATGCGCGTGTACGCCCTGGGGCTCCTCGGCCACACGCTGGTGGGGGCGCTCACCCGCTCCTATTTCTCCGGCGGCCGGGCCACGTGGTTCCCGCTGGGCGCGATGGCGGTCGGGGTCGCCGCGACCGCCGGGGCCGGCAGCTGGGCGGTGGACCTGTGGGGCGTACGCGGCATCGCGCTCGCCAACGCGGCGGGCATCAGCGTCACGGCCTGCGTGCTGCTGTGCGGGATGGGTCCGCGCAATGTGCCGATCCGGGTCCGCGGGGTCCTCGGCGAGCTGGCCAAGCCCGTGGCCGCGGCGGTGTGCGCCACCGGGGCGGGCGCCGCCGTCGCGAGCGGCCTCGACTCACCGTCAGCCGCCTTCGCCGTCGGCGCCTCGACCGTCACCGCCGTGTTCGTCCTGGTGCTCTGGGCCCTGAAGGCCAGGGCCGTCGAGCCCGTCCTCCGCTCCGTCGCACGCTCCGTCACATCCGCCACACGAAAGCTCACGCATGTCCGTTGACACAGCACTCGGTGAGACCTCCCGTTCACGGCGCACGCGGCGCTGGCTGCCGCAAGCGCCGATGTGGGTGGCGATGTACCACTCCGTGGACACCTGCGCGGACGACCCCTACAAGATCACCGTCTCGCCCGAACGCCTCGCGGCCCAACTGCGCTGGCTGCGGCGCCAGGGCCTGCGCGGGGTGAGCATGTCGCGGCTCCTCACGGCGCGCGCCCGCGGCGAGGGACGCGACCTGGTCGGCCTCACCTTCGACGACGGCTACACCGACTTCGTCGCCCACGCCCTGCCGCTCCTGCACCACTACGACTTCGACGCCACCGTCTTCGTGCTCCCCGGCCGCCTCGCGGGCGACAACGCGTGGGACCCGCTGGGCCCCCGCAAACCGCTGCTCGACGCGGCGGGCATCCGTGTCGCCGCCGCCGAGGGGATGGAGGTCGCCTCGCACGGCCTGACGCACGTCGACCTCACCCAGGCGGACGACCGACTGCTGTGGCAGGAGACCAGCGGCAGCCGGGTCGCCCTGTCCGACCTCATCGGCCGCGAGGTGGAGGGTTTCTGCTACCCGTACGGCACCGTCGACCAGCGCGTGGTCGACACCGTACGAGCGGCCGGCTACCGCTACGCCTGCGCGATCTCCCCCGGCCCCCTGACCGGGATGCACGCCCTGCCCCGCGTCCACATCGGGCAGGAGGACACCGCCCTGCGGCTCCAGCTGAAGCTGCGGCTGAACCGGCTGCGCCGCCGTACGGTCCGCGAACCGGCGGTGGGCGAATGAGGGCCCTGCACATCATCACCGGCCTGGGAGTCGGCGGCGCCGAACAGCAACTGCGCCTGCTGCTGCGCCACTTGCCCGCCCAGTGCGACGTCGTGACCCTCACCAACCCCGGCCCGGTCGCCGAGGGCCTCACGGCCGACGGGGTACGCGTCGTCCACCTGGGCATGTCCGGCAACCGCGACCTGGGCGCCGTGCCGCGCCTGGTGAAACTCATCCGCGGCGGCGGCTACGACCTCGTGCACACCCACCTCTTCCGCGCCTGCCTCTACGGGCGCATCGCCGCCCGCCTCGCGGGGACACGCGCCGTGGTGGCCACCGAACACTCCCTCGGCGACGCGCAGATGGAGGGCCGGCCGCTGACCCCGGGCGTCCGCGCGCTGTACCTGACCGGCGAGCGCCTGGGGCGGGCCACGGTGGCGGTCTCCCCGTCCGTCGCCGAGCGGCTCAGCCGGTGGGGGGTGCCCCGGCAGCGCATCCACGTCGTGCCGAACGGCATCGACGTCGAGCGGTTCCGCTTCGACCCCCGCGCCAGGGTCGCCGTACGCCGCCGACTGGGCCTCCCGGACGAGGCGTACGTCGTCGGCGGCGTCGGCCGCCTTGCCCCCGGCAAGCGGTTCGACGTCCTGCTGCGTGCCCTGGCCGCGCTGCCCCGGGACGTGCGCGTCCTGCTGGTCGGCGGCGGTCCCGAGGAGGCCGGGCTGCGGGCCGCGGCGGAACAACTCGGCGTCGCGGACCGCGTGGTGTTCGCGGGGGAGCAGCCCTACCTGTCCGAGGGGGCGACCGGGCTCCCTGCGTTCCTCGCCGCCATGGACGTCCTCGCGTCGCCGTCCCCCGATGAGGCCTTCGGCCTCGCCGTCGTGGAGGGTCTCGCCGCCGGTCTGCCGGTGGTCTACGCCCGGTGTCCCGCCGTCGAGGATCTCCCGCCGGACGCCGCCCCCGGCGCCGAGCGCGTGCCGGGCGACGCGGATTCCTTCGCGGGGGCGCTGCTGCGGGCCAGGTCGGCGGGGCCACGGGCGCGCCTCGCCCCGCAGGCCGCGCGGCACTACAGCATCACCCGCAGCGCCGCACAGCTGATGCACGTCTACGAGGCAGCTGCCTCCGGCTCGACCCCGAGAGTGAGTTCCTGATGACCGATACCCTCAGCAGGCGGTACCGCCCGGCCGACCCGGCCCTGATGCTGGCCCGCGTGAAGCGACTGCCCGCGTGGTGGCTGCTGCCCGCCGGTGCCGCGCTCGGCGCCCTCACCGGCGGCCTGTACGGCGCGGTCGCGACACCCGAGTACACGGCGACCAGCTATGTGATCGCCGTCCCGCAGAAGGACTCCGACCCCACCGCCGCGCTGGGCTTCGCCACCGCCTACGGCCGCGTCGCCACCCAGCTCGCGGTGCTCGGCGACGCCCAGGTGGAGTCGGGCGTCTCGCCGCAGACACTGCGCGAGAGCGTGCGGGCCGCCACCTCGCCCGACGCCCCGATGATCTCCATCTCGGCGACGGCGGCCAAGCCGGGCAAGGCGCGCGACATCGCCAACGCGGTCTCACGCTCCCTGACCAACAACGCGAACCACACCAAGGACAGCACGCGGGTACGTCTCCTGCAGCTCTCCCGGGCGGTGAAGCCCGAGGCCCCCGCATCGGCGTCGGCGCCCATGACCGCCCTGGTGGGCGCCTGTGCGGGAGGCCTGCTCGGCGGGCTCGCCCTCCTCGTGCGGCCCCGCCGCGCCGAGGACGCCCCGTCGGCCGCGGTGCCGGGCCCCGCGCAGTCCGCCGACATCGACCGGGAGAGGTGACCGGGGTGGCGGGCAACGCCCTGAAGGCCGAACTCTGCACGGACGAGGCCGAGTTCGGCAGGCTCGCGTCGGCGTGGGCCCGGCTGCACCGCACGTGCCGGACGGCGACGCCGTTCCAGAGCCACGCGTGGCTGCACTCGTGGTGGCTGTCCTACGGCGCGCGCGGGCGGCTGCGCGTGGTCCTCGTGCGCAAGGACGGCGAGCTCGTCGCCGCGGCGCCGCTGATGCGCGCGTACCTCCCGCTCCCGGCGCTCGTGCCGCTGGGCGGCGCGATCTCCGACTTCACCGACGTGCTGATCGACGACACGTGCGCCGACGAAGCCGCGGACGCGCTGGCCGACGGCCTGTCGAAGCTGGCCCGCGGCGCCCTGATCGACTTCCGCGAGGTCCGCTCCGGAGCCGCGGTGGAAAGCATCTACGAACGCTGGCGCGGGCCCCGGCTCCGCCTCGCGGACTCGCTCTGCCTGGAGCTGCCCGCCACGTCGATGGAGGAGCTGCTCGGGCGGCTGCCCGCACCCCGGGCCCAGCGGGCGCGCGCCAAGATCCGGAAGCTGGACGCGCTCGGCGTCGAGCGACGGGTCGTACGGCACGACGAGGTGGACGCGTCGGTGCGCACGCTCCTGCACCTGCACCAACTCCAGTGGCAGGGCCGCAAGGTGACGTCCGAGCATCTGCAGCCGCGGTTCTCCGAGCACCTCATCAGGTCGGTGGGGCTGATGGTCAGGTCGGGCGACGCGGTGGTCACCGAGTTCCGGCTCGACGACGACGTGGTGGCGGCCGACCTGACCCTCCTCTCGCCCCACCTCGTCGGCGGCTACCTGTACGGGGCGCACCCGCGGCTCCGCGAGCGGAAGGTGGACGTGGCGACGATGCTCCTGAACGCCTGCACGCAGCACGCCGAGGGCGAGCGGAGCCGGGTGCTGAGCCTCCTGCGCGGCAACGAACCGTACAAGCACCACTGGCGCCCCGAGGAAGCCACCAACCACCGGCTGCTCCTCGCCCGCCGGCGCACCGCCCCCGTGCTGCGGGCCGCCGCATGGGAGGCGGCGGCCCGCAGCCGGGGCAAGGAATTCCTGCGCGAGCGCCGGGAACACCGGGAAGCCCGGGAGCGCCCGGAGAAATCCTGAGCGCTCCCGGTCGGCCCCGCCTACGACCGCTTGTACCAGTCCAGGCGCATGCACAGTTTCCCGCCCAGCCAGTGCTCGACCCAGTCGCCCAGGTTCAGCGGGGAACAGTTCGGCGGCTGCGTGGGCTGCGTCGGCTCCGGGGCGGTCGGCCCGGTGTCCGTACGGCCGAAGAGCAGGGAGCGGTAGGCCTTGGAGGACTTGGGATTCTCCTCGCACTGCCACACGCCGTGCGGGCAGTAGTCGGTGACGGTGTTGTACAGCGGCTTGTGCTCGTCCATCCAGGCGAGCATCTTCCGCATGTATTCCTCGTTGTCGCCGTTCCGGAAAAGACCCCACTCCGGGTAGGAGATCTCCTTGCCGTGGGATTTCGCGAATTCCACGTGCTGCTTCAGCCCGTACGGCTCACTGACCTGCTCGGCGAAATCAGTGCCCGTCGGCTGGTCGTACGAGTCCATGCCGACGATGTCCACGACGTCGTCACCCGGATAACACTGCGTCCACGGAATGGCGTCCCGGCCCCTGTTCGGCGTGAAATCGAACTTGAACTTCTGGCCCGGTACCGAACGCATCGTCGTGACGATGCGCTTCCAGTACTTCTTCCAGGACTCCGGGTCGGGGCCGCATCGATGGGTGTACGTGGTGCCGTTCATCTCCCAGCCGAGCACCACCACGGTGTCCGGCACGCCGAGCTTCACCAGCCGCTCGGCGAGGGTGCGGTAATGCTTGTCGAACTCACCCGCGGCGCCACGGCGGAGCAGCGAACGGACCTCCCAGTCGCCGACGCGGTCCTCGTTGCGCTCCATCATGGGGACGTTGAGCACGAAGAGCCGGTCGTCCTTCGCGCGCCGCCACTCGGCCCAGCTCTCCAGGAAGTTCGGCGCCCCCTCGATGTTGCTCCACCGGTCGCCCGGCAGGTAGGTGTGCCCGACGTCGAGCTCGGCGCCGCCCAGCCACTTGCTGAGCTCGGCCATGCGCTCCACGCCCTGCGGCCCGTAGGTGAGGTAGGCCCCGAACGCGGGCTTCGAGCCGGGCTGGGAGGCCGGTGGACCCGGGTCCTGCCCCGCACCCCACGCGTGCCCGGAGCCGACGGCGAGCGCTGCTGACACGACGATTCCGGTGGCGGTGAATGCGAGTCGTCTACTGGGGGTCCGGCGTCTCTGCAAGGCCATGGTCGCTCCTCATGCTGCTCCTCATCCACTGACACTCAGTCATATGTATTTCTATTGCGCCAATCGAGCCCCTAATCCTCTGGGCGTGCCCATCGCCCGCATGGGGGACGGAATTGAGAGAATTTGGCCGTGCTCACTCTCGACACCCGGGTCCCCGCGGTTCTGCTGCGGATCGACCGGAACCCTTTTCATCACGGCACACTCGGAGCCGTCCGGTCATTGGGCCGCGCCGGAGTGGAGGTGCACGTGGCGGCCGCGGATTCCGCGGAAAGCCCCGTGCGCAGATCCCGCTATCTGCACCAGACGCACCCTCCGCCGCCGCCGGGCGCCTCACTCCGGGACATCGCCGTCGTACTGCGCCGCATCTCCCACCGGGTCGCCAGGCCGTCCGTGCTGATCCCGATGGACGACGCGGGCGCCCTCGCGATCGGACGCCTGCAGAGAGAACTGGCCGAGACCTACCTCCTGCCCGACCAGGCCCGCGGCCTCGCGGAACGGGTGGCCGACAAGGCGACGCTCACCGAGGTGTGCGCCACGGCGGGAATCCCGCACCCGGTGACCCTCCTGCCGGAGTCCGCGGCCCAGGCGTCCGCAGCCGTACGGCAGTTGGGGCTGCCCTTAGTGGCCAAGTGGAGCCGCCCGTGGCTGGTCCCCACCGGGACGGATCTGCGCAGCACGGTCCTGGTGCGGTCGGCGGGGCAGGCCCAGGAGCTCTTCCGGCGCAGCGAGGAGGCGGGCAGCCGGCTGTTGCTCCAGGCCTTCCTGCCGGACGCCCCCGGCCGCGACTGGTTCGTCCACGGGTACGTCGACCGCGCGGGGGCCGTGCGCGGCGGCGGCTCCGGCCGCAAGCACCGCTCCTGGCCGCGCGGGGCGGGCCTGACGGCGGTGGGCGAGTGGACACCCGACCCGGGCCTGCGGGCCGACGTGGAGAAACTAGTCGGCACCCTGGGCTACCGGGGCATCTTCGACCTCGACTTCCGGGTGGACCCCGCGACCGGCGAGCACTGTCTGCTCGACTTCAACCCGCGGCCCGGCGCCCAGTTCCGGCTCTTCGCCGACGGCACCGACCTGGACGTGGTGCGCGCCCAGCACCTGGACATGACCCACCGGCCGCTGCCGGCCGCCGCCGCCCTCCCCGGCCGCTCCTTCGTCGTGGAGAACTACTCCCCGCTGGCCGCCCTGCGCCTCCTGAGGGCGGCGGGCCCCGCCTCCACCGCGGCACACCGCCGCGAGTTCGCCTGGCACGCCCAGGACGACATGGCGCCCGCCCGCGCCATGTGGGTGCTGTGGTCCCGGCACGTGACGCGGCGGGTCCTGGGCCGCATGCGGCGGACGGTGCGCCCGACGGCCCCGGCCGCACCGCCGGCGCCCGTACAGACGACGAGAGAGCGAGCAGTCGCCGATGCATGACCTGTTGGTTGTCGGAGCCGGCCCGTATGGGCTCTCCATCGCGTCACACGCCGCGGGCGCCGGACTCGACGTACGCGTCTTCGGCAGACCCATGGCGTCCTGGCGCGACCACATGCCGCGGGGCATGTTCCTGAAGTCGGAGCCCTGGGCGTCGAACCTGTCCGACCCCCGGCGCCGCCACGGCCTGGCCGCGTACTGCGAGCGCAACGGGACGCGGGCCCGGCACGGCGAACCCATCTCCGTGGAGACGTTCGCCTCGTACGGCCTGTGGTTCGCCCAGCACGCCGTCCCGGACGTCGACGAGCGCATGGTGGCGAGGATCGGCGCCTGCCCCGGGGGCTTCGAGGTGGTCACCGACGACGGCCAGGCCATCCGGAGCCGCACGGTGGCCCTCGCCGTCGGCGTGATGCCTTTCGTCGAGATCCCCGCCGCCCTGCACGGGCTCGGCGCGCGGCACGTCTCGCACAGCAGCCACCACCGGGACCTGGACCGGTTCCGCGACCGGGACGTCACCGTGATCGGCGGCGGCCAGGCCGCCCTGGAGACCGCGGCGCTCCTCGCCGAGCAGGGCACGCGCGTACGGGTGCTCGCCCGGTCGAACCGGCTGAACTGGAACACCGTGCCCCCTGCGTGGAAGCGCCCGTGGCGGGAGTCCGCCCGCGCCCCGCACAGCGGCCTGGGCTGCGGATGGCGCAACTGGTTCTACGCCGAGGTGCCGGGCGGCTTCCGGCGGCTCCCCGAGGCCACCCGCGCCCGCGTCTCGGCGTCGGCGCTCGGCCCGGCGGGGGCCTGGTGGGTGCGCGACCGGGTCGAGTCACGCGTCGAGGTGCTGCTCGACCACGAGGTCGCCACGGCGTCGGTCGCATCGGACCGGGTGCGCCTCGCGACCGCCGGGAGCGAGGGCGCGGGCCCGGACTTCGACACGGACCACGTCATCGCGGCCACCGGCTTCAGGGCGACCAGCGCTCGCCTCGGCCTGCTGGACCCCGGCCTGCGCGGCGGCCTGGCGGTGAACGCCGCCGAAGAGCCGTACGCCTCCGTGGAGTTCGAGTCCTCCTACCCCGGCCTGTTCCTGGCGGGCCTGGTCACGGCGTCCAGCTTCGGCCCGGCCATGCGCTTCGTGCACGGCGCCTCTTTCACGGCGGGACGGCTGGTACGAGGCGTTCAACGCAGCCTGCGCCGGGCCCCGTTGAGCTCCACCGTTCCGGCGCCGACCGGCGGGCGAGGCCGCCGGGCGCTCCTGGGTGCCGTCAAGCGCTGAACGAGAACCCGGCGCCTGGGGACCCGATCAGGTGATGCCCTCGGCGAACGGGTGAATCGGTTCTTCGTCCCGGGCGATCAGGTGGTGGACTCTGTCGTATGGGACGGGCCTGTTGCCCTCCGCCAGCCGTCGGCTCCATGCCGTGGGTAGGCAACACCCCCTTCGCGGGCCGGCCCCCCTCCCGCTCTGGCGGGGAAGAGACCCTCGGGTGTCTCTTCCCCGCCAGCGGTGTGTCCGGGCGGACTAGCGGCGCGGCGAGGCGAACCCACGCCGGTACAGAATCCCGCCGCCGACCAGCAGAGCGGCGCTCGCGGCGGCCGCGGCGAGCAGGTCCTGGTCACTGCCGGTCTCGGCGAGCCGAGCGACGGCGTGCGGCGCCTCCTGCGCGGCCGACTGCAGCTGCCGGGCGGTCGAGGAGGACGCGACGTGCTGCGGCGGCCGACCGGTCTCCATGGGCGGCATGGCGCGGTCGACGGGCGGCTGAGCGGCCCGGGGAGGCGTCTCGGGGGTGGAGGGCGACTCGGGCGACTCCGGCGAGGTGGGCGTCTCGTGGCCCGGGGACGTCGGCGCGGGTGCTCCGTTGGCGCAGCCGTTGCCGCCGGCCGGGTTGAGCAGACCCACCACGTCCACGGTGTTGCCGCAGGCGTTGACCGGAACGTCCGCGGGCGTCTGCACGTTGTTGCCCGTCAGGACGCCGGGCGAGTGACTGGTGTTGCCCTGGGCCGTCGACTGGGTGCCCGCGTGCGTGCCCGAGTGGGACCCCTCGTCCGAGGTGTCGCCGTATCCGTGCCCGTGCCCGTAGCTGCCGCCCGTCCTGGTCTCCGCGCGCTCCTGCGACGGCGCCCGGTGCGGGGCGTCGGCGTGCCGGTGCGGGGCGCCGGTGTTCGCGCAGCTGTTGCCCATGGCGGGGTTGCCCACGCCGACCGCGTTCGCGCTGTTGCCGCAGGCGTTCACCGGTACTTCCACGGGGGCCTGCACGCTGTTCCCGGACAAGATCCCGGGCGAACCCGTCGCAACGCCGTCCGCGCCCGCGGCGTACGCGTTCGAGCCGGACAGGGAGAGGATGCTGGTCGCGGCCGCGGTCGCGAGCATTCCTTTACCAATGACCTGTCGCATCTAGTTGTCTTCCTCTGAGCAGTGGAAAGCCGGCCTTGGAGTCGTAGCGACGTCCAAGGCCGGCCATGAGAGTCACAGCCAGGTGGCTGGGTGCTACCTCAGGTGTTGGCGCAGGTGTTGCCGAACGTCGGGTTCAGCAGGGCGATGATGTCGACGGTGTTGCCGCACAGGTTGACCGGGACGTGGACCGGGACCTGGACGAGGTTGCCGGAGAGGACGCCCGGGGAACCGACGGCCGCACCCTCGGCGCCGGCGTCGGCGAACGCGGGAGCCGCCATGCTCATGGCCATCACGACACCGGCGATGATCGATGCGCTCTTCTTGTGCTTCACAGATGTTCCCTTCTCTGTGGTCATGCCGATCTGGCAGTCGAAACCGAGCGAGAACCACGTTGCGTCCCGCTCCATGACCCGCAGCCTGCAAACGAGTTGACGGTCCGGAAGAAACCGTCAGTTTTCGACCAATCGGGAAATTCACCCGAATTAACGCGCGCAAAAAATGAAGAAGCCCGGGCTGCCGGGCCTTGTGACAGGCCGGCAGCCCGAGCGTTCTCACGCCGGCAGATCAGCCGTTGAGCTCGCCGTTCCCGGACAGGACCGGGATGTCGTTCAGGATGTGCGACAGCGGCTCGTCGCCCTTCGCCTGCGTGGAGTTCTCGGTGCACTGCTGGTTCTGCGGCGCCGACAGGATCGGGATGTCCTGCACTCCGACGTTCACGAGCGCGACGATCGACTGCAGGTTCGCCTTGACCGGGAGGCCGACACAGGGCTTGTTCAGCGAGCCCTGGACGAGGGAGAGCTGGGGGCTCATGTCGCCGTGCGTGGCGGAGTTGCCGTACGCCTGCTTGGCACCGTTGCCGCTCAGGGAGGTGGTGCCGTGGTCGTCACCGATGGCCAGCGCCGACGGGGCCGCGGCAGCGGACATACCGACGACGGAAACGGCAACTGCCGCCGTGGCCATAGCCTTCTTCATCATTTTGTGTGTTCCTTTTCTGGCATGAGCTCGAGTCACTGCGGACTGACCAACCGGCTTGCAGGAGTTTGAGTTTCGGGGCTTCACCCGGTTGGGTCCCGTGTCGGACCATCATTGGGCCATCAGAGTGAACCGCAGCAACTAAGCGCAGGGTGTGGAGTTAATCAGAGCGCTCCGGCGAACGGGGTTTCTCCAGAAGGGAATTACTTGTGATTAAGAAGGGTATGGCCGCAGCCGCGGTTGCCGTCTCCGTCGTCGGCATGTCGGCCGCCGCAGCTCCGTCGGCCATGGCGATCGGTGACGACCACGGCACCACGTCGCTCAGCGGCAACGGCGCTCAGCAGGCGTACGGCAACTCCGCCACGTACGGCAACATGAGCCCGCAGATGGCGCTGATCCAGGGTTCGCTGAACAAGCCCTGCATCGGTCTCCCGGTCAAGGCGAACCTGCAGTCGCTCGTCGCGCTCGTGAACGTCGGAGTCCAGGACATCCCGATCCTGTCGGCGCCGCAGAACCAGCAGTGCACCGAGAACTCCACGCAGGCCAAGGGCGACGAGCCGCTGTCGCACATCCTGTCCGACATCCCGGTGCTCTCGGGCAACGGCAAGGGCAACAGCTGATCCCCCACGCATTGCGCAGCGGGCCGCCGTTCACCGGCGGCCCGCTGCCGCGTTCCATGCTCTTGACGGCTCCTCCCGCCGTCAGCCCCTGGGCCAGTGATCGTGTGACATCAGGGCCTGCCATTCCTGGTCCGGGCGGCCCGGAACGGTTTTTCCCTGTCGTTCCCAGGAAGCCTGCAACGACTTGAAGATGGGGTCATCGACGCGGCTTTCCGGAGAATTCCTGCTCACCGGGATGAGGCCCTGCCGCTTCCACTCCTGCTTGAAGTCAGCCATGTTCCCTCGCCATCGACGGGCGTGTGTCGGACCATCTGTTCCAGGCGTGGAATCCGGGGAAACCGAACAGCTTAGGGCGAACGAGTTGTTGTTCCTGCGTGCCGTGAACTCTCGCGCTCCGCAGTGGCGTAGAACGGTTTACCGTTTCGTCGTCCCGGTTCCCCCGCAGCGGAGTCCAGCTTGCGCACTCACTTCCACTCACCGACCGGAGCCCGGCGGACGCGAAAACTGCGAGTCGCGGTTCCGGGGGCTCTTCTGATCGGCGTGACCATTGCGATGGGAAATGCCGCCGCGCTGCCTCTCCCCGTTCAACGCGTCGATGTCTTCGGCGACATGAAGAATCGACCAAACGAGGGAAGCGGTACGAATATCCTCCTGATGGGGACGGACGGCCGCGACACCATCACGCGCAAGGAGAAGCGGGATTACCGCGCGGGCGGGGTCGCCTGTGACTGCACGGACACGCTCATGCTGGTCCACGTCTCCGAGGCGGGGGACCGCGTCAGCGTCGTCAGCCTCCCCAGGGACTCCTACGCCGACATCCCGGCGCACCGCGACAAGGCCACCGGGCGGATGCGCCCGGCGCACCCGGGGAAGATCAATGGCGCCTACGCGCAGGGCGGTCCCGCGCTGTCGGTGCGGACGGTCGAGGCGATGACCGGCGTCCGCGTCGACCGGTATCTGCAGCTCGACTTCCGGCGCTTCATGGACAGCGTCGACACGGTGGGCGGCGTGCGGGTCTGCACACCGCGCCCTCTCAAGGACAAGACGACGAAGCTGGACCTCGCCCCCGGCAGCCACCTGCTCAACGGCGGACGGTCCTTGCAGTACGTCCGCTCCCGGCACGTGGACACCAGTGCCGACTTCGGGCGGATCCAGCGCCAGCAGCGCTTCCTGATCGCCGCGATGCGCGCCGTACGTACGGGGAACGTCCTGGCGGACCCGGTCAGGGCGGCGCAGCTCGGCCGGGCGCTGGTAGGCGCGGCGTCGGTCGACCGGGGGTTCAGCACCGAACAGATCCTGCGGCTCGCGACGGAGCTCGGCAGACTCCCGGCGTCCTCCATGGAGTTCACCACGGTGCCGGTGAAGGGCTTCAGCCAGACGCTGAAGGGGTCGCTCCAGTGGGACCGGGCCAAGGCCGGCAAGGTCTTCACGGCCCTCAACCGGGACCAGCCCCTCACGGCCCCCGACTCGCAGGCCAGGCTAAGTGATCCACCGCGGTTCGGGAGCCCGGCGACCGTCCGCGGCGACACCCTGGAATGCAGTTGACGGTGCTCTGATTACTACGCCAACCGGGTCGAACGTCGCAACCAACGCCGTGTCAGACAGTTGATCATCACGCGGCTCTGCCAAGGGAGCCCGCTCTTGAAGGGAATCAAAATGAACAAGCTGTGGGCATCCGCGGCCGTCGCCGCCTCCGTCGCCGGAATCTCGGCAGGGCTGGCCCCCCAGGCCCTGGCGATCGGTGACGACCGAGGCACCACGTCGCTCAGCGGCAACGGCGCCGAGACGGCGTTCGGCAACTCCGCGACCAAGGGCAACCAGAGCCCCCAGCTCACGCTCGTCCAGGGCACGCTGAACAAGCCCTGCCTCGGTATCCCGGTCAAGGCGAACGTCCAGTCGCTCGTCGCGCTCGTGAACGTCGGAGTCCAGGACATCCCGGTCCTGTCCGCGCCGCAGAACCAGCAGTGCACCGACAACTCCACGCAGGCCAAGGGCGACGAGCCGCTGTCGCACATCCTGTCCGACATCCCGGTCCTGTCGGGCAACGGCTCGGGCAACGGCTGATCTTCCCCCCAGGGGCCGGCCGTCGTCGTGCCGGCCGGCCCTTTCGGCTCTCGCCGTGTCGCCTCCACGGTGTGGGGGCGACACGCCGGGGGTAGAGGCTCGGCGTGATTGAACTCGCCGACATGATCGCGCAGTTACGTGGGGAACTCGCCGCCGCCATGGCCGCGGCGCAGGACACCGAGGACGACACGCTGCGCTTCGAGCTGGGTCCCGTACAGCTGGAGGCGGAGTTCGCCGTACAGCGGTCCGCCGGTGCGGACGGCAGGATCCGCTTCTGGGTCGTCGAGGCAGGTGCCTCCGGCCAGCAGGCGCACAGCACCACCCATCGCGTCACCCTCAGCCTGGAACCCCGCGTCCGCGACACCGATCAGCGGCCCTGGGTCAGCGGTGACCGGACCCCGCGCGAACGCTGAGCCCGGCCACCATGGGGGCGGCAGCAGGTCTTGAGGCGGCGCGGGTCGCCGAGGTGCTGGTGGAGAGGCCGGGCGGATCGCCCGGTCGGCGCGGGTCCGGATATCGCGTGGGGGACAGGTCCGTGCTGACGGCCGCACATGTGGTCGCAGGCCCGGTGACGTCGTTGCGGGTGCGCTTCGACGCCGATCTGCCGGGGGAGTGGAGCGCCGACGTACGCGTCGTCCTGCTCGCCGAGGCGGTGGATCTCGCGCTCCTGCAGATCACGACCGAGCCGCCCGAGCATTGCTCGACCGTCGAGAACCCCCGCTACGGCGCCGTGCCCGAGTCCGACGTGGTGCTCACCGTCAGTGCGGTGGGCTTCCCCCGCTTCAAGCTGCGGGACGACCGGATGCGCCTCCTGGACGACGGCGCCCCCAGCCAGTACCGCGACTCCTGCCATGTCTCGGGGACCGTCTCCGCCCTGTCCAACCGCCGCGAGGGCACACTCGAACTGGCCGTTCTCGCGCCCCGCGCGGACCCCGAACCGGAGCGCTCGCCCTGGGAGGGAATGTCCGGCGCGGTGGTCTGGTCCGGCGGTGCCGTCGTCGGTGTGATCAGCGCCCACCACCGCTCGGACGGCCTGGGGCGGCTCGCGGCGCACCGGGTGGAGCACTGGTACGGCGCGCTGTCCTCCGCAGAGTTGGAACGCCTGCACGCCGACGCGGGCCTGCCGCTGCCCGGAGGGCTCGCTTCCGCGGCGGAACCGGAGGGGCCGACGGCGCCACCCAGCCTGGCGAATCTCCCCTCTGACCTGCCCTTGCGTGAACTCATGGCGCTGGTCGACGCGTTGACCAAAGTCCCGTCCCTGAAGGACCCCGGCAGCCTGGCTCTGGTGCTCGCCAGCATCGAGGGGGAGATCGCCGCGAACAGGCCGAGGGACCCCAGGCTCAGGATGGACATTTACGGCATCGTCCACACCTGCCTCCGCTATCGGGGCACACTCGATCAGCTCCTGGAGACCGTCCGGCTCCTGGAGGGGCAGTCCACGGAAGTGACGGTCGTCGACCGTGAGGCAGCTCAACTGGCCAAGCGTTACTGCTGACTTGATGTCGGGCACGGCTCGGATGCGGGGTTTCGCAGCGTGCCGTGCTGGGTCATCATGAGGGGGAAAGGGATGGCGCATGCACGGAATCACGGAGGGGGACTTGGCAGCCGTGGAGCAATCGATGCCTG
Organism: Streptomyces sp. NPDC050439; assembly: GCF_040655335.1. NCBI lineage: Bacteria > Bacillati > Actinomycetota > Actinomycetes > Kitasatosporales > Streptomycetaceae > Streptomyces > Streptomyces sp. NPDC050439. The sequence continues at coordinate 399,256 of NZ_JBFAJT010000004.1, forward strand.
CCGTCGAGTCCGATCTCGTAGATCTCTCGGGGGTTTCTCTTGAAGCGCTGCTCTCCATGGACGGCAGTGCCATCGCGGGGTCGCTCGAACCCCTGCTGCGCCACATCGACGACGCCCGCGCCGTCACCATGTCGTACAGCCCCTCCCGCTTCGACTGACACGGCCGCGGCCGCCACCGCGCCGTGGAGCACCCATGTCGGATAGCCGTGGGGCGGCCATGTCGGACGGTCGCACGGTGACGACGGGCCTGGCGTTCCACCGGCTCTCGGCGCCGAGCGTTCTCGCGCTCGCGCGGGGCGAAGGCGGCAGCGCGGCGGTCGAGGAGCTCCTCACCGCCGAGCGCAGCCGCCGTCTGCTGCTGGTGCGGGCCCTCGCCGACAGCCTGGGCGAGGGCGATCCGCCGCAGCCCGCGGGGACGGCCCCCATGTCGCACCGGGCGGCCTGGAAGCTGCTCGCGCGCACCCAACAGCACGCGCCCCAGGTGTTCGAGGACACCCTGATGTGCCCGCACACCGGCATGTGGCTGTCGCTCGCCCTGCGCAGGCTGCGCGGCGCGGCGGCCTACGAGGACGCGCCCCTGTGGGTGGTCGCGGGGCATCTGTCGGCGCTGGCCGCCGCCGCTGCCGCCCGGGCGGGCCTCGACTTCTCCCTCACCGTCCCGGTGCGCCACGGCCGGGTGCCGCTGCCCGCCCTGGGCTGCGCGGTGTTCGCGGACGCGGACGAGCCGTGGGGCACGGCCCGGGTCGACGCGCGGGAGGGGCGGCTGCGGATCACCGCGGGTGCGGAGACGGTGACGGCCGGGCCCGCGTGGTCCCGTTCGGCGCCGGGCTGGCACGCGGCGCGCCGCCTGGAACTGGAGCCGGCGGGCCCCGGGAAGCTCCTGCTGCTCGACGAGTCGGACCCCTACCGCACGTTCCCGCACCCGAGCCCGCCCCGCCTCCTTTCCGCCGAGGAGGCGCGGACCTGGCAGGACCTGCTCACCGGCGCGTGGGCGATCCTGCGGCGCGACGAGCCGCAGAGCGCGGAGGCGATGCGCGTCGGTCTGATGTCGCTCGCGCCCACGCCGGCCAGAGAGCCCTACCGGCCGCACAGCGTCACGGCCGGGGACGCGTTCGGCGGCGTCATGGCCTCGCGTCCCGACGACGTGGCACAGCTCGCCGCGACGCTGGTGCACGAGTTCCAGCACACCAAGCTGGGCGGTCTGATCCACCTGGGGCCGCTGAGCGAGCCTGCGGTCCCGCCGGGGGCGCCGGAGCAGCTCTTCTACGCGCCCTGGCGGGACGATCCGCGGCCTCTGGGCGGGCTGCTCCAGGGGATCTACGCCTTCGCCGGCGTGGCCCGGTTCTGGTCCGTCCACCGGCATGCGGCCGAGGCCGCGTACGCCCCGATGGCGCACTTCGAGTTCGCCCTCTGGCGCGCCCAGGTGTCGGCCACCGTGGATCTCGTCCACCGCCACGACCGTCTGACCGCCCTGGGGCGACGGCTCCTCGGCGCGCTGCGCGAGAGGTGCGAGGAGTGGATGGCAGAGCCGGTGCCGGCCGCCGAACTGGCGCTGGCCGAAGAGGTGGCAGCCGACCACCGCGCGCGCTGGCGGGCCCACCACCTGGGGCCGCCCGCCGCGGCCGTAGAGGACGCCGTGCGGGCCTGGCGGCGAGGGGACGCACGGCCTCCGGCCGCGCTCGCCGCGCCGCCCGAGCTCGCTCCGGTCGCCGACACCCGCTACCTGGACACTGCGGCCGTCCTGGCCCGCTACCGCCTCGGCGCCCCGGAAGCCGATCCGAGCGACATCGAGGGTGCCCGCGTCGCCGATCTGCTGCTCGCGCGGGGTGACCTGAGTCGGGCGTGCGACGCCTTCGTCACCGAACTCGCGGACAAGGAGACGGCGTCCGCCGCCTGGGCGGGGCTCGGCAGGGCCCTGGCCGGGGCCGCCGAGCACCGGGACGCCTCCCGGCTGCTGCGCCACCACCCGGAACGGGCCCGTGCCGTACAGAGCGCGCTGGAGCACGCCACGGGGCGGGGCGCCGATCCGGTGGAGCTCGCCACGTGGCTGGGCCTTGGGCTGGGCGAGTCGGACCTGGACTAGCGCGGCGGGGGCGCGGGCCCCCGCCGTGGCCGGTTACAGCGGAACCGGGTCGATGTCGCAGTTGGCCCGCTGTCCTGCCTTGGCCTGGACGGTGGCCGGGTGCGGGGCGGCGTTCTCCGAGCGGAGCCGGGGCTCGTCGAGCACGCGCTCCATCCGCGCGATCGTGTCGGCCCGCAAGGTGTTTCCGTCGGCCTCCTCGCCCATCGCCACGAGGTCCGTCGCCAGGTTCACGGCGCAGGCCAGCGTGGTGGGGTGGTCCTCGCCGAGCGTCGCGCGGCACCGCTCGAGGGTCGCCTCACCGAGCAAGCGCGCCGCGTCGTGGTCGCCGAGCGCCGCCAGGTCGCTGGCCAGGTTGATGGCGCACGCCAGCGCGATGGGGTGGGCCGGGCCGAGCCGTTCGCTGAGCGAGGAGAGGGCCGCTTCGTCGAGCCGGCGCGCCTCGTCGGGCTGACCGAGCAGCCGCAACGTCACCGCGAGGTCGATGTCGGCGGACAGCACGTGCGGGTGGCTAGGGTCGAAGATCTCGCGGTACCCCTGGCAGGCCTTGACGCCCCGCTCGCGCGCCGCCTGGAGGTCGCCGTTCTCGCGCAGGGCGATGGACAGCGTCAGGGCGGCGGAGAGCGACTGGGGGTGGTTGTCGCCGTACCGGCGGGTGAAGCGGGAGCTGGCGTCGAGGGCCATCTCCAGGGACTTGGCGTGGTCGCCCTCCTTGCGGCAGGCCTCGCTGAGCTGGCGCACCGTGCCGATGGCGGCGGGGTTCCCGCGGCCGAAGACCTCGCGATAGGCGATCATGACGGCTTCATGGCGGGCCCGAGCGCCGACGTAGTCCCCTGTCTCGCGCATGTCGATGGCGACGTTGAGCTCGGTGTGCAGCGTCTGCTGGTGGTCCTGGCCGAGGACACGCAGCTTCAACGCCAGGGTCTGCTGGTCGAGTTCGTACGCCTGGCGGTACTCGCCCATCAGACGCAGGCTCACCGCGAGGTTGTGGGCGGTGTTGAGGGTGGTCGGGTCCTCCTCGCCGAAGGCCCTGCGCGCCCGCTCGTACACCGTGGCGTCCAGCTGGGCGCCGAGGGCGAAGTCTCCCTCGACACGGCGCACGGCCGCCTCGAGGTTCATCGCGTCCAGGGCGTCTTCCCGGGAGTCCTCACGGTCGGTCGGCGCCGTGCGCTCGTAGATCGCCCTGATCTCGGCGACCAGGGCCGCGGCCTCGCGGTGGCGGCCGACGGCCCAGTAGAAGAAGCCCAGCCGCTGCCCCATGATGAGCGTCATCTGGTCTTCCTCGCCGAAGACGTCCCGCCAGGTCGCCCAGGCACGCTCGGAGAAGTCGAGCGCCACGTCGTGGTCGCCCCAGTGGTAGAGGTACAGGGCGACGTTCAGGACGAGCTGGCGCACCCAGGGCTGGTCCGACTTGACCGCGTCGGACGCGATGACGTGGCTGTAGAGCTCCGCGTACTTGGGCCAGTTGGCCGGGGCCACCGGCGACTTGGGGTCGGCGGCGGCCAGCAGGGTGTGCGCCCCGTGCCGCATCCGGGCCTGCTCCTCGGGGGACATGCGGTTGTTCAGGACGAGCTGCACGAGGCGGTGCATCTCGATGGAGTTCGTACGGTGGTCGATGCGTGCGAGGGAGTAGCGGTTCACTTCCCTTATGGCGCGCGCGAGCCGCATCGGGTCGTTCAGCGTCGCGTCCAGCTCGGGGAAGATGCTGCTGTTGCCCAGGCCGGAGAAGATGGACCGGGAGATCGGGTCCGGGGCGAAGTACGAGCAGAGCTGCAGCAGACGCAGGGCCGAGGGGCTCCGGGTCTCCAGGTGGTCGAGGGAGACGTTCCACGCGGCCGCGACCGGCAGTTGGTAGTCCGGGGGAGGGGACGTCTCCAGGAGCTCGGTCCGCTTGTTCTCGAAGAGGCGCAGATACTCCGAGGCGGGCATGCCCGTCTCCGCCCGCCACGCGGCGGCCTGCTCCAGGGCCAGCGGCAGGTCTCCGAGCGCCTCGGCGAGCCGGTCAGCCTCTTCCTCCTGGAGGGGCGGCCCGGAGTGGCGCAGGAGTTCCTTGCTCTCCTCGCGGGTGAAGACGTCCACTTCGAGGGAGCCGCCGACCAGGCCCCACCGCCGGTTGCGGGAGGTGACCAGGATCGTGCCGTTGCCCCCGGTGGGGAAGTAGTGGCGTACCTGCTCGGGGTTGTCGGCGTTGTCGAAGATCAGCAGCCAGCGGGAGTACGGCCGGCCCTCGCGCAGCGCCTCACGCACCGCGGGGCCCGCGATGTTCGCCTCGGTGCTGGTCTCCAGGCCCAGGCGGCCGGCCAGCTCCACGAGCGCCTGACCGATCTGGCCGGGCCGCTCGGAGGGAATCCACCAGACGATGTCGTACTCACCCTGATGGCGATACGCGTACTCGATGGCGAGCTGGGTCTTGCCCACGCCGCCCATGCCGTGGATCGCCTCGGGCAGGACCGTCGTCGTGCCTTCACGCAGACGCTCGCCGAGCAGTTCGAGCAGCTCCGCGCGGCCGGTGAAGTTCGGGTTGCGGGGCGGCAGGTTTCCCCAAACGCGCGGCAGTGATGTGCGGTCCCCCTCGATCGTTTGCTGGGGCGTAGTCGACATCACCAATGCTCCTTCACGATGGGGCCGAGAGACGGGGGTTTGACCGCTTTTCTCCAGGCTGACTGCGTATCGACGATCGTGCCAGCCAAGTACCCCTGCCAGCAGGGCGGCGCGCTGCATGAAACGTCCGGAGAGTGCCCTCAGCGCGGCGAGTTCCACGCGCAGGAAGTCGATGTTCCGGCTGTTCACCCGGGGCATGGCCAGGGTGTCGAGCGGTTCGGCGGGGGAGGGGAGCAGCGAGGGGGTTTCCGTTCCGTCCGCCGCCAGCAACGCGCGTACGTCGTGCAGGATTCTTGTCGTGTCGCTGCGGCGGCCGAGGGCAAGGAGCTCCTCGCGGATGTCGGGGGCGAAGGAGAACGTCACGTCCGTGATGTCGTCGCCCTGCTCCCCGCTGGGCCGGACGAGTCCGCTCATCAGCAGCTCGGAGGCGTGCACCGGGCCCGCTCCCGGTGTGGTCTCCAGGACCTTCTGGATGAGGGGGAGGCTGAGTGGCACGGCCGATAAGCGCGTCGCCAGCGTGAACGCCGTGGGAGAGGCGCCCGCGCGGAAGTCCGACACGCGCTCCGACGCGGGTACCGTGCTGCGCGGGTCGGGGACGTCGTTCGTCCAGGGCAGGGCGCGCGCGGCGTCGGGCCTGCGTTTCCACTCCCGCGCCCGGACGGCGGACATCTCCAGCCATTGTGGCTCGGGGCCCATGAGGAGCTGGGTCCAGGCCTCGGCCCAGCGGTGGGTCAGGGCGAGCACCGGCACGAGGACCGTGTCCCCCTCGACCTCCGGCTCGCCCGGGTCGCGCGACTCGACCGGGGCCTCGCGCAGCTCCCAGTCGAGCTCGCTGTTGGCGGCCCAGGGGTGAGCGGCGCGCAACCTCACCCGGCAGACGTCCAGACCCGTGCGGAACCACAGCTGCTGGGGGAGCACGTGCACCACGGCGACCGGGCAGGTGCGGCCCCAGGCACGCAGCAGGGGCAGGACGGCACCCGAGCGCCAGCCGGCCGCGAGGCCGTCGGTCAGGACGAGGATCACGCGGCGCGTGTCCGTGATGCCGCCGAGCGGTTCCTCGGGGCTGACCCGGGCGGGGTCGGTCTCGTCGGTGCCGCGCAGGCGCAGGACGCGTACGCGCGCGAAGTCGCCGCCACGCCTCAGCTCGCCGACCAGGTCGTCGACCTCCTGGTCCCAGACCTTCATGGTCAGGTGGCCGTCGAGGACGAGGACCGCTTCGGCGCGCTCCTGTCCGCCGGGCCGGCCGGACCTGGCGCGGCCGAGTCGGCCGAGGACGGACGCGGCCTCACGTCGTGCCCGCGTGACCGGTCCCCGCTGCCCTCCGTCGTCATGCATATGCGCCCTCAAGGCGTCGAGGCGGCCTGGACAGTTGTGCGGAGTCCCGCAGAGCGCGGGCGTGCGTGACATCCACAAGCGCAGCGTGACAGTGCGCCCGCACTGCAAGCAAGGGGGTACGGCGGCATGGGCCGGGGCGCACGGAAATCGTGCTAGAAGTCACGCCTTCGGCAGGGTAAGTCGTGCCTGCGGCGGAATGCGTGGTGCTCCCCGCTCGTACATGCGTGCGCCCGGCCCATGACTGCGTGCGCCCGGCGGGAAGGGGCGGCTCGGCGGGCGCACGGACCTGGGCCTGCGGTCGGCGCGGCCCGGTCAACTCGTCACCGGCGCACGGTCGGGGCCAGGGGGCCCGGGTCTGCGTTCCGGGTCGTCGAGCAGGATCGCGAGATGGCGTCCCACGTGGTTGTCCCAGCCCTCGGGTCCCAGCGCCAGAGCCTCCTTGCGCCAATTTCCGGCGCGCGTCACCAGGCTGGACAGGCCCCTGTCCTGGACCATCTCGGCGACCGCTTCCTTGAACGCGGGGTCACCGCAGTCGCCGCGGTGCCAGATCATCGCGGGCACACCCGCCCGCAGGCCGGCCATGAACTCCTGGTGGCTGGCCGGACAGTCGGTGCCGGGCGGTTGGCTCAGGACCAGACAGACCGCGTGGTCGTCCTCCTTCAGTTCGCGCTCCAGGTGGAAGTGCGACTGGCCGGGAGGGTTGAAGTACGAGTGGCTGTCGGCGGGCTGCTCCTTGAGCTGACGCCACTTCTTGTGCCAGGGGCGGTGCCAGGCGGCTTTCCGGAGGCGTTCGAAGGACCGGATGAGCACGGCGTAGTCCATCACCAGGGGTGTCGGTGACGAGGAGGAGGACTCCTTGTGCCACCACTCCACGGGTTCCCCCAGCAGTTCCCACGGGAGGATGAATTCCAGGACGACAGGTTGCCGCAGGTCCGCCCAGCGTTCCTCGGTCTGCTCGATGAGGACCTCGACCTCGGCGGGCAGGTCGTCGCGGTGCAGATGCAGCGTCTCGCCCGGCACGGGATGCCAGCCCTCGGCGTCCGACTGGCGCCAGTGCGAGAGGAAATAGCGGTCGGGATCCACTCCGTCGGGCTCGAACTGGATCATCAGATACGCGGGCACCAGAGGCGGCGGGGCCTGCTGAGCCATGCCGCTGCGCTGCCAGTCGGCGATCTGCTCCTCGAGCCCCCATGTCCTGGCCTGCTGACGGTTCCAGCGACGCAGGTCCTCCGCAGCCTCCATCTGTCCGTCCTCCACGAGCCGTTCGGCGGCCAGGGCCAGGAACGCCATGCTGACGGGGAGTTCCTTCGCGGCGGTGTTGTCGCCGGCCAGTCGTAGAAAGACTGCCCATCCCGTGTCGCACCACGCGGGCAATTCCTGGGTGCGTGACCGGCTGGCACGCCGGGCGAGCGTGGCGAGCCCGGCGGACGAGCGCATGTCCCGCAGGATCGGTTGCAGGGGATGCAGGTCGGCGCCGTCGAAGAACTCCACGGCCTCCCATTCGTCCACCAGGCGCCGCAGCGCCAGAATGGCGGAGGACTGCTGCTCCAGATACTGCAGGCAGCGCACCAGACTCGTGAGGCCGTCAGGGACCTGCGAGCAGTGCTCCACCAGTTGCAGCAGCCAGGGCCGCAGCGCCGCGTTGCGCAAGGGGTCCACGGGGGATGCCAGCTCGTCGCTCAGCATGCGCACCCATATGTCGGCGCTGTTCTCCTGTCGTACGGTGCTCGAATCCTGCAGTACGTCGACGATGTCGGCGACCAATTCGTTGCGAACCCTCGCCGGGCTGCGCCCTTCCACCCCCGTGACCTCCCGATCGCCACCAGCAGTCAGCAGTCAGCACTCATGTGAATCGATGGTGCGGCACCGTCAAATCGATGGTGGCGACAAGCGTACGGCCACAGCCCAGCTCAGGGCAGGCCTCCGGCCATTCGCGGGCTGAGCTGTGACCATTGGGCGCGTACCGTCAACTGCCTTGTGTGCACGTTCAGTTCGTGGTCCGCTCAGGTGTGCGCCAGTCCTGATTTCAGGCCCGCCCCGCACAGCGGCACCACGGCACTCCGCTCGCCCAGCGCACCGTCCCGTACGGCCGCCCAGCACGCGACCCCCGTCGCCTCCACGAACAACCCCCGCCTCGCCAGGTCGCGTTGGGCGGAGCGGATCTGGTCCTCCGTGACCGTCAGGAAGCCGCCGCCGAAACCGCGTACGGCCCGCAGGATCTGCCGTGCCCGGGGCGGGCGCGGGATCGCGATGCCCTCCGCGAGGGTGGGCGCCGCCGGGGCGTTCCCCAGGGGCTCGTCGGCCCCGGCGCGCCAGGCCTCGGCCAGCGGGGCGACCGCGGCGGCCTGCACGGCGTACAGCGTGGGCGCCTTCGCGATCAGGCCCGCCGCGTGCAGTTCCCGCACGGCGAGGGCCGCGCCGAGCAGCAGGGTGCCGTTGCCCACGGGCAGGACGAGGGCGTCCGGGAGGCGGCCGCCCAGGTCCTCCCAGAGCTCATGGACGTACGTCTTGGTGCCGTGCAGGAAGTAGGGGTTGTGGACGTGCGAGGCGTAGAAAGTGCCCGGCTCGTCGGCGGCCGCCCGGGCCGTCCACGCCGTCTTCTCGCGGTCTCCGGGGACGACTTCGAGACGCGCGCCGTGCGCCCCGATCTGCTCCAGCTTCTTCGGTGACGGGCCCTCGGGGACGTACACCGTGCAGGGCAGTCCGGCCCGCGCGCAGTACGCGGCGACCGACGTGCCCGCGTTGCCGCTGCTGTCGGCGATCACGCGCTCCGGGGCGAGCCGCTGTGCGAGGGCGGCGAGCATGACCGCGCCGCGGTCCTTGAAGGAGAGCGTCGGCATCAGGTAGTCGAGCTTGGCCGAGATCGCGCCATCCAGCGGTACGAGCGGTGTGCGGCCCTCGCCGAGCGAGAAAGCGGGGGCGGGCAGCGGCAAGGACTCCGCGTACCGCCACAGGGAATTGACCCTTCCGTTCAACGACTTCAGCGGCGCGGGATTGGGGGAGAAGTCCAGGTCGAGCGGGCCACGGCAGACGGGGCAGCACCAGGCGAGCGTGCCCGCGGGGACACGGGTTCCGTCGGTGGGGCAGAAGCAATCCGGCAATGCTGTCATGTCCGCAGGCTAGTTGCGGCAGTTGGGGCTGATGTGTCATGACGGGTGCGTGGCGGTCATGTTACGTCCGGTCCTGACCCTTGTGGGATTCCTATGGGTCCGCCAATCTTTCGTCCCGACGGAGGCATGAGCAGGTGGATCGCCCGTCGAACTGACGCCGTCAAGTTGACATGTCCCTGCCTTCCCTGTGCCTGCCCTCGTGCACGTGAGCACCACCGGCACCACCCCCCACCAGCGCACCACCTATTGAGGAGGACCCCTCAGATGGCAGTGATGCGTCATACCCGCCGAAGACTGGCCGGGATCAGCGCGACAGCGGTCGCGGCCCTCGCCCTCGGCCTCGTCTCCGCCCTCCCGGCGGCGGCCCAGCCGGGTCAGGCCGAAGGCACCGTCGAGAACGCCGGAGTCCCCGGCGCGATACCGGGCAGCTACATAGTCAGCCTCGACGAGGACGCCGCGAAGGCGGGCTCCAAGGCAGGCAAGGCCCTTGCCGAGGAGTACGGCGCCGAGATCAAGCGCACGTACAAGAAGGCGCTCAACGGCTACGCGGTCGAGCTCTCCGCGGCCGAGGCCAGGAAGTTCGCCGCGGACCCGGCGGTCGAGTCCGTCGTGCAGAACCGCACCTTCACGGTCGACGCCACCCAGCCCAACCCGCCGTCCTGGGGCCTGGACCGCATCGACCAGAAGACGCTCCCGCTCAACAACTCGTACACCTATCCGGACTCCGCCGGTGAGGGCGTCACGGCGTACGTCATCGACACCGGGGTCCGCATCAGCCACAGCGACTTCGGCGGCCGTGCTTCTTACGGATACGACGCGATCGACAACGACAACACCGCGCAGGACGGCCACGGCCACGGCACGCACGTCGCGGGCACGGTCGGCGGAACCCTGCACGGTGTCGCCAAGAAGGCGAAGATCGTCGGCGTGCGCGTCCTGAACAACCAGGGCTCGGGCACCACCGCGCAGGTCGTCGCCGGCATCGACTGGGTCACCCAGAACGCGGTGAAGCCCGCCGTCGCGAACATGTCGCTCGGCGGCGGCGCCGACAGCGCCCTGGACGCGGCCGTACGCAACGCCGTCGCCTCCGGCATCACCTTCGCGGTCGCGGCGGGCAACGAATCCGTCAACGCCTCCACGCGCTCTCCCGCGCGCGTGACCGAGGCCATCACGGTCGGCGCCACCACGAGCACCGACGCCAAGGCGAGCTACTCCAACTTCGGCAGCGTCCTCGACCTGTTCGCGCCGGGCTCGTCCATCACCTCGACCTGGAACAGCAGCGACTCCGCGACGAACACGATCTCCGGTACGTCGATGGCGTCCCCGCACACCGCGGGCGCCGCGGCGCTCTACCTCGCCGACAACCGCACGGCGACCCCGGCGCAGGTCTCCGCGGCGCTGGTCGCGGCGGCCTCCACGGGCGTCGTCACCAGCCCCGGCTCGGGCTCGCCCAACCGCCTCCTGAACGTGGGTCCCGGCTCGACCAACCCTCCGGGCCCCAAGTTCGAGAACACGACCGACTACGCGATCAACGACAACGCCACGGTCGAATCACCGGTCACCGTGAGCGGCGTCCCGGGCTCCGCCCCCGCCGCCCTGAGCGTGCCGGTCGCCATCAAGCACACCTACGTGGGTGACCTCCAGGTGCAGCTGATCGCGCCCGACGGCACCGCGTACACGCTGAAGGGCTATGGGACCGGCGGCAGTTCGGACGACATCAACACCACGTACTCGGTGAACGCCTCTTCGGAGACGGCCAACGGGACGTGGAAGCTGCGGGTGAGCGACAACGCGGCGCGGGACACCGGGAAGATCGACTCCTGGGGGCTGCAGTTCTGAACTCTCCCTCTTCGTGACTCTCTGAGCGCCTTCTTCTAGCTCTCCTCCTCGTCCTCGCGGTACGGCTCCGGGTCGGTGACCCAGCCCGCCGCGAGGACGAGGCGTGAGGTGCGGTGGACGGCGAGGAAGCCGAAGGGGCGGTCGAAGACGGCGTCGACCTCGGTGGTGAGGTAGCGCTCTTCGGGGACGCCCGCGGCGACGGCGCTGATCGCCGTTACCGCCGCCGCCCGGAAACCGAGCGCTCCGAAGGTGGCGGTCGCCGCCTGTGCGCCGTCGGCGATCACCAGCGGGAGGGGGCTGATGCCGGGGAAATGACCCTCCGCCCGGTCCGCCGTGGCCGTGGTCAGGCCGAACAGCGGGCTGTGGGCCAGCAGGTCGTGCCGCGCCGACAGCGTGAACGGCACGGTGGTGACGTGCAGTGCCGGAGGCATGGGGCGCGCGCAGCGCACCTTGCGCACGCTCAGTCCGGGGCCGACGTCCCCGTAGGGCAGTCGGGGGCCCGGGAGCACCGCACGCGTGCGCGCGAGGATGTCGACGCCCGCGCCGAGGACCTGGCCGGGGCTCATCCGCTCCTCCCCGAGGAGGAGATGGACGTCGACTCCGGTGTCGCCGATGACCTTCAGCTCGGTGACGGCTCCGGCCGGGGTCTCGGCGACGCCGACGCGGTCGAGGAGTGACGTGCTGCGGTACAGGGCCGCGAGCGCGCGGTCCGCCCAGGGGCCGCTCTCGGGACACATGGCGCGCTCGGTGAAGGGCTGGAACCACTCCGTACGCAGGGCGAGCGCGCTCGCGAGGACGAACTCCGTTTCCTCGGCGGGGTGGAGGGGCATGCGGTCGATCTGACCCCCGGTGCGTTTCGACGCCCAGGCGTCCAGTGCCGCCGCGTCCGCGGCGGGATCTCCGGTGAGTACGCCGAGCGCCGCCAGGGGGAGGTCTGCCGACCACTGCTCGCGCAGCTCCAGGGTGCGCCTGGTCCACATGCCGATGGCCGCGTCCACGCCACGCATCGCGTCGACCGATGCCAGCATGTGCCGCCCCGCGCCCGCCGCGTGGTCCGCCGGCAGGCCGACCGCATCGGTCAGCTCGGACCGGGCCCCGCCGTGCGCTCCGGCCGCCAGGAAGGCCAGCAGGGGCCATACGCCCGCCGCGGAGAAGACGGTGCCGCTGTGCGCGGGGACCGTGTCGGCCCAGCGCGCGGTCAGCCTGTTGACGGCTCTCGCCGTGACGGCAGATGTGCCCATGTGGTCCCCCGCTCGTGGCGCCGCACGCGATGCGTGGTCCCCCCTCGCATCGACCGGCCAGTTCGCCTCGGGAGCACCGTACTCGCGGCCAGACGCAGCCACTCAGCCACTCACCTTAAGGGCCTTTTGTCCGCTTCTGTGATAGTTCTTCGGCGTGACGACCGTCGTGACGCCGACCGTCGCCGGCCGGCGAGGTCCGAGGCCCGCGGCGCCGGACTCTCCCCGAAGGGGTAGCCGCAACGACAGGAACGGGACCAGGGGTTCGTGTGTCGCGCACCTCTCCCGGGGGCTTCTCGTCGTCGTCGCTCTCCTGAACGCCGCTCTGGTCGTGCTCGTCGCGGCCCCGTTGCCCCGCATCTCCCTCCTGGTGCTCGTCGCGGGAGCGATCACCTCCTGGGGGCTCGTGCTCGTGCCGCCCGCGGTCGTCGGCCTGGCTGCCGGAGTGGCTGCCGGGCGGCGGTATCCCTGGTGCGCGGGAATGGCCGTACTGACCGCGTTCGTCGCGCTCGTGTACGGCGTCATGCCCTACGTCGCCGCGTACCGCACCGCCGAGGAGCACGGGCAATCCCTCGCCCCCGGCGCCTACTTCGAGGGCGTCAACTACGCCAAGGCCCCCGACGGCGACCGCACCCGCCGGTACGCGCGCATCGGTGAGCGGCGCGGGAAGCTGGACCTCTGGACCCTGCCGAAGCGCGAAGGCGTGCGGCACCCGGCGGTGGTCTGGGTGCACGGGGGAGGCTGGAACAAGGGGCACCGGGGTCAGAGCCCCGCATGGAACCGCTGGTTCAACGCGCGGGGCTGGTCGGTCTTCGACATCGACTACCGGCTCGCGCCCCACGTGACCCAGCTCGACCAGATCGGCGACGTGAAGTGCGCCGTGGGCTGGGTGCGGCGGCACGCGCGCGTGTTCGGCATCGATCCCGACCGCCTGGTCCTCGCGGGGAGTTCGGCGGGCGGCAACCTCGCGCTCGCGGCCGCCTACACGGAGGGTGATGACCGCGTCCCGTCATCCTGTGCGGTGCGTGACAGCTCCGTCGCCGGGGTGATCTCGCTCTACGGGCCGACCGACATGGGGCGCCTCATCGCGGGGACGGCGCTGCGCGGCGACCCCATGATCCCGCGCCTGATGGGCGGTTCGGCGAAGTCCGTCCCGGCCCGCTACCTCCTGGGTTCGCCCGCGAAGCTCGTACGGACGGATGTGCCGCCCACGCTCCTGCTGCACGGCAGCGCGGACCGGGCGGTGCCGGTGGCGCAGGCGCGCGAGCTGGCGCGGCGGCTCGATGCGGCGGGGGCGCCGGCGACGTACGTCGAACTCCCGTGGGCGGATCACTGTTTCGACGTGAACTGGGGTGGCTGGGGGAGTCAGATCGCGCGATCGGCGGTTGCCCGCTTCCTCGCCATCCGGGGCGAGAGCGCCTGACCGTCGCGCCCCGCGATACTCCCGGGAGCGTGATCGCCATAGCTGCGGAAAGCCCCTGCGTAAAGACCTGGGCACCTCAAAATCATCACTTCGGGTGATTCCTTGGCCTTGGCTTGCGGCCAACAACCCACGGTTGCCAGGCTGTTGCTGTCTGTCAACCTGATGGGAGTGGCCAGTGACTTTCGGTGAACAGCCGGCGTATCTGCGTGTCGCGGGTGATCTCCGCAAGAAGATCGTCGACGGTTCGCTGCCGCCGCACACCCGACTCCCCTCGCAGGCCAGGATCCGCGAGGAGTACGGGGTGTCGGACACGGTCGCCCTGGAGGCCCGCAAGGTCCTCATGGCCGAGGGCTTGGTCGAGGGGCGTTCCGGCTCGGGCACGTACGTGCGTGAGCGCCCTGTCCCCCGCCGTGTGGCACGCACCGGCTACCGGGGCTCCGGCGGCTCGACGCCGTTCCGTCAGGAGCAGGCCGAGGACGGCGCGCGCGGCACCTGGGAGTCCCGCAGCGAGCAGGTGGAGGCGGGCAGCGCGATCGCCGAGCGTCTCGGCATCCGCGCGGGCGACCGCGTGATGTGCACCAAGTACGTCTACCGCGACGCGGGCGAGGTGATGATGCTCTCCACGTCCTGGGAGCCCCTCGCCGTGACCGGACGCACTCCGGTGATGCTCCCCGAGGAGGGGCCGCTGGGCGGCTGCGGGGTGGTCGAGCGCATGGCGGCCATCGACGTCGTCGTGGACAACGTCGCGGAGGAGGTCGGCGCGCGCCCGGGGCTTGCGGAGGAGCTCATGGCGCTCGGCGGCGTCCCCGGCCATGTGGTGATCGTCGTGCAGCGGACGTACTACGCATCGGGCAAACCGGTCGAGACGGCCGACGTCGTGGTCCCCGCGGACCGGTATCGCATCGCGTATCACCTGCCGGTGAAGTGACTCAACGCTCCGGCGCACGCCCGAACTCCACCGAAATCCGGACGGGTCCGTCCGCCCGCCGTGAACGCGACTCGACGCTCGCCCGACTTCTGTAACGCCCGGAAACCAGGGGGCGCACTTGTAAAAGTGCGCCCCCTCAACGTTGGCCAATTGCGTACCTCTTTGTGCAAAGTCGTATCCGCTGAGTAAAGGTCGGGCGTAGGCTCGGGCATATGCGGATTGCGGTTTCCTTACTGATCGAGGCGTGGCGCGCGCCGAGGGCGGCGAGCGGAGGGGCGCGATGAATGACGGAACGGTCGTACTGCCCTGGTTCGTGATACGTCAGGACGACAACGGCAACCGCTACAGGGTGGGCAGGTACGCGACGAAGGCCGAGGCCGAGAAGATCGCGCACAGCCTCGACGACCACGGCCACCAGCAGCTGTACTGGGTGGAGAAGCTGAGCCAGAACGGCAACGCGCACTGACCGCATAGGCTCCGCCGCATGACGGAACGGATCGTGGTGGGCGCCGCCCTGTACGACGACGGGCGCCTGCTCGCGGCGCGGCGCAGCGCACCCCCCGAGCTCGCGGGCCGCTGGGAGCTGCCCGGCGGGAAGGTCGAGCCCGGCGAGCGCCCCGAGGAAGCCCTGGTGCGGGAGCTGCGCGAGGAACTGGGCGTCGACGCCGAGCCGGTCGCGAGAGTGCCGGGCGAGTGGCCGCTCAAGCCCGGATACGTCATGTGGGTGTGGACGGCGAAGCTCCGCTCCGGGGACCCCGAGCCCCTGCAGGACCACGACGAGCTGCGCTGGCTCTCGCCGGACGAGGCCTGGTCGGTCCCCTGGCTGGACGCGGACATCCCGGCGGTGGCGGCCGTGACCGGGTCCCGCTAGGGGAGCGTGCGAGGTGATGTCTCCCCGCACTTGAGCCCCACCTACGCCGTTCGTGCCACAGTGCGCCCAAGTAAGCGGTAGTTCCGCCGGGATATCGGGTATGTGCCCATTAACCCCATGAAACCGGACAAGGGTCCGCTGTTGCTGGTCTGGAAGTGATCGGCGTGATCGACACCGAAGGCGACTGCGCCGAGTGGGATTTTCCCGCGGACCCGGGCGCCGTGCGCATGGCCCGTGCCGTCGTCCGCAAGCAGCTCGGAGCCTGGGGCCTCGCCGCCCTCGGTGACGTCACCGTGCTCCTCGTGAGCGAACTGGTGACCAACTCCCTGCGGCATGCCTCGGGCCCCATCGGAGTACGGCTCGAACGCCGGCCCGGGCCCTTGGGCACACTCCTCGTGGAGGTCTCCGATCCGCTGCCCGACCCGCCCCGGGAACGCGACGCCACGCCTGATGACGAGGGGGGCAGGGGTATCCAATTGGTGGCCCGCGCCTCGCGCCGCTGGGGGACGCGACAGGGCAGTACGGGGAAGACGGGGAAGACGGTGTGGTTCGAGCTGGTGCTGCCGGGTTAGAAGACTGGCAGCGTGAGACGGGCACAAGACGGTCACGGGCCAAAAAGGGTTGAGTCCGTGCTGTGATCGTGAACGCCGTGTGGCATGGCTCCGTAG
Organism: Streptomyces sp. NPDC050439; assembly: GCF_040655335.1. Classification (NCBI taxonomy): domain Bacteria; kingdom Bacillati; phylum Actinomycetota; class Actinomycetes; order Kitasatosporales; family Streptomycetaceae; genus Streptomyces; species Streptomyces sp. NPDC050439. The sequence continues at coordinate 415,349 of NZ_JBFAJT010000004.1, forward strand.
TGCTGGATACTGCGGGCAGCCACATCCGGTGACAGGTGCCGGACGTGGTGAGCTGGAGGGGACGGTTCGCGTGAGCGAGATACCAGCGAAGGCGACGGAGCAGGACGGGCCGTCGGGTGACGCTAGGGGCGAAGCTGCGGATGATGTGATGTGGCAGAGCAGTCCACCCGGTTCGATCTATGACTACATCAAGGTGGCCTCGTTCTCTATCGGCCCCGACGGTCTCATCGACCAGTGGAGCCTGCGTGCCGAGCGGCTGTTCGGAGTGGCCGCCGACGACGCCGTGGGCAGGGACCCCATCGAGGCCTTCGTCCCGGCCGAGCTGCGCAGCAGCGGGCACCGCAAGATGGCGGAGATCCTGGACGGCAGGGAGTGGACCGGGTCCGTCCCCTTCCGGACGCCCGCGCGGGCCGACGGGCCTGACGGGAGCGACGGAACCGACGGAACCGACGGGCCTTATGGGTCCGACCGGCCTTACGGGACCGCCACAGGCTCCGAAGGCATCGCCGAGGTCTATGTGATGCCGACCGAGACCGAGGAGGGTGAACGCGCCGCCGTCTGCATCGTCGTCGACGTACGGGCGCTGCGGCAGATCGAGACCGACCTCGCCGCCTCGCAGGCCATTTTCGGCCAATCTCCCTTCGGTTTCCTGTTGTTCGGCACTGATCTGAAGGTGCAGCGGGCCAACCGCCGCTTCGCCGCGGTCTTCGGAGGCGGCGTCGAGGACCACCGGGGCCGTACGGTCCACGACTACCTCCCGCGGCACGAGGCCGACCGCATGGCCGCCGCCCTCAAGCGGGTCCTGGAGACCGGCGACGCCGTCACGGACATGCAGATCGTCGGCCCCGCCCCCGGCAGCAACGACCGCCGCCACTGGTCGATCAACCTCTACCGCGTGCACAGCGGTTCGGGCCGCCCCATAGGCATCGCGGGCCTCGGCACCGACGTCACCCGGCGGCACGCCGCCGCCCGCGAGGCCGCCCACGCCCGCCGCAACCTCGCCCTGCTCAACGAAGCGGGCGCCCGGATAGGCAACTCCCTCGACCTGGAGACGACCGCGCGCGAGCTGCTCGACGTCACCGTGCCCGGCTTCTGCGACCTCGCCTCCGTGGACCTCTACCAAGGGCTGCTCGACGGCGACGAGACACCTCCCGGCCTCGCCGACGGGAGCGCCGAGCTGCGCCGCGTGGCCTTCGCGAGCGCCGTCGCCGACGCGCCCTTCCCGGACGGCGGCCACCCCGTCGACGTGGGCGCCGTGCACCGCTTCGGCTTCACGTCGCCCTGCGCCGACGCCCTGCGCACGGCACGGCCGAGGCTCGTCTCGGCGGCCGACGACGGCTCCGCGAGCAGGCTCACCGGCGGGCTCATCCAGTCGACGCTCGCCGTGCCGATGGTCGCCCACGACACCGTCGTCGGCCTCGCCCAGTTCTCCCGCACGAAGGGAAGCGAGCCCTTCGGGGAGCGCGATCGCGCCCTCGCCGTCGAGCTCGCCGCACGCGCCGCCGTCTGCATCGACAACGCCCGCCTCTACCGCCGCGAGCACGAACGCGCGCTGATACTGCAACGGTCCCTGCTCCCGCCCGACGACCCCGAGGCGTCAGGACTGGACATCGCCTGCCGCTATCTGCCGGGAAACGCGGCCACCGAGGTGGGCGGCGACTGGTTCGACGTCATCGAACTGCCGGGCCACCGCACCGCGCTGGTCGTCGGCGACGTCATGGGCCGCGGCCTGCGCGCCGCCGTCGCCATGGGAGAACTGCGCACCGCCGTACGCACCTTGGCGCTCCTGGACCTGGAGCCCGCCGAGGTGCTCTCCGCGCTCGACGAGATCGCCCGCGGCCTCGGCGACCCCTCAGGCACCCAGCAGGCCACGCGAGCGGCCCGTCAGACGCGCTCCGCGAACGGGACGGACCTCTCCGAGGTCTACCTCGCCACGTGTGTCTACGCGGTCTACGACGCCGTCACACGCCGCGTCACCTTCGCCAACGCGGGGCATCTGCCGCCCGTGCTCGTCGAACCCGGCGAATCGCCGCTCATGCTCGACGTGCCGCCCGGCATGCCCCTCGGCGTCGGCGGCGAGCCCTTCGAGGAGGTCGAGGTCGAACTGCCCGAGGGCGCCCTGCTCGCGCTCTACACGGACGGGCTCGTCGAATCCCGCGACCACCCCCTCGACGAGGGCCTGAACGCCTTCGTACGGGCCCTCGACGACCCCGCGCCCGCCCTCGAGGACGTCTGCGACCACGTCCTGAACACCCTCGACACCCACCACGGAGAGGACGACATCGCGCTCCTCATGGCCCGTATCCAGGGGCTGCCGGCCGAAGCCGTCGGTGACTGGACGCTGGAGCGCGACCCGAAGTCGGTGGGCCGGGCCCGCGAACTGGCCTGCGCGCAATTGCGCTCCTGGGACCTGAACCCCCTCTGCGACACGACCGAACTGCTGGTCAGCGAACTGGTCACCAACGCCCTGCGGTACGGCGAGGGCGACATCCGGGTGCGGCTCCTGCTCGACCGCACCCTGGTGTGCGAGGTGTGGGACGCGGGCCTGGTCCAGCCGCGCCGCCGCCGGGCGCGTGACACCGACGAGGGCGGCCGAGGGCTGCAACTGGTCGGCCTGCTGAGCGCCGCCTGGGGCTCGCGCAGGACGCCGCGCGGCAAGACGGTGTGGTTCGAGATGCCGTTGCCGGACAGCGGGGTGGAGCCGATGGACGCGGCGGAGGCGCTGCTCAGCCTGTTCTGAGCACCCTTACGTGGTCATGTGGCTCATGTGCGTGGTCATGTGGTCGCTTTGAGGGCGGCGAGGCGGGCTTCGACCTCCGCCGTGTCGCCCAGGCTGTCCAGCTGCTCGAACTGGGCGTCCAGGGAGGACGCGGCGAGTTCCTGCTTGCCCAGGGCCCTGGCCTCCTCGCGGCGCACCTTGTCCTCGAAGCGGCTCAACTCGCTCGCCGGGTCGAGGACATCGATGCTCTGGGCGGCATCCATCATCTGGTTCTGCGCCTGCGCGGTCTTGGCACGGGCGACCAGCTGATCGCGCTTCGCCCGCAGCTCGGTCAGCTTGATCTTCATCTGGTCGAGCCCGGACTTCAGCTTGTCGACGACCTCGGTCTGGGACGCGATCGTCGGCTCGGCGTCCTTGGCCTCCCGCTCGGACTGCAACTGCCGCTGCAACGCGACCTTGGCGAGGCCGTCGAACTTGTCGGCCTCCTCGGCGCTTCCACCGGAGCGCAGTTCGTCCGCCTTCTTGCTGGCGGCGACCGCCTTGGTGCCCCATTCGGCCGCCGCGTCCTGATCCTCCTTGTGGTCCAGTTCCAGCATCCGCAGATTGCCGATCGTGGTCGCGACCGCCTCCTCGGCCTCCCGGATGTTGTTCGTGTAGTCGCGGATCAGCTGGTCGAGCATCTTCTGCGGGTCCTCGGCCTGATCGAGGAGGGAGTTGATGTTGGCCTTGGCGAGCTGCGCCACGCGCCCGAGGATCGTCTGCTTCGTCATGCGGGGCTCCTTCATATGAGGGGGGTCGGAGAGGCGTAGAGGCGTAGAGGCGTAGAGGCGGTAGTAGAAGCGGGGGAGAGGCGTGGGAGGGCGAGTCTCAGAACCTCCCGCCCCCGCCCATCCGGCCCCGGGTCCCCCCGCCGCCGAAGCTCCCGGGGCTGCCTCCGCCGAAGCCGCCGCCTCCGAAGCCGCCGCCTCCGCCACCCGTTTCTCGGCCCATGCCGCCGAAGAGCTCGCCGAGGATGATGCCGCCCAGGACGGCGCCGCCCATGCCGCCGCCGCGCCCGCCGCCGCCTCCGTAGGGGTTGCCGAAGCCGCGTACGTCGCGTTCCGCGAGCTGCTGGGCCTGGCGGGCCTGGGCGTCGGCCTGCTGGGCCTCGGCGAGCGCGGCGGGGGCATCGGTGTCCTGGGCGGCCTCCGCGCCCGAGAGGTGCCGCTGGGCCTCGGCCAGGCGGGTCCTCGCCTCGCTGCCCACTCCGCCCCGGTGCGTGTCGATGAAGTCCGCCGCCGTTCCCACGGCGCTGCGCGCGGTGAGCAGGGCCTGGCCGAGGAGGGCAGCGGCGCGGCGGCCCGTGACCTCGCGTTCGCGGGCGCCCTTGAGGGACTCGTCCAGGAACGTGTCGGCCTCCTCCACCCGGCGCAGGGCGTCGATCGGGTCGTGCGGGCCCGCCGCCATCGTCTTGCGCACCTCGGAGACCACCGTCTCCGCACGGGCGATACGGCCGTGCAGATCGGCCGTGGAGGCTCCCGCCCCGGTGCCTTCGAGGAGGCCGCGTGCCTCGGCGAGGTCGGTCTCCGTCTCGGTGAGCGCGGCGGGCAGCTTCTCCGCGGCCAGCGCGAGCTCGGCGGCGAGGCGGTCGACGGCGTCCACGAAGGTGGCCGCCTGGTCGACGGCGCCCTCGGCGGCACGCAGGTGGACGGCGGCCTTGCCGTTGTCGCGAGCGTCGATGGCCTGACGGGCCTCGTTCAGGTGGGTCGTGGCGAACACGAGCCGGTCCTTGGCCTGCTCGACGTGGCCGAGCACGGGCGCCGACGCGGACGGCGCGTACCGTTCGCGGATCGTGCCGAGGGTGGTCTCGGCCGCGGTGGTGCGGACCGTGACGTCCCGGAAGATCTGCTCGGCGTGGTTCAGGGCCCCCGACACGTCGCGTTCGAGTGCGCGCAGCTGGTCGAAGCCCGCGGCCTCCGCGTCGAGGCGGCGGCCGGCCTCGGTGCAGCGCGCGATGATCTCGTCCAGCATCGTGCGCCGGGTCGCGTCGTCCTCCGGGTAGGCGTCGTCCAGCTGCTGGCGCAGCTTGAAGGCCGTCGTCAGCTCGGAACGCGCGTACGCCAGCGCGTCCGTGAAGGGCCGCACCGCCTCGTCGCCGAACTGCGCGGTGGCGAAACCGAGTTCCTCCGCGCTGGTGCGGATCGCGTCGTCGGTTTCGACCAGGAGCTGCTTGCTCTGCTTGTCGAGTTCGGGAAGCGTCGTCTGCTGCACGCCCGCCGTTCCCTTGCCCCAGCCGCCGCCACCGGGCGTCGTACGCGTGTTGCTGCGCTTCTTCCGCCGCCCGTACGCCACCGCCGCGAGGGCGCCCGCGCCGCCGACCACCGCGATGGGCAGCACGAGGTCACCGGCGGCCGCCTCGTCACCGCTGCCACCGCCTCCCGGGTCGGCGGTTCCGGGGGTGATGGCCGGGGTGGGGACGGGTTGGCCGGAGAGCACCGCGCTGTAGCCGTCGGCGGCACCGATGGCGGCGCCGGCCCAGTCGTTCTGCCGCAGCGCCGGTTTGATCGCGGTGGTCGCGACGTCCCGGAGCTGATCCTCGGTGAGCCGTCCGCCGACATCGGCGGAGTAGGCGTACTGGCGGTCGTGCGTGGCCACGGCGAGCAGCAGGTCGTCCAGGCCGAGCCCGTTCCGCTCGGCCGTGGCGTCCGCCCAGTCCTGCGCGCCGCGACCGGAGAAGTCGCGTACGTAGACGACGAAGAGCTGGAGGCCGCGGTCGTCGTAGAGCTGGTCGAGCGCCCGCTCGGTGGCGCCCTTGCGGTCACCGAGGGCGCCCACCTTGTCGGTGATCTGGCCGTCGCGGGAGAGCGTGACCGGATCATCGGCCGGGGCGGCGAGTGCTGCGGGAGCGGCGAGTGCTGCGGGGGCGGACAGGAGCAGCAGGCACCACGCGAGCAGTGCGGTGGCTGCCGCTGTCGCCCGCACGGCCATGTGCGAGGGCGGCGTCACATTTGGGAGCGTATGACCGTCTTCGGGGGCGCGCGACCGGGGGAACGGACGGTGCCTACGGCGCCGTCTGAGGTCCCGGCCCGGTGCTGCCCAGCTCTACGCCAGCACCAGTTCCACCGCGGCGTCCAGCCACCGCACCTCGTCCGACCCCAGCGTCGGATTCGCCGCGCGGCGTGCGCGTGCCTCCGCGAGGTGGGTGTCGGCCGTGGCCCTGACGTCGACCGCCGCGTCCGTCAGGAGGGTGGCCAGCGCGATGCGTGACCCCGTCGCCTCAGGCCTGCCGCTCACCGCGACCTCCGCGAGGAGCAGCGCCGACATCGCCCAGTCGAGTCCGGGCGCGCCCTCCTCCGAGGTGGTCCAGTCGATCACCACGGGGCCCTCCGGCGTGAGGATCACGTTCTCCGGGTGGAGGTCGAGGTGCAGGACGCGGTCCGTGGGCGAGGTGGACGAGCGGGCCGGCAGCGCGTGCAGCGTGTGCAGCAACCGGGCGAGGATCACTGCCGCCTCCTCCGGCGTGAGCGCGCCCCGCATCGCGGCCTCCGCCATGGTCGGCCCCGTGAGCCGCCCCATCACCAGGTCGGTACGCGGCGCCCCGGCTTCGGCCGCACGCACCCGCGGCACGGGATACCCGTGCTCCGACAGATACGTCATGACGGCGGCCTCGTCCGTCGCGTCGGTCCCGTCCCGGTAGCGGCGCAACACCCATGAGTCGTCCAGCGCGAAGACATCCGCGGTGCGACCCGTGCCGAGCAGTCGATCAGTACTCCCCATGCGGGGAGCGTAGGCCGCCTCCCGTACCCCCGCAGCAAGACTGCGCCTCACCCCGCGAACTCCACCTCCGGGTACTTCCGCGAAGGCCCGTCCAGCAGGTGATCGTCCCGGTCTCGCAGCCATCGGTCGAAGAACGACGTCGTGTACGCCCGTTGTGCTGCCACCGCGCGGCCCGGGTCGACCGTGCCTATGTGCTCCTCAATCACCCTCTGGTCCACCCCGGCCTGCGGGAGCAGCGCGGCGAGGTCCGTGTACGTCTGGTGCAGGGAGCCGCGCAAGGTGAGGTTCCGCTTCCAGCCGGTCGAGTGGGACCAGAACGCCCGCCACGACGGTTCCGTCGCACGGTCACTGCCCTGCCGGCCCATCAGGAGGAAGGGACCGCTCAGGCCGTGGCGGGCCACCGGCGTCAGATGCGTGCCGTTCGGCTCGGGGTTGTTCTCCAGGGTGCCGTCCATGTTGATGCCTGCCTTGACCCGGTCGTCCTCGTACATGGTCTCGGCTGCCGCGATGCCGCCCGCGGACTGGCCGAACATGCCGACCCGCTCGCGGTCCACGACCTTGGAGAGGCCGTTCGGCAGCGAGCCGAGGCGGTCGATGACGAACTTCGAGTCGGCCACCCGGACGTCCAGGACCTTCTTGAGGAGCGCGGGCAGAGCTTCGTCCCGTTCCGCTTCCGCCAGTGCCGCACGGAGCGGGGCGTCGCCCTTGACCGAACCGTCGGGGAACTGCACGCCCGGCGCCTCGTAGGTGTGGTCGATCGTCACCACCACATAGCCGTGGCTCGCGAGCTCCTCGACCGCTGAAGTACCCCACGTGCGGGGGTCGTTGGCGCCCGCCGCGTACAGCAGGACCGGGCGCCTGCCCCCGCTAGTGTCGGCCGGTGCTCCCTCCCGTGCGTGCGTGCGCAGGGCGGCGAAGTCGATCGCGTCCTTCGGTATGCCGTGCGGCGACGTGGCGTTCCAGCGCTCTGCCGCGCCCGGTGTCATGTAGGGAGCGAGACGGTGTCCGCCCGCACCGCCCGTCCTGCCCGCCGCCGGATACCAGACGCTGATCATCAGCTCTCGGTACGGCACGGACTTCACCCAGGGGTCGTGCCGTGAGGTGTCGACGACGCGGGTCGACACCGTGCCGATCCGGTGCGGTCCCGTGGGCGCGGGAAGCTTCGCCTGACTACCCACGGGCCCGGCCCGCGAGGGCCCCGCCTGCGCGGGGGCCGGGGCCGCCAGCACCGTCGCCGCCAGACCGGCCGCCGCGAGACCGAGCACAGAGCGCCGGGTCACAACTGCGCGAGCACGTTGCCTCCCACCGGAATGAGAAGCCGAACGAGTCACAGCCGAGGAAGAGTTCATGCCTCAATGCTGGTCTCGCCCCGGCCCCGTGACCATGGGGGAAATCATGAGTCTTCGGCCTGGGGGATTACCCCCAGATCTCCGAGATCCCCCTGACCCACGTCACTTTTCTCCCCGCCGCCGAATCTTGTTCCCGAGCCAGACCAGCGGATCGTACTTCCGGTCGACCGCGCGCTCCTTCAGGGGAATCAACGCGTTGTCCGTGATCTTGATGCCCTCCGGGCACACCTCCGTACAGCACTTGGTGATGTTGCAGTAGCCGAGCCCGTGCTCGTCCTGGGCGGTCCGCTTGCGGTCGAGGCCGCTCTCCGCGGCCGCGTCCAGCGGGTGCATGTCCAGCTCCGCGACCCGCATCAGGAAGCGCGGCCCGGCGAAGGCCGCCTTGTTCTCCTCGTGGTCACGCACCACATGGCACGTGTCCTGGCACAGGAAGCACTCGATGCACTTGCGGAACTCCTGGGAGCGGTCCACGTCCGCCTGCTGCATGCGGTACTCGCCCGGAGCGAGACCCTCCGGCGGCACGAAGGCGGGTACCTCCCGTGCCTTCGTGTAGTTGAAGCCCACGTCCGTCACCAGGTCCCGCACCACGGGGAAGGCCCGCAGAGGTGTCACCGTGATGACGTCCTCGCGGTCGAACACCGACATCCGCGTCATGCACATCAGCCGCGGCCGGCCGTTGATCTCCGCCGAGCACGAACCGCACTTGCCCGCCTTGCAGTTCCAGCGCACCGCCAGGTCGGGGGTCTGGGTCGCCTGGAGGCGGTGGATGATGTCGAGGACGACCTCGCCTTCGTTCACCTCGACCTTGAAGTCCTCCAGGTCGCCGCCCTCGACGTCCCCGCGCCAGACCCTGAACCGGGCGTCGTACGACGTACTGGAAGCACCGGGAGAACTCGGACTCGGAGTCGGACTCGGCGTAGTGGCACTCACTCGAAAAGCTCCTCTTCGGCCAGGTACTTGACCAGCTCTTCCTTCTCGAAGAGAGCAAGCAGGTCGTCTCGGATGGGCTCGGTGGTGACCCGCACCAGGTCGATCTGGCCGCGTACGGGATCCGTCGCCGCCAACCCGCCCGAAGGGTCCGTGAGTTGGCAGAGGAGGTTCGCCCGGCGCCATGCGCGGTTCATGCCCGGGTGGTCCTCGCGGGTGTGCCCGCCGCGGCTCTCCGTGCGCTCCAGGGCGGCCCGCGCCACGCACTCGCTGACAAGGAGCATGTTGCGCAGATCGAGCGCGAGGTGCCAGCCGGGGTTGAACTGGCGGTGACCCTCGACGCCGGCCCGCCGTGCCCGTACCCGTAGCTCCGCCAGCTTCTCCAGGGCCTGCTCCATCTCGGCCTCGCGGCGGATGATGCCGACCAGGTCGTTCATCGTCTGCTGGAGTTCCTGGTGCAGGGTGTAGGGATTCTCGGGCGTCGCCCCTGACTCGGGGCCCTCCGCGCTGAACGGCCGCAGTGCCTCGGCCGCCGCCGTGTCCACCTGGACGTCGTCGATCACCGGCCGTGCGCCCGGCCCGGTGAGTTCGGAGGCGTACCGCGCCGCATGCAGCCCCGCACGCCGCCCGAAGACGAGCAGGTCGGAGAGGGAGTTGCCGCCGAGCCGGTTGGAGCCGTGCATGCCGCCCGCGACCTCTCCGGCCGCGAACAGACCCGGCACGCGGCGTGCCGCCGCGGTGTCCGACTCGACCGCGATACCGCCCATCACGTAGTGGCAGGTCGGCCCGACCTCCATCGCCTCGGCGGTGATGTCGACGTCCGCGAGCTCCTTGAACTGGTGGTACATGGACGGCAGTCGGCGCCGGATGACCTCGGCGGGCATGCGTGTGGAGACGTCCAGGAAGACGCCGCCGTGCGGTGAGCCGCGGCCCGCCTTCACCTCGGAGTTGATGGCGCGCGCCACCTCGTCACGGGGCAGCAGCTCAGGGGGGCGGCGGTTGTGGTCGGGGTCCTCGTACCAGCGGTCGCCTTCCTCCTCCGACTGCGCGTACTTCTCTTTGAAGACGTCCGGTACGTAGTCGAACATGAACCGCTTGCCCTCGGAGTTGCGCAGCACCCCGCCGTCGCCGCGCACCGACTCGGTGACCAGGATGCCCTTCACCGAGGGCGGCCAGACCATGCCCGTCGGGTGGAACTGCACGAACTCCATGTTCAGGAGCGGCGCCCCGGCGAGCAGCGCGAGTGCGTGTCCGTCGCCCGTGTACTCCCACGAGTTGGACGTCACCTTGAAGGACTTGCCGATGCCACCGGTCGCCAGGACGACACTGGGGGCCTCCAGCACGAAGAAGCGGCCGGACTCGCGGTCGTAGCAGAACGTGCCGCTGACCCGCTCACCCTCCTTGAGGACGCGGGTGACCGTGCACTCCTGGAAGACCTTCAGACGCGCTTCGTAGTCGCCGAATTCGCGCTCGTCCTCCTGCTGGAGGGAGACGATCTTCTGCTGGAGCGTGCGGATCAGTTCGAGTCCGGTCCGGTCGCCGACGTGCGCGAGGCGGGGGTATTCGTGCCCCCCGAAGTTGCGCTGGGAGATCCGCCCGTCCGCCGTACGGTCGAAAAGGGCGCCCCAGGTCTCCAGCTCCCAGACGCGGTCGGGAGCTTCGCGCGCGTGCAGCTCGGCCATCCGCCACTGGTTGAGGAACTTGCCGCCGCGCAGGGTGTCGCGGAAGTGGACCTGCCAGTTGTCGCCGGAGTTCACGTTGCCCATGGAGGCGGCGATGCCGCCCTCGGCCATCACCGTGTGGGCCTTGCCGAACAGGGACTTGCAGATCACGGCCGTACGGGCGCCTTGTTCACGTGCCTCGATCGCGGCCCGCAGGCCCGCTCCTCCGGCTCCGACGACGACAACATCCCACTGCTGCCGCTCCACTTGAGACATCAGAAGAACCTCGGATCGTCGAAGACGCCGGACGCGATCAGATACACGTAGAAGTCGGCGAGCGCCACACTCACCAAGGAGGCCCAGGCGAGCAGCATGTGGCGGGCGTTCAGCTTCCCGACCCACTGCCACATGCGGTAGCGCACGGGGTGCTTGGAGAAGTGCTTGAGCTTGCCGCCGACGATGTGCCGGCAGGAGTGGCAGGAGAGGGTGTACGCCCAGATCAGCGTGATGTTGACCAGGAAGATGAGCGTGCCGAGGCCCATGTGGCCCCACTCGTAGTGCTCGTCGCGGAACGAGAGCACCGTGTCGTACGTGAGGATGCCCGCCACCGGAACCGCCGCGTAGAAGAAGTAGCGGTGGATGTTCTGCAGGAGGAGCGGGAAACGGGTCTCTCCGGAGTACTTCTTGTGCGGCTCTGCGACCGCGCAGGCGGGCGGTGAGGCCCAGAAGCCGCGGTAGTAGGCCTTGCGGTAGTAGTAGCAGGTCAGACGGAAGCCGAGCGGGAAGATCAGGATGAGCAGGGCGGGGGAGAGGCTCCACCAGCTGCCGAAGATCTCCCAGTTGGGCCCTGACCGCATCGGCTCGCAGTTCTCGGCGAGGCACGGCGAGTAGAACGGTGAGACGTAGGGCGCCGCGTAGTAGTCCGCGTTCGCGAAGGCCCGCCACGTCGAGTAGACGATGAAGGCGAAGAGGCCGGCGGCGGTCGCGGCGGGCGCGAGCCACCAGCGGTCGGTCCGCAGATGGGCAGCGCTGATCGCGGCGCGCGTCGCCGCTCGTACGCCGCCGGGATCCTGACCGCTTTTCAGATGGGGTTCCGTGCCAGTGGCCAACGAGGCTCCACTCCTTTGTCCTCAGATCGGCGGTCCTCAGAAGGGCGGTGCTCAGGGCGGTGCTGCTCAGGGCGGGTGCGGCAGCTCAAGGGGCGCGCCGGTCGCTCGCGCCGAGGCCCTCGTCGTCCGAGTCCGTCCACAGCGAGCTGTCGTACGGCGCGTCGGGGATGGTGACCAGGTCGGGCCGCTTCGCCGGGGCGGCGGCTGGCCCCTGGGCCGCGGCGCGCAGAAACGCGACGCTTTCGCGCAGGCGGTCGGCGTCCGTGCGGACGCGGCGCACGTCTATCCCGGCAAGGCCGCCCCGGGAACCCTCGCCGACCTGCTGCTCCAGCTTGCCGACGGTGCGGACCAGATCGTCGACGCATCGCTGAACAGCCGTCAGATCATCCTGCAGAGCCATGACTTGCCCTCACTTCAGGGGTGCGGCGGCAACGTTCATGCGCCTGCGAGTGTCGCGCGTCACATCCCGGCTTGTGAAGGGATCTGCAGGGATTCCCGGCTCGTACGCGCTGAAATGCGCCGGGTGTGCGCCGCCGTCGCGGCCGTGCCTCGGGGCGCGGGCCGGGGCCTTCGTCACGCTCGGTCACGCGGGGTTGGGCCGCACGAGTGGGATCTGGCGCCCCCACGCCGTGTCGCTCCCGCGTGCCGGTTCCCGTCCCCTTCAGTGGATCGATAGATGTGATCAGCTCCATATACCGCCAAACGTGATCAAACCCGGCCCGGTCCTGGTAGCGGGCGGCCGGGCGAGCCCCGGAGGTACCCGTCATGTCCCCAGACCGCGCCAGACTGAGATCTGCCGTGTTCCTCGCCACGGGCGTGCTAGCCCTGCCCGCCCTCGCCGCCTGCAGCTCCCAGGACGAGGCGGGCTCCCCGACCGCCGGCCAGGACGTCGCCCCCGCGGCCCGGGATCTCGTCGCCGACGGCGGGACGATGAACTGGGCCGTCGAGTCGATGCCGGAGACCCTCAACTCCTTCCAGTCGGACGCGGACGCGGGCACCTCACGGATCGCGGGAGCCGTCCTGCCGTCGATGTACCGTCTCGACGCGCAGGGCAGGGCGCAGCGGAACAGCGACTTCCTGGAGTCCGCGGAGGTCGTCGAGCGCGAGCCCAAGCAGGTGGTGCTCTACAAGCTCAACCAGCAGGCGGTCTGGAGTGACGGCCGGGAGATCGGCGCCGATGACTTCGCCGCGCAGCAGCGCGCCCTCTCCGGGAAGGACAGCGCGTACTGGACGGCGCGCAACGCGGGCTACGACCGCATCGGGAAGATCGAGCGCGGCGCGGACAACCTGGAGGTGCGCGTCACCTTCGACAAGCCGTACGCGGACTGGCGCTCGCTCTTCTCGCCGCTGTACCCGAAGGAGGTCATGGGCACTCCTGACACCTTCAACGACGGCGCGCGGCGCAAGCTCAAGGTGAGCGCGGGACCGTTCGCGGTGCAGGACTTCGACAGCAAGGCGGACGAGGTCACGCTGGTGCGCAATCCGCGCTGGTGGGGCAGGCCGGCCAAGCTCTCCAAGCTGGTGCTGCGCGAGGTGCCGCGCGAGAAGCGGGCCGCCGCGCTCGCCGAGGGCAAGGTGGACCTCGCCGAGATCGACGCCCCCGAGGCCCGGCGCATCACGAACGCGGCCCGCGACAAGGGCGCCCAGGGCCCGCTCGGCCACGGCCCCGAGGCGCAGCTGACCCCCGCCAAGGCGCTGCGGTCCTGGGCGGTCGCGCACGGCTCCGACGAGGAGGCGGCGGACACCGAGCAGCTGGCCCGCAAGCGGACCGACAAGGCGATCAAGAAGTACGCCGACGAACAATCGGGCCTGCGGGGCTACACCGTCCGCAAGTCCCTCGAACCGGCCTACACCCAGCTCGCCCTCAACGGCACCGAGGGTCCGCTCGCCGACGACCGGGTGCGGCGTGCGGTGGCCAGGGCCCTCGACCGCGAGGAGCTCGCCAAGGCGGTCCTCTCGCCGCTCGGCCTGCCCGCCGAGCCGGTCGGCAGCCACCTCGCCCTCGCCGGTCAGCACGCGTACGCGGACAACAGCGGGGCCCTCGGGGACCAGGACACCGCGGAGGCGCGGGCGCTGCTCGCCGACGCGGGATGGACGCCGGGCGGTCCGCTGAAGGAGCCGAAGGGGAAGACGGCCGGAGGCGAGGCGGACACCAAGAAGGCCAAGTCCGGCTCCGACTCCGATTCCGACGCGGACTCCGACACCGATTCCTCGGACTCGGGTGACGACGGCACGTACGTCGTCGGCGAGGACGACCAGAAGCCGGGCGACAGCGGCACCTCGGTGCTCGCGCCCGCTCCGGCGGCGGCCTACCAGCGGGCGGCGCTCACCCGGCAGGCGGACACCCTCGCGGCTCCCGGTGAGGCGGACAAGGAGAAGAAGAAGGACCCCGGCGGGCATGCCAAGCAGCAGGCGGAGAAGCGAGCAGAGAAGCGTGCGGACAAGCAGGCGGCCAAGGGTGGTGCGCCCGGCGCGTACGCCCCCAAGGGGACCGCGGCGCCGGCCGCGACCGCTGCGGCGGGCGGCCCCATGGCCAAGGACGGCAAGCCCCTCACCCTCCGCTTCGTCCTGCCGTCCGGGGAGGGCTCGGAGTCGCTGCGGACGGTGGCCGACCGGATCTCGCGGATGCTGGAGAAGATCGGTATCCGTACGGAGACGGCGAAGGTCGCCGACGAGAGCTACTTCAAGGACCACATCGCTTCCGGTCAGTACGACCTCGCCCTGTACTCCTGGCCCGCCACGGCCTTCCCGGCCACGGACGCGCGCCCGATCTTCGCCAAGCCGGTGCCGGCCGCGGACGGGTCGCTGAACGTCGAGCAGAACTACACGCGGGTCGGCACGGATCACATCGATCAGCTGTTCGACCAGGCGATGGGGGAGCTGGACGAGGACGAGAGCCGTGCGCTGGTCAAGAAGGCGGATGCCCGCATCTGGGCCGAAGCAGGATCGATTCCTCTCTATCAGCGCCCCCAGCTGATGGCGGCCCGCACGAACCTCGCCAATGCGGGGGCGTTCGGATTCCAGGTCCCGAACTATGAGGACATGGGCTTCCTGAAGCAGGGCGCCAAACCCGCGGCAAAGTAGCTCCGCCGCAGGTCAGGCTCAGATTCCCCTCAACTCCCTTGCCCGCCGAGACCCTCGGCGGGCAAGGTCGTTCCCACCCATTGACCCGGGACACCCCTGCCCGTTTTCCCCGGACCCCGCCCCTCGCCCGCGACCGCATGCCCCGGAGCCGGCGCCGCACGCTCGGAGCGCTTGGCTGAGACCAGCAAAACCCCAGGTCAGGCCCCCCGGCAGCCCCCCGCGGAGGTCTCCTCCGCGTGAGGGACGTAGACTGGGGTGAGGCCGTGGCGTGTTCTGCCCGGCAGGGCACGCGTGCCGGACCGTACGCGCGGCCATCCACTCTTCCCGGGAGAAGCGCAGCTCGTATGCCCACGCGCCATGACATTCGTAATGTTGCCATCGTCGCCCACGTCGACCATGGCAAGACCACCCTGGTCGACGCCATGCTCAAGCAGGCCGGCTCCTTCGCCGCGCATGCGGCAGAGTCCCTCGACGACCGCATGATGGACTCGAACGACCTGGAGCGTGAGAAGGGCATCACGATCCTGGCCAAGAACACGGCCGTCAAGTACCACCCCAAGGATGGCGGCGACGTCATCACCATCAACATCATCGACACCCCCGGCCACGCCGACTTCGGTGGTGAGGTCGAGCGCGGCCTGTCGATGGTGGACGCGGTCGTCCTCCTCGTGGACGCCTCCGAGGGTCCGCTGCCCCAGACCCGCTTCGTCCTGCGCAAGGCCCTCGCCGCGAAGATGCCGGTGATCCTCTGCATCAACAAGACGGACCGTCCGGACTCCCGTATCGCCGAGGTCGTCGACGAGACGTACGACCTCTTCCTGGACCTGGACGCGGACGAGGACCAGATCGAGTTCCCGATCGTCTACGCCTGCGCCCGTGACGGCGTCGCCTCGCTGACCAAGCCGGAGGACGGCACCGTCCCGGCCGACAGCGAGAACCTGGAGCCGTTCTTCTCCACGATCCTGGAGACCGTCCCGGCCCCGAAGTACGACGAGGACGCGCCCCTCCAGGCTCACGTCACGAACCTGGACGCCGACAACTTCCTCGGCCGTATCGCGCTGTGCCGCGTCGAGCAGGGCGAACTGCGCAAGGGCCAGACCGTCACGTGGATCAAGCGGGACGGCTCGCAGTCCAACGTCCGCATCACCGAGCTGATGATGACCGAGGCGCTCACCCGCAAGCCCGCCGAGAAGGCGGGCCCCGGTGACATCTGCGCCATCGCCGGTATCCCGGAGATCATGATCGGTGAGACCCTCGCCGACCCCGAGAACCCCATCGCGCTCCCGCTGATCACGGTCGACGAGCCCGCGATCTCCATGACCATCGGCACCAACACCTCGCCGCTCGTCGGCAAGGGCGGCAAGGGCCACAAGGTCACCGCCCGCCAGGTGAAGGACCGTCTGGACAAGGAGCTCATCGGTAACGTCTCGCTCCGTGTCCTGGACACCGAGCGTCCCGACGCCTGGGAGGTCCAGGGCCGTGGTGAGCTCGCGCTCGCCATCCTGGTCGAGCAGATGCGCCGCGAGGGCTTCGAGCTCACCGTAGGCAAGCCCGAGGTCGTCACCAAGCAGATCGACGGCAAGACGTACGAGCCGATCGAGCGCATGACGATCGACTCGCCCGAGGAGCACCTCGGCGCCATCACGCAGCTGATGGCGACCCGCAAGGGCCGCATGGAGACGATGACCAACCACGGCTCCGGCTGGATCCGCATGGAGTGGATCGTTCCGTCGCGTGGCCTCATCGGCTTCCGCACGGAGTTCCTGACGCAGACCCGCGGCACCGGCATCGCGCACTCGATCTTCGAGGGTCACGAGCCGTGGTTCGGCGACCTGCGCACCCGTCACAACGGCTCGCTCGTCGCGGACCGCTCGGGTTCGGTCACGCCGTTCGCGATGGTCAACCTCCAGGAGCGCGGTGTCATCTTCACCGAGGCCGGCACCGAGGTGTACGAGGGCATGATCGTCGGCGAGAACTCGCGCGCCGACGACATGGACGTGAACATCACCAAGGAGAAGAAGCTCACCAACATGCGTGCGGCTTCCGCGGACACGACCGAGAACGTCGTGCCCGCCCGCAAGCTCTCGCTCGAGCAGTCCCTTGAGTTCTGCCGCGACGACGAGTGCATCGAGGTGACCCCGGAGACCGTGCGTATCCGCAAGGTCGTCCTGGACCAGAAGCAGCGCGGCCGCACGGCCTCGCGCGCCAAGCACGGCTGAGGCCGGAGCAAAGCCCGGTTAAAACCTGGGCCCGGCGCAACTGCCGCTGACTTCCGGCGAATTCGGCATCTGAGGCCGGTTTCCGCTCTTCCTCCGGGGAGAGGCGGGGACCGGCCTCCGTGCGTCTGCGGGGTTTACCCCCTTGCGGGGCCCTCAGGGGCACTACGCTGGCCCGGGCCCCGGGAGCGACGGGTTTCCCCCGTTCGCGACTCTCCGCGCATCTACGCGCGTCCACAGAGCCGCCCCCGAAGATGCCCCGAGTCGCCTCCGGCGTGCTCCGCCGCAACCGGTTTTCCTGGACCATCTGTCCGGAATACGGACACCGTTGACCGTTAGATGTGTAACACGTCCGTTTCGCAACCATCTATCTCGGATCGGTTTGTCCGGATTTTGGAAGTTGTACGCACCAGGTGTGATTGAACCGAGACCAAAAGAGTGTGGTCGGGCGGTACCTCATGGCTAATAGTTGACCGCGTATAGCTCGGGTCAATGGGTCACGCGCTGTGGGGAGCGCCGACTCACGAGCACACTGGGGTACTTCGATCTACGCGCCGTCAGGGGTGTCGGCGCGGTTTCTTGTACCCCCTCTTGTAGTGAACAAGTGGACTCATGAGGAGGAACCCCATGCGTGGTGCCAAGAGCGCCAAGTGGGTCGCGATAGCGGGTGTCGTGGCGCTGACGGCAACGGCCTGTGGTGGCGGCGACAGCGACAGCGGCAAGAGTGGCAAGGTCGACCCCAAGGGGATCGTCAGCTACGCGAACGGCGAGCCGCAGAACGCCCTGCAGCCTTCCAACACCATGGAGGCATACGGCAGCGTCGTCATCGACTCGCTCTTCACGGGCCTGGTCCACTACGACAAGCAGGGCAACATCACCTACGAGAACGCCGAGTCGGTCACCCCCGACAAGGACTCCAAGGTGTGGACCGTCAAGCTGAAGTCGGGCTGGAAGTTCCACAACGGTGAGGCTGTCACCGCCAAGTCGTACGTCGACGCCTGGAACTGGGCCGCCAACCCGGCCAACGGCCAGCAGAACAGCTCGTGGTACCGCGACATCGTCGGCTACGACAAGGTCCACCCCGAGAAGGGGAAGGCCAAGGCGGAGGCGATGGAGGGTCTGAAGGTCGTCGACGACAACACCTTCACCATCACGCTGAACGACGGCATCCCGTACTACGCGTACAAGCTCGTCTACGCGCCCTTCTACCCGCTGCCTTCGGAGGCCCTCAAGGACCCGAAGAAGTACGGCGAGTCGCCGGTCGGCAACGGCCCGTACAAGTTCTCGAAGTGGGACCACAAGAAGCTCATCTCGGTCCGCGCCTGGGACGGCTACAAGGGCGACAAGCCGAAGAACGGCG
The DNA here is from genome assembly GCF_040655335.1 of Streptomyces sp. NPDC050439. Lineage (NCBI taxonomy): Bacteria > Bacillati > Actinomycetota > Actinomycetes > Kitasatosporales > Streptomycetaceae > Streptomyces > Streptomyces sp. NPDC050439. The sequence goes on from NZ_JBFAJT010000004.1 coordinate 433,530, forward strand.
GCATCGACTTCAAGGCCTACACCAAGGACACGGCGGCCTACGCCGACCTGAAGTCGGACAACGTCGACTCGATGCCGATCGTGCCGAACAGCGAGACCGCCAACTTCAAGCAGGACTTCGGCGACCGCGCGATCGAGCAGGACTTCTCGGCGATCAACACGATCAACCCGGCCTTCTACACGAAGCAGTGGAAGGACATCGACGTCAAGGTCCTGCAGGGCCTGTCGATGGCGATCGACCGCGACACCATCGCCAAGACCGTGTTCTACGGCACGCGTGAGTCCGCCACCGGCTGGGTCGCCAAGGGCGTCAAGGGCTACCAGAAGGACGCCTGCGGCGAGTACTGCAAGTTCGACGCCAAGAAGGCCAAGGCCTCCATCAAGGCGGGCGGCGGCGTTCCGGGCAACAAGATCTCCATCCAGTACAACGCCGACCAGCCGCACAAGGACTGGGTCGTCGCGGTCTGCAACAGCATCACCAAGTCGACCGGCGTCAAGTGCGTCGGTGACGCGGTGACCGACTTCGCGGCCGACACGGAGATCCGTGACCAGAAGAAGGTCAAGTCGATCTACCGCTCCGGCTGGGTGCTCGACTACCCGTTCAACGGCAACTTCCTCGCCGACCTCTACGGCACCGGCGTCGACGGCAACAAGGGCGGCTTCTCGGACAAGAAGTTCGACGCGCTGACCAAGAAGGCCGACGGCGCGAAGACCATCGACGAGTCCGCGAAGCTGTACGGCGAGGCCGAGAAGCAGCTCGTCAACACCTTCCCGGGCATTCCGCTCTGGTACAACAAGACGCTCTCCGCGTACTCGAACAACGTGAAGGGCATGGAGTTCGACCAGGCAGGCGACCCGGTTCTCACCGAGGTCGAGGTCTTCGAGAAGAAGTAGTCGTCGGAGTTCCGTTTCCGTGAGCGGCGCCCGGTGATCCCGGGCGCCGCTCACGGGCGGGCTCCGCAATGGACGGAGGCACCACCATGGGGCGCTACGTCGCGAGGCGACTGCTCCAGATGATCCCGGTCTTCATCGGGACAACCCTGCTGATCTTCCTGATGGTCAATGTGCTCCCCGGCGATCCCGTACGGGCGCTGTGGGGAGACAAGCCGCCGGACCCGGCGCAGGTTGCGCAGATCAAGCACGACCGCGGGCTCGACCTGCCGCTCTGGCAGCAATATCTGCACTACATGGGCGGATTGCTGCAGGGCGACTTCGGCAAGACCATCGCCGGCAACAGGCCCATTCTTGACGAGATCAAGCAGGCTTTCCCGATTTCGATGAGACTCGCCGCCATGGCGTGGACGTTCGAACTCATCGTCGGCATCGGTCTGGGTGTGCTCGCCGGTGTGCGGCGCAGCCGGTTCGTGGACAACACCGTGACGCTCTTCACGCTTCTCGTGATCTCCGTCCCGATCTTCGTGTTCGGCCTGTTCCTTCAGCTGATCTTCGGAAACGAGCTCGGCTGGGTGAAACCGACGGTCCAGGACTCGACGGACTTCCAGCAGTTGCTGATGCCGGCACTCGTGCTCGGCCTGGTCGGTCTCGCCTATGTGGCACGGCTGAGCCGGACCTCCATCGCGGAGAACCGGCAGGCGGACTACATACGCACCGCGGTCGCCAAGGGTCTGCCGCGCCGCCGGATCATCACCCGGCACCTGCTGCGCAACTCCCTGATCCCGGTGGTCACTTACCTGGGAACCGACATCGGCACCCTCATGGGCGGCGCGGTCATCACCGAGGGCATCTTCAATGTCACCGGTGTGGGCAACCTGTTGTTCGACGCGCTGGGCAACCGAGAGGGCGCCGTCATCGTCGGCATCGTGACGGTCCTGGTGCTCGTGTATCTCCTCGCGAGCCTGATCGTCGACCTGCTCTACGCCGTCCTGGACCCGAGGATCCGTTATGCCTGACCTCACCAAGTCCCCGGCCACGGACGAGGCACACGCCGTGGCCATCGTCGACGCCGAAGCGAAGGCCGTGGACACCGCGGAGACGACGGGCAAGCCGCGCAGCCTGTGGGGCGACGCCTGGCGGGACCTGCGCCGCAGGCCGCTGTTCCTCGTCTCCGCACTGCTGATCGTCGTGGTGCTCCTGGTCGCCGCCTTCCCCGGGCTGTTCACCAGCGCCGACCCCCGCTCCGGCGACCTGACCAATCACTTCCTGGAGAAGCCGAACCTCGGCCACTTCTTCCAGCCCGACTGGTTCGGCTACGACCGCCAGGGACGCAGCGTCTACGCCCGCGTGGTGTACGGCGCCCGCAACTCGATCATGGTCGGCTTCGGAGTGACCATCCTGGTCACCTTGTTCGGCGGCCTGGTCGGCATGCTGGCCGGCTACTTCGGCGGCATCTGGGACAGCATCCTTTCGCGGCTCACCGACGTGTTCTTCGGTGTCCCGTTCCTGCTCGGCGCGATGGTCGTCCTGAACGCCTTCACCGAGCGCAACGTCTGGGTGATCACCGGCGCCCTCGCCTTCCTCGGCTGGACGCAGATCGCCCGCGTGATGCGCGGCGCGGTGATCACCACCCGGCACGCCGACTACGTCGTGGCGGCGAAGGCACTCGGCGCGGGCACCAAGCGGATCCTGTTCCGGCACATCCTGCCGAACGCCATCGCGCCGGTCATCGTCATCGCGACCATCGCGCTCGGCACGTACATCGTCGCCGAGTCGACGCTGTCCTTCCTGGGCCTCGGCTTCGCCGGTGACGCGCTCTCCTGGGGCGGAGACATCTCCGACGCCCTGAACGACATCCGCAACAACCCGCACACACTGATCTTCCCGGCAGGAATGCTGAGTCTCACGGTGCTTGCGTTCATCATGATGGGCGACGCCGTACGCGAAGCCCTCGACCCGAAGCTGCGCTGAGGGAGGCGTAAATGACCAGCATCGACATCAAGGAAGACTCGGTTCCCGCCCCCCGCTCGGGTGAGGAAAAGAGTGGCAGGCTGCTGGACGTCAGGGATCTGCACGTCGAGTTCCACACCCGTGACGGAGTGGTCAAGGCAGTCAACGGCGTCAACTACAGCGTGGACGCGGGCGAGACGCTCGCCGTCCTCGGTGAGTCGGGCTCCGGCAAGTCCGTGACCGCCCAGGCGATCATGGGCATCCTCGACATGCCGCCGGGGAAGATCCCGCAGGGCGAGATCCTCTTCCGCGGCCAGGACATGCTCAAGATGTCCGGCGAGGAGCGCAGGAAGATCCGCGGTCGCAAGATCGCGATGATCTTCCAGGACGCGTTGTCGTCGCTCAACCCCGTTCTCTCGGTGGGCTATCAGCTCGGCGAGATGTTCCGGGTGCACGACGGGCTCAACCGCAAGGAAGCCAAGGCCAAGGCCATCGAGCTGATGGAGCGGGTGAAGATCCCGGCCGCCAAGGAGCGGGTGAACGACTACCCGCACCAGTTCTCCGGCGGTATGCGCCAGCGCATCATGATCGCGATGGCGCTCGCCCTGGAGCCGGACCTGATCATCGCCGACGAGCCCACCACGGCTCTCGATGTGACGGTCCAGGCACAGGTCATGGACCTGCTTGCCGAGCTTCAGCGCGAGTACAACATGGGCCTGATCCTGATCACCCATGACCTGGGTGTGGTCGCGGACGTCGCCGACAAGATCGCGGTGATGTACGCGGGCCGGATCGTCGAGACGGCGCCCGTGCACGAGCTCTACAAGCGCCCCGCGCACCCGTACACACGCGGTCTGCTCGATTCGATTCCCCGGCTCGACCAGAAGGGCCAGGAGCTCTACGCGATCAAGGGCCTGCCGCCCAACCTGCTGCACATTCCGTCCGGCTGCGCCTTCAACCCGCGCTGCCCCAAGGCCGAGGACATCTGCCGTACTGACGTCCCGGCCCTGGTGTCGGTGACGGAGCAGGACGGCACGGATCTGCCGGGCCGCGGCAGCGCGTGCCACTTCTGGAAGGAGACGATCCATGGCTGAGCCGACGAAGGCTTCGAAACTCTCGAAGACGGACGAGCCCGTCGACGCGACCCCGAACGTCTCCGAGGTGGACACGGTCGACGCGGCCACCGCCGAGGAGGCCGTCGCGGCCATCGAGGCGCCGGTGGAGCGCGGCGAGCCGATCCTCCAGGTCCGCAACCTGGTGAAGCACTTCCCGCTGACCCAAGGCATCCTGATCAAGAAGCAGATCGGCGCGGTCAAGGCGGTCGACGGCATCTCCTTCGACCTGTACCAGGGCGAGACGCTGGGCATCGTGGGCGAGTCCGGCTGTGGCAAGTCCACGGTCGCCAAGCTGCTCATGACCCTGGAAACCGCCACGGCCGGCGAGGTCTTCTACAAGGGCCAGGACATCACCAAGCTGTCCGGGCGCGCGCTGAAGGCGGTCCGCCGCAACATCCAGATGGTGTTCCAGGACCCGTACACGTCCCTGAACCCCCGTATGACGGTGGGCGACATCATCGGGGAGCCCTTCGAGATTCACCCCGAGGTGGCTCCCAAGGGCTCGCGCCGCCAGAAGGTCCAGGACCTCCTGGACGTGGTGGGCCTCAACCCCGAGTACATCAACCGCTACCCGCACCAGTTCTCGGGCGGTCAGCGCCAGCGCATCGGCATCGCGCGCGGTCTGGCCCTCAACCCCGAGATCATCATCTGCGACGAGCCGGTCTCGGCCCTGGACGTCTCCGTCCAGGCCCAGGTCATCAACCTGATGGAGAAGCTGCAGGACGAGTTCAACCTCTCCTACCTCTTCATCGCGCACGACCTGTCGATCGTCCGGCACATCTCGGACCGTGTGGGCGTGATGTACCTCGGCAAGATGGCGGAGATCGGCTCGGACGAGCAGATCTACGAGCACCCGACGCACCCGTACACGCAGGCGCTCCTGTCTGCCGTCCCGGTGCCGGACCCGGAGGCCCGCGAGGGCCGCGAGCGCATCATCCTCACCGGTGACGTGCCGTCCCCCGCGAACCCGCCCTCGGGCTGCCGCTTCCGCACCCGCTGCTGGAAGGCGGAGGCGAAGTGCGCGGAGGAGACCCCGCTGCTCGCGATCCCGCAGCGTTTCGCGGGCCAGGACACCCCGGCGGCACACGAGTCGGCGTGCCACTTCGCGGAGGAAAAGGACGTCGTCCACGCGGCGTAACCCCACCGTCGGCCACAGGCCACAGATGATGGGGGCGCCCGGAACCAATTGGTTCCGGGCGCCCCCATTTTCGTGCGTATGTCGCCGCGGAAGGGGCAGCTCACCCTGTGGCGGGGGCGCGTTCGAATGGTGCGGGTGGGACAGGTGGTTTGTCGTGCGTAGGTTGCGGGCCTGGAGGGAGAGCGACGCCGCCGCTGTGCTCGCCGCGTTCTCCGTGCCGGAAATGGTGCGGCAGGCCGATGAGGCGGTCGACTCCCGTGAGAGTGCCTCCCGCTGGATCGCGCGGCGTGGGCAGGAGGAGCGGGCGGGGGTCGCGTATGCCTTCGCGGTGGTCGGCGGGGATGATGTTCCCTTGGGGAACGTTGCCGTGGGGGCGGTCAATCGGGTGCATGGGACCGGGTGGGTTTCCTACTGGACGGTGCCTGCGGTGCGGGGGCGTGGGGTGGCGCGGTTCGGGTGCGAGGCGTTGGCCAGGTGGGCGTTCGGGGAGCTGGGGCTCTTCCGGCTTGAATTGGGGCACCGGGTGAACAACCCGGCGTCCTGCCGGGTCGCCGAGGCCGCCGGGTTCGCGGCGGAAGGTCTGCAGCGGCAGAAGCTCGCGTACGAGGGAGTCCGCTACGACGTCGAGCTGCACGCGCGGCTGGCGTCGGACTAGGGGCCGGTCCCCGGGCGCGCCTGGCCGCTGCACCCATCCGGCATCCGAGGGTTTCCCGGTCCTACTAGCCCCCGGAAAGCCCCTATCAAGATGCGCAGAGCGGAGCATTGGGGTGTATTTGGGCCTGAGTCAGACATTGAACGTCGGACCTAGGCCTGAGAGGGAGGCTCTCCATGCGTGGAGCCACGCACGCCAAGTGGGCCGCATGTGCGGTGACCGTCGCGCTCGCGGCGACCGCCTGCGGCGGAGGCGGGGACAGCGGCGGTGGTGGCGGCGACGGCTCCGGGATCGTGGGGTCCTCCTGGGGTGATCCGCAGAACCCGCTGGAGCCCGCCAACACCAACGAGGTGCAGGGCGGCAAGGTGCTCGACATGCTCTTCCGGGGTCTCATGCGGTACGACCCGAAGAGCGGCGAGGCGAAGAACATGATCGCCGAGAAGATCGACACCAAGGACTCGCAGAACTTCACCGTGAAGATCAAGGACGGGTGGAAGTTCAGCAACGGCGAGAAGGTCACCGCGAAGTCCTTCGTCGATGCCTGGAATTACGGCGCGCATCTGAAGAACAACCAGAAGAACGCCTACTTCTTCGGCTACATCGAGGGGTACGAGGACGTCCACCCGGAGAAGGGGGACGCCAAGGCCGACAAGCTCTCCGGGCTCAAGGTCGTCGACGACACCACCTTCACCGTCAAGCTCACGCAGAAATTCTCCACCTGGCCCAAGACCCTCGGCTATCCGGCCTTCGCACCGCTGCCCAAGGCTTTCTACGACGACCACGACGCATGGCTCGCCAAGCCGGTCGGCAACGGCCCGTACACCGTGGACTCGTACGCCAAGGGTTCCAAGATGTCCCTGCGGAAGTGGGACGGGTACAGCGGCGAGGACAAGGCGAAGAACGGCGGGGTGGATCTCAAGGTCTACACCGACAACAACACCGCCTACACGGACCTGATGGCGGGCAATCTCGACCTCGTCGACGACGTTCCGGCCTCGCAGCTCAAGAACGCCAAGAATGATCTGGGTGACCGCTACATCAACACCCCGGCGGGCATCATCCAGACGCTGGCTTTCCCGTTCTACGACAGCAAGTGGTCAAAGGCCGGGATGGAGAAGGTCCGGCAGGGGCTTTCGATGGCGATCAATCGTGAGCAGATCACCGAGACCATCTTCCAGAAGACCCGCACCCCGGCCACCGACTGGACGTCCCCGGTGCTCGGCGAAGCCGGCGGCTACAAGTCCGGGCTCTGCGGCGACCCCTGCAAGTACGACGCGGACAAGGCGAAGAAGCTGATCGCGGACGGCGGCGGCATCCCCGGCGGCACGCTGAAGATCACGTACAACGCGGACACCGGCTCGCACAAGGAATGGGTCGACGCCGTCTGCAACAGCATCAACAAGGCGCTCGGGAACGACAAGTCCTGTGTCGCGAGCCCGGTCGGCACCTTCGCCGACTTCCGCAGCAAGGCATCCCAGCAGAAGCTGGACGGCGCCTGGCGCGCGGGCTGGCAGATGGACTACCCGCTGATCCAGAACTTCCTGCAGCCGCTGTACTACACGGACGCCCCGTCGAACGACGGCAAATGGTCCGACAAGAAATTCGACGACCTCGTCGACAAGGCCAACGCCGAGACCGACACGGGCAAGGCCGTATCCACCTTCCAGGACGCCGAAAAGGTGCTCGCGGAACAGATGGCGGTCATCCCGCTCTGGTACCAGAACGGCAGCGCCGGCTATTCGGACCGGGTCTCCGACGTGGAGCTGAACCAGTTCAGCGTCCCGGTCTACAACGAGATCAAGGTCAGCTGAGGCCCGGGGAGCGGTCGTCCGGCGCGAGCGAATACGCGCCGGACGACCGCTTCCCCTACTTACGGAGCCCTCATGGGACGTTATGTGATCCGGCGTCTGCTGCAGATGATCCCGGTCTTCTTCGGCGCCACGCTGCTGATCTTCCTGATGGTGAACGTGATGGGCGACCCCATCGCGGGCCTCTGCGGGGACCGGAAGTGCGACCCCGCGACAGCCACTCAGCTGAAGAAGGAGTTCGGCCTCGATAAGCCCGTGTGGCAGCAGTACGTGACCTACATGGGCAATGTCTTCACCGGCGACTTCGGTACCGCCTTCAACGGCCAGAAGGTCACCGAGCTGATGTCGACGGCCTTCCCGCTGACCATCCGGCTGACGCTCGTCGCGATCGTCTTCGAGATCGTCATCGGCATCTCGCTGGGTGTGGTGACCGGCCTGCGGCGCGGGCGTCCCATCGACACCGTCGTGCTGCTCCTGACGCTCGTCGTCATCGCCATCCCCACCTTCGTCACCGGCCTGCTCCTCCAGCTGCTGCTCGGCGTCGAATGGGGCGTGATGAAACCCTCCGTCTCCTCGGAGGCGCCACTCAACGAACTCATCGTGCCGGGGCTCGTGCTCGCCTCGGTGTCCCTGGCGTACGTCACCAGGCTCACCCGGACCTCCATCGCCGAGAACCGCCGCGCCGACTACGTCCGCACGGCCATCGCGAAGGGCCTGCCCAGGCGCCGCGTCATCACCCGGCACCTGCTGCGCAACTCACTCATCCCGGTGGTCACCTTCATCGGCACGGACATCGGCGCGCTGATGGGCGGCGCGATCGTCACCGAGCGGATCTTCAACATCCACGGCGTCGGATTCCAGCTCTACCAAGGAATTCTCCGGCAGAGCACCCAGACCGTCGTCGGCTTCGTGACCGTACTCGTCCTGGTCTTCCTGGTGGCCAACCTGATCGTCGACCTCCTGTACGCCGTACTCGACCCGAGGATCCGCTATGCCTGAACCCCGAGAGCCAGACGGAGCCATCGCCCCGACCGGCGCGGGCGGCGCCATGGACCTCGCGGCGACCGAGGGGGCGACGCTGGAGAAGACGCCCGGCGGGTCCGGCGGCACCGGCCCCTCGGCACCGGCCCGCAGCCTGTGGTCCGACGCGTGGCGCGAGCTGCGACGGAACCCGGTCTTCATCATCTCCGCCCTCATCATCGTCTTCCTCGTCGTCATCGCGATCTGGCCGTCCCTGATCGCCTCCCGCAACCCGCTCGACTGCGACCTCGCCAACGCCCAGAAGAGCTCCACGGCCGGCCACCCCTTCGGCTTCGACGGACAGGGCTGCGACGTCTACACGCGGACCGTGTACGGAGCCCGCGCCTCCGTCACCGTCGGCGTCTGCGCCACGCTCGGCGTCGCGATCCTGGGCAGCGTCCTCGGCGGGCTCGCGGGCTTCTTCGGCGGGGTGTGGGACGCGATCCTCTCCCGCATCACCGACGTCTTCTTCGCCATCCCCGTCGTACTCGGCGGCCTGGTGCTCCTGTCGGTCGTCACCAGCAACACCGTCTGGCCGGTGATCGGCTTCATGGTCCTGCTCGGCTGGCCGCAGCTCTCGCGCATCGCCCGCGGCTCGGTCATCACCGCCAAGCAGAACGACTACGTACAAGCGGCGCGCGCTCTCGGCGCCTCCAACTCGCGGATGCTGCTGCGGCACATCGCGCCGAACGCCGTCGCCCCGGTGATCGTCGTCGCCACCATCGCGCTCGGAACGTACATCGCCCTGGAGGCGACCCTCTCGTACCTCGGCGTGGGTCTGAAGCCGCCGACCGTGAGCTGGGGCATCGACATCTCGGCCGCCTCCCAGTACATCCGCAACGCCCCGCACATGCTGCTCTGGCCCGCCGGTGCCCTTGCGATCACCGTGCTCGCGTTCATCATGCTCGGCGACGCGGTGCGCGACGCCCTCGACCCGAAGCTGAGGTAGGCGCCCATGGCAACCGTGGCATCCGAGGCAGCGGGGGCGTCCGCAGACGGGGCGTCCAAGCTGCTCGAAGTGCGTGACCTGCACGTGGAGTTCAGGACGAGGGACGGCGTCGCCAAGGCCGTCAACGGCGTCGACTACACCGTCAGCGAGGGCGAGACGCTCGCCGTGCTGGGCGAGTCCGGGTCCGGCAAGTCCGTGACCGCGCAGGCCATCATGGGCATCCTCGACATGCCGCCCGGAAAGATCACCGGCGGCGAGATCCTCTTCAAGGGCCAGGACCTCCTCAAGCTTAAGCCGGAGGAGCGGCGCAAGACGCGCGGCGCCGGAATGGCGATGATCTTCCAGGACGCCCTGTCGTCGCTGAACCCCGTGGTCAGCGTCGGCCAGCAACTCGGCGAGATGTACGTCGTCCACCAGGGGATGTCCCGCAAGGACGCCAGGGCCAAGGCCGTCGAGCTGATGGACCGGGTGCGCATCCCGGCCGCCAAGGAACGCGTCGGGCAGTATCCGCACCAGTTCAGCGGCGGCATGCGCCAGCGCATCATGATCGCCATGGCGATGGCGCTCGAACCCTCGCTGATCATCGCCGACGAGCCGACCACCGCCCTGGACGTGACCGTGCAGGCCCAGGTGATGGAGCTCCTCGCCGAACTCCAGCGCGAGCTGCACATGGGCCTGATCCTCATCACCCACGACCTGGGCGTCGTGGCGGACGTCGCCGACAACATCGCCGTCATGTACGCGGGCCGCATCGTCGAGAAGGCCCCCGTCCACGAGATCTACAAGGCGCCGGCGCACCCGTACACGCGCGGTCTGCTTGAGTCGATTCCCCGTCTCGACCAGAAGGGCCAGGAGCTCTACGCGATCAAGGGCCTGCCGCCCAACCTCATGAACATCCCGCCGGGTTGCGCCTTCAACCCCCGCTGCCCGATGGCACGGGAGGTGTGCAGGACCGATGAGCCGCCGCTCTACGAAGTGGCCTACGAAGGCCTGACCGCCGACCGCCGGAGCGCCTGCCACTTCTGGAAGGAGACGCTCGATGCCGCACGGTGAGCACATCAGCAGGAAGCAGCTTGAGGACGAGGGCGAGACCGCACGGCAGCTGCTGCACAAGGCGCGGGCGGAGCACGAGTTCGCCGCGCACGGCTCGGCGTCGGGCCGCGAGCCGATCCTCCAGGTGCGGGGCCTGGTCAAGCACTACCCGCTCACCCAGGGCATCGTCATCCGCAGGCAGATCGGCGCGGTCAAGGCCGTCGACGGCGTCGACTTCGACCTCGGGCACGGCGAGACGCTCGGCATCGTGGGGGAGTCCGGCTGCGGCAAGTCGACGGTCGCGAAGATGCTGGTGAACCTGGAGCGGCCGACGGCGGGCGAGATCCGCTACAAGGGCGAGGACATCAGCAAGCTGTCCGGGCGCGCGCTGAAGGCCGTGCGGCGCAACATCCAGATGGTCTTCCAGGACCCGTACACGTCCCTGAACCCTCGTATGACGGTCGGCGACATCATCGGGGAGCCGTACGAGATCCATCCGGAGGTCGCGCCCAAGGGCTCGCGGCGGCAGAAGGTGCAGGAGCTGCTCGACGTGGTCGGGCTGAACCCCGAGTACATCAACCGCTATCCGCACCAGTTCTCGGGCGGTCAGCGCCAGCGCATCGGGATCGCGCGGGGGCTTGCGCTGCGGCCCGAGATCATCGTGGCGGACGAGCCGGTGTCGGCGCTCGACGTCTCGGTCCAGGCGCAGGTCGTGAACCTCCTGGACCGGCTGCAGAACGACTTCGACCTCTCGTACGTGTTCATCGCGCACGACCTGTCGATCGTGCGGCACATCTCTGACCGGGTCGGCGTGATGTATCTGGGGCGGATCGTCGAGATCGGCTCCGACGCGGAGATCTACGAGCATCCGACGCACCCCTATACGCAGGCGCTGCTTTCGGCTGTGCCGGTGCCTGATCCCGAGGCGCGGGAGCATCGGGAGCGGATCATTCTGTCCGGGGACGTGCCGTCGCCCGCCAATCCGCCCTCGGGGTGCCGGTTTCGTACGCGGTGCTGGAAGGCGAGGGAGCGGTGTGCTCTGGAGGTGCCGCTGCTTGCCGTTCCGGCGGAGTTCCGCCACACCGAGGGCCCGGCGGCCCATGACTCGGCGTGCCACTTCGCCGAGGAGAAGCAGGTGGTGCCGTAGGGGGGCGGGGTTCGAGCGTTCCCTGCGGGGCTCTCCCCAATCCCGCCCCTTCCCGAAACTGGGGCTCCGCCCCAGACCCCGCTCCTCAAACGCCGGAGGGGCTGAATCTTTCAGCCCCTCCGGCGTTTGAGGAGGGCCCTCGCGCCGAGCGACCCGCGGCGGAGCCGCAGGTGTCACAGTCGGGAAGGGGCGGGGTTGGGGAAAGAAACACGAGGGCAACCCCACCGACCCAGCCCCGCCATACACCCCCGGCAGGCTAAGCCGCGTACGGCCGTGCGGGTGCCGTAGACCGGCCGGGGGTCGCCATGTCACCCCGGCCGGTCGCCCACGTTCAGGACAGGCCCAGCGACCTCTTCAAGAAGTCCACCTGCAGCAGCAGCAAGTTCTCCGCCACCTGTTCCTGCGGGGTCATGTGCGTGACCCCGGAGAGGGGCAGGACCTCATGGGGCCGCCCGGCGGCCAGCAGCGCCGACGACAGGCGCAACGCGTGCGCCACGACCACGTTGTCGTCCGCGAGGCCGTGCACGATCATCAGCGGCCGGTGCGGGTCCTCCGGCGCCACCAGGCCCTCCTCGGTGACGAGGGAGCTCAGGGCGTACGGCGCCGGATCGGCGCCCGGATCGCCCAGGTACCGCTCCGTGTAGTGCGTGTCGTACAGCTGCCAGTCCGTCACCGGCGCCCCCGCGACACCCGCGTGGAAGACGTCGGGGCGCCGCAGGACCGCGAGCCCCGCGAGGTAACCGCCGTAGGACCAGCCCCGGATGGCGACCCGGGAGAGGTCGAGGGGGAACGACTCCGCGAGGCCCTGGAGCGCGTCCACCTGGTCGTCCAGGGTGAGCGTGAAGTCCCGGCGGATCTCCTTCTCCCAGGCGGGGGAGCGGCCCGGAGTGCCCCGGCCGTCCGCGACGATCACCGCGAAGCCCTGGTCGGCGAACCACTGGGACGTGAGGTACGGGTTGTGGGCGGCGAGGACCCGCTGACCGTGCGGGCCGCCGTACGGGTCGAGGAGCACGGGCAGCGGGCCCGAACCCTCCTCGTAGTCCCTGGGGAGCAGGACGGCGCACGGGATCTTGCGTGCGCCCCCTTCGGTCAGCGTCACGCGCGGCGTGAGCTCCGGATGCCGCGCGTATGAGGCGACGGTGGCCACCTGCTTGCCGTCGCGCAGTACCTGGACGCGTGAGCCCGGCTGGTCGAGCGTGGCCGTCACGAGGACCGTGAGGCCTCCCGAGCGGACCGCCGAGTGCACCCCGGGCTCGGTCGAGACGCGCTCGACGCCCAGTTCGTTGACCCGGTAGACGTGCACCTCGCCGGTCTCGGACGCCGCCGCGGCCGCACCCGCCGACGCCGAGATCAGCACGTCGTCGTCCGCCACGTCAAGGACGGCGCGGACGTGCAGCTGCGGCCCCGTCAGGGGGCGTTCACCCACCGCGAGGACCCGTGCGCCGCCCTCGTCCACGATCCGGACCAGGCGTCCGCTGGGGGACCAGGAGGGGGCGCCGGGGAAGAGCTCCAGCCACTGCGGGTCCTCTTCCGCGTGCACCATGCGGGTCGAGCCGTCGTCCGGGTCCACCGCCAGGTAGAGCTGGCTGAGCTGGTCCCTGGACTGGACGAGGAGCAGCGGCGCACCGGCCGACGACCAGTGCACGCGCGCCAGATAGGGGTAGCGGGCGCGGTCCCACATCACCTCGGTGCGGGCGCCGTCCAGGGTCACGACGAACAGTCGTACGTCCGCGTTGGCCGTGCCCGCCGCCGGGTACGCGACCCGGGCGGGCTCCGTCTCCGGATGCGCGGGGTCGGCGATCCACCAGCGCCGTACGGGGGCGTCGTCGGCGCGTGCGACCAGGAGCCGGTCCGACTCCGGCGACCACCAGAAGCCGCGCGAACGCTGCATCTCCTCGGCCGCGATGAACTCCGCGAGGCCGTACGTCACGGTCTCCTTCTCCACGGAGTCGGGCTCCGGCGCCACAAGGGCACGGTCACCCTCTCCGTCGGCGCCCGTCACCCGTAGGGCGCCCCCGGCGACGTACGCGATGTGGCGGCCGTCGGGCGAGGGGCGCGGGTCGATCACCGGTGCGGGGGCGGGCAGTTCGCGTGCCGTGCCCACGCGCAGCTCCGCGGCGAAGAGCCGCCCGGAGAGCGCGAAGGCGGCGAGCTCGACCGCCGCGTCCGTCGCGTAGCCCACGATGCCCGCGCCGCCCTCGCGGCTGCGCTCACGGCGGGCCCGCTCCTCGGCGGAGAGGCGCTCGACCGCGCCCTTCAGGAGGGCCTCGGGGTCGGCCGCGACACGCTCGGTGGCGCCGTCCGCCAGGTCGAGGACCCAGAGTTGGTTGGCCCGGTCGGTGCCGGACGGCGAGCGCAGGAAGGCGACGCGGGACCCGTCCGGCGCCACCGTGAACGCGCGGGGCGCACCGAGAGTGAAGCGTTGCGTGCGGGCGTGCAGGCGCGGGAAGGAGAGCCGCTGCGCGTGACTCTCGGCGGGCCCGGCGGTTCCGGGCGTCTCGGTGGTCATCCCCCGAGCCTATGGGGCATGCGCCCCCTTGTGCTGCCGTGCTCCGACTCATGCGGACCCACGGATAGTTATGATCCGTAGCGCTTAGTGGGTATGTACCTGCTGGCGTCCGCACTGGTGCAGGGTCTGGGACTTGGAGGTGAGCCGCCGTGGCACTCTCGATTTCGGCGGTGGTGCTGCTGGCGATCATTGTCTTCTTGCTGGTCAAGAAGTCAGGGTTGAAAGCGGGCCACATGATCGTCTGTGTCTTGCTCGGCTTCTATCTGGCGAGCTCCTCCATCGCCCCGACCATCAACGAACTGACGACGAACGTGGCGGGGATGATCGGCGACATCAAGTTCTGATCCGCGCGCAGCACGTTCAGATCAGCACGTTCTGATCACGGCGCCGGGTGCTCGTAGGGTGGTCCCATGACGGAACTGCCCGCCCGGCGTCTGCTGCTCGTGCACGCGCACCCCGACGACGAGTCGATCAACAATGGCGCGACGATGGCCAGGTACGTGGCCGAAGGCGCCCATGTCACGTTGGTGACGTGCACGCTGGGCGAGGAGGGCGAGGTCATCCCGCCCGGCCTCGCCCATCTCGCGCCCGACCGCGAGGACGCGCTCGGCCCGCAGCGCATCGGTGAGCTGGCCGCCGCGATGAAGCAGCTCGGCGTGGCCGACCACCGCTTCCTCGGCGGCACCGGCCGCTACCGCGACTCCGGGATGATGGGCGTCGAGCAGAACCATCGTCCGGGCGCCTTCTGGTCCGCAGATCTCGACGACGCCGCCGCGCACCTCGTCGAGGTGATCCGCGAGGTGCGTCCCCAGGTGCTCGTGACGTACGACCCGGACGGCGGGTACGGCCACCCCGATCACATCCAGGCCCACCGCGTCGCGATGCGCGCGGCGGACCTCGCGGCCGAGAGCGCCTTCCGCGCGGATCTTGGCGAACCTCACACCATCGCCAAGATCTACTGGAACCGCGCGCCGCGCTCCGTCGTCGAAGAGCGGTTCCGGTGGATGGAGGGGGCCCTGCGGCACTCACCGTTCACGACCCCCGGCGTGGCCGCGGACGTGCCCGGTGTGACGGACGACGAGCGGATCACGGCGGAGATCGACGGGACCGCCTTCGCCCCGGCGAAGGCGGCGGCGATGCGCGCGCACGCCACGCAGATCGAGGTGCAGGAACCGCTCTTCGCCCTGTCGAACGGGCTCGCGCAGCCGATCTTCGATGTGGAGTACTACGAGCTGGTGCGAGGAGGAAGCGGTGGAATGGACGGGGAACGTGAGACCGATCTGTTCGCGGGGCTCGCGGACGCGGGGCTCGAAGGGCTCGAAGGGGTGACGACGCCGTGAGTACTCGTTCACGTGCCACGTCGGCATCGTCGCCGGCTTCCGGTTCGTCGTCCGCCGCGTCCCCGCCGGGCGGCAGCGCCCTCGCGCAGCCGCTCAATTTCGGCCGCATCGCCTCGTACGGAGGCCTCTTCGTGCTGGGAGCGGTCGTCGGCGCCGCGGGCGCGCTCGTCCAAGGGGCCTGGTTCCCGGGCGGGTTGCTGCTCGCGCTCCTCGGGGCCGCGGGGCTCTTCCACGGAGGGGCGCGTGCCGTCGGCACCAGAGCGGGGGCGGTCGCGCCGGCGGCGGGCTGGCTCGTATCCGTCATGCTGCTCACGGCCAGCCGGCCCGAGGGGGACTTCCTCTTCGGGGCGGGACTCGGCTCGTACGCCTACCTGCTGGGCGGGATGGCGGTCGCTGTGATGTGTGCCACCCTCGGGCAGCGACCGCAACCAGGCGGGCCCGCCGCCCGACTTGGCAAGTGACGTACCACTTCAACCCGTGTCCCGCACGGGTTTGACGGCGGTCACAGGATGAGTGCCGACGGCGGCCAGTATGGTGGTGCGCGCCGCCGAGCCTCCCCCAGCCTCCGGCCGGAGGGAATTTCCTTCCGCGCGGGGAGCACGGGCGGCGGAGCCAACCGGGAGAACCTGCCTTGAGTCGTGAAACTGACAGTTCGTCCTCCGGGCCCCAGGGGCGCGGTGGAGCCGCATACCCCTCGGGGACGCCGCCGTACGGCTCCCCGGCGCAGGGCGCCGCGTCGGACGGCGCCGTGGACGGCGCGCAGCGGCAGGCCGCCGACGAGCGGCCCGACGAGCCCAAGACCGAGACCACGCTGACCACGCGTATCCGGATCAACATTCCCGGGTCGCGGCCCATCCCACCGGTCGTCATGCGCACGCCCGTCGTGGACAGCGACCCCGGCGCCTCACGTCCGCTGGACGGGGGCCGCGCGGCGGCCGACGCCGCTGACGGCGCCGGGCGCCCGGGAGCCGCGAACGGCGCGGGCGGACCCGGTTCCGCCGGGCTTCCCGCATCGGGCTCCGCGCCCGCGGGGCCTGCCGCCGCCGGGCCCTCGTCGCCCTCCGCTCCGGCGGAGGAGAAGACGAGCGACTGGTTCGCGCCGCGCAAGAGCGGTCCGGCGACGGCCGGCGGGAACACCGCGTCCGGCAACGCCGCGCCCGGTTCCGGAAATTCGGGGAGCTCGGGAAGCAACGGCTCCGGTACGGGCTCCTTCGACGTGTCCGGCGCCGTGGCGGCCGGTCCGCTCGGCACGGGTGCGCCGCAGGGCGGCGACCCGCAGCGCGGGGACCTGCCGTACTTCTCCGGAGGTGCCGCGGGCGACGGCGGCCGTGGTCCTTCTGGGCCGACCGGCGGACCGGTGACCGGCGAAGGACCGCTGGCGCCGAAGCCCGCCGATCCGTCCCACCCGGCGAACCAGGCCAACCCGGCGGGCCGGGCGAACCCGATGGCGGCCCCCAATCAGGGTGGACCCGGCAATCCCGGCAACCAGGGCAACCCCGGCAATCGCCCCAACCCGGCCAATCCCGCGGCCCGTTCAGGCGCGGGTGCCGGTGCCCCCGTGATGGGCGACGACACCGCCATCCTCACGCCGCAGAAGGCGGGCCCGCTCCAGGGCCCCGGCGGCGGCCCGCGGCCCCCGGCCGCAGGCGGTCCGGTCCCCGGCGGCCCCGGCTCCATCCCGGGCGGCCCGAGCGCGCCCTCGCCC
Source organism: Streptomyces sp. NPDC050439 (assembly GCF_040655335.1). Classification (NCBI taxonomy): domain Bacteria; kingdom Bacillati; phylum Actinomycetota; class Actinomycetes; order Kitasatosporales; family Streptomycetaceae; genus Streptomyces; species Streptomyces sp. NPDC050439. The sequence continues at coordinate 450,788 of NZ_JBFAJT010000004.1, forward strand.
GGGACCAACGTCTCCGGCGACACCCTGACCAGCGGCATCCCCGTGGTGCCGCCCGCGCAGAACTCGCCGTTCGCCACGGCCCCGCAGTCCGACGGGCCCGTGCCGCACACGCCGCCCAAGCTGCCCGAGCCGGTGCAGCCGAACGTGCCCGTCGCCGCGGCTCCGCCCAAGAAGAAGGGGCGCAACAAGCTCGTCCTCGTGGCCGTCGCCGTGGTCGTCGTGGCCTGCGGTGCGTACGGCGCGGGGCTGTTGATGAACCACGCCGACGTGCCCAAGGGCACCACTGCGTTCGGCGTCGACATCGGCGGCGGCACGCGTGACGAGGCCGTCAAGAAGCTCGACGCGGGGATCGGCGAGCGCGTCGCCAAGCCCCTGAAGCTGTCGGTCGACGGCGAGACGGTCACGCTCAGCCCGGACCAGGCGGGCCTGACCCTGGACAGCCAGGCGACTGTCCGCGAGGCCGCGGGCAGCGACTACAACCCCGTCTCGGTGATCGGTTCGCTCTTCGGCGGCGCGCGCGTCGCCGAGCCCGTCATGCCCGTGGACGAGGAGAAGCTGGCGGCCGCCCTGGAGCGCGCCGCGGGCGGCTCCGGCTCGGCCAAGGAGGGCACGGTCAAGTTCGTGCCCGGCAAGGCCGTTCCCGTGTACGGCAAGGCGGGCAACGGCATTGACGTCGCCGCGTCGACGAAGGCCGTCTCGGAGGCTTACAAGAAGCAGGTCGAGACCGGCAGCGCCGGCACCGTCGCGCTGCCCGTCACGACCCGCAAGCCGACCGTGCCGAACGCCGAGGTCGACAAGTTCATGACGCGCTTCGCGAAGCCCGCCATGTCCGCCAACGTCACGATCAAGGCGGGCAACGCGTCGATCCCGTTCGGCCCGGCGAAGTCGCTGCCGAAGGTGCTCGAGACGAAGGTGCTCAAGAACGGCACGCTGCAGGTGCACTACGACACCGTCGAGCTCAAGAAGCTCTACGGCAACGTCTTCGACGGCATCCTGATCCAGCGCGGCAACGGCGACAAGACCCCGGTCCAGCCGACGGACGTGGCCGCCGCGATGAACAAGGCGCTGATCGGCAAGACGCCGGCGGAGCGGATCGGTGTGATCGAGACCGACGCCGGCTGATTCCGGTACGTGCGGAAGGACGGAGGCCGGACGGTTCGTGACATCGAACCGTCCGGCCTTCCGCATGCCGTGACGCGACGTGGCATGACATCTGTCATCCCGGACCCGGCACACACGACACTGCCGCCGTCGCCCCGCCCCCGGCGACGATGGGGCGCATGACGACGACCGCAGCACCGCCCGTCACCGCGGTGAGCTTCGAGAACGTGACCAAGAGCTATGGGGACGTGCGCGCGGTGGACGCGCTCACGCTCGATCTGCGCCCCGGCGAGACCGTCGCACTCCTCGGGCCGAACGGCGCGGGCAAGTCCTCCACGCTCGACCTGCTCCTCGGCCTGCGCGACGCGGACAGCGGCACCGTGCGGGTCTTCGGCACGAGTCCGCGCCAGGCGATCACCGCGGGCCGGGTCGGCGCGATGCTGCAGAGCGGCGGCCTGATGGCGGAGGTCACCGTCCGCGAGCTGGTGCGGCTCGCCTGCGATCTACACCCGAGGCCGCACCGCGCGGACGACGTGCTGGCCGCCGCGGGTCTCACCCAGCTCGCCGACCGGAAGGTCGACAAGCTGTCCGGCGGGCAGGAACAGCGTGTGCGATTCGCTCTCGCGACCGCCGGAGCGAACGACCTGATCGTCCTCGACGAGCCGACCACCGGCATGGACGTCACCACGCGCCAGGCCTTCTGGGCGACCATGCGCGAGCAGGCCGATCAGGGGCGCACGGTCCTGTTCGCCACGCACTACCTGGAGGAGGCCGACGCGATCGCGGACCGCGTCCTCGTCCTGCACCGCGGCCGGCTCCTCGCGGACGGCACGGCCGCCGAGATCAAGGCGATGGCCGGGGTGCGCAGGATCTCCTTCGACCTCTCGGAGCCGGACGCCGCGGTCGCGGAGAAGCTCGGCGCCCTGCCGTTCCTCGCCGCCGTCGACGTATCCGGCCACTCCGTACGCCTGCGGTCGACGGACGCCGACGCCACCGTGCACGCGCTCTACGGGCTCGGTCTTTACCCCCGCAACCTTGAGGTCGCGGGTCTCGGCCTGGAGCAGGCCTTCGTGGCGATCACCGCCGCCGAGGAGGCCAACAGGTCGGTCAAGGAGGCCGAGAAGGAGGCCGGGGCATGCTGATCAAGCTGGAGATCGTCCGCGCGCTGCGGAACAAGAAGTTCCTCTTCTTCTCGGTGATCTATCCGTCGATGCTCTTCCTGATCATCGCGGGCGGCCAGGACAGCAAGGAGACGGTGGGGGACACGGGGCTCGCGCTGCCCGCCTTCTTCATGGTGTCGATGGCCTCCTTCGGCGCCCTCACCGCCGTCCTCATGGGCAACAGCGAGCGCATCGCCAAGGAGCGCGAAAGCGGCTGGGTACGCCAACTGCGGCTGACGAGCCTGCCGGGGCGCGGCTACGTCATCGCGAAGACGGCGAGCGCCGCCGTGGTCAGCCTGCCCTCGATCGTCGTGGTGTTCGTGGTCGCCGCGGCCGTCAAGGACGTACGCCTTGAGGCCTGGCAGTGGCTCGCCCTGACCGGCGCGATCTGGGCGGGCAGCCTCGTCTTCGCCGCGCTCGGCGTGGCCATCGGCTATCTCGCGACCGGCGACGCCGTGCGCCCGATCACGATGATCGTGTACTTCGGGCTCTCCGTGCTCGGCGGCCTGTGGATGCCCACGGCGACCTTCCCGGGGTGGCTGAGCGACATCGCGACCTGGCTGCCGACCCATGCGTACGCTGCCCTCGGACAGGCCATCGAACTGGGCGAAGCCCCGCACGCGCAGGACGTCGTACTCCTCGTCGGGTACTTCGTCCTCTTCGCGGGCGGCGCGGCATGGCTGTACCGGAAGGACACATCGAAGGCGTGAGCGACACCGACCACACCGACCGCACCGACCGCACCGAGCGGGCCCACGTGCTGGACAGCTTCGGCCACCCGGTGGCGGACCGCCGCCAGTTGCTGACCAAGGCGCTCTGGATCGGCATCTGGCTGGTCTTCCTGGCCAGCCCGGTGGAGGACCTGCTTGGCGCGGACCGCGGGGCGGTGGCCACGGCGTTCGGCTGGCTCGGCCTCGCGGCCTTCGTGGTCTGCTATCTGACCCTGGTCTTCCGTTACACCTCCAGGGTGCTCGACTGGCGTGTGGTGCATGTGTCGTTCGGGGTGCTGCTGGCGCTGGCGGTCGTCCTCTCGTTCGCCTTCGGCACGGCCTGGCTCGGGCTCTTCGTGTACGTGGCCGTGTCCGCGGGGGCCGTGCTGCCACTGGGGCACGCGATGTGGGTCATCCCGGCCGTCACGGGCGTGATGATCGCGATCGGCCTGCGCACCGACAGCGTCGAGGACCTGCTCGGCAGTCTCGCCGTGCTGACCCTTCTGGTCGGCTTCGCGATGACCGGGGTGCGCCAGTTGGTGCGTACGACGATCCAGCTGCGCCAGGCGCGGGCCACCGTCGCCCAACTGGCCGCGAACGAGGAGCGGTTGCGGCTCGCCCGCGATCTGCACGACCTCCTCGGCCACTCGCTCTCCCTCATCACCCTGAAGAGCGAGCTGGCCGGACGCATGCTCCCGGCCCACCCCGACAAGGCCGCCCAGCAGGTGGCCGACATCGAGCAGGTCAGCCGCCAGGCCCTGGTGGACGTGCGCGAGGCGGTCTCCGGCTACCGCAGGCGCACCCTCGCCGGTGAGCTGGCGGGCGCGCGCACGGCGCTGACCGCGGCCGGTGTCGAAGCTGACGTACCGCTGGAGGCGCCCGTAGTGCTGCCCGGCGAGCGAGGCGAGACGGCGCTGGCCTGGGCGCTGCGCGAGGCGGTGACGAATGTCGTGCGGCACAGCGGTGCGCGCCGCTGCACGGTGGCGTTCACCGCACGGCACACCCTCGATGGGCCGGTGGTCGAGCTGACGGTGGAGGACGACGGCAGGGGTGGTTCCGTCGCCGCCCAGGGCAACGGCTTGGCGGGTCTGACCGAGCGCGTGGAGGCGGTCGGCGGTGTCCTCGACGTGGGTCCTGGCGCGCGCAGGGGCTTCCGGCTCACGGCGAGGGTGCCGCTGGAGCCGTCGGCGCGGGTGGACGAAGAGGCCGGTGAGGGGGAGGGCACCGGCGGGCCTGCTCCGGGATCTTCGGCCCTAGGAGCCTCCGCATGAGTACGAACAGTGCGGGGCCCGCCGTCAGGGTGCTCCTCGCCGAGGACCAGTCGATGGTCCGCGAGGCGCTGGCCGCGCTGCTCGGCCTGGAGCCGGACATCGAGGTGGTCGCGCAGGTGGCCCGCGGCGACGAGGTGCTTGCGGCGGCGCGCGAGCACGCGGTGGACGTGGCGCTCCTCGACATCGAGATGCCCGGCCGCACGGGCATCGAGGCGGCGGCCGAACTCCACGCGGAGCTCCCGGAGTTGAAGATCGTGGTCCTCACCACCTTCGGCCGCCCCGGGTATCTCCGCAGCGCCATGGAGGCAGGCGCCGACGCCTTCCTGGTCAAGGACGCCCCAGCGGCCCAGCTCGCCGACGCGGTCCGCAAGGTCCTCGCGGGGGAGCGGGTCATCGACCCCACGCTCGCGGCGGCCGCGCTCGCCGGAGGCGCGAACCCGCTGACCGACCGCGAGCGCGAGATCCTGCGTGCGGCGGCCGACGGCGCCACCAACGCCGAGCTGGCCACGGCCCTGCACCTCTCCGCGGGCACGGTCCGCAACTACCTCTCGACGGCCATCCAGAAACTCGCCGTACGCAACCGCGCCGAGGCGGTCAAGGTGGCCCGCGACAAGGGCTGGCTCTGAACCACCCCTCGCAAAGCGTCAGTTCAGCATCGCCCGCGCCCCATGTGCCTCCCGCCGCAGCCGTATCGCGGTCGCCTCGTCCGTCGCGGCAAGGGCGTCGGCGTACGTCTCGATCTCCAAGGCGCCCGCCAGGAAGTCGCCGCGCTGCACGAGGAGTTGGGCGCGGTCGTAGTGCAGCCGGTCGGAGTGCGCGGGCAGCAGCAGGGAGAGCTCGACCGCCCAGAGCGCGACGTCCGAGCGCTCGGGCCGGGCTGCCGCCCACGCGCGGATGTTGTTGAGGACGCGCAGGATGATGTCCAGGGGCCCGGCGGGACTCAGCATCGACGGCACGAGCGGCGCCCCCGTGGCCCCGGCGACCAGCAACTCCGCGTCCATGGGCGTCAATACGTCGCCGCCCGCGAAGGGATTGGCGAGGATCTGCTCGTCGTGACTGCCGAAGCCGACCACGAAGTGGCCGGGCAGGGCCACCCCGTGGACGGGCACGCCCGCACGACGGGCGACCTCGATCCACACCACCGAGAGCAGGATGGGCAGGCCTCTGCGCCGTCGGAGCACCTCGTGCAGCAGCGCGGACCGCAGGTGCTGGTATTCGCCGGGCCTGCCCTTGAACCCGTGGCGCGTGCCGAGCAGTTCGGCGAGCGCGAGTGCCCAGGGCCGGGGGCCGCCGGTCCTGTCGGGCAGCCGCTCGGCCAGCTGGTCGGCAAGGCGGTCGAGGATGCGCCGCGCCGCGCGCATGCCCGCGTCGTCGAGATCCGGGTCCGCCTCCGCGCCGATCAGCAGGCACAGCAGCGCGAGATCGGGCCGCGCCGCCCGTGCCTGATCGGCGAAGAGACGTCGCCGCTCGGGGGATTGGGGGTGCATAGGAGCTTCGTGCCCTGCCGGGCCGATCGATAGCGCTCCGATCTCACCCCTTGGCCTCGACCCCGTCGGTCAAGGGTGCATCCGGGCCCCTTTGAGGACCTTGTCGACCGCATTGCGCGGACCGTGCACGAGGAGCCCCACCAGGTCGAGCTGATCCGTCGGCACGGCGCGCACCGCGGCCCGGTTGTCCCGGTCGTTGCCGGTGGTGAACAGGTCGGACGTGAACACCGCCCTCGGCAGCGACCGCGAGAGGGCACGCTTGTGTGCGGCGGTCATGGTCTCCTTCGTCCCCTCGAAGACCAGGACGGGCTGGCGGATCATCGACAGATACGGGGTGCCGTCGGCGTCCTCGTACGGCTCGCCGATCACCTCGGGCGCCGCCGTGCCGAGCCCGCTGACCAGGAACGCGGTCACGTTGAGGCGCTGCCAGGGCTCCAGGTCGTCACGGAGCAGGACGGCGATCTTCGTGTCGAAGCGGACGGGGGCCTCGTCCGGCGTCGCGGCGGTGGCGGTGGCGGTGTCTGTCTCAGCGGTAGCGGTGGTTCTCATGCATTGAGACTGCCGAGTGGTCCGCCGCCGCGTCTTGTACGTTCTTTGCATGGTGGTCCGGCAGGAAATATCCGCATGGCGCCCGCCGGTCGCGGGTGTCGTGGAGGTCTTCCACGCCCACTTCACGGAGCACGCGTACCCCATGCACGTCCACGACGCGTGGACCCTGCTGATCGTCGACGACGGAGCCGTCCGCTACGACCTGGACCGCCACGAGCACGGCACTCCGGGCGACACCGTCTCCCTGCTGCCGCCCCAGGTCCCGCACAACGGCTCGCCCGCCACCCCCGGCGGCTTCCGCAAGCGCGTGCTCTACCTGGACATGACGCAGCTGGACGCCGGCCTCATCGGCGCCGCGGTGGACGGCCCCGACCTGGTCGACCCCGTCCTGCGCACCCGCGTGGGCCAGCTGCACACGGCTCTGGCGTGCCGGGGCGACGAGCTGGAGGCCGAGAGCCGCCTGACCCTGATCAGCGAGCGGCTGCGCGGCCACCTGCGCCCCAGGGCCACCACCGAGACCCCCGGCGACACGGGTCGGGGCGTCGCCCGGAACCTCCGTGACCTCCTCGACGAGCGGCTGCTCGACGGCGTGACCCTGGACGAGGCGGCGCGCCTGGTCCACGCCCACCCCACGCACCTGGTGCGCGCCTTCAGCGGGGCCTACGGCATCGCGCCGCACCAGTACGTGATGTCCCGCCGCGTCGACCGCGCCCGCCGTCTCCTCCTCGCGGGGCAGCCGCCGGGAGAGGTGGCGACCGCCGCCGGTTTCTACGACCAGTCGCACCTCACCCGGCATTTCAAGCGGATGGTGGGCATCGCGCCGGGGCGTTACGCCCGCACGTCCAAGACCCTCAGTTGAGCATCGCCCTGGCGGCCCGTGCCTGGTCCCGCACGCGGTCCGCCGTGGTCGGCTCCACCGCCGTCACCACGTCGGCGTACTCCTCCAGCTCGGCGGCGCCCGCGAGGAAGTCCCCTCGCTGGACCAGGAGTTGGGCCCGTTCGTAACGCAGCCGTGCCGGGTGGGCGGGCAGCAGCAGGGAGAGCTCAACGGCCCAGAGCGCGACGTCCGAGCGCTCGGGGCGGGCCGCCGCCCAGGCGCGGATGTTGTTCAGGATGCGCAGCACGATGTTCAGCGGATCGGCGGGCGTCAGCATCGACGCGGACACCGTGCCGCCCGAGGACCCGGCGACGAGCAGCTCCGCGTCCGCGCCCGTGAGCAGCCGCCCGCCGGCGAACGGGTCGGTGAGCACCTGCTCCTCGCGGGTGCCGAAACCGACCACGAAATGACCGGGAAGCGCGACGCCGTAGACGGGTGCTCCCGCCCGGCGGGCCACCTCGATCCACACCACCGAGAGCAGGATCGGAAGGCCGCGGCGCCGCCGAAGCACCTCGTGCAGCAGGGAGGACTCCAGGCGCTGGTAGTCGGCGGGCGTGCCCCTGAACCCGCATTGCGAGCCGAGGAGTTCGGCGAGGGCGGCCGCCCACTCCCGGGCCCCGCCGGGGCGGTAGGGGAGCTGCCCGGCGAGCCGGTCGAGCTCGATCTGCGCCGCGTCGATGCCGTCTTCGTCGAGCCCGGGGTCCGCCTCCGCGCTCAGCAGGAGGCACAGCAGGGACAGGTCGGGCCGCTCGGACCTGGCCTCCTCGGCGAACCGCCGCCGGGACGCGGCCGTCCTTGACTCCTCGTGCATGCGTGCCTCGTGCCTTACTTACCGAGCCGACCGGTAGGAGCTACCGAGCCGACGGGTATCGATAGTGGTGGTACGTGTGGTGCGCGGCGAAGCCAAGACCGCCGTACAGCGCCCGCGCACCTTCGTTGTCGTCCTCGACCTGCAGCCAGGCCGCCGAAGCGCCTTCGGCGAGCGCCTGCCGGGAGAGCGCGGCCATCACCGCCGTCGCCAGTCCCTGCCTGCGGTGCGCCGGATCCACCTCGACCGCCATGAATCCCGCCCAGCGTCCGTCCACGACGCACCGCCCGATCGCGGCGGGCCCCGCGTCAAAAGAGGCCCCGGGCACGGAAGCGAACCACACCGAGGGGCCGCCCGCCAGCACCTTGCGCACATGGGGCCCCGGCTCCTTGAACCGCTTGTACCGGCGCAGCCACGCCTCGTCGAAGGAGCGCGCCAGGAGCACCCGCTCCGCCCCTGCTCCGGGCACGTCCGCGTCGCCGAGGGGCGCGAGCGCGCCGACGTGGATCGCGGAGCTCACCTCGCGCTCCCAGCCCCGGTCATCGAGCTCGGCGCAGAGCAGCTCCTGGGTGTCCTCGGTCCCGGTCGCGGTCTGGATGTACGCGGGCAGCTCCCGCTCCGCGTACCACTGACGTACCTGCGCGAGGGCCTCGTCCAGCGGCCGTCCGGGATCGCCCAGCGGCAGCACCGAGTTGGCCCGCCGGGTGAATCCGGCCGCCGCGCGCAGCTCCCACTCGCCGAGCTGCTCGCTCTCCACGGGCGGCCAGGCGCGCGCCGCCACCCGGGCCAGCTCCCGGTAGGAGGCCGCCGGGCCCCGCCTGCGGGCCGGGGCGGAGGGGACCACCTTGCCCGCCACCAGGGAACTTTCCGGGATGTGGACACGCTCGCCGTCGCGGCGTGTGATCAGTACCACACCGTCGTCCCACGATGTGAGAACACCCACCGTGTCAGTGAACTTCTCCCCCGCCCCAGGCCCTTCGTTCAGGCGGCGTACCGACACCCGTTTGCCCACGTCAGCAGGGCTGATGCGCACCTCAAGCCGTCCGCCCGCAGTGAATTCCACAGCTCTGTATGCCCCTCCTGTTCGGATCATGCCCGGGAACGGAGATACTAGAGGCGGGCATCGACGACGCCGCGCTCCCGCGCGCCAGGCGAGCGGAGCCTGAGGACGGCCCGCCAACGCCCGTATCGAGGAGGAACGACAGCGTGACCTACGTCATCGCGCAGCCTTGTGTCGACGTCAAGGACAAGGCGTGCATCGAGGAGTGCCCGGTCGACTGCATTTACGAGGGCTCCCGGTCCTTGTACATCCACCCGGACGAATGCGTCGACTGCGGAGCCTGCGAACCGGTCTGCCCGGTCGAGGCGATCTTCTACGAGGACGACACTCCTGAAGAGTGGAAGGACTACTACAAGGCGAACGTCGAGTTCTTCGACGAGCTCGGATCGCCCGGTGGTGCCAGCAAGCTCGGCCTGATCGAGCGCGACCACGCCTTCATCGCCGCATTGCCGCCGCAGAACCAGTAACGGCGGCTTGAAGCGCCGCCCCGGTCCCGTACGGCACAAGTCGCCGTGCGGGACCGAGGCATTTCCCCATACACGCAGGACGTACACGCAGTACGGGAGTCAGCACGTGTCCGTAGTCTCCGGTCTCTCCGGCCGCCTTCCCGCCTTCCCCTGGGACAAGCTCGAGCCGTACAAGGCCACGGCGGCCGCCCACTCCGGCGGCATCGTCGACCTGTCGGTGGGCACCCCGGTCGACCCGGTCCCCGAGCTGATCCAGAAAGCGCTGGTCGCGGCGGCGGACTCGCCGGGCTACCCGACGGTGTGGGGCACGCCCGAGCTGCGTGACGCGCTCACCGGCTGGTGCGAGCGGCGCCTCGGCGCACGCGACGTGACGCACCGGAACGTGCTGCCGGTCGTGGGCTCCAAGGAACTGGTGGCCTGGCTCCCGACGCAGCTGGGCCTCGGCCCGGGTGACGTCGTCGCCTACCCGCGCCTCGCCTACCCGACGTACGAGGTGGGCGCGCGCCTGGCCCGCGCCGAGTACGTCTCGTACGACGACCCAACCGAGCTGGACCCGACGAACCTCAAGCTCCTCTGGCTCAACTCGCCCTCGAACCCGACCGGCCGCGTCCTGTCCAAGGACGAGCTGACCCGCACGGTCGCCTGGGCGCGCGAGCACGGGGTGCTCCTGGTGAGCGACGAGTGCTACCTCGAACTGGGCTGGGAGGCGGAGCCGGTCTCGGTCCTGCACCCGGACGTGTGCGGCGGTTCCTTCGAAGGGATCGTCGCCGTCCACTCGCTCTCCAAGCGGTCCAACCTGGCGGGCTACCGCGCCGCGTTCATCGCCGGGGACGCGGACGTCCTCGGTGAGCTGCTGCAGATCCGCAAGCACGGCGGCATGATGACGTCCGCGCCGACGCAGGCGGCCGTCGTCGCGGCGCTCGGCGACGACGAGCACGTGCGCGAGCAGCGCGAGCGGTACCTGGCCCGGCGCACCGCCCTGCGCGAGGCTCTCCTGAAGCACGGCTTCCGCATCGAGCACAGCGAGGCGAGCCTCTACCTCTGGGCGACCCGCGACGAGTCCTGCTGGGACACCGTCGGGCACCTCGCGGAGCTGGGCATCCTCGTGGCGCCCGGCGATTTCTACGGCCCGGCGGGCGACCGCTTCGTCCGCGTGGCGCTCACGGCGTCGGACGAGCGCGTGGCCGCGGCGGTCGAGCGGCTCGCCTGAGCCGCTGACCGCAGCCCCGGGGCGAGGGCGAGCGTGACGGCGACGGACGCCATGGCGAGCACGGTCATGGCGGCCGGAGCCGACGTCAGCTGGGCGACGCCGCCCGCGAGCGCGGCGCCCACGCCCTGCATCGTCAGCATCCCGGACGTGTGCAGGCCAAGGGCGTGCCCGCTCAACTCGTCCGGCGTCAGGGCCATCAGCTGCTCCTGGAGCAGCAGGCTCGCCGAGAACCCGACCGAGGCGAGTGTCACCGCCGTCAGGGCCACGGGCAGCTCGGGCCGCAGCGCGAAGACGAGATACGGGACGGCGAGCAGCAGCCGCAGCGGCGCCCCGAGCCGCTCCCGCCACCGGCGCGACAGGAACCGCCCGGTCAGCACGTCCCCCGCGAGCATCCCGAACGCGGCAAAGGCGAACAGGAGCCCCGCGCGTTCGGGGTCGAACGGCACGAAAAGCGACTCGCACCCCACGATCAGACCGTTGGGCACCCACAGCGCGAGATAGACCGAGCGGCGCGGCCGGGACGACCAGAGCAGCCCGTTCGTACGCCAGGTCGCGCCGATCGAGGGGCGGCCGGTGGCGCGTGGCGCCCTGCGGGTGAGCCCGACGCGGGCGGCGACCGCGGCGGCCAGATACAGCGCGGCGCCGGCGAGCAGCGTGCCGCGCGGCGAGAACACGGTGACCAGCACACCGCCGAGTCCGAAGCCGCAGATCTGCATGGTGCCGCCCGACATGTTGATCACCGAGCGGCCCAGGAGGAAACCCTCCCGGGAGAGGATCTCGTTGAGCAGCCCGTAGCGCACGCCGCCGCCGAGCGAGGCCAGGCTCCCGAGCACCAGGAGCAGCGCGAAGGCGGCCCACAGCGGCAGACCGGGGATGGCCTGAGCGGCGGTGGCCACGGCGAAGAACAGCGCGAGGCCCGCCGACGCACCGCGTGGCGGCAGCCGGTCGGCCGCCGACAGCAGACAGGCGGCGCCCACGACCTGGGCGAGCGCGGGGCCGAACATGCCGAGCGAGGAGAGCAGCGGCGAGCCGGTCCTGTCGTAGATCAGCGTGCCCAGGGCCAGGCCGCTCACCGTCTGGGCCGCCGCAAGGAAAGAGGCGCTCAGGAAGAACGGGGTGAACTCCGGGGTGCGGAAGAGCTCGCGGTAGGTGCGCATGCGGGGAGTCTTCGGGGGCCTCGCGCAGGGGGGTTAATGTTTCGCGCGGAGGCGAAAGGTGCCGGGGGAAGGGGCTGCGGCATGGGCTGGTGGCAGATCAACGCGGACACCCTCGCGGGCAGCCGCTTCGTCGTCTCACCGCTGGCGGAGACGACCGCGAGCCTCATCTCCCTGGAGCGCCGCACGGTCACGCACCCGGGGGAACGCGCCTGGCTCGACGCCCATCTGCCCGCCTACCGCGAACGGCTCGCCGCCGATCCCGGCCTTGCTGAGCTGGTGCGGGCCGCGCTCGGTGAGCGGACGCGCTGGATCGCGGACTTCCTCACGCCGACGCCGACGGGCGAGGGCGAACCCTCCTTCTCCGAGGAGCTGGCGCGCATCCGCGAGATCCCCGACGAGGCGGCCCGCGCCCACCTGACGGTGGCCCACGGCGGCCCGCTCCCCGAGACGCTCCGGCGCTCCGGCGCTCCGGAGCTGATGGCGGACCTCCTGGAGTGGGTGTGGACGCGGACGGTGCTGCCGCGCTGGCCCCGCGTCCGTACGGTCATCGAGGCCGATGTCATCGCGCGCACCGCCCAGTTGAGCCAGGGCGGCTGGGCCGAGGCGCTGAACGGCATGCGGCCGGGGATGCGCTGGCTGGGGGAGAGCAGGCTGCAGATCAACACCCACGAGTACCCGCCGCGCGAGATCTCCGGGGCGCGCCTTGTCTTCGTGCCGGTGACACCCCCGCAGGGCTGGGTCTCGTGGGACGCGGCGGACCGGTACGCGGTGGTGTATCCGTGCTCGGGGGTGCTCGCTGACGCCGACCGGCCGACGGCGGTGCCCGAGGCGCTCGGCAGGCTCCTGGGCCCCGCGCGGGCGGGAGTCCTCGTGCTCCTCGCGACGCCGAAGAGCACCTCGCAGCTGGTGACGCTGACGGGGCAGGGGCTCGGCTCGGTGGGCCGCCATCTGCGGGTGCTGCTGGACGCGGGGCTCGTACGGAGGCGGCGTACGGGGCGTGCGGTGCTGTATTTCCGTACGGCGGCGGGGGAGGTCCTGATCGAGGCGCAGCGGGACGGGTGAGGCGTGCGGCGGCCGACGCGCGAGGAGGGCCCGGAGCCAGTGGCTCCGGGCCCTCCTCTCAGATGTGCGGCGGTCAGCCGAGCGGCAGGCTCTTGACCGGCAGCTGGTCGGTGGGCAGTCCGCCCTTGGTGACCGCGTCCGTCGGCAGGCCCTCGCCGACGGTGTCGGTCGGCAGGCCGCCCTTGGTGGCGGTGCCCGCGGTGTCGCCGACCACGTCACCGGCGCTGCCCGCGAGGTCGCCCGCGGCCTTCTGCGCGGCGGGAGTCGCGGTCTTGGCGCCCGATCCGACGACCTTGCCCGCGGTCGGCACGCCCTTCTTCACGGCCTTGCTGCCGGTCTCACCCGCGAGACCGGTGGTGTTCTGAGCTGCGCCGTCGACGGTGTTGCCCAGACCGGCACTGTCCAGGGCGGAGACACCGCCCAGGTCGGGGGCGGCCGGAAGCTGGGCGGCGCTTGCGGAGCCGGCCGCACCGACCACGGGAGCCGCCCCCGCTGCGATGAGCAGCGCGGCGCGGGCGATCCGGCGGGTCAGGGGGAGGGACATGATGCTCCTTCAGACGGGGGAGAACGTTGGTGTGTCCGGCCGGATGGGGCCCGGCGTTCGGACGCAGTGACTACCGCTCGAAGCCCTCGAAGGTTGCGGTGGGCCAACGCAAAGAATTGGCAATGCATCGCATAATCTGCTGTGGATAAAAACGGGCAAAACGATCAGCTCACGCGAGGCTGCTGAAACGTCAATGCCCGGTGCTGGCAAGGGGTCCGGTGGGTGTCGACGTGACTGCGCGAACCTCTGGGCGGCGCTTCGTCCGTGAGTGATCGGCGTGACTCGATCGAGTGATCAGCCGTACTACTGCCCAAGGACGATTCGGACGTCGCCCGCGCCCGCCCCGCCGTCCGTGGGCCGCCCGTCCGCGCCCGTCGCGCCCGCCTTGCCCGGCTTGCGCCATTCCATCCGCGAGCCCTCGGCGCTCCACTCCCGGCCGCCGTACGAGACGCGCTCGATGCCGAGCGCGGACGCCTGGGCCACCGCCCAGTGCGCGAGCTCCCAGCCCCGCTGCGCGCCGCCGCCCCCGGCGCCGGACGCCGTGGAACTGACCGGCACGGTGACACTGCCGCTGCCGCCCTCCGGTGCCACCTCGCGGCCGAAGTCGCGGACCAGGGCGGCCCGTACCTTCGCCGGATCGCCCGGCTCGTCGGCCGTGCGGCCCTCGCAGGTGAGGGTGGCGGGGGCGCGGCCGGTCAGCGCGGCGGCGAGCAGCACGGCGTCCGGCTCGTGCTTCGCGTACGCCTGGGGGTATCCGCTGCGCTGTACGCGCTGCGCGGCGACGGTCAGGGGGAGCCGTGAATAGCCCGGGACGTCCTTGAGGTGGTCGTAGAAACGCGCCGCCGAGTACGCCGGGTCCATGATCTGCTTCTCGTTGCCCCAGCCCTGTGAGGGCCGCTGCTGGAAGAGGCCGAGCGAGTCCCGGTCACCATGGCTGATGTTGCGGAGCCCCGACTCCTGCAGGGCCGTCGCCAGGGCGATGGTGACCGCACGCTCCGGCATGCCGCGGGAGGTGCCCACGGCGGCGACCGTCGCCGCGTTCTCCGCCTGCTCGGCGCCGAATTCGTACGACGCGCCGTCGCCGTTTCCCGAGACGACCTGGCAGCGCGGCGCGGCCTTGCCCCCGAAGACGTACTGGACGACCACATAGCCCACGAGCGCGAGCAGGACCGCGACCGCGGCCCCGATACGGAGGAGGCGGCCGCGCCGGACGAGGGTGGGGGGCTCAGGCACGCGACCAAGGTACTGGAGGCCACCGACAGGGCGGCGCGCCGAGGGGCGTTAGGGTCGAAACCATGGCTCAGACCTCACACGACGCGTCGCTCGACCTCACGCTCGACGCTGCCGCGCTCACCGCCCAGCTGGTCGACTTCCCGTCGCCGAGCGGCCAGGAGAAGGCCCTCGCGGACGCGATCGAGACGGCCCTGCGCGGCCTGCCGCACCTCACGGTCGACCGGCACGGCAACAACGTGGTGGCCCGCACGAACCTGGGCCGGGCCGAGCGCGTGATCCTCGCCGGGCACATCGACACGGTCCCGATCGCGGACAACGTGCCCTCGCGCCTGGACGAGGACGGCATCCTGTGGGGCTGCGGCACCTGCGACATGAAGTCGGGCGTCGCCGTCCAGCTGCGCATCGCGCAGACCGTGACCGAGCCGAACCGCGACCTCACCTTCGTCTTCTACGACAACGAAGAGGTCGCCGCCCACCTGAACGGCCTCGGCCACGTCGCCGAGGCCCACCCCGACTGGCTCGCGGGCGACTTCGCGGTCCTCCTGGAGCCGACGGACAACCAGGTCGAGGGCGGCTGCCAGGGCACCCTGCGGGTCTTCCTGAAGACGAAGGGCACGCGCGCGCACTCCGCGCGCGCGTGGATGGGCTCGAACGCCATCCACAAGGCCGCGCCGATCCTCGCGAAGCTCGCCGCGTACGAGCCGCGCAAGCCGGTCGTCGACGGCCTCCAATACCACGAGGGCCTCAACGCCGTACGCGTCGAGGGCGGCGTCGCGACCAACGTCATCCCCGACGAGTGCACCGTCGTCGTCAACTTCCGCTACGCGCCGGACCGCTCCGAGGACGAGGCACTCGCCTTCGTGCGCGACTACTTCGCCGACTGCGAGATCGACGAGTTCATCGTCGACGACCACACGGGCGCCGCGCGCCCCGGCCTGGACCACCCGGCCGCCGCGGCCTTCATGGCGGCGGTCGGCGGCACGGCCCAGCCCAAGTTCGGCTGGACGGACGTCTCCCGCTTCAGCGCGCTCGGCGTGCCCGCCGTGAACTACAGCCCGGGCAACCCGCTGCTCGCCCACAAGATCGACGAGAGGGTGCAGGCCTCCCTCATCCCTGAGGCGGAGAAGCGGCTCAGCGCCTGGTTGACATCCTGAGTTCTGTTGAGGATGCGACGCCTGTAACGCCCGTAGACCTACGCTGAAGTGGCACGTCGAGCAAGAGTGTCAGCGGAAGGGGATGTTCATGGGTAGTCCAGAAGGGCAGGGCCCGCGGGACGAGCAGCACTTGGGGCCCGTGGTGCGGCGGCGTGAGCAGATCACCCCGGGCACCACGGACCAGCGTCTCCTCGACACCGACGGCGAGGGTCAGTCGGAGTGGGTGCACACCGACCCCTGGCGGGTCATGCGCATCCAGTCGGAGTTCGTCGAGGGCTTCGGCGCGCTCGCCGAACTTCCCAGCGCCATCAGCGTCTTCGGCTCGGCACGCACGCCGGTCGGATCGCTGGAGTACGAGGCGGGCATCCGCATCGGCAAGGCGCTCGTCGACGCGGGCTTCGCCGTGATCACCGGGGGCGGCCCCGGCGCCATGGAGGCCGCCAACAGGGGCGCGCGCGAGGCCAAGGGCGTCTCCGTCGGCCTCGGCATCGAGCTGCCCTTCGAGCAGGGCCTCAACGAACACGTCGACATCGGTGTGAACTTCCGCTACTTCTTCGTGCGGAAGACCATGTTCGTGAAGTACGCCCAGGGCTTCGTGGTGCTGCCCGGCGGCCTCGGCACCCTGGACGAGCTCTTCGAGGCGCTCACGCTCGTCCAGACCCGCAAGGTGACCCGCTTCCCGATCGTCCTCTTCGGTTCGCAGTACTGGGGCGGACTCGTCGACTGGCTGCGCGACACGGTGGTGGCGGGCGGCAAGGCGTCCGAGCACGACCTGCACCTCTTCCACGTCACGGACGACGTGGACGAGGCGGTCGCCCTGGTCACCAAGGAAGTCGGCCGCTAAGGCCCCTCTGCCGGGCGGGCCCACACCTGGCCCGTCCGGTGGCCGTACGCCCCGCTACGCCAGTCCCCGGCGCGCCACGGCCGGGTCCCGGTGCCCGGCGATGGTGGCGACCATGTCCAGGACCTGCCGCGTCTCGGCGACCTCGTGCACCCGGTACACCTGCGCGCCCAGCCACGCCGACACCGCGGTCGTGGCCAGCGTCCCGAGCACCCGCTCCTTGACCGGCTTGTCGAGCGTCTCGCCGACGAAGTCCTTGTTGGACAGGGACACCAGGACGGGCCACCCGGTGTCGACCATCTCCCCGAGCCGCCGCGTCGCCTCCAGCGAATGCCGCGTGTTCTTCCCGAAGTCGTGCCCGGGGTCGATCATCACGGACTCACGCGGCACCCCGAGCGCGACCGCGCGCTCGGCCAGGCCGAGGGTGACCGAGAGGATGTCGGCCATGACGTCGTCGTACGCAAGCCGGTGGGGGCGGGTACGCGGCTCCGCGCCGCCCGCGTGCGTGCACACCAGCCCCACGCCATAGCGCGCGGCGACCTCCGCGAGCCGGGGATCGACACCGCCCCACGCGTCGTTCAGGAGGTCCGCGCCCGCCTCGCAGACCGCCTCACCGACCTCGTGCCTCCACGTGTCAACGCTGATGACGACATCGGGGAACCGCTTGCGCACGTCGGCGACGAATCCGACCGTACGGCGCGCCTCCTCCGCGGCCGTCACCTCCTCGCCGGGACCGGCCTTGACCCCGCCGATGTCGATGATGGCGGCGCCCTCCGACACCGCCTGCTCCACGCGGGCGAGCGCGGGCTCGTCACGGAACGTGGCGCCCTGGTCGTAGAAGGAGTCAGGGGTCCGGTTCACGATCGCCATGATCACCGGCTCGTGCGCGTCGAATTCACGCCTGCCAAGCCTGAGCATCCCCTGTGAGCCTCCTTCGTCGGTGCCGTGGTCCGGCCGCCTGCGACCTTAACTGTCACAGGGGCATGGCACGATCAGGGCCTGACAGTTTCAGCACGGCAGTCGAGCGTGGGGGCCTGAAGAGATGGTCTTGTTCTTGTTCCTGGTCATCGCCCTCGTCGTGGTGGTCGGCGCGGTGACTCTGGCCGTCGTGGGCGGCGGGGAGCGCGCCGTGCTGCCCGACGTGCCGGCCGAGCGGTTCACCGACCCGCTGCCGCCGGACCGCGCCCTGCGCCGCGCGGACGTGGAGGCGCTGCGCTTCCCGCTGACCGTGCGGGGCTATCGGATGGCGGACGTGGACGACGCGCTCGGCCGTGTCGCCGCCGAACTCGCCGAGCGTGACGCCCACATCGCGGAGCTGGAGGCGGCCCTCGCGGGCGCCCAGGCCACCGCGGTCGGCGGCCCCGGCCTCCTCAAGACGCACGCCCCGGCGATGCCCGAGGACCAGACGGCCCCGCAGACACCGAAGTTCGTGAAGGACACGGCCGAAGAGGAGGACGGACGGTGAGCGGCGACGCGGTGGCCGGCCCGGACGGCAGACTCCGCTGCCCCTGGGGCCTCTCGACCGAGGACTACGTGGCGTACCACGACGAGGAGTGGGGCCGCCCGGTCCACGGGGACGACGCCCTCTACGAACGGCTCTGCCTGGAGGCCTTCCAGTCGGGCCTCTCCTGGATCACGATCCTGCGCCGCCGCGAGGGCTTCCGCGCCGCCTTCGCGCACTTCGAGATCGCGAAGGTCGCGCGTTTCACGGACACCGACCGGGAGCGGCTCCTCGCCGACCCCGGCATCATCCGCAACCGCGCCAAGGTCGACGCGACCCTCGCCAACGCGCGCGTGCTCGCCGGCTGGTCCGAGGGAGAGCTCGACGAGCTCATCTGGTCGCACGCCCCGGACCCGGCATCCCGCAAGGCCCCGGGCGCGCTGGCCGACGTACCGGCGATCACGCCCGAGTCCACGGCCCTGTCCAAGGCCCTGAAGAAGCGCGGCATCCGATTCGTCGGCCCCACCACGGCGTACGCCCTGATGCAGGCCTGCGGCCTGGTGAACGACCACCTGGAGGACTGCGTGATCCGCGTCCCCCGGGACGGCCGGAGCGGCTAGCGGCCCAGGTACTTGGGCTTCGCCTTGTCCAGGAACGCCTGGACGGCGATCGCGTGGTCCTCGGACGCGCCCGCCTTCGCCTGGAGCTCGTCCTCCCTCTCCAGGGCCTCCTCCAGGGTGTGGCCCGCCGCGTAGGCGAGCGACTCCTTGAGGGCCCCGTAGGCGAGGGTGGGGCCCTCGGCCAGGGTGCGGGCCAGCTTCTCGGCCTCGGCCGCCAACTCGGCCTCGGGGACGACCCGGTTGGCGATGCCCAGGTCGTACGCCTCCTGCGCGCCGATGTTGCGCGGGAACAGCAGCAGGTCGCTCGCGCGGCCGGGGCCGATCACGCGCTGCAGCGTCCAGGAGACGCCCGAGTCGGCGGTCAGCGCGACCCCGGCGAAGGACGTGTTGAAACGCGCGGTGTCCGCGACGATCCGGTAGTCGGCGGCGAGGGCGAAGCCGAGACCCGCGCCCGCCGCGACGCCGTTGACCCCGGCGACGACCGGCTTGGCCATCCCGGTCAGCGCGCGCAGGACGGGGTTGTAGTGCTCCCGCACCGTGCTCATCGTCTGTCCGGTGCCCGCGGCGCGGTCCGCCATGAGGGAACCGACGTGTTCTTTCAGGTCCTGCCCCACACAGAAGGCGCGCCCGGTCGCGGTGAGCAGTACGGCACGGACCGCGGGGTCCGACCCGGCCGACTCCACCGCCTCCCGCAGGGCGACCTTGGCCTCGATGTTCATCGCGTTCATCGCCTCGGGGCGGTTGAGCGTGATGGTCGCGAGCCCGTCGCTCACCTCGTAGAGCACGGTGTCGGCCATGGTGAATCCCCTCCAGTGGTCCTGCGCCGGTCATCTTTGTCGAGCCCAGCATGACGGAGATCATCGGGCTCCGACATGAGGGGAGATATGTGACCTGCGTCAAAGAATTCCTGGCCATGGAGGCGTAAGGGGCGGCGAAGTATCGCAGCCACATCGCCGAATTGAGTGGTTTTGCGGGCGCGCGTTGCGCAAGCGATGCAGACCGATGTTGGTCATCGGGTCCTGCCATGCGGGATAATGGCCTGGAAGCAATGTGTTCGATGCCGGTGACACCTGGGTTGTCGGCTGCGATGAGCTGGTTTCAGGAAGGGGAACGAGCATGGCGGCCATGAAGCCGCGAACGGGCGACGGCCCGCTCGAGGTGACCAAGGAGGGGCGGGGCATCGTCATGCGCGTTCCGCTCGAAGGCGGCGGGCGACTTGTCGTCGAACTGACTCCGGACGAGGCCGATGCACTCGGCGACGCCCTGAAGAAGGTCGTCGGCTGACGCGGAAGCGCCCACACTTTTCACTGCCCCGGCATCGTCAAGACATGCCGGGGCAGTGCTATGTCCGGGTTCAAAGGGGTGCGGGGACGTGGGGGGCTAGCGCTTGACGGCGCACAGGAGGCCGTCGCCCACGGGGAGCAGCGCCGGCATCAGGTCCTGGCTCTCGCGCACGGTGCGCAGGAGCTCGCGGATGCGCAGCACCTCGACGGGCTGCGGGCCGGAGTCCACCGTCCGGCCGTCGGAGAAGGCGCCCTCGAAGCAGACGAGCCCGCCGGGGCGCAGCAGGCGCAACGATTCAGCGAGGTAGTCCAGGTACTCCGTGCGGTCGCCGTCACAGAACACGAGGTCGTAGCCGCCGTCCGCCAGGCGCGGGAGTACGTCGAGTGCGCGGCCGGGGATGAAGCGCGCGCGGTTGCCGGCGAACCCGGCGGCGCGGAAGGCCTCCCGGGCGAACTGCTGGCGCTCGGGCTCGGGGTCGACGGTGGTCAGCACGCCGTCGGGCCGCATTCCGTGCAGCAGGTGGAGCCCGGACACGCCCGTGCCCGTCCCGATCTCGGCGACGGCCTTGGCGTCCGCCGTGGCGGCCAGCAGGCGCAGCGCGGCGCCGGTACCGGGAGACACCGAGGGCACGCCCGCGTCCTGGGCCCGGTCACGGGCCCAGCGTGTGGCCTCGTCCTCGGCGACAAAGGCGTCGGCGAACGCCCAGCTCGTCTGCCGGTTGCCGGTAATGGCCCTCTCCTGTCCCCGTGGGTGCCTGGCCGTGACTGTATCCGTTGGGGGTGGGAACCCGCAGATGGGACCGGGCGTTTAGTAGGGGTAGGCGGACGCCGGGGGTAACGAATGGATCAAGACTGGCTGCGGGCCCTGCGACCAGGCAGGACACCTGGCAGGAAGCCCGTACCAAATTCCAGTAAAAACGCTTATCCGGAGCTAACGGGCGAGGTGGTTATGGTAGGGGCTCCACTGGACACCACCAGAGCCGACAGGGGAGGTGCGGCTGCGTCCGCGGATCGGGGAGGAGCGCTGAGGCGCTTTCTCGGGTTGGCGGGTGAGCCGAAATCCGTGACCGACACCGCTGACCGATTCCACACCGCCAACTCCGCTCAGACCGCGACCTTTGCCGCTGATGCGGAATCGCAGGCGTGGACTCCGCCCACCTGGGAGGAGATCGTCAGCACGCACAGCGGACGCGTCTATCGCCTCGCATACCGCCTGACCGGCAATCAGCACGACGCCGAGGACCTCACGCAAGAGGTCTTCGTCCGTGTCTTCCGGTCCCTGTCGACCTACACGCCCGGCACGTTCGAGGGCTGGCTGCACCGCATCACCACGAATCTCTTCCTGGACATGGTGCGCCGCAAGCAGCGCATCCGTTTCGACGCCCTCGGGGACGACGCGGCCGAGCGCCTCCCCAGCCGTGAGCCGTCGCCGCAGCAGGTCTTCAACGACACGCACTTCGACGCGGACGTCCAGCAGGCGCTCGACACCCTCGCACCCGAGTTCCGTGCGGCAGTGGTCCTGTGCGACATCGAAGGTCTCTCGTACGAGGAGATCGCCGCGACGCTCGGCGTCAAGCTGGGCACGGTCCGCAGCCGTATCCACCGTGGCCGTTCGCAGCTGCGCAAGGCCCTTCAGCACCGGTCGCCCGAAGCCCGCGCCGAGCGTCGCTCGCTCGCAGGAGCCGTGGCGCTGGGAGGAGGGGGCGCGACCGCGTGAGTGGATCACGGTCGAATCCTGCAGAGCGGCATCTGGCCGAGCAGCATCTGGGGGACCGACTCGCCGCCCTGGTGGACGGTGAGTTGGGCCATGACGCGCGTGAGCGGGTTCTCGCTCATCTCGCGACCTGTCCGAAGTGCAAGACCGAGGCCGACGCGCAGCGCCGGCTCAAGAGTGTCTTCGCCGAGGCGGCGCCGCCGCCTCCCTCCGAGAGTTTCCTCGCCCGGCTGCAAGGCCTTCCCGGCGGTGGCAGCGAGCCTCCTTCGGGCCCAAGGCCCCCTGGAAGCGGCGGCTTCGCCACCGCGGACAGTGAGTCGGGGCTGCCGCCGAGCGGAGTCTTCGGTGTGCGGCCCGAGACCTTCGGCTACGCGCCGTCGGGCAGCCATGCCGCGGTCCTGCCGGGATCGGGGCGCGGTTTCCGCATCCATGACGTCGACCGCCGTGACGTCGGCCGTGATGTCGGTCGTGCCGAGGCCGAGCGGTCGCTGTGGCGCGGGCGGCGGTTCGCCTTCGCCGCCGCGGGTGCGGTGTCGCTGGCCGCGATAGCCCTTGGCGGTGTCACGACGGGCATTCCCGCCGACCCGGGTGACCCGCGCGCGGGCTCCGGCACGAGCAACAGCTCCAACAGCAACACCTCGGGCAACGGCACGTCGGGCAACGGCAAGAGCAACGCGTCGCCGATGCGTTCGCCGGGCTCGGCGGTCACCGCGGCTCCCGATTCGGTGCGCCGCCGTGGCAGTGGGCCGCTGTCGGTGCAGGGCCAGCGTCCGGGGGTCCTCGCGGCGCCGGTCGCGCCCACGCAGGCGACCGGGCCCCTGCTGCCCGGAGTGCCCGCGCGGGGTCCTCGTGTCCAGCAGCCCGAGCCGGTGTACGCGGGGCAGCAGGTCGCGGCGCCGATGCTGACCGGTGCGGCGATCATGTCCCCGCTGATCCGTCCGGTCCCTCCCGTGGTCCAGGGCAGCGCGTCCCCCACCGGCACCGTGCCGACGGCGGGCACGGCGTCCGCGCCCGTCGAGGGCAGGCTGCAGGGCACTTCGCAGATACGCTGACGTGCTCTGCGCTTCGGCGCGGGAACCTGGTTGAATCCTCGGTGGGCCGTGCCTGCCCGAGGCTTGTGGCGGGCGCGGAGATGAGCACGTCATCGGCGTCCGCCGTAGGCCAGGTGTGGGGAGAGCATGGACGAGGGCAAGCCCACGAAGGCGAAGTGGTGGAGCAGCTCCAGGTCGGCCTCCGCGCCGCGACCGGAGGGGACAGCCGCCACCGGCCGACCGGAGGACGCTTCAGGCGACTTCACCTTGGCCGCGGCAACACCACCGGCAACCTCCGCACCTACGGAACCCGACTCCGGCGCACTGCCCCCGGCTTACGCTGCCGACGCTCCGTCCGGGGCAATCCCCGCACCTGCCGAGCCCGGCGCCGTGACTCCGGCTGCTCCGGGGGCCCCCGCCCAGGCGGGCATGGCTTCTGGTGCGGCCGCGGATGCCGCTCTGGGTGGCCTGATTGGGGACGCTTCGGCTCTGGCTTACCCCGGCGATGCCTCGGGCACTCTGCCCGGCGCGACCCCTGCACCTGCCGAGCCCGCCTCCGCGACTCCGGCTGCTCCGGGGGCCCCCGCCCAGAGCGGCATGGCTCCCGGTGCGCCGGCCGAACCTGGCTCCGGTCCGTCCGACTCGGCCACCGTCCCCGGCGGCTCCGCCGAGCGACCCCGCCCGCTGCACGACCCCGATCCGTACAGCACCCCGCCCTACGGTGAGCCCGGTCCCTGGGCCCCCGCCCCGCCAGTACAGCACCCGGCGGCGACCCCGGCGCACGGCACGCAGCTCCCGGCGGCGCAGCACGGCGGAACCCCGCCCCACGGCACCCCGGGCCCGCAGCAGCCGCCGCAAGCCCAGCCCCAGCCCCACCCGACCCCGCAGCAGCCGCCGCAAGCTCAGCCCCACCCAGCCCCCCAGCAGCCCCAACCCATCGCCCCGCCCCGGCAGCCCTACGACCCCTGGAACGCGCCCCTTCAGCAGAGTGGGGCCGTGCCCGTTGATGCGGGGAAGCAGAAGAAGCGGGCGCGGCGGCTTGTTCTGGTGGGGATCGCCGTCATCGCGCTCGTGGCCGGTGGGATCGGTGGAGCCATCGGGGCCTACGTCGAGCGGAACGCCGGGGTCTCGGACATCGAGCTGCCGCAGGCGGACTCGCAGGACAAGACCCGGGCCAAGGACAGCGTCGCCGGGATCGCGGCGAGCTCGTTGCCCGGCGTGGTGACGCTGCACGTCAGCGGCGACGAGGCGCAAGGCACCGGCACCGGCTTCGTGCTGGACGGCAAGGGCCACATCCTCACCAACAACCACGTGGTCGAGCCCGCGGGGACCGGCGGCGAGATATCGGTGACGTTCAGCGGCGGAGAGACCGCCAAGGCGGAGGTCATCGGCCGCGACGCCGGTTACGACCTCGCCGTCGTCAAGGTCTCCGGCGTACGCGGACTCAAGCCGCTGCCCCTCGGCAACTCAGAGAACGTGCAGGTGGGCGACCCCGTGGTGGCCATAGGAGCCCCCTTCGACCTGGCCAACACCGTCACCTCCGGCATCATCAGCGCCAAGGAGCGCCCCATCACCGCCGGCGGCGAGAAGGGCGACGGCAGCGACGTCAGCTACGTCGACGCGCTCCAGACCGACGCACCCATCAACCCCGGGAACTCCGGCGGCCCGCTGGTCGACTCCCAGGCCCGCGTCATCGGCATCAACAGCGCAATCCGCTCCGCCGACGACAGCTCGGCCCCCGGCGGCGGCCAGGCGGGTTCCATCGGCCTCGGCTTCGCCATCCCCATCAACCAGGGCAAGCGCGTCGCCGAAGAGCTGATCAACACCGGCAAGGCCACACACCCTGTGATCGGTGTCACGCTCGACATGGAGTACACGGGCGACGGCGCCCGCGTCGGCGAGAAGGGCAAGGACGGCGGCCCCGCCGTGAACAAGGGCGGTCCGGGCGATGCTGCCGGGATCAAGCCCGGCGATGTCATCACCGAAGTGGACGGCCAGCGCATCCACTCCGGCGACGAACTCATCGTCAAGATCCGCGCCCACCGCCCCAAGGACCGCCTTGAACTGACCGTCCAGCGCGCGGGAAAGGACCGGAAAGTGACGCTGGTGCTCGGCGCCTCGGACGGGAACTGATCCACGTCTGTCGCCCAGCGGCTACCGGACGGACAGGAACGCCAGGTACCGTGGACGCGGTCCGGATGGCAAGGAGCTCAAGGTGTTCTCAGACATTGGCCCGCTCGAGGTAGTGGCGCTGATCATCCTCGCCGTGCTCGTTTTCGGCCCGGACAAGCTGCCCAAGCTCATTCAGGACGCCTCGCGGACCATTCGTAAGATCCGTGAATTCTCGGACAGCGCCAAGGCGGACATCCGCAGTGAACTCGGCCCGGAATTCAAGGACTTCGAGTTCGAGGACCTGAATCCGAAGACCTTCATCCGCAAGCAGCTCGACAACGACGAGCTCGGCCTGAAGGAAATCCGGAACGGCTTCGACCTGAAGAAGGAGATGGCCGAGGTCACGGACGCCGTGCACGGGCGGGAGAGTGAATCCTCCGATGCCGCGTCCGACGGGGGCGGCAGCCGCGTCGACATGGCCAAGAAGGACGGTCGTATCGACATGGACAAGAAGCCCGAGAAGGCCGCGCCCGCCGACCATCCGCCGTTCGACGCGGACGCCACCTGACCTCCTCCGAGGCACCCCCGCCGCGCCCCTGAGCGCCCCCATCGGCGCACCTTTCGCGTCACCCGACCGCCGACCGGTGTCCCGGCTTCCGGAACGGGTGTGGCTATCCTGCCTTGTTGTCCGGCTGAGGACGCCCGAGGGGGGCGGGCCCTGCGGACCGATGAGAACGAGGAGGCGGCCGGGTACATGGAGACGACAAGTCGCGTAGGCGCACAGGCGCCGGCCGCGGACGGCACCGCTCAGGCGATGCCCTCCGCCCGGCGCACGGTCGACAGCTATCTGCTGGCGCCCTTCCCCTGGTACGGCCTCGACGAGGCCTTCACGGGCGAGCGCTGGCTGATGCAGGTCGGCACCGCCGCGGACGGCACGGTGGAGCACGGCTCCATCGGGCACGGCGATGAGCCGTCGGTACGGAGTGACGGGCCTTTCGGCAACAACGACAAGGAGCGCTTCGCGGCCGTGGTGACCGTCGCGGCCAACCCGGTGCGGCGCAGCCCGGACGGCACGGGCCTGCTCGAGGCGACGTCGGTGTCGTCCGCGGCCTGGCTCGCCGGAGTGGGGCTGCTGTCCTTCACCTGGCCCAGCCAGATGGACCACAGCCTGCGTGACGACTGGCTGGACCAGCAGACCGAGACGGCCTGGGTCCTCGCGGACGACCTGCAGGGCGAGGACTGGTCGACGCTCTCGCTCCCGGTGGACGGGGTGCCGACCTCGTTCCACTACCGCGAGTCCGAGTTCGGCTGGGTGCTCGCCGGGTCCACGGAGGAAGGCGTCCACCTGGGTGCCTACGGCCGTGGCATGAGCGCGTACGGCCTGGGCTTCTCCGTGGTCAAGGACATCCACGACTACGCGGCCGGTTAGGACGCGCCCGGCCGGTCCGGCCGACGCACACATACGCCGATGGGGGCGCCGCTCATGACGAGCGGCGCCCCCATCGGCGTACGGCAGAAGCCCGGGAGGGCCTCAGAACTTGTTGCGCGGGGTGATCCCCAGGGTCATGCCCGCGAGGCCGCGCTGACGGCCGCCCAGCTTGCCCGCGATCGTGCGCAGCGCGGAGCCCGCCGGGGAGTCCGGGTCCGTCAGGACGACCGGCTTGCCCTCGTCGCCGCCCTCGCGCAGGCGGACGTCGATCGGGATGGAGCCGAGGACCGGGACCGTGGCGCCCGTCGTCTTCGTGAGGCCCTCGGCGACGCGCTGCCCGCCGCCCGTGCCGAAGACGTCGACCATCTCGCCGCAGTGCGGGCAGGGCAGCCCCGCCATGTTCTCGACGACACCGACGATCTTCTGGTGCGTCTGTACGGCGATGGAACCCGCGCGCTCGGCGACCTCGGCCGCCGCCTGCTGGGGCGTCGTCACGACGAGGATCTCGGCGTTCGGGACCAGCTGGGCCACGGAGATCGCGATGTCGCCGGTGCCCGGCGGCAGGTCGAGCAGGAGCACGTCCAGGTCGCCCCAGAAGACGTCCGCGAGGAACTGCTGGAGGGCGCGGTGGAGCATCGGGCCGCGCCAGACGACGGGGGCGTTGCCCGGCGTGAACATGCCGATCGAGATGACCTTCACGCCGTTCGCCGACGGCGGCATGATCATGTCCTCGACCTGGGTGGGCTTGCCGTCCGCGCCCAGCATCCGGGGCACGGAGTGGCCGTAGATGTCCGCGTCCACGACGCCGACCTTCAGGCCGTCCGCCGCCATCGCGGCCGCCAGGTTCACCGTCACCGAGGACTTGCCGACGCCGCCCTTGCCGGACGCGACGGCGTAGACACGGGTCAGGGAGCCGGGCTTGGCGAAGGGGACCTCGCGCTCGGCGGTCCCGCCGCGCAGCGCGCTCGCCAGCTCCTTGCGCTGCTCGTCGCTCATCACGTCGAGGGTGACGTCGACGCGCGTGACGCCCTCGACGGCGGCGACCGCGTCGGTCACGTTCTTCGTGATGGTCTCGCGCATCGGGCACCCGGAGACCGTGAGGTACACGGTGACCGCCACCACCCCGTCAGGGGAGATGTCGACCGATTTGACCATCCCCAACTCGGTGATGGGTCGATGGATCTCGGGGTCGTTCACCGTCGCCAGTGCTTCACGCACCGCGTCTTCCGTAGCCATAAGACCGATAGTACGGCGCGGTAACCCCGCCCCGGAAAGAGCCGTCAACGGTCGCCTACGTCACGCCCGCCGCTCTCCTCCGCCGGGAATACGACGCGAGGGCCCCTGCGCTGCTCCTCCAGCTCCTTGACCAGGTCCTGGAGTTCGCTGCGGATCCAGTCGCGGGTGGCGACCTCGCCCAGGCCCATGCGCAGCGAGGCGATCTCACGGCTCAGATACTCGGTGTCCGCGATGGACCGCTCGTTCTGTTTGCGGTCCTGTTCGAGGTTGACCCGGTCCCGGTCGTCCTGCCGGTTCTGCGCCAGCAGGATCAGGGGCGCCGCGTACGACGCCTGGAGGGAGAGCGCGAGGGTCAGGAACAGGAAGGGGAACGGGTCGAAGCGCAGCGCCTCGGGCGCCCAGACGTTCCACGCCACCCAGACGATGATCGTGACCGTCATCCAGACGATGAAGCGTCCCGTGCCCAGGAACCGTGCGATCCGCTCCGAGAGCCGCCCGAACGCCTCGGGGTCGTACTCCGGCAGGAACTTGCGGCGCGGGGGCCGCGGCTGGTCGAGCCGGAAGCGGGGAGCGGTCCGCTGCTCGGCGCGGTTGTCCCGCTCGCGGTCAGCCGGTGGCACGCGGCGCCTCCTCCTGGTGGAACTCGGTCTCGCGCCAGTCGTCCGGCAGCATGTGGTCGAGCACGTCGTCGACGGTGACGGCGCCGAGCAGCGAGCCGCCCTCGTCGACGACCGGGGCCGCCACCATGTCGTACGTCGCGAAGAACCCGGCGACCTGGGGCAGCGCGGTCTCCGGCGCGAGGGTCTGCAGATCGTCGTCCAGGATCGAGCTGACCAGCGTGTACGGGGGATCGCGCAGGAGCCGCTGGAAGTGCACGGTGCCCAGGTACTTGCCGGTCGGCGTCTCGTCCGGCGGGCGGCACACGTAGACCTGCGCGGCGAGGGCGGGGGACAGGTCCTGCTGGCGCACCCGCGCGAGGGCGTCGGCGACCGTGGCGTCCGGCCTGAGCACGATCGGCTCGGTCGTCATCAGGCCGCCCGCGGTGCGCTCCTCGTACGCCATCAGACGCCGTACGTCGGCGGCGTCGTCCGGCTGCATCAGCGTGAGCAGCCGTTCCTTGTCCTCTTCGGGGAGCTCGGCGAGCAGGTCGGCGGCGTCGTCCGGGTCCATCGCCTCCAGGACGTCGGCGGCGCGCTCCTCCTTGAGCTTGCCGAGGATCTCGATCTGGTCGTCCTCGGGGAGCTCTTCGAGGACGTCGGCGAGCCGGTCGTCGTCGAGGGCCGCCGCGACCTCCGCACGCCGTTTCGGCGTCAGGTGGTGCAGGACGTTGGCGAGGTCGGCGGGGCGCAGTTGTTCGAAGGTGGCGAGCAGGCTCTCGGCGCCCTGGCCGTGCTCCTCAAGGGAGAAGCCGTCGACGGCCGACCACTCGACGGTCAGCGTCTCGCCCTTGCGCCGGAAGGTGCCGCCCTTCCCCTTCCGTACGAAGACGCGGTCGATCTCCCAGTCACGGCGGGCCGGCAGCTGCTGCACCGCCACGTCGAGGACGGTGACCTCCTCGCCCGACTCGACGAGCTTGACCCGCCGGTCGAGCATCTCGCCGAGCACGAGCCGCTCGGTGGGCCGCTGCTCGAAGCGCCGTACGTTCAGTACGCCGGTCGTGATGACCTGGCCCGACTCGATGCCCGTCACCCGCGTCATGGGCAGGAAGATGCGGCGCCGCGTGGACAGCTCGACGACGAGTCCGAGCAGCCGCGGCGGCCTGCGGTTCACCCGGAGCATCGCGACCAGGTCGCGCACCCGGCCCACCTGGTCGCCGTTCGGGTCGAAGACGGCGGTGCCGGCCAGATGCGACACGAAGACCCGGGAGGCGCTTGCCGCCATCGCACGCCCCCTCTTCTGCTCGTGACCTTTTCATGCCGTTCTGTCAGTCAATGCGGGCTTCAGGCTAGCCCGTCCCGGTCGGATACGCCCCGGCGGGGCGTCCGGCCGGACTGGCGACAATCTACCTAGTCAGCACGGGTACGCTGCCGTACTGCCGTAGCCGTAGCCGTCGTCCCCACGAGAGGCAGCGCCCCCTGTGTCAGCGATTCCCCCGGTCCGCCGTATCCGCAAGACGGCACTCGTGAGCGCGATGTGCGCGGGCCTCGTCCTGGGGGTCACCGGTCTGACCGGGTGCAGCAGCGAAGAGGACCCGGACGCGGGCACGAACGGCATCGGCAAACTCTCCGCCGCGAAGATCCAGGGCAAGTCCCGCGCGGCGGCCGACGCGGCGCCCGCGGTGCGGCTCTCGGGCACGCTGGTCAGCAAGGGCCACACGTACAAGCTCGACATGCAGCTCAAGGACGAGGGCGGCAGCGGCTCGGTCACCTCCAAGGGTGAGACCTTCAGGCTGCTGCGCGTCGGCAAGCAGCTCTTCCTGATGGCCGACTCCTCCTTCTGGACCCACGAGGACGCCAAGGGCGGCGAGAAGCCCGGCAAGGCGGACGAGGGCGCCGCGGCGAAGCTCGACGGCAAGTACGTGAAGGTCCCCGAGGAAGACGCGTCCTACCAGCAGCTGAGCGGCTTCACCGACAAGGACCTCCTCCTGGAGGGCATGCTCACCCTGCACGGCGACCTTGCCACCGGCGAGCGCGGCACGACGTCGGGCAACCCCAGCATCAAGATCACCGGCGACAAGGGCGCGGGCGGCACCCTGGACGTCTCCCTCAAGGGCAAGCCCTACCCGCTGCGCCTGCAGCGCGCGGGCGACGCGGGCACGCTCCGGCTCAGCGACTGGGGCAGGGACTTCACCCTGGAGGCGCCGGCCAAGGACGAGATGGTGGACTACGGCGAGCAGCTGCCCGATTCGTAGAGTCCTGGCCCGGGGCCGGTCAGCCCCGCCGCTTCTTGCGCTTGAACAGCAGCCGGGGCAGCGCCTCGGGCACCGGCTTGCGGGTGGTCGCCCCGGTCGGCAGGGGCGGGGCCGCGAGTGAGCCGTCGGGCAGGTCGGTGACGGTCTCCCGCGGGGTGAGCCGCACGACCCGGCACTCGTCCGCCCAGCGCTGCGGCATCCGCTCGCCGTCGGGCGCGTTCAGGCGCTTGCCCTTGAGCTCGGCGACGGCCGCCTCCCACGCCTCGGAGCGCGGCGCGAGCTCGGTCACCTCCGCCGTCCAGGCGATGAGCCGGCCGCCCTTGTCCTTGCTGCGTACGGTCACTTCGGCGGTGCCGCCGTCGACGAGACCCGGCAGCGGCTGCTCGCCGGGGCCGTCGCCGATGAGGTACGCCGCGCCCTCGTGCCACACGTGCCACAGGGCACGGGCAGGGCCTTCGCCGCGCACCCAGATGAGGCCGGACTTCTTGGTGGCCTCCTCGACGAGGGCCTGGGCGAGCAGCGTGTCTGTCATGCGCGCAGCCTATCGAGCCGCGTGCCGCCTGCGCCCGGGTCCAGCGAGGGACCTAGAGCCAGCCGTTGCGCTTCAGGGTGCGGTGGATGGTCCAGCAGGCTCCGGCGATGAGACCGAGCACCATCGGGTAGCCGAACCGCCAGTGCAGCTCGGGCATGTGGTCGAAGTTCATGCCGTAGACCCCGCAGACCGCCGTCGGCACGGCGATGATCGCCGCCCAGGAGGTGATCTTGCGCATGTCCTCGTTCTGCGCGACCGCGGCCTGCGCGAGGTTGGCCTGGAGGATCGAGTTGAGCAGTTCGTCGAAGCCGACGACCTGCTCCTGGACGCGGGCCAGGTGGTCGGCGACGTCACGGAAGTACTTCTGGATGTCCGGGTCGACGAGCCGCATCGGCCGCTCGCTCAGCAGCAGCATGGGCCGAAGCAGCGGCGACACGGCCCGCTTGAACTCCAGGACCTCCCGCTTGAGCTGGTAGATCCGCCCGGCGTCGACACCGCGCGCGGAGCCCTTGCCCTTGCTCGGGGCGGAGAAGACCTCGGTCTCGACCTCGTCGATGTCGTCCTGCATGGCGTCGGCCACCGCGAGATAGCCGTCGACGACGTGGTCGGCGATGGTGTGCAGGACGGCGGAGGGCCCCTTGGCGAGGAGCTCGGGCTCCTCCTGGAGCCGGCGCCGCAGGCCGCGCAGCGAGCCATGACCACCGTGCCGGACCGTGATGAAGAAGTCCCGCCCGGTGAAGCACATCACCTCGCCGGTCTCCACGATCTCGCTGGTGGCGGTGAGTTCGGCGTGCTCCACGTAGTGGATGGTCTTGAAGACGGTGAAGAGCGTGTCGTCGTAACGCTCCAGCTTGGGCCGCTGGTGCGCGTGCACCGCGTCCTCGACGGCCAGCGGGTGCAGCCCGAACTCGGCGGCGATACCGGCGAATTCGGCCTCCGTCGGCTCGTGCAGACCGATCCAGGCGAAGCCGCCGTCGCGACGCACCTGGAGCATCGCCTCGTGCGGCGTGAGCGTGTCGTCGCAGGCCGCGCGGCGGCCGTCGCGGTAGACGGCGCAGTCGACGACGGCGGAGGCGGCGGTCGGGTCGCGCGTGGTGTCGTACGAGCTGTAGGCGCTGCCGTCCTTGCGGAGCGAGGGACGGACGGCGGCACGCAGGTCACGGATCATCGACATGGGCAGGCTCCTTCGACGGAGGCGGCCTGCGACGGTTGGAACTACCCGGAATGGGGACGTCCTGCTGAGGATGTTCGGCACGTCCACAAAGCGGGGAGCACCGCACCATCGCGGTGGCAGCTTCGCTACTGACTCAGATCAGGGGACACAGAGAGATCAGGTGGAAACGAAGTGCTCTTCCGTCGCACGCGAGCACGGGGAGTACTGGCGCACAGTGGCAGCTACAGGGCTGCGTGAGGTGTCAGACGGAAGAACGGGTGGTACTGCACGGTCGACTTCGATCCATGGCAGCCCCACCTCCTCCGGCCGGTCCCCCGTAGGGGAAGTCCCAAGCGCGTAGCGCGCCAAGTCATCTGCCCGGGCTTGAAAGCGCGCTCTGCGTGCTGCCCGGAACCAGCGGCCAACACTATCAGCCGACTGAAGTGTCAAGCCCCGTCTTTACCCGCCACTGACGAGTTCTATGCTCGCGTCATGGCTGATGTTCTTGCTCTGGTCGAGGCCCGTCTCCGCACCGGCCTCGGTGAACCGGACGCCCGCGCCGCGGTGACCTTCCTCGGCACCGACCGCGTCGAAGTGCTGCGTTTCACGGACGGGGACCTGGTCAGATACGCCACCCTCGGCATGTCGGCCCAGCCGATGGCCGATCCCACCGCCGCGCTTGCCGACCCGGTCAAGGGTCCGCGCGCGGAACTGATCCTCACGGTGCGGGGCGGGGTCGCCGACACGGACAAGGTGCTGCGCCCCCTCGCCGTACTGGCGGCCTCGCCGGTGGTCGAGGGCCTGATCGTGGCCCCCGGCGCGTCGCTCGACGTGGGTGAACCGCTGTGGCCCGGCGCCCAGTTCACGTCGGTGCTCGTCGCGGAGCCCGGCGGTCTGGTGGAGGACCTGGAGCTGGACGCGCCCATGGATCCCGTACGGTTCCTGCCGCTCCTTCCCATGACGCCGAACGAGGGCGCGTGGAAGCGGGTGCACGGCGCGCAGGCCCTGCAGGAGCGCTGGCTGAGCAGCGGGACGGACCTGCGCGATCCGCTGCGCAAGTCCGTGTCCCTGGACTGAAGTCCGCTGCCGGCAGCCCTAGTTGGCGAAGACGGTGACGCCGTCCTCCGTCGCGTGCCGCGGTTCGAGCTCCTCGGCCTCGTGCGTGAGGGAGTCCTTGCGGACCCACACCACGGCCGCGCCGAGCACCGCCGTGACGGCCGCGACCACGAACGGGATGTGGATGTTGCTCCACTCCTCGATCTTCGGCGCGAAGAACGGGGCGGCGGCTGCCGCGAACCACCGGACGAAGTTGTAACCGGCGCTGGCCACCGGGCGCGGCGCGTCCGAGACGCCGAGCGCGAGCTCGGTGTAGACGGTGTTGTTCACGCCGATGAAGGCACCGGACAGGATCGTGCAGACGATGGCCGTGGCGTGGGTGCCGTACCCGAGAACCAGCACGTCCGCCGCGAGCAGCACGAGCGAACCGCCGAGCACCTTCAGCGAGCCGAACCTCGCCTGGAGTCGCGGCGCCACGAGCACCGAGAAGACCGCGAGCAGCAGGCCCCACGCGAAGAAGATCGCACCCGACTTGTACGGGGTCATGTTCAGGACGAACGGCGTGAAGGCCAGGACCGTGAAGAACGTGTAGTTGTAGAAGAACGCGGAGGCGGCGGCCGACGCGAGCCCGCCGTGACCAAGAGCCTTGATCGGCGCGAGCAGCGAGGTCTTCTGGGCGGGCTTGGGCTGCTCCTTCAGGAAGGCCGTGATGCACAGGAAGCCGACCGCCATCAGGACGGCCGTGCCGAAGAAGGGGTAGCGCCAGCTCGCGTTGCCGAGCACCGCGCCGAGCAGCGGTCCGCACGCCATGCCCAGGCCGAGCGCCGACTCGTAGAGCAGGATCGCGGCGGCGCTGCCGCCGGCCGAAGCGCCGACGATGACCGCGAGCGCGGTCGACACGAAGAGCGCGTTGCCGAGCCCCCACCCTGCGCGGAACCCGACCAGTTCGCCGACCGAGCCCGAGGTGCCGGCGAGCCCGGCGAAGACCACGACGAGCGCGAGGCCGAGCAGCAGGGTCTTCTTGCCGCCGATCCGGCTGGAGACGAAGCCGGTCACCAGCATCGCGACGGCGGTGATCAGGAAGTACGAGGTGAAGAGCAGGGACACCTGGCTCGCGGAGGCGTCGAGGCCCTTGGCGATGGAGGGGAGGATCGGGTCGACGAGCCCGATGCCCATGAAGGCGACGACGGACGCGCCGGCGGTGGCCCAGACGGCCTTGGGCTGCCGCAGGAGGCTGGTCGCGCCCTCGTCGAACGGGTCCACTCCGGCGGACCCTCCGGTGTGCCCTCCGGCGGGACCTGTCGTGGGCCCTCCTGTGCTGCTGTTCATGCCTGCTCCTTCGCGGCTGCGTAAGCGGCTTCCGTCGAGATCGTTGACGTATACACACATTAGTTAGCCAAGCTAAAAGATGCAAGCTACATCTAGTTTCGCCTGGTGACAGGGCCACCGGACGGGTGATCGTCCTTGACGGGGCGACGACCGGGGAGGACCGTTGGTCGCTATGAGGGGCGAACCCAGTTGCCCGAAGTGTGGTGGCCGGGTCAGGGCTCCCGGCCTCTTTGCCGACTCCTGGCAGTGCGATGTGCACGGGACGGTGCATCCGCTGCAACCTGTGATCCCGCCGAGCGTCGAGGCGCTCCAGGTCGTGGTGCATCGCGCGCAGGTGCCGGTCTGGATGCCGTGGCCGCTGCCGGTCGGCTGGCTGTTCACGGGCGTGGCCTGCGCGGGCGACGACCGCAGCGGCGGCCGTGCCACCGCGGTGGCCTGCTCGGGGCCCGCGCCGCTCGGCGGCATGGGTGAGCTGGTCCTGGTCGCCGAGGAGCTCGGCGTCGGTCTCGGCGCGCGGTATGCCGGTGTCGACGGCCCGGACCCCGGCCCGTATCTGAACGTCGAGAAGCCCCCCGCGGCCAAGCTGCTCGCGGCGGGTCGGCCGACCCCGATGTGGCATGTGGCGGGCACACCGGACGACCGCGCGGTCTTCGCTGGCGAGGCGCGGGGCCTGTGGCTGTGGGCGATCGCGTGGCCGGAGCAGTCGGGACTCCTGATGTACGACGAGCTGGTCCTCACCGACCTGCGGGACGCGGGCGCGGAGGTGGACCTGCTGCCGTGCGGGGCGCTTTCGCCGCGGATCTTGATGTCTTGAGGTGGTGGGGGCTCTATGCCGTGAGGTGTGTGGGGTCGGGGCTTTCAGGGGGCGGTGGCGCGTCGGGGGAGTGAGGGGTGTCTCCCTTGGGGCGGGCGGTGGAACGTGTCGGTCCCGTTATCCTTGAGCGTCCCCTTTGCGGCCATCCCTCGTGGACCGGTACGCCCCCGCCCCGTCAGAGCCTGGAGTCCGCGTCGTGCGCATCGACCTGCACACCCACTCCACCGCCTCCGACGGCACGGACACCCCGGCGCAGCTGGTGCGCAACGCGGCCGCCGCCGGACTCGATGTCGTCGCCCTCACGGACCACGACACCACCCGCGGGCACGCGGAGGCCGTCGCGGCCCTGGAAGGGCTCGACCGGGGTCTCACCCTCGTCACCGGCGCCGAACTCTCCTGCCGCCTCGACGGCGTGGGCCTGCACATGCTGGCCTACCTCTTCGACCCCGACGAGCCGGAGCTCGCCCGTGAGCGCGAGCTCGTGCGCGACGACCGGGTGCCCCGCGCGAAGGCGATGATCGACAAGCTCCGGGAACTCGACGTCCCGGTCACCTGGGAGCAGGTCGCGCGCATCGCGGGCGACGGCTCCGTGGGCCGCCCGCACATCGCCGAGGCCCTGGTGGAACTGGGCGTCGTGCCCACCGTCTCCGACGCCTTCACGCAGGACTGGCTCGCCGACGGCGGCCGGGCGTACGCCGAGAAGCACGAACTGGACCCCTTCGACGCGATCCGCCTGGTCAAGGCCGCGGGCGGCGTCACCGTCTTCGCCCACCCGGCGGCCGTCAAGCGCGGCCAGGTGGTGCCGGAGGCCGCGATGGCGGCGCTGGCCGCAGCCGGACTCGACGGCATCGAGGCCGACCACATGGACCACGACCCGGCCACCCGCACCCGGCTGCACGGCCTCGCCGCGGACCTCGGCCTGCTCGCCACCGGGTCGAGCGACTACCACGGCAGCCGCAAGACCTGCGTGCTCGGGGAGTTCACCACCGACCCCGAGATCTACGGGGAGATCACGCGGCGCGCGACCGGGGCGTTCCCGGTGCCGGGCGCGGGCGGACGCGCCGGCGCGTAGCCGGCGCCGCAGGGCTCACTTTCCCCGCTCGCCGCTCCTCGGCCCCTCCCGGGCCCACTCCTTCCCGCTCCTCCCACTTGTCCGCCGCGCCCGTGCGGCATTTTCGTACGCTCACTTCACTGCAAGGCCATCACTGTGTTCGACGTCGCCGTCTTCGGCTCCCTCTTCCTCACCCTTTTCGTGATCATGGATCCCCCCGGGATCACGCCGATCTTCCTCGGACTCACCTCCGGCCGTCCGGCCAAGGTGCAGAAGAAGATGGCCTTCCAGGCCGTCTGCGTCGCCTTCGGCGTGATCGCGGTCTTCGGTGTCCTGGGGCACCAGATCCTCGACTACCTGCATGTCTCCGTCCCCGCGCTGATGATCGCGGGCGGTCTGCTGCTCCTGCTGATCGCGCTCGACCTGCTCACCGGCAAGTCGGACGAGCCGACGCAGACCAAGGACGTGAACGTCGCCCTGGTGCCGCTCGGCATGCCGCTGCTCGCGGGACCCGGCGCGATCGTCTCCGTCATCCTGGCCGTCCAGGACGCCGACAGCGTCGGCACGCAGATCTCCGTATGGGCGGCGATCGTGGCGATGCACGTCGTGCTGTGGCTGGTGATGCGCTACTCGCTGCTGATCATCCGGGTCATCAAGGACGGCGGCGTGGTCCTGGTGACGCGGCTCGCGGGCATGATGCTGTCCGCGATCGCGGTGCAGCAGATCATCAACGGCGTGACCCAGGTGATCAACGGCGCCTAGGGGCTCGGCAGCCATGTGTTCGTGTTCGGGCATGCCAAGGGCCCCCGTACCAAAGGTGTACGGGGGCCCTTCAACCTGTGCGCGCAACCTGTGCGCGCCAACTTATGCGTGCAACCTGGCGTTACGAGGCCGGGGATTCGGCCGGTCGGATATAGATGCGCTGGCCGATCGCTGCGGCCTGCTGCACGATCCGATTGACGGAGGCGGCGTCTACGACGGTCCGGTCCACGGCGGCGCCGTCGACGTCGTCGAGTCGCATGATTTCGAAGCGCATAAGGCTTCTCCCTTCGTCTGGTCATCCTCCTGAAGGAGAACTACTGGTGTGGTGGCCACCGGGACAGCTGTGTCCGGCGTTCCATACGGGTACAACGAGTTGCCCCCAGCAAACATTCCCTACGCTAAGGAAATTTTTCGACAGACTAATTACTCATGAGTAGCGGAACCGGTTGTGTTCGCTGCGTGACCAACGGGACAATGGCACCGATGAACGACGAGATCGAGATCAGCTCCCAGGACGGCCTCCAGGACGGCTCCCAGCCGGGCACTCAGCTGGGCACTGAGCTGGGCACTGAGCTGGGCACTCAGATCAGTGCCCAGTTGGAGCGCGCCACCAGCCTCCTCGAGCGCATGCTCGCCGAGGTGGCGAAGACGCCGTCCACGCACGCGATCTTCGTCGACGCCGGGTACGTGTACGCCGCGGCGGGGCGGCTCGCGGTCGGCACGGAGGACCGGCGCGCCTTCGACCTGGACGCGGAGGGGCTGATCGATGCGTTCATCGACAAGGCCCGCACGATCTTCGCGGACAGCCGCCTGCTGCGCGTCTATTGGTACGACGGTGCGCGGCGCCGTATCCACACGGTGGAGCAGCAGTCGATCGCGGAGCTCCCCGACGTCAAGGTCCGCCTGGGAAACCTGAACGCCAACAATCAGCAGAAGGGCGTGGATTCCCTCATCCGGACGGATCTGGAGTCACTCGCCAGGCACCGCGCCATCAGCGACGCGGCCCTGATCGGCGGCGACGAGGACCTGGTCTCGGCGGTGGAGGCGGCGCAGGGGTACGGCGCGCGGGTGCACCTGTGGGGCATCGAGGCCGCCGAGGGCCGCAATCAGGCCGAGCCGCTGCTGTGGGAGGTCGACAGCCAGCGCACGTTCGACCTCGACTTCTTCAAGCCGTACGTGTCCCGGCGCTCGGTCACGCCGTACGCGACGTACGAGGGCGCGGGCACGCCGCGGCCCGCGCGCGAGGACGTGCGTTTCGTGGGCGCGCAGATCGCCGCCAAATGGCTGGCCGCGCGGGGGCGTGCGGCGCTGGTGGACCTGCTGCCGGGGCATCCGTACCTGCCCGGGTCCGTGGACCAGGAGCTCCTGGTGGAGGCCGAGAAGCTGCTCGCGTACTCGCTGCGGGGGCAGTCGGATCTGCGGCGGGCGCTGCGGGACGGATTCTGGGAGCACCTGCAGACGCAGTACTAGTGATTGCCTGCGCTGTCGCTGTCGCTGTCGCTGTCGCTGCCGCCGCCGCTGCTGCTGATCCGGTCCCAGAAGGCGATGAGGGCGGCGGCGGTCTCCGCGGGGCGGTCGGTGTTGGGGGAGTGCTCGGCGCCGGCGATGACCGTGCGGTGGGCGTGCAGCCGGGCCGCCATGTCGTCCAGCCAGGGGATGGGCCAGGTGTCGTCGCGCTCGCCGGAGATGACGTGCTTGGGCAGGGGGAGCGCGGCGAGCTCCGCGACGCGGTCGGGCTCGACGCAGAGCTGCTTGCCGGTGGCGATGAGCTGGGCGGGGCTGTGGCGCAGCCAGCGGACGCGCAGGGCGTCACCGTCGAGGTCCGTCTCCTCCGGCGGGTCCATCGCCTGAATGGCCGCCCACGCCTCGTCCATCGACAGAACCCCGAGCGCGTCCGTCAGCATCTTGGCGCGGGCCTGCTGCGAGGGAGCGATCTGGGCCGGGCCTGACGCCATCAGGGTGAGTGAGGCGAAGGTGGGGGCGGGGGCTTGCTGGGTGGCGGCGCGGAGGGTTGCGGCGCGGGCGATGACGCCTCCGAGGGAGTGGCCCAGGAGGTGCGGGGGGTGGGGGTCGGTGTCGGCTTGGGTGAGGGCGGCGGCTTGGGCGAGGACGTCCTGGGCCAACTCGTCCTGGGCGTAGGGGAGTTCGTCGTGGGTCGGCCCCTCGGACTCGTACTGGCCGCGTCCGTCGACGGAGACGGCTCGGTACCCGGCATCTGCGATGGGCTCGAGCAGCGCGATGAAGTCCTCCTTGCTCCCGGTGAAGCCGGGGAGCAGCAGGACGGTGCCCTTGGCCTTGCCGGCCGGGCGGGCGTCCAGGGCGGCGAAGTCGCCGCGCGCGGTCCGAAGACGCCGGGCGTCGACGCCGGGGGGCGGGGTGAAGGTCGGGGGCCTGCTCATGCCTTGAGGCTAGCTGGCGGGTGGGGCGGGGGTTCTACGGGTCCGTGCCGGGCTTTGGGGTGGGGCGCCTCTGGTGGGGGCTGGCGGCTTGCTTCCCCGGGGGCCGGAGCGCCTCGCAGCCGTAGGGGACCGCTCGTCTGCCACGCCGGGGGACGTCGTACGCGCGCTCCGCGGCGCGGCTTTTTCCCACCCACCCACCCGAGCACCCCGCAGTCACCGGGGGCGTGACTCTCCGGCCGACGCGCAGGGGGGGGCGTGACTCTCCGGCCGACGCGCCGCGCCTGCCATACCCGCGCCTCCCACCCACCCGAGCACCCCGCGGTTGCAGGGGGCGTGACTCTTCGGCTGTCGCGCCGCGCCTGTTCCTGCCCGCCCTCCGAGCGGATGTCGCCCGCCCACCGGCCGAGCACCCCGCAGTCCAGGGGGGTGTTCGTCGGGTACGTCGCGGCTGTCGCGGCTGTCATGCCCGCGCTTCGCGCGGATGTCGCCCGCCCACCCGCCCGATTGCCCCGCAGTCAGAGGGGCGGGACCGTTCGGCGGGTGGGTGCGTTGCGGGTGGACGGCCCGTGCGTCGCGTGTGCGTCCACCCGAGCACCCCGCAGTGGCGGCAGGACTGTCCGGCGGGTACGCCGTGGGTGCCTTGCCCGCGCTTCGCGCGGATGTTTCCCGCCCACCCACCCGAGCGCCCCGCAGTTGCAGGGGGGCGCGGCTCTTCGGCTGGCGCGCCACGGGTGTCATGCACGTTCTTTGCGCTAGTTCTCTCCCGCCTCCCGGTCCGATTGCCCTGTGGTCGGAGCGGGGTGGATGGGCTGTTTGCTGGAGCGCCGCGAGTGTCCTGCACCCGCTTCGCGCGAGTACTTGCCCGCCCTCCGCGCAAATTCTTCCCACCCGCCCCTCCGGTTGCCCGTGGTCAGAGCACCGTGGGTGGGATTTTTGTGCGATGCGGGTGCAGGGCCTTGGGTCTTCTGTCCGTCTCCGTTGCCTGTTCGTCCTGGCCGTTGATGTGGGGAATCGGGCGGTGGGTTGTAGGGGTGGGTAGGCCGAAGGCCCGGTCCCTTGTGGGGGGCCGGGCCTTCGGGTTTTGCTTGCTGCTTGGTGGAGTGCCTTAGCGCTCCTCGGCCGGTGCAGCCACCGCCTTGCGGGTCCTGCGGCGCGGCTTGGTGACCGTGGCCTCCTCGGCGGCAGCCGGAGCCTCCGCGGCCTTGCGCGTACGGCGACGCGGCTTCGTCTCCTCCGTCGGCTGCGCGGGGATCCCGGCCTCGGTCACCTCCGCCACCGGCTCCGCTGCCTTGCGGGTGCGGCGGCGCGGCTTCTCCGCCGGGGCCTCGGCTGTGTCGACCGCTGCCTCGGCTGCCTTGCGGGTGCGGCGCGGCTTCGTTGCGGGGGTTTCCGTCGCCTCGGGCGTCGGTTCCGCTGCCTTGCGGGTCCTGCGGCGGGGCTTCTCCGTCAGGGCCTCGGTGGCCTCGGCTGTGTCGACCGCTGCCTCGGCTGCCTTGCGGGTGCGGCGCGGCTTGGTCGCGGGGGTTTCCGTCGCCTCGGGCGTCGGTTCCGCTGCCTTGCGGGTCCTGCGGCGGGGCTTCTCCGTCAGGGTCTCGGTGGCCTCGGCCGTGTCCACCGCTGCTTCCGCTGCCTTGCGGGTGCGGCGCGGCTTCTCCGCCGGGGTCTCCGTCGCCTCTGCCACCGGCTCCGCTGCCTTGCGAGTCCTGCGGCGCGGCTTCTCCACCGGGGGCTCGGTCTCCACCAGGGTCGCCGTTTCGACCGCTGCCTCCGCAGCCTCCGTACCGCTGCGCGTCCTGCGGCGGCGGCGCGGTGTGCGCGGCTCCGTCGGCTCGGACTCGGGGGCGGGGGTGGCTACCGGCGTCGGTGCGGCGGCCTCGGCGACCGCCACCGCCGGAGCCTCCAGCGGCGTACCCGAACGGGTGCGGCGGCGGCGACGCGGCGTACGTGCCTCACGCGGCTCGCGCTCCTGTACGGGAGCAGGCCCACGGTCACGGCCGCCGTCGCGCCCGCCGTCGCGCCCGCGGTCGCGGCCACGCGAGCCGCCCTTGCCGCCGGTCTCGCCGAGGTCCTCGATCTCCTCGGCGCGAAGGCCGGCGCGGGTCCGCTCGGCGCGCGGCAGGACACCCTTGGTGCCCGCCGGGATGTTCAGCTCCTCGTACAGGTGAGGAGAGCTGGAGTACGTCTCGACCGGATCGTTGAAGCCGAGGTTCAGCGCCTTGTTGATCAGCTGCCAGCGCGGGATGTCGTCCCAGTCGACCAGCGTGATCGCGATGCCCTTGGCGCCCGCGCGGCCGGTGCGGCCGATGCGGTGCAGGTAGGTCTTCTCGTCCTCGGGGGACTGGTAGTTGATGACGTGCGTGACGCCACCGACGTCGATGCCGCGCGCGGCGACGTCCGTGCAGACGAGCACGTCCACCTTGCCGTTGCGGAACGCGCGCAGCGCCTGCTCACGGGCACCCTGCCCGAGGTCGCCGTGCACGGCGCCCGAGGCGAAGCCACGCTTCTCGAGCTGCTCGGCGATGTCGGCGGCGGTCCGCTTCGTACGGCAGAAGATCATCGCGAGTCCGCGGCCCTCGGCCTGCAGGATGCGCGAGACCATCTCGGGCTTGTCCATGTTGTGCGCGCGGAAGACGTGCTGCTTCGTGTTCGCGACGGTCTGGCCCTCGTCGTCCGGCGCGGTGGCGCGGATGTGCGTGGGCTGCGACATGTAGCGACGGGCCAGGCCGATGACCGCGCCCGGCATGGTCGCCGAGAACAGCATCGTCTGACGCTTGGCCGGAAGCATGTTGATGATCCGCTCGACGTCGGGCAGGAAGCCCAGGTCGAGCATCTCGTCGGCCTCGTCGAGGACCAGGCACTTGATGTGCTTCAGGTTGAGCTTCTTCTGGCCCGCGAGGTCGAGCAGACGACCCGGCGTGCCGACGACGATGTCGATGCCCTTCTTGAGGGCCTCGACCTGCGGCTCGTACGCACGGCCGCCGTATATGGCGAGGACGCGGACATTGCGCGCCTTGCCGGCGGTCAGGAGGTCGTTGGTGACCTGCTGGCAGAGCTCACGCGTGGGGACGACGATGAGCGCCTGCGGGGCGTCGGTCAGCTGCTCGGGCTTGGCCCGGCCTGCCTCGACGTCCGCGGGGACGGTGACGCGCTCCAGGAGCGGGAGACCGAAGCCGAGCGTCTTGCCGGTGCCGGTCTTGGCCTGGCCGATGACGTCGCTGCCCGAGAGCGCGACGGGGAGCGTCATCTCTTGGATGGGGAAAGGGCTGGTGATGCCGACGGCCTCAAGGGCCTCGGCCGTCTCGGAGAGAATTCCGAGATCGCGGAAAGTCGTAGTCAGAGCATTGCCTCTTCTGTGAGACGCGGCCCGAGGCGAACGCTGGGGGGTCGTGACCGTGCCACTACCGCCGGCTGCTTGGGGGGCGGGGCCGGGGGCGCGGGACCACTGCCTGCGCTCGAGCGCTCGTACCGCTGAGGTTCCCTCCTCGTGCCGTCCGCACTGCGCGGGCCGCCTGGAGGGCTGTCGGGTCGGAGCCGATCGGGCCTCCGACCGGGCATCCTCATTCGTACGGCCCGTCGAATATTCGGCGGGCGCATTACCACTGTACCCCGGAATCTCGCAGCCGTGTCTGGCGAATTCGTCACGTCACTGTCGTCACAGTCACTGACCAGGCCCTTACACGTTGCTGCGCGCGGGCTATTGTGCGGTTTATGGAGACGCCTGACACCGCCGCTGACACACCTGCCGAACCCACGGGAATCGCTGCCCAGGACTGGACGACCGCTTCCGCCGACCCGAACTACCGCGCCGCGGTCGTGGACCTGCTCGGAGCGCTCGCCTACGGAGAGCTCGCGGCGTTCGAGCGGCTCGCGGAGGACGCGAAGCTGGCGCCGACGCTGGGCGACAAGGCGGAGCTGGCGAAGATGGCGTCGGCGGAATTCCACCACTTCGAGCAGTTGCGGGACCGGCTCTCGGCTATCGGCGCGGACGCGACCGAGGCGATGGAGCCGTTCGTGGCCGCGCTCGACGGCTTCCACCGTCAGACGGCGCCGTCCGACTGGCTCGAGGGGCTGGTCAAGGCGTACGTGGGTGACTCGATCGCCAGTGACTTCTACCGCGAGGTCGCGGCGCGGCTCGACGGTGACACCCGTCGACTCGTCCTCGGCGTGCTCGATGACACGGGGCACGCGAGCTTCGCGGTGGAGAAGGTGCGTGCCGCGATCGACGCGGATCCCCGGGTGGGTGGGCGGTTGGCGCTGTGGGCGCGGCGGCTCATGGGGGAGGCGCTTTCGCAGTCGCAGCGGGTCGTTGCTGACCGGGATGCGTTGTCGACCATGCTGGTCGGGGGCGTGGCCGATGGGTTCGACCTTGCTGAGGTCGGGCGGATGTTCTCTCGGATCACTGAGGCGCACACCAAGCGGATGGCTGCGTTGGGGTTGGCCGCGTAGTCGCAGGGGCTCCGGGGGGCGGGTTCTCCTCGGCTGCGGGTGCGTCGTGGTTTCTCGCGCCGTTCCCCGCGCCCCTTAGGGGGCTTGGCGCCGTTCTCGCCTGCGGGGTGCGTTGTGGTTCCTCGCGCCGTTCCCCGCGCCCCTTAGGGGGCCTGGGCGCCGTACTCGCCTGCGGGGTGCGTTGTGGCTTGTCGCGCAGTTCCCCGCGCCCCTGAAGGGGCC
Organism: Streptomyces sp. NPDC050439; assembly: GCF_040655335.1. Classification (NCBI taxonomy): domain Bacteria; kingdom Bacillati; phylum Actinomycetota; class Actinomycetes; order Kitasatosporales; family Streptomycetaceae; genus Streptomyces; species Streptomyces sp. NPDC050439. The sequence continues at coordinate 494,960 of NZ_JBFAJT010000004.1, forward strand.
CGGAGCGCCGTTCCCCGTGCCCCTGAACGGGTCCGGAGCGCCGTTTCTCGTGCCCCTGAAGGGGCCCGGAGCGCCGTTCCCCGTGCCCCTGAAGGGGTCCGGAGTGCCGTTTCCCGTGCCCCTGAAGGGGGCCGGGGCGTCTTTCGGCAGGGACCGTAGGGCGCTCTCCCTACGCCGTCGCTGAGCGACGGCGTAGGTGGCCGCGGGTGGGGCGGAGGAGGAGGGAGAGCAGGGCTGCTGCCACGGCTACGGCGCCTGCGAGTGTGCCGAGGAAGTGGCCTGAGCCCAGGGCCATGTGTGTGACGAACGCGCCGATCATGGCGCCGGCCGCGCCGGTCGACAGGACCAGCTTGCGCGCGGGGAGCCGCGCGGACAGTCGGTGGGCCGCCGCCCATGCCAGGGCGAAACCGAGCAGTGCGGAGCCGAGTGCTTCCAGAATCACAGGGTCTTCCCTCCCTCGCGGCCAGGTGCAAAACGGTCGTAGCCGGTCTTACCCCTGGCGGCCGGAATGCAATCCTCCAAAGCCTTCCCCCGCAGGTCGCCTCAACGCATCGCGACGCACGAGAACGGCCCGGTGGTCACAACCACCGGGCCGTTCTCGTGTGTGCTGTGCGTGCAGCGCCTTGAACTACAGGGCGCTGAAACCCACCTTGCGTGCGGTCGGCTCGCCGAGCTCGACGTACGCGAGGCGGTCGGCCGGAACCAGGACCTTGCGGCCGTGGTCGTCCACGAGGCTCAGCAGCGGCGACTTGCCGGTCAGCGCCTCGGACACCGCGTGCTCGACTTCCTCGGCACTCTGGCCGCTCTCCAGCACGATCTCGCGGGGCGCGTACTGCACGCCGATCTTGACCTCCACGGCTTTGTCCCTCCGACGGTCAGTGATGTGCGCGGCCTGCCGCGCCGTACTCAGCACACATTAGCCCGGTGAGGCGACGTGCATGCTTGTGCCGCTGCACGCCGGTAGCGAACAGAGATCGGGAACAGAAGGCGGGAAGCCTTCCGGGGTGCGTCAGTGGCCTTCCAGGCCGTGCAGCGGGAAGCCCGCGATACCGCGCCAGGCCAGCGACGTCAGCAGTTCCACCGCTTTCTCGCGCGGGACCGTGCTGCCGCTCGCGAGCCAGTACCTCGCGACGACCTGTGAGTAACCGCCGAGGCCCACCGCGAGCAGCATCGCCTCGTCACGGGGCAGGCCCGTGTCCTCCGCGATGACCTCACAGATCGCTTCCGCGCACTGGAGGGTGACCCGGTCCACGCGCTCGCGGACCGCCGCCTCGTTCGTCAGGTCGGACTCGAAGACCAGGCGGAAAGCGCCGCCCTCGTCCTCCACGTACGCGAAGTAGGCGTCCATCGTGGCCGCCACCCGCAGCTTGTTGTCCGACGTCGACGCGAGCGCCGTACGCACGGACTGCAGCAGTGATTCGCAGTGCTGGTCGAGCAGGGCGAGGTAGAGGTCGAGCTTGCCGGGGAAGTGCTGATACAGCACCGGCTTGCTGACTCCGGCCCGCTCGGCGATGTCGTCCATCGCCGCCGCGTGATACCCCTGCGCGACGAAGACCTCCTGTGCCGCGCCCAGCAACTGATTGCGTCGGGCACGACGCGGCAGGCGTGTGCCCCGCGGGCGCGCTGCCTCTGTCTGCTCGATGGCTGTCACGCCGCCTCCCATGATCGTGAATGTGCGGTGTGCGCCGCGCGGCCATCGTACTTTTCAGTAACCGCGATGTGCGCGGTACGAGCGGAGAATTTCACGGACCGGACGACCGTGAAAGCCGTGCGTAGCAGGGCAAACACGGGCAGCTCAGCGGTAGTCGTCTTCGTCGAGGCTGACGACGCGGGCCTGTTCGGCCAGGTCGGCCTCGTTGGCCGCGTCCGTGTCCACACCCTGCAAGGAGTCGTCCCCGCGCGGCGCGAGGTCGGTCTGCTGCTCCGCGGCGTCGGCCTCGGGCGCTTCGGTGCTGGTGTCGGTGGGTGCCTCGGCCTCGAAGGTCTCGGGGTCGGTGGGGTCGACGGTCATCGTGGCTCTCTTCCGTAGAGGACTAGTGGTGCGAGTGCCCTGTCCGTCCTCTCCTATGAGCGTATTCGCCCTCTTCTATGAGCGTAGGAGACTGCCGAACCGGGCGCTACGCGATCTCCGGGCGAGATCGGCCGGATCTGTGACGGCGAACACATGAACCACCGTGTGATCGTCTCGTAACATTGCCGCATGTCTTCGACCGAGCTGCCGAACGTGATCGCCGCCACCGTCGCCCCCAAGCCGGGCGTCGTGGCGGTCGCGGACGGCGAGCGGCTCGACTCGGTCACCCTCCCCGGGCTCACGCTTTCGGTGCGTTCCAGGCCGTCGGTCCGCGAGGGACTGCCCTCCGCGCTGTACGTGCACGGGCTCGGCGGGTCCTCGCAGAACTGGTCGGCCCTGATGCCGCTCCTCGAGGACGTCGTCGACTGCGCGGCCCTCGACCTGCCGGGCTTCGGCGACTCGCCGCCGCCGGACGACGGTGACTACTCGGTCACCGGGCACGCGCGCGCGGTGATCCGCTATCTGGACTCGCGCGAAGACGGGCCCGTGCATCTGATCGCGAACTCCCTCGGCGGCGCGGTGACCACCCGCGTCGCCGCCGTCCGCCCCGACCTGGTGCGCACGCTGACGCTGATCTCGCCGGCGCTCCCCGAGCTCCGCGTGCAGCGCACGGCGGTGCCGACCGGTCTTCTGGCGGTGCCCGGCGTCGCGTCCCTGTTCACCAGGCTCACCAAGGACTGGACGGCCGAGCAGCGGGTCAGCGGTGTCATGGGGCTCTGTTACGGCGACCCGGGCCGGGTCTCGCCGGAGGGGTACAGCGCGGCGGTGCGGGAGATGGAGCGCAGGCTCGCCCTGCCGTACATGTGGGACGCGATGGCCCGCTCGGCGCGCGGCATCGTGAACGCGTACACGCTGGGCGGCCAGCACGGCCTGTGGCGGCAGGCGGAGCGAGTCCTTGCGCCTACGCTGCTGGTGTACGGCGGCAAGGATCTGCTCGTGTCGTACCGCATGGCTCGCAAGGCCGCCGCGGCGTTCCGTGACTCGCGGCTTCTCACCCTGCCGGACGCAGGGCATGTGGCGATGATGGAGTATCCGGATACGGTGGCCACGGCGATCCGCGAACTCCTCGCGGACACGGGCGAGTTGCATGCATCCGGTCAATCGGGCGCGGGGAGCTGAGGCGGCGAGTGGGACGTCATAGCCGCCGGGGTTCAACCGACCTCGCAGACAACACGGGCAACACGGGCAGTACGAGCAACACGGACACCGGCGACCTGCCGCCGGCGCAGGGCGCACGCCCGCCCGGCCCCGGCACGGGACGCCGCAGACGCGCCCCGGGGGACCCCGGCACGCCCGCGCACGGCGTTCCGCAGGCCACGCCACCGCATGGTTTCCCGCAGGCCACCCCGCCGCACGGCATGCCCCAGGCCACCCCCTCGCACGGCACGCCGCACGTCCGCGGCGGGCACCCCGAGCAGCGTGAGCCGGGTGGGGCGTGGGGTGCCGGGCCGCGGATGGGTGCTGCCTACGGGACGCCGGGAGCGCGGACCGCGCCGCCTCGTATGCCGGGGCCGCGCCGCGACTACGTGGACGCGTTCGGCGACGAGTTCGCCGACGAGGACCTCTTCGGAAGCGGTGCGACCGGCGCCACGCGGGCGCCGACCGGGCCGCCGCCCCCGCGGACACCCCAGCCCCGCGACCCGTACGCCTCCGTCACCGACTGGGACCGCTCGGTCGACGAGGACGAGGAAGCGCGGGGAGAGCTCTGGGCCGACGGAGCCGACGGAGCCGACGGAGCCGATGACGCCGATGGAGCGGACGGAGCCGACGGCCCCGGTGCCTTCGCGGACGACGACGCCCAGGACGGCAAGGGAGGCAAGGGCCGCGCCTTCGCCGGCATCGCCGCCGCCGCTGTCACGACCGTCCTCGCGGTCGTGGTGGCCGGCCAAGTGGCCGACGGGCCAAAGGATTCTGCTCCCGAGGCCGCCCCCCGGGCCGCGAAGGGCCAGGACAGCCGTGCCGCGGGCGAGGACGCGTCCCGCTCGGACGACCGGCCCACGCCTCCGGAGTCCGCCCCGGCGACGTACGAGACGAAGATGGCCAAGAAGTACCCGCTCGACGCCAAGCTCACGGCGTCCGGCAAGTTCGACGCGATGGCCGGCTTCGACAAGGCGCCGGGCAAGGGGCAGTTGTTCCGCTACCGCGTGGACGTCGAGAAGGGGATGGGCCTGGACGGCGAGCTGTTCGCGTCGGCCGTGCAGAAGACCCTGAACGACGAGCGGAGCTGGGCGCACGGCGGAGGCCGGACCTTCGAGCGGATCTCCTCGGGGAAGCCCGACTTCGTCATCACGCTCGCGAGCCCGGGGACGACCGGGAAATGGTGCGCGAAGTCCGGGCTCAACACGCTGGAACAGAACGTCTCCTGTGACTCCGCCGCCACCGAGCGCGTGATGATCAACGCCTACCGGTGGGCGCAGGGCGCCAAGACCTACGGCGACCGCATCCACCCGTACCGGCAGATGCTGATCAATCACGAGGTCGGCCACCGGCTGGGCTTCAATCACACGGACTGCACGAAGGACGGCGACCTCGCGCCGGTCATGCAGCAGCAGACGAAGTTCCTCGACCACGACGGAATCAAGTGCAAGGCCAACCCCTGGGCTTTTCCCAAGAGTTGAGACGGATCTGCTCGTCATGTGGTCATCTTTCGATCAGCAGCTTTGACATCCGCCGAAAGTTCGTTCATATTTCTCCGCATGTCGCCTCGTCACGCCTCCTCGCGCGCCGCCCTTGAGCTGGCGCTCTTTGGCGTGACCGCGCTCTGCGTGTCCGACGTCCACTGTTGCTGACGCCCGCCCCTGGCGCGTGCGTCGCTTTCTCTCGGGACCTTTTGCAGTCTCTGCGCTCTCTGTACCTGTGCGCTTTCTGCTGTCCTGACTGACCTTCTTCGGCGACCCCGGGGCGAGCTCTGCTCTCTTTCCCCTGCTTGCTTCTCCGAGAGGTCCTTTCCCATGCGTCAATCGTCCGTCTTGGCCCGCCGTGCGGCAGCGGCATCCGTCAGCCTCGTCCTGGCAGCGGGCGCCGCCGCCTGCGCGGGCCCCGAGGACAACGGCGCCGGGAGCGGCGGCGCCGACGGCAAGCCCGCGAAGGGCGGCACGCTCACCGTCCTCAACAGCGACCCGCAGGTCGACTTCGACCCGGCGCGGCTCTACACCTCCGGCGGCGGCAACGTTCCCTCGCTCGTCTTCCGCACCCTGACCACCCGCAACCGCGAGGACGGCGCCAAGGGATCGGAGGTCGTGCCGGACCTCGCCACGGACCTCGGCAAGTCGAGCAAGAACGCCACGGTGTGGACGTACACCCTCAAGAAGGGGCTCAAGTACGAGGACGGTTCGCCGATCACGTCCGCCGACATCAAGTACGGCATCGAGCGTTCCTTCGCCGGTGAACTCTCGGGCGGGGCTCCCTACTTGAGGGACTGGCTGATCGGCGGCGACAAGTACGCCGGGCCCTACAAGGACAAGGGCGGGCTCGACTCCATCGAGACCCCGGACGAGCGGACCATCGTCTTCCGGCTCAACAAGCCCGAGGGCGAGTTCCCCTATCTGGCCACGCAGACGCAGTTCACGCCCGTCCCCAAGAGCAAGGACAAGGGCACGAAGTACGAGGAACACCCGGTCTCCTCGGGCCCGTACAAGGTCGCCGAGAACGAGAACGACGGCGAGCGCCTGATCCTGGAGCGCAACCCGCACTGGTCGGCGAAGACCGACTCCGAGCGCAAGGCCTACCCGGACACGATCGACGTGCGGTCCGGCCTCAACTCCTCCGTCATCAACCAGCGCCTCTCGGCGGGCCAAGGCGCGGACGCCGCCGCCGTGACCACCGACACGAACCTCGGCCCCGCCGAACTCGCCAAGGTCACCGGCGACAAGGCACTGGCCTCGCGGGTCGGCACCGGGCACTTCGGATACACGAATTATCTGGCCTTCAACCCGAAGGTGAAGCCCTTCGACGACCCGAAGGTGCGCCAGGCCGTCTCGTACGCCGTCGACCGGTCGTCCGTCGTCAACGCGGCCGGCGGCTCGTCCCTCGCCGAGCCCGCGACGACGTACCTGCCGAACCAGAAATCCTTCGGATACACGAAGTACGACCACTTCCCGGCGGGTGCGAACGGCAACCCGAAGAAGGCCAGGGAGCTCCTGAAGGAGGCCGGGCACAAGGACGGGCTCACCATCACGCTGACCCACTCCAACGCCAAGGACTTCGAGACGAGCCCGGAGATCGCCACCGCGATCCAGGACGCCCTGAAGAAGGCCGGGATAACCGTCAAGCTGCAGGGCCTTGAGGACAACGACTACTCGGACAAGATCCACAGCGTCAAGGACGAGCCGGGCCTCTTCCTCGCCCACTGGGGAGCCGACTGGCCCTCCGGCGGCCCTTTCCTCGCCCCGATCTTCGACGGGCGGCAGATCGTGAAGGACGGCGCCAACTTCAACACCGGCTTCCTCGACGACAAGTCCGTCAACGACGAGATCGACGCGATCAACAAGCTCACCGACCTCGACGCGGCCGCCGAGCGCTGGGGCGCCCTCGACAAGAAGATCGGCGAGCGGGCCCTGACCGTGCCGCTCTTCCACCCCGTCTACAAGCGGCTCTACGGCAAGGACGTCAAGAACATCGTGATCAGCGACTGGACGGGCGTCCTGGACGTCTCCCAGGTCGCGGTCAAGTAAGGGCTACCGGTCACATCACCATGAGCGAGGCCCTGTTGGCCTCGGGAGCGGGGACGGGCGCCACGGCGCCCGCCCCGACTTCCGGTGCCCGTCAGTTCTGGCGGCGGCTGCGTGCGCAGCGTGCCGCCCTCGTCGCGGCGGCCGTCGTCGCGCTGCTCGTCCTGGTCGCGCTCGCCGCACCGCTGCTCGCCGCCGTCGAGGGCCAGGACCCCAGCACGTACCACCCCGACCTCATCGACTCCGGCCGCGGCGGCGTGCCGATCGGCCCGTTCGGCGGGATCAGCGCCGAGCACTGGCTGGGTGTCGAACCGCAGACCGGACGCGACCTCTTCGCCCGTCTCGTGTACGGCGCGCGGGTCTCCCTCGGTGTCGCGCTCGCCGCGACCGTCGTGCAGGTGCTGCTCGGCGTCGCCGTCGGCATCGCGGCCGGGCTCGGCAACCGCCTGGTCGACCAGGTGCTCAGCCGCGCCACCGACGTCATCGTCGCGATGCCGCTGATGGTCCTCGCGCTCGCCCTGATGGCCGTCGTGCCCAGCGGATTCCCGCGCCCCGTCCTGGTGGCCCTGGTCATCGGGCTCGTCGCCTGGGGCAGCACGGCCAAGATCGTGCGCGCGCAGACCATCACCCTGAAGGAGCTCGATCACGTGGCCGCCGCCCGGCTCAGCGGCTGGAGCACCTGGCGCATCGCGCGCCGCGAACTCCTGCCGGGGCTCGCCGCCCCCGTCATCACGTACGCGGCGCTGCTCGTCCCGATGAACATCACTGTGGAGGCGGCGCTCTCCTTCCTCGGCGTCGGCGTCAAACCGCCGACCGCGTCGTGGGGGCAGATGCTCACCTCGGCCGACATCTGGTACCAGGCGGCGCCGCAGTACCTACTGCTGCCTGCCGGGGCACTGTTCGTGACGGTGCTCGCGCTGACCGTCCTCGGGGACGGCGTGCGGACCGCGCTCGACCCACGGGCCGCGTCGCGGCTGCGGATCGGCACCGGGCACAGGGGGGAGGGCAAGGCATGAGCAGCCCCTTGCGAGGCATGACCGGCTTCCTTCTGCGGCGCTCGGTGGGCGCCCTCGTCACGCTGCTCGCCATCTCCGTGATCATCTACGCGGTCTTCTACGTCGCTCCCGGTGACGTCGCCCAGATCACCTGCGGGCCGCGCTGCTCACCGGCTCAAGTGGCGCAGGTGAGCGACCAGTTGCGGCTCGACGATCCGGTGTACGTCCGGTACTGGGACTTCCTTGAGGGCATCTTCGTCGGCCAGGACCATTCGACGGGCACGGGTGTGGAGCACTGCGACGCCCCCTGCCTCGGGCTCTCCTACCAGAGCGACCAGCAGGTCACCCAGCTGATCCTGGCGAAGCTGCCCGTCACCGGGTCGCTCGCGCTCGGCGCCATGGTGATGTGGCTGATCCTCGGCGTCGGCACCGGCGTCCTGTCCGCCTGGCGGCGCGGGCGCGTCACCGAGCGCGTCCTGACCGCCGTCACGCTCGCTGGCACGGCCACGCCCGTCTTCGTCATCGGCCTGCTGCTGATGATCGTGGTCTGCGGGCAGCTGAACTGGCTGCCCTTCCCGCAGTACGTACCGTTCACCGACGACCCCCAGCAGTGGGCGTGGAACCTGCTCCTTCCCTGGCTGTCGCTCGCGCTGATCGAGGCCGCCAAGTACGCGCGCCTCACCCGCGCCTCGATGCTGGAGACCCTCGCCGACGACCACGTGCGGACCTTTCGCGCGTACGGGGTCGGGGAGCGCTCGATCATTGGCAAGCACGCCCTGCGGGGTGCGTACGCGCCGGTCATCGCGCTGAGCGCCAACGACTTCGGGTCGATGTTCGGCGGCGCGGTACTCAGCGAGACCCTCTTCGGGCTGCCCGGCATGGGGCGCGAACTCGTGCACGCCGTCAAGGTCGTCGATCTGCCGGTCGTGGTCGGCATGGTGCTGGTGACCGGCTTCTTCGTGGTGCTCGCCAACGCCGTCGCGGACGTGCTGTACGCGGTGGCCGACCGAAGGGTGGTCCTGTCATGAGCCTGGTCCCGAGCCTCGTCCAAGTGGACGACCTGGTGGTCGACTTCGGGGAGACCCGTGCCGTCGACCGGCTCTCCTTCACCCTGAAGAAGGGCGCCGCCCTCGGTCTCGTCGGCGAGTCGGGCTCCGGCAAGAGCACCGTGGCGTCCGCGCTGCTCGGGCTGCACCGGGGCACGGGGGCGAACGTCGGCGGCGCGGTGCGGGTCGGCGGCATCGACGTACAGGAGGCGTCCGGTGCGGAGCTGCGGCGGCTGCGGGGCGGGACGGCGGCCATGGTCTTCCAGGACCCGCTGTCGTCCCTCGACCCGTACTACGCGGTGGGCGACCAGATCGCCGAGGTGTACCGCGTGCACACCGGAGCCTCCCGCCGGGCGGCACGCGCGCGTGCCGTCGAGGTACTCGACCGGGTGGGCATCCCGGACGCCGTGCGCAGGGCGCGCTCCCGGCCGCACGAGTTCAGCGGCGGCATGCGGCAGCGCGCGCTCATCGCCATGGCCCTGGCCTGCGAGCCCGAGCTGTTGATCGCCGACGAGCCGACGACCGCCCTGGACGTCACCGTGCAGGCCCAGATCCTCGACCTGCTGCACGCGCTGCGGGCCGAGACCGGGATGGGGCTGCTCCTGGTCACCCATGACGTGGGCGTCGCTGCGGAGAGCGTCGACGACGTCCTGGTCATGCGGTACGGGCGGGCCGTCGAGCGGGGCCCCGTGCGGGAGGTCCTCGGGACGCCCGCGGACGCGTACACGAAAGAGCTGCTCGGGGCGGTGCCCCGGGTGGACTCGCCGCGGCAGGCGCCCACGGCGCACGCGCAAGGTGACGTCGTCCTCGAAGCGGTGGACCTGCGCAAGGAGTTCGGCCGCGGCAAGCGCGCCTTCGCCGCGGTGGACGGGGTCTCGCTCACGGTCCGCCGGGGCGAGACGCTCGGGGTCGTGGGGGAGAGCGGCAGCGGCAAGACGACCCTCGGCCGGATGCTGGTGGGGCTCCTTGAGCCCTCGGCGGGAGGCATCCGCCACGGGGACGCGCGGGAGCCGGGCGAGAAGACGACGGACGGTGGCACCCGGGGCGGCGTGCAGATGGTGTTCCAGGACCCCGTCTCCTCGCTCAATCCGCGCCGCTCCATCGGTGAGTCCATCGCCGATCCGTTGCGTGCGCGGGGCGAGCGCGACACGGTCGTGCGCGCTCGCGTGAGCGACCTCATGGAGCGCGTCGGGCTCGATCCGGCGTACTACGGGCGCTACCCGCACGAGTTCAGCGGCGGCCAGCGTCAGCGCGTCGGGATCGCGCGGGCCCTCGCCGCCGATCCACGGGTCATCGTGTGCGACGAGCCGGTCTCGGCGCTCGACGTGACGACGCAGGCGCAAGTGACCGCACTGCTCGCCGAACTGCAACGGGAACACGGGCTCGCGCTCGTCTTCATCGCCCATGACCTCGCGGTGGTACGCCAGGTCAGCGACCGGGTCGCGGTGATGCGGCAGGGCCGGATCGTCGAACAGGGCTCGGTCGACGAGGTCTACGGGGCGCCCCGACAGGCGTACACCAGACAGCTGTTGGCGGCCGTGCCCGCGCTCGATCCCGAGGCCGCGGCACGGCGCCGCGCGGCCCGCAGGGAGCTGGCCGCAGCTTAACCCTCCGTAGCGAAAGAGCGCTCTCCCGGCTGCATAGCGCGACAGAACGCTACCGGGGCGAGAAAGTTACTGCCGTTCACCCCTTTTGGTGGCGCGATGGACAACCGTCCGTCGCGCCACCGGCATGTCCGCATACGTTCATCCCGCTGCGAGCCGCCGGTCCAACGGCGGCTCCCCACATGGGAGATCGGGGGTGTACGCGTGCGCATCGGATTGCTTACGGAGGGTGGTTATCCGTATGTGAGCGGTGAGGCCAGGCTCTGGTGCGACCGGCTCGTGCGCGGGCTCGGGCAGCACGAATTCGACATCTACGCGCTCAGCCGCAGCGAGCGGCAGGAGGAGCAGGGCTGGATCGAGCTGCCGCCCCAGGTGAACCGAGTACGGACGGCGCCCCTGTGGACCGCCGACTGGACCGACGACGGAGCGTCCTTCGGGGCCGGCTACGGACGCCGTGCGCGGCGGCGCTTCGCGGAGATCTTCGGCGAACTGGCCACAGCGGTGTGCGACTCCGGAACGGGGGCCGCCGGTGGCGCCTCCGGCGACTCCGAAGCGTTGGCGGACCGTTTCGGCAGCGCGCTCTACGGCCTCGCCGAACTCGCCGGCGAGCAAGGCGGACTCGTCGGGGCACTGCGTTCCGAAACCGCTGTGCGTGCCCTGGAGGGCGCGTGCCGCGCGCCCGGCGCACTCCGCGCGGCGCGCACCGCTCGCGTACCCGACCTGCTCGCCGTCGCGGGCCTCCTGGAACGCGCGCTGCGACCACTCTCCCTCGACTGGTACGGGGCCGACGGCCTCGGCGCGGTCGACCTGTGCCACGCCACGTCCGGCGGCCCGGCGGCGCTCCCCGGCCTCCTCGCCCAGCACTTCTCCGGAGTACCCCTCCTCGTCACCGAATACGGCGTGCAACTGCGGGCGCACTACCTCGCGACCGGCGACGAGGCCCTCAGTGCGCCGGCGCGGGCACTGCTCACCTCCTTCCACGGCAAGCTCGCCGCCGAGGTGTACCGCAGGGCCACCGTCATCACCCCCGGCAACACGCACGCCCGCCGCTGGCAGGAGCGGTGCGGGGCCGAGCGGTCGAAGCTGCGCACGGTCTACCCGGGCATGGAGGCGTCCCGCTTCGCGGAGGTCGGCGAGCGGGAGGACCCGGGCGACCCCGACACCCTCCTCTGGGTCGGCCGCATCGAGCCCGCCAAGGACCTGATCTCCCTGCTGCACGCCTTCGCGGAGATCCGCAAGGAGGAGCCCAAGGCCCGGCTGCGGATCGTCGGGGCGCCCGCGGAAGGCCCCGACGCGGCCGCGTACCTCGCCCACTGCAAGGCGCTCGCGGCGCAGCTCTTCCCCGACGAGGCGGACGGCGCGCACGCCGTCGGGGACAACCCCGTCTCCTTCGAGGAGATCGGCGCGCCCGAGGTGCCCGAACTCGCCGACGCGTACGCCGCGGGCAGCGTCGTCGTCCTTTCGAGCGTCGTCGAGGGCTTCCCGATCAGCCTGGTCGAGGCCATGTTCTGCGGGCGCGCCACGGTCTCCACGGATGTCGGCGCGGTCGTCGAGGTCATCGGCGGCACCGGACTCGTGGTCCCGCCGCGCAATCCGCGGGCGCTCGCGGAGGCGTGCGTGGCGCTGCTGCGTGACGCCGGGAGGCGCGACCGGCTCGGGGCGGCGGCGCGTGCGCGGGCGCTCGAACTGTTCACCGTGGAGCAGAACACCGAAGCCTTCCGCGGCATCTACCTGGAGATCGTCTCGCACTGCCCGGTGCGCAGGGAGGCGCTCGACGACGCGGGCGAGCCGGTGCCCTTCGGCAACCCGGCGGAGGCCTACATGCCGGGGCGGTGGGCGGTGGCCTCCGGTGGCGGGGACGCGGGCACCGGCGCGGGCGGCGCGCCCCGCTGGGCCCAAGAGGCGGACGGACCTGAGCGGTTGAAGGAGGCGGGCGTATGAACAAGGAACAGCAGATCGACGCGCCACGGGCTCCGGGGAGCCCCGGCGGGTGGGACGCGCGGTCGGAGGACCTGGTGGCCGACGCCGCCCTGGTGCGGGAGCCCGCGGCCTGGCGGGGCGCGGGGGGTGGTGCCGGGACGGACGCCAGGCCCGCGCGGCGCGGTGGCGTCGACCCGGTCAAGGCGCTGATGCACCGGCATCGCGAGCTGTGCGAGCGCGCCGTCGACCCGCTGGAGATCGCCGCGGGCCTCGAGGCGCACGGAGTGACCGACCGGACCGCCGCGCGCTTCAGGCACCGGGACGTGTTCGCGCTCGCCGAGGAGATGTACGCGCGCGTGCCGCGCGACGAGGAAGAGCACGGCACCACCCTGCCGGCCCCCGCACGCCGCGCCCCCGAAGTGCCCGCCGGGTGGGCGCTGTTCGCCCTGCTGCCGGGCGTGGCCTGCGCGCTCACCGCCGTCGGGATCGAACTGAGCGAGGGGCGTGCGCGGTACGCGGTGGGGCTCGGCGGAGCACTCGCCGTGGCCGTCGCGCTCCGGGTGGCCCTTCGTCATGGACCGCTGCGTTCCGCGCACCATGTCGTGCCGGCCACGCGCGCGTGGACGTGCTTTCTCGTCGCGTACGCCCTGTTCGGCGACGGGCTCACCCGGGCCGCCGTATCCGGCGGGCCCGACGGCCCCTGGGCGCCGTCGATCGCCGCGGCCCTGGGGCTCTCGCTCGCGGTGGCCCCCGCCATGTGGTGCGTGCGTCTCTTCGCCGTGGGGGCACGGCGACGGCTCGCGCTCAGCCGGGGGCTCACCGAATTCACCGCTTCCGTACGGCCGTTGCTGCTGGGCTGCGTCGCGCTGTACCTGTGCGCCCTGGGGGCCCTGCTCGTGGGGGCTGCCGCCGTCCATGGCGTACCGGCCTCCGCTGGCGCCGGTGCGCTGGGCGCGCTGCTGCTCCTCGCCCGGCTGCTCTCCTCGTACGGGTTCACGCGGGCACCCCTGCTGATGCTGGGGGCCGCCGGCGCGATGGAGGCGGCCTCGCTCGCCGCCGTGTTCGCGGGACGCCTGCCCGGGTGTGCGTGGCTCGCGGCTCCGGTGGAGGGCGCGGTCCGGGCCGGGGGGCCCGGCATCGTCCCCCTCGTCGCGTGCGGCGCCGCCGCGTGCGTGCTGTTGCTCCACTGCCTGCGCGTGCTCAGCCGGGCCTCCGCGCACGGCGACGGAGCGCCCTGAGGATGCGCACCGCCAGTTCCACCTGGCCCCATTCGACAACTCACTCTCCCGCGGGGCCGACACCGCGGGCCTTACCCCGTGCACTACGGCAACCCCCTGAAGGAGAACGCCAGATGAGGACCCCCAGCATCCGAGAATCCGATCCGGGAGCCGCCCGATGAGGGTGCTGCTGATCGGAGCCAACGGATACCTCGGCCGGTTCGTCGCCGACCGGCTGCTCGCCGACCCGGCGGTGCAGCTCACCGCGCTCGGCCGCGGCGACGACTCGGACGTACGGTTCGACCTCGCGAGCGGCAGCCCCGGCGCGCTCACCCGCTTCCTCGACGCCGTGCACCCGGGCGTCGTGATCAACTGCGCGGGCGCCACCCGCGGCGGCGCCCGCGAGCTGACCCGGCACAACACCGTCGCCGTCGCCACGATCTGCGAGGCCCTGCGCCGCAGCGGTTGCGGGGCGCGGCTCGTGCAGCTGGGGTGCGGTGCCGAGTACGGGCCGAGCCAGCCGGGGTCCTCCACCGCCGAGGACGCCGTGCCCAGGCCCGGCGGGCCGTACGGCGTCAGCAAGCTCGCGGCCACCGAACTGGTCCTCGGGTCCGGTCTCGACGCGGTCGTCCTGCGGGTCTTCTCGCCCGCCGGGCCCGGTACTCCCGCCGGATCACCGCTCGGGCGGCTCGCCGAGGCCATGCGGCGGGCCATGCAGGCCGGTGACGGCGAGCTCAAACTCGGGGGGCTCGGCGTCCAGCGGGACTTCATCGACGTACGCGACGTGGCGCGCGCCGTGCACGCCGCCTCGCTCTCCGCCGCCCAGGGCATCGTGAACATCGGCGCCGGTCGCGCCGTACGACTGCGTGACGCGGCGGCCGTCCTGGCGCGCGTCGCAGGGTACGGCGGAGCCCTGCACGAGCTCGACCAAGGGGCCCTGCGGCAATCCATCGGGCACCCCCGCTCCGAATCCGACCACGGGAGCCCGGCCGCCTATCCCTATCCCGACGGGTGCGGCAGCTGGCAGCAGGCCGATGTGCGCACCGCGCGCGACCGGCTCGGCTGGCGCCCCCGGATCAACCTCGAGGAATCACTCGCCGACATCTGGATGGAGGCGGCATGCCGCATCTGACCAGCACCGCCACAGGCACCGCGCACACCGACGTACGGCTCGGATTCGGCATTCCCGGGTTCGCGCATCCCCTCGTCGCGCCCACCGAATGGTCCGAACTCACCCGTCCTGGTGCCCCTTTGCACTGGGTCGTCCTGAATGTGAGCAGGGGCCCGGGAGAGCGGCCCGACCCGCACTGCCTGGAGGCCGCCGGGCGGCTGCGGAACGCGGGCGTACGTGTTCTCGGTCACCTCGACGTGACGTACGGGGCGCGCGGCTTCGGGGAGCTCATCTCCGACGCGCACCGCTACCTCGACTGGTATCAGGTCGACGGCTTCTCGCTGGACCGCTGCCCCACGGAGCGTGCCGCGCTCCCGGAGGTGCGCAGGACGGTCACGACGCTGCGCGCGCTCTGTGACGACGCGCACATCGTCCTGGGGCACGGCACCCACCCGTATCCCGGATACGCCGAATCCGCCGACCAGTTGGTGACCTTCTCCGGCCCCTGGAGCGATTACCGCTGGTCACAGGTGGCCGAGTGGACGGCCGACTATCCGCCCGAGCGCTTCTGCCACTTCGTGCACGGCATGCCCCGCGGCCATCTCGACGAGGCGCTGCGCATCGCACGCTGGCAGGGCGCGTCGACGATCTACTTCACCGACCGGGTGGACGGCGGGGGAGGGGACGAGCCCTGGGAGTCGATGCCCGGGTACTGGGACGAAATCGTCTCGCGCATCGGAACGGGTGTCTCGGAATGAAGAGGGGCGTGGCAGTGTTACGGACAGAACAACCGTTTCCACATACCGACCAACGGAGTCTCCGTGTCGCTGCCACCCCTGGTCGAGCCAGCATCTGAGCTCACCGTCGACGAGGTCCGCAGGTACTCCCGCCACCTGATCATCCCCGACGTCGGGATGGACGGGCAGAAGCGGCTGAAGAACGCCAAGGTGCTGTGTGTCGGCGCCGGCGGCCTCGGGTCACCGGCGCTGATGTACCTCGCCGCGGCGGGCGTCGGCACGCTCGGCATCGTGGAGTTCGACGAGGTCGACGAGTCGAACCTGCAGCGCCAGATCATCCACAGCCAGGCCGACATCGGCCGCTCGAAGGCGGCGTCGGCGAAGGACTCCGTCCTCGGCATCAACCCGTACGTGAACGTGATCCTCCACGAAGAGCGGCTCGAGGCCGAGAACGTGATGGACATCTTCAGCCAGTACGACCTGATCGTCGACGGCACGGACAACTTCGCCACGCGTTACCTGGTCAACGACGCCTGCGTGCTGCTCAACAAGCCGTACGTATGGGGTTCGATCTACCGCTTCGACGGCCAGGCGTCCGTCTTCTGGAGCGAGCACGGCCCGTGCTACCGCTGCCTCTACCCGGAGCCCCCGCCCCCCGGCATGGTCCCGTCCTGCGCCGAGGGCGGCGTGCTCGGCGTGCTCTGCGCGTCGATCGGCTCCATCCAGGTCACCGAGGCGATCAAGGTCCTGGCCGGCGTGGGCGACCCGCTGGTCGGCCGCCTGATGATCTACGACGCCCTGGAGATGCAGTACCGCCAGGTCAAGGTCCGCAAGGACCCCGACTGCGCGGTCTGCGGCCCGAACGCCACCGTCACGGAGCTCATCGACTACGAGGCCTTCTGCGGCGTTGTGTCGGACGAGGCCCAGGAGGCGGCGCTCGGCGCGACGATCACTCCCAAGCAGCTCAAGGAGTGGATCGACGCGGACGAGAAGATCGAGATCATCGACGTACGCGAGCAGAACGAGTACGAGATCGTCTCGATCCCCGGCGCCAAGCTGATCCCCAAGAACGAGTTCCTCATGGGCACCGCCCTGGAGAGCCTTCCGCAGGACAAGAAGATCGTCTTGCACTGCAAGACGGGTGTCCGGTCCGCGGAAGTCCTCGCCGTGCTGAAGTCCGCGGGCTTCAGCGACGCGGTGCACGTGGGCGGCGGCGTGATCGGCTGGGTCAACCAGATCGAGCCCGAGAAGCCGGTCTACTAGGCGTAGCGCCTGAACGGACGACGAGGAGGCCCGCACCTTTTGGTGCGGGCCCCTTCCGTTGGTGCGGGGCCCCTCTGCTTGAACCGCTGTCTCAGTTCTCGCAGACCTTGCCGTTCTTGGGGGCCTTTCCGTTCAGCAGGTAGGCGTTCACCGTGCTGTCCACGCAGTCGCTGCCCATGCCGTACGCGCCGTGGCCCTCGCCCTTCCAGGTCAGCTCGACACCTACCCCCTTGCCGAGCTCGTCGGCCATCTTTCGGGCGCCTTCGTAGGGCGTCGCCGGGTCTCCGGTGTTGCCGACTACCAGGACCGGCGCCGCGCCGGGGGCGCTCACGTCGGGGGAGTCGTGCAGCCCGGCCACCGGCCACTTGTGGCACCAGCCGGCCGTGTCCCAGCCCATGAACTCGCCGAAGACGGGCGATATCTCGCGGAAGTCGGCCAGCTGCGCCTTCGCCTGCGCGGGCGTCGTCCGCGCCTTGGCGTCGCGGCAGGCGATCGAGCGCTGGGAGTGGCTCTGCGTGCTGTAACGCCCGGAGTCGTCCCGTTCGTTGTAGGCGTCGGCCAGCTGCAGCAGGGCCGAGCCGTCGCCCTTCTCGGCCGCCTCCAGGCCGCGGGTCAGGGCGGGCCAGGTCTGCTGGCTGTAGAGGGTGACCGTGATGCCGGTGAGGGCCAGGGACTGGGTCAGCTCGCGGTCGCCGGAGCCGGGCAGCGGCTCGGCGTCGAGGCGCTTGAGGAGGCGCACTATCTTCTGCGAGCCGTCCTCGGGGTCCTGGCCCGAGGACTTCAGGTAGTTCTCCAGGGCGCGCTGGAAGCCCCGTGCCTGGTTCTTGGCGTGGCCCACGGAGTCCGCGGTCGGGTCGACGACGGCGTCCAGGGTGAGGCGCCCCACCTTCTTGGGGAACAAGTGGGCGTACGTGCCGCCCAGTTCGGTGCCGTACGAGATGCCCATGTAGTGCAGCTTCTCGTCGCCGAGTACCTGGCGCATCACGTCCATGTCCTGGGCCGCCTCGACCGTCGAGACGTGGCCGAGGAGCTGGTCCGCGTCGTCGGCGCAGCCCGCGCCGAAGGCGGCCGCGTCCTTGAAGTACGCCGCTTCCTCGGCCGGGGTGTCCGGGGTGAGGTCGACGGCTTCCGCGGCCTCCGTCTCCTTGTCGCTGCGGCAGCGGATGCCCTCGCTGCCCGCGACCCCGCGCGGGTCGAAGCTCACCAGGTCGTAGCGCTCGCGGAGCTTGTCGTACATGTCCGCGAACGACGGCAGCATGGAGACACCGGAGCCGCCGGGTCCGCCGAAGTTGAACAGGAGCGAGCCGATGCGCTTGCCCTCACCGGTGGACCTGGCGCGGATCAGCGCGACGTCGATCGTCTCGCCGTCCGGCTTCGCGTAGTCCAGGGGGACCTTGAGGGTCGCGCACTGCCACTCGGAGCCGGGGGCGGGGTCGCCGTCGGTCGCCTTGCAGCCGCCCCAGTCGAGCTTCTGGGTGGTGAGCGAGGCGGGCAGGGTGGAGGAGGGGTCGGGCTTCGGCGACTGCTCGGGTCCGGTCGGGGCGGGCTTGGCGTCGTCCTTGCCCCCGTCCCCGTCGGAGCCACCGCAGCCGACGGCGAGCCCCGCCACCAGAACCCCTGCGGCGGCCATGGCTGCTGACCGTACGAAACGCGGCATGGAGCGCTTCCCCCCTCGGAAGACAGTCAATCCATAGTAGGCGGGGCCACCGACAGTCCCCTGAGCGGGTTGATCACCCCGTCACGCGCAGACCGTGCCCTCCTTCGGCACGGTGCCGTCCAGCAGGTAGCCGTTCACCGCGTCGCGCACGCACTTGTTCTTGCTGTCGTACGCCCCATGCCCCTGGCCTTTGTACGTCAGCTCGACGCCGACGCCCTTGCCCAGCGCGTCCGCCATCTTCTTCGCGCCCTCGTACGGGGTGGCCGGGTCGCCCGTGTTGCCGATGACGACGATGGGCGGTGCGTCCGCCGCGCTGACGTCCGGGTGTTCGGCGGCGCCGTCCACCGCCCAGTCGGTGCAGCCGACCATGCCCCACGCCAGATAGTCGCCGAACAGCGGCGACGCCGCACGGAATTCGGGGAGCTTCCGCTCGACGTACTGAGGGGTGTAGCGCTCCTTGTCGTCCGCGCAGTTGATGGCGATGTTGGCGGCCTGGATGTTGCTGTACGTGCCGTCCTGGTTGCGGCCGTTCATGGAGTCGGAGAGCGCCATGAGGATCTTGCCGTCGCCGTCGTACGCCTCTTCGAGGCCCTCGGTGAGATACGGCCAGAAGTCCTTGGAGTACAGCGCCTGCGCGATGCCGTTCGTGGCGGCGGTCTGGGTCAGTTCGCGTGGCGCGACGGCAGGCAGAGGCTTGGCGTCCAGGTCCTTGAGAAGCCCCGCGATCTTGTCCTTGACGTCCTGTTCGGTGTCGCCGACGGGGCAGTCCGCGACCTTCGACGTGCAGTCCTTCGCGTAGTTGTCGAGCGCGAGCTGGAAGCCCTCGGCCTGGCCGAGCGAGCCCTGTTCGGCGGTCTCGGTGGGGTCGACGACCGCGTCGAAGACGGCACGGCCCACCCTCTTGGGGAACAAGTGCGCGTAGACGCCCCCGAGTTCGGTGCCGTACGAGATGCCGAAGTAGTGCAGCTTGTCGTCGCCGAGCACCTGGCGCATCAGGTCCATGTCGCGGGCCGCGTCGGTGGTGCGTACGTGCGGGAGCACCTCGCCGGAGTTCTTCTCGCAGGCTCCGTTGAAGCCCTTCACGTTGGCGACGAGCTTCTTCTGCTCGGCGTCGTCGTCGGGTGTGGAGTCCTGCTGGAAATACGTGTCGAGCTGTTCGTCGTCCTCGCACCGCACGCCCGCGCTGCGGCCGACGCCCCGCGGGTCGAAGCTGACCAGGTCGTAGCGGGTGCGCAGCTTGGCGTAGTCCTCACCGAAGGCGGGCAGCGTGGTGATGCCCGAGCCGCCGGGGCCGCCGAAGTTGAAGACGAGCGAGCCGATCCGCCGGTCCTTCTCGCCGCTCGCCGCGGCGCGGATCAAGGCGATGTCGAGGGTGTCCCCCCTGGGCTTGTCCCAGTCGAGGGGGGCCTTCATGGTGGCGCACTGCCATGCGGCGCCGCCGGGCAGCGGGGACGGGGCCTCGCCGCCACCCTCGGACGCGGCGGGCGCGGGGCAGTCCTTCCAGCTGAGCTCCTGGGCCGACAGGTTCTCGTCCTCGGAGTCCTCTGAGTCCTTGGAGTCGCCTGTGCCACAGGCCGCGAGGGTCGCGGACAGCAGGACGACGGTGGCGGCGGCACGCGCCTTGAGGTTGGGCATGCTCCCCATCCTGCGGGGGGCGTGAACGGGGCGCACGGCTGGCTCGGCCTTCCGTGAACCGGCCTCCTTCTCTTAAAGAAGGCCCCTCGTTCTAAAGAAGGCCCTTCCTTGTCAGGTGATTGAAGAACAGCCACCCGGGAAGCACCGGCAGCCACAGGGTGAGGAGGCGGAACAGGAGCACGGCGGGCGCCGCGACATCCTTGGGCACGCCCACCGCGATCAGACCGAAGGTGAGCGTCGCCTCGACCGCTCCGACACCGCCGGGCGTGGGCGCCGCGGAGCCGAGCGCGTTTCCGGCGAGGAAGACCACGGCGACGCTGGCCAGGGTCAGCGGCTTCATCTCCGTGGTGCTGAAGGCGCGTACCGAGGCGTCGAGACAGAGCACGAACATCAGCGTCAGGAGGAGCATGCCGCCGATGCCGGTGAGCAGCTTCTGCGGGCGCTGCAGTACGTCGAGCATGCGCGGCACGACGCCCGCGAAGAGCGAGCGCACGCGCGTGACGACGAACTTCCGCAGGAACGGGATCGCGGTCACGACGAGCACGAGCACCGCGACCGACAGGAGACCGGCGATGACCGTCCGGGACGGCGACAGGGAAGGCGTCTTCTCCGTGCCCGTCACATAACCGAAGATCATCAGCAGCATGATGTGCGAGCCGAGCCCGAAGAGCTGCGAGGCGCCGACGCTCGCCACCGCGAGGCCGGAGCGCACTCCGGAGCGCTGCAGGAAGCGCGTGTTGAGCGCGACGCCGCCCACCGCGGCGGGCGCCACGATCTTCACGAACGACCCGGCGACCTGCGCCTGCACGGCCCGCAGGAACGGCACGCGCTCCGGCACGAAGCCGAGCAGGCTCATCGCCGCCGCGAAGTAGCTCAGCGCCGAGCACGCCACGGCCACGGCGACCCAGCCCCACTCGGCCTCGCTGACGATCGTGTTGAAGTCGACGTGGGTGAGCTGCGAGAGCAGGAAATACGCGCCGATGGCACCGGCGATGAAGCTGATGAGCGTGCGCGGCCTGATCCGCTCCAGCTGGGCCGGCTCGACGGGCGCCTGCGGCCGGATGAGCAGCACCTGGTGGCGGATCTGGGTGAGCAGGTCCTCCTCGCGGGCCTGGTCGAGCGCGACGTCTATGGCCTGCTTCTCGGCCTGCTTCTCCGCGCGCACGGTCTTGCGGTCGGGGCCCTTGGCGCCCCCCTCGGCGGTCTCGAGCGCTTCCGCCGCCGCGTCGGCGTTCGCCTCCGCCGCGCGGGCCAGCTTGTCCTGGCGGGAGGCCTCCAGGACCGCCTCGCGCTCGCGCTGGGACCTCTCCCTGGCCAGCTTGCGCAGGGTTCCGCGGGTCGAGCGGGTCAGCGCGATGGGCTGGAGCAGCGGCAGACAGTCGGCGACCGAGTCGGGGCCGAGCACGTCGACCGCGGTCGCGACCGCGCGTTCGGCGCCCACGCGGAGCCCGAAAGCGGTCAGGAGCTGGGCGATGTCCATCCGCAGGACGAGGTCGCCCGCGGCGATCTCACCGCCCCTGAGGTCGGTCAGGATGACCGTGCCGGAACGATCCACCAAAATCGCGTCGCCGGCGAGCCTGCGGTGCGCGATCCGCCGCGACTGGAGCGCCTGCACCTGCCGCCAGGTGTCGCACAGCAGTTCATCGGTGATGACGTCGTCCGGCAGGGAGTCCAGGGTGCGGCCGCCCGTGTGCTCGTAGACGAGGATCACCGCGTCGGGGCCGAGCTCCGAGGTGGCGATCAGCTTGGGCGCGTTGGCCCCGGCCGCGATCGCCGCGTACGCGAGGAGGGCTTCCTGCTCCAGGGCCTGGCGCAGCGACTGGAGGCTGCGGCGCTGGGTGATGCCGCGCAGCGTGAGTCTGCGCCAGGCGCGGTAGAAGAAGCCCTGGGCCTGCTGTTCGCGGTCGATGACCGTGACGTCCAGGGGCGGGCCGTCCTCCAGGGTGACGAAATAGCGGCGGCCCCGGTCGCCGTGCTCGCTGTCCGGGGCGTCCTCGCGGGCCGCGCTGACCGGGTGGAAGCCGACGTGCCGCAGGCCGGCGAGCAGTGTCTGGCCGGTGGGCCGCACGTTCGGTGAGCCGACCGCGTACAGCGTGCCGTAGGCCACGCTCCAGCCGAGGAGGACGGTCAGGATGATCGAGAACGGCGTCGTGTAGCCGGTGACCAGCATGGTGAACGCGTCCAGCAGCAGCACCACCCACAGGACCACGCGCCAGCGCGGTCTGCGGGACATCCCCACGGCTGTCATGTACGCGATGACCGGGGCCAGATAGCCGTGCACGGGGTCGGTGAGCGCGTGCAGATCACCGGGGGACGGCCGGGTCAGCGCCTCCTGGATGGAGCCCGGTGCGGCCTTGGCGACCCAGAGGTCGGTGGCGAGCGTGACGCCGTGCGCGAGGACGGCCGCCAGGACGCCGTCGGCGATGCGCAGGCCGTCCCGTTTGACCAGCCGCTCGATGGCGAACGCGACCGGCACGAGCAGGACACCGATGCTCGCGGTGAGACCCGCGAACTTGATCAGGAGGTCGGGCGCCTGGTCCGTGCCCTTGTCGATGTCCTGGGCGAGACCCGACGTCGTGCCGTGCGCGAACGCGGCGATGGCGAGCACGACGGCGATCCCGAGGATGCCGACGAGGAGCCGCATCAGGTCGGAGGGGCGGTGCACGCGCGCCGCGAGCAGCGGTTCGTCACCGGCCACGCGGTCGGTGTGGGCTTCCTCTTCGTCCGCGCAGTCATCGGGCACGAAGGCGTCGTGGATGTCCTGCCCGGCTCCGGAGAACCCGGCTCCGGAGAGCCCGGCGCCGTCCTCGTCGGGCCCGCCCGACTTCTCGAACTTCTCGTGCTTCTTCAGGGAGTGCCCACCGGTGTCCGGGTGCGCCTCGGCCGCAGGGGTGCCCGCCGTCTCATCGGGGTGCACATCCTGCTGCTCCGTCGCCTCTTCTTGATCTCGTATCACCAGTCACCGCCCGCACGATGGTGGCATGTCCCACCGACAGAGGGGGGCATCAGGGTGCAATGCGGGGGCGCAAAGTGTTCACCGAGCTCCAGTTTGTCTCGTACCGCACACTCTGTCGCGGGCCGCTCACTGTGTCGGTGGGGTACGGCAGGATGGACCGGATGAGCGAGGAGAGCGGACCGGAGCAAGGGCTTCCGGAGTACCCGGAGTACGCCGAGCGGGTCCTCGAGGTCGCGGAGCTGATCCCTCCGGGGCGGGTGATGACCTACGGGGACGTCGCCGAGTGGCTGGAGGAGGGCGGGCCGCGGCAGGTCGGCCGGGTGATGGCGCTCTACGGAGGCGCGGTTCCGTGGTGGCGCGTGGTGCGCTCGGACGGTGTGCTCCTGCCCGGCCACGAACTGCGTGCGATCGGTCACTACCGCGCGGAGGGCACGCCCCTGCGCGAGGCGAGCCGCGCGGCCCAGGGCCATGTGCCGCGCCTCGACATGCGGCGGGCACGCTGGGACGGCGCCGGGCCGCACGGGGACGGCGCCGGTCCGCACGGGGGCGGCAAGGCGGCGGGCGACGACGCGGCGGGAAGCGGCGAGAACGCTCACCCGCGGGCTCCGGAGGCTCACACCTGACAGCTTCGGCCATCCCGCGATGTCGCGGGGGGCCGGTGGCCCGTACGGGGGAAGCCACGCGTCCCGCACGCCCGCTGGCGTAGCGTCGACGGCACGCATTTCCCTCACCCCGCTCTCTCAGCCCGCAGCCACCGCGCAGCCGTTTTTCACCCCGTACACCCACCAGGACCGGCGACCCACGTGAGCTCCACTTCTTCCGCCCGGCACACCCGGCACCCGTCGCACCTCCAGGCGCGACAGGGGACCCAGGGTGCCTATCGGCTGGTGCGTACCCCGCCGGTGCGCGTGGACCCCCCTCGTCTTGACGCACGGCAGCGTGCGGTGGTTGACCACTCCGGAGGGCCGCTGCTCGTCCTTGCGGGGCCCGGCACGGGCAAGACGACGACGCTCGTGGAGTCCGTCGCCGCGCGGGTCGCCAAGGGCACGGAGCCAGAGCGGGTCCTGGTCCTCACCTTCAGCCGCAAGGCCGCGGTGGAACTGCGCGACCGCATGGCGCTGCGCATAGGAGCGGCCAACGCCCCGCAGGCGACGACGTTCCACTCCTTCTGTTACGCCCTCATCCGCGCCCACCAGGACGCCGACCTGTTCGTCGAGCCGCTCCGGCTGCTCTCCGGCCCCGAACAGGACGTGGCCGTACGCGAGCTCCTCGCGGGCCAGATCGACCTGGCGGGGGAGGGGCGCGCCCACGTCCGCTGGCCGGACGAGCTGCGCGCCTGCCTGACCACGCGCGGTTTCGCCGACGAGGTGCGCGCGGTGCTCGCCCGGAGCCGTGAACTGGGCCTCGGTCCCGATGCCCTGGACGCCTTCGCCCGTCGCGCGGGGCGTCCGGACTGGGGCGCGGCGGCGGCGTTCCTCGCGGAGTACCTGGACGTACTCGACATGCAAGGAGTGCTCGACTACGCGGAACTGGTGCACCGTGCGGTGCTCCTCGCGCGTCGCCCCGAGGTCGCGCGGGCGCTCGGCGCGCAGTACCACGCGGTGTTCGTGGACGAGTACCAGGACACGGACCCGGCGCAGGTGCGGCTGCTGCACGCCCTCGCCGGGGGCGGGCGGTCCCTCGTCGCGTTCGGCGACCCGGACCAGTCGATCTACACCTTCCGGGGTGCCGACGTGAACGGCATCCTGGAGTTCCCCGACCGCTTCCCGCGCGCGGACGGCACCCCGGCGCCGGTGGAGGTCCTGACGACCTCGCGCAGATCGGGCGCCGGTCTCCTGGAGGCCACCCGTCTGCTCACCCGCCGCATGCCGCTCACCAGGCTGCCCGCGGACAAGGTGCGGGCCCACCGGGAGCTGGCCGCGGTCAGGGAGGGCGGCCGCGTGGAGACGTACACCTATCCGACGGCGGGCGCCGAGCTCGACAACATCGCGGACATCCTGCGCCGCGCGCACCTGGAGGACGGTGTCCCGTGGGGTGAGATGGCCGTCCTGGTCCGCGCGGGAGCCCACACGATCCCCGCGGTCCGCCGCAGCCTCACCGCGGCCGGCGTCCCCCTGGACATCGACGGCGACGACATCGCCCTGCGCCACGAACCGGCGGTCACGCCCCTGCTGACGGCGCTGCGGGCGGTGGCGACGGCGGTGGTGTCGGAGGTGCCGCCTGCTGAAGAAGGCGAGACGGAGGGTGCGGTCGCCCCCGGAGCCACGGCCTCCGCCTGGCTCGACACCGAGACCGCCCTGACCCTCCTCACGTCCCCCCTCGCCGGCATGGACGCCGCCGATCTCCGCCGCCTGGGGCGTGCCCTTCGCGCGGAGGAGCGTGCCGCGGGGAACCACCTGCCGCCGCCCTCCGACGACCTCCTCGCGCGTGCGCTGGCCGAACCGGAGCGGCTCGTCGCGCACGACCCCGCGTACGCGCGCGGCGCCCAGCGGCTGGGCGCGCTGCTCCGCAAGGCCCGTGAGCGTCTCGCGGGCGGCGGCACCGCCGAGGAGGCGCTATGGGAGCTGTGGGACGGCACGCCGTGGCCGCGCCGCCTGGAGCGGACAGCGCGCCGCGGAGGCGCCGCCGGGCGCAACGCGGACCGCGATCTCGACGCGGTCTGCGCACTGTTCGCGTATGCCTCCCGCGCGGAGGAGCGCACCGGAGGGCGTGGCGCCCTCAACTTCCTGGAGGAGACCGAGGCGCAGGACATCGCGGCGGACACCCTCATGCGCAGGGCGGTACGCCCCGACGCCGTACGCCTGATGACGGCGCACCGTTCCAAGGGCCTCGAGTGGTCGCTCGTGGTGGTCGCCGGTGTCCAGGAAGGCCTCTGGCCCGACCTGCGCCGCCGCGGCTCCCTCCTGGAGGCCGACCGCATCGGAAGCGACGGCCTCGCCGAGCCCTTGACTCCCGGAGCGCTCCTCTCCGAAGAGCGCCGGTTGTTCTACGTGGCCGCCACGCGCGCGCGTGAACGCCTCGTCGTCACCGCCGTCAAGGCGCCCGCGGACGACGGCGACCAGCCGTCCCGTTTCCTCACCGAACTCGGCGTCGAACCCAAGGACATAACGGGCCGCCCGCGCCGCCCCCTCTCCGTCTCCGCGCTCGTCGCCGAGCTGCGCTCCACCACCGTCGACCCCCGGGTCTCGGAGCCGCTGCGCGAGGCCGCCGCGCACCGCCTGGCCCGGCTCGCGGCGCTGAGCGACGCCGACGGGCGCCCCCTCGTGCCGTCCGCACACCCGTACCGCTGGTGGGGCATGTACGAGCCGACGGCCAGCGAGGTCCCCCTGCGGGACCGCGACAAGCCCGTCGTGCTCTCCGGGAGCGCCCTGGACCAGCTCGCCAACACCTGCTCCCTGCAGTGGTTCCTGGGCCGCGAGGTGAAGGCGGACGCCCCCGCGACCGCCGCCCAGGGCTTCGGCAACGTGGTGCACGTCCTGGCCGACGAGGTGGCCTCCGGCAGGACACCCGCCGACCTCGCCGTCCTCATGGAGCGCCTCGACTCGGTCTGGGACGCCCTGGCCTTCGACGCCCCCTGGAAGTCGGCGCAGGAGAAGGAGCACGCGCGCGTGGCGCTCGAACGGTTCCTGCAGTGGCATGTGATGGACCGCGCGACCCGCACGCCCGTCAGCAGCGAGCACGACTTCGACGTGACCCTCGAAGCGGGGCCCTACGAAGTGCGCGTGCGCGGCTCCATGGACCGCGTCGAACAGGACGCCCAAGGGCGTGCCTACGTAGTGGACTTCAAGACCGGCAAGCAGACCCCCACCGCCGCCGAGGTGGCCCGCCACCCGCAGCTCGCCGTCTACCAGCTCGCCCTGCGCGAGGGCGCGGTCGACGACGCCTTCGAAGGCGTACGCCCGGAGGCGGGCGGCGCGGAACTGGTGCAGCTGCGTCAGGGCGCCGCCAAGAAGGACGGCGGCGAGACCCTCCCCAAGGTGCAGGCCCAGGAGCCGCTCGCCGGGGAGTGGGTGGGCGACCTGCTCGCCACGGCGGCCGGCAAGGTCCTGGACGAACGCTTCTCGCCCACCACGGGTCAGCACTGCACGCACTGCGCCTTCCGCGCCTCATGCAGCGCGAGACCGGAGGGCCGACAGGTCGTGGAGTGACACCCCGGGGTGCCAGTGGCCAACGTCACCCTTCTGTGTACGCGCTCATAGCAGCCGCACAGGACATCTAAAGTCGCGGCAAAGCTCAACGTCTCATGAGGAGAAACACACATGGCAGCCAACCGGAAGATCCTGGCCGCGGCCGTCGTCTGCGCCGCCGCGTTCGTGGGCATCACGGGCTGCTCCAGCGAGGAGAAGGACCCCTTCGAGGGGATGAGCGCCGACAAGATCGCCAAGAAGGCGTCCAACGCGTCCAAGGACGCGGGCTCCTTCCGGGTGGCCGGCGAGGGCAAGCAGGACTCCAAGACGGTCAAGGTCGACTTCTCGGTCGCCAAGTCGGGGGACTGCAAGGGCAAGATGGACGGTGGCACGGGAGGCACCGCCGAGCTGCTCGTGTCCGGCAACGCCCAGTACATGAAGGGCGACGAGGCGTTCTGGAAGGACGCCATGGGCGGCAGCGGCAAGGCCTCGACCCTCAAGGACAAGTGGGTGAAGACGCCGAACGCGAAGGGTGAGGGTGTCTGTGACGCCGACGCCATGTTCCAGTCCAAGGACCTCAAGAAGCTCAAGCGCGAGGACGATTCCGAGGTCGACGGCAAGAAGGCGGCCGTCCTCACGAAGGAGAAGTCCGGCAAGAAGACCACCTTCTACGTGGCTGCGGAAGGCAAGCCCTACTTCCTGAAGGTCGTCACCTCGGGCAAGGAGGACCCGGGCACGATGAACTTCTCGGACTACGGCAAGCCCGTTGCCGTCAAGGCTCCGGCTCCGGGCGACGTCATGGACATGGAAGAGCTCATGAAGTCCTGACGCCTCGACGTCATGCGTGACGGCGGCCACTGACGACCGGGAGGCCCCGATTGTCAGTGGCCGCCGCTAGCCTCTCTGACGTGTCATCTCGTATCACCGACCCCGAGCAGCTCAAAGAGCTCCTCGGTATCCCGTTCACCCCGGAGCAGACGGCCTGCATCATCGCGCCGCCCGCCCCGCAGGTGATCGTGGCCGGAGCCGGGTCGGGCAAGACGACGGTGATGGCGGCCCGTGTGGTGTGGCTGGTCGGCACCGGGCAGGTCGCCCCCGAGCAGGTCCTCGGCCTGACGTTCACGAACAAGGCGGCCGGTGAACTCGCCGAGCGGGTGCGCCAGGCGCTGATCAAGGCCGGGGTCACCGACCCCGAGGCCCTCGACCCGGACCACCCTCCGGGCGAGCCGGTCATCTCCACGTACCACGCCTTCGCGGGCCGCCTCCTGACCGACCACGGGCTGCGCATAGGGCTCGAACCCACCGCCCGGCTGCTCGCCGACGCCACCCGCTTCCAGCTCGCCGCGCGCGTGCTGCGCGAGGCACCGGGCCCGTATCCCGCGCTGACCCGTTCCTTCCCCGACCTCGTCAGCGACCTCCTCGCGCTCGACGGCGAGCTCGCCGAGCACCTCGTACGCCCCGAGAAGCTCCGCGCGTACGACACCGAGCTGCTGCACGTCCTGGAGGGCGCCAAGCTCTCCAACGCCGACCTGCGCAAGGTGCCGGAGACGGCGGCCGCCCGGCTCGAACTGGCCGAGCTCGTCGGCCGCTACAGGGAGGCGAAGAGCGCCCGCGACCTCCTCGACTTCGGCGACCAGATCGCCCTCTCCGCGACGCTGGCCCGCACCCGCGCGGAGGTCGGCGAGATCCTGCGGGACGAGTTCCGGGTCGTCCTGCTCGACGAGTACCAGGACACCTCGGTCGCCCAGCGCATCCTCCTCGCGGGCCTCTTCGGAGGCGGCACGGGCCACCCCGTGACGGCCGTCGGCGACCCCTGCCAGGCGATCTACGGCTGGCGCGGCGCGTCCGTGGCGAACCTGGACGACTTCCCCGAGCACTTCGCGCACGCCGACGGGCGCCCCGCGGCCCGGCACTCCCTCAGCGAGAACCGCCGCAGCGGCGGCCGCCTCCTGGACCTCGCGAACGGCCTCGCGGAGCCCCTGCGCGCCATGCACGCGGGCGTGGAGGCGCTGCGGCCCGCGCCCGGCGCCGAGCGCGACGGCATGGTGCGCTGCGCCCTCCTTCGCACGCACGCCGAGGAGATCGACTGGACGGCCGACTCCATCGCGCACCTCGTGCGCACCGGGAAGGCCCCCGGCGAGATCGCGGTCCTGTGCCGCACGGCCACCGACTTCGCACAGATCCAGGGCGCCCTGGTGGCCCGAGACGTCCCCGTGGAGGTCGTCGGCCTCTCCGGACTTCTGCACCTCCCGGAGGTCGCCGACCTGGTCGCCGTCTGCGAGGTGCTCCAGGACCCGGGAGCCAACGCCTCCCTGGTGCGCCTGCTGACCGGCCCGCGCTGGCGCATCGGCCCGCGTGACCTCGCTCTCCTCGGCCGCCGCGCACGCCTTCTCGTACGCCATGGGCACGCGGCCACGGACGACGACCCGGACCGGCGCCTCGCCGAAGCGGTCGAGGGGGTCGACCCCGCCGAGGTGATATCGCTCGCGGACGCGCTCGACACCTTCCTGGAGACGCCGCTGGAGGAGGGCACGGAGGACGACGGGCTGCCCTTCTCGCCGGAGGCGAGGGTGCGGTTCGCCCGTCTCGCCGCCGAACTCCGCGATCTGCGCCGCTCGCTGGCCGACCCCCTGATGGACGTGCTGCACCGGGTGCTCGCCGTCACGGGCCTGGAGGTCGAGCTCTCCGCGTCGCCGCACGCCCTCGCGGCCCGCCGCCGCGAGACCCTGTCGAACTTCCTGGACGTCGCCGCGTCCTTCGCCGCGAACGACAGTGGGGCGAGCCTGCTGGCATTCCTGGCCTTCCTGCGGACGGCCGCGCAGTACGAGAAGGGCCTGGACAACGCCCTGCCCGGCGGCGAGAACACGGTCAAGGTGCTCACCGCCCACAAGTCCAAGGGCCTGGAGTGGGACGTCGTGGCCGTCCCCGGCCTGGTCACCGGGACGTTCCCGAGCACCCAGGGCCGCGAGAAGTGGACGGCCCAGGGCAAGGTCGTCCCGCACGCGCTGCGCGGCGACGCGGCGACCCTGCCCGACATAGAGGCGTGGGACTCCCGGTCCATGAAGGCGTTCCACGAGGACATGAAGGAGCACCAGCGCACCGAGGAGCTCCGCCTCGGCTATGTGACGTTCACCCGGCCCCGCTCGCTGCTCCTTGGCTCCGGCCACTGGTGGGGGCCCTCGCAGAAGAAGCCGCGCGGTCCCTCGGACTTCCTCCAGGCGCTGTACGACCACTGCGCGGTGGGCCACGGGGAGATCGAGGCCTGGGCCGACGAACCGGAGGAGGGCGAGGAGAATCCCGCCCTGGCGGAAGGTGCCGCCGAGCACGCGTGGCCGCTCCCGCTGGACGACACGTCCCTCGCGCGCCGCAGGGCCGCCGCGCAGACGGTCCTCACGCACCTGGACGGCCTGACGGGGGAGGGGGCACCCGACTCACCGGACTCACCCGACTCACCGGACGACGCCCGCTCGCACGAGGAGCCTCACCCGTCGGCGTACGACGACGTGCCTCCCGCCGAGGACCCGGACTGGCCGCCCCCTCCGGAGGACGAAGAGCCACCCTACGAAGACGCCGGAATGCCCGAGGCCGACCCCGAGGACTGGGACTCCTGGACATCGGACCGCCCGGCGATTCCGCACCAGACCGCCGCCCCGCCCTCCGAGTCGGACGCCCGCCCGCACCCTGTGACCACCCACCCGGAGGAGACCCGCCTCACCCCGGAGGAGGCCCGCACGCTCGCCTCCTGGGACCGTGACCTGGACGCCCTCACCGGCGAACTCCTGCGCGCCCGTGAAGCGGTCAGGGACATCCCCGTACCGGCATCGCTCACCGCTTCCGAAGTGCTGCGCCTCGCCGCCGACCCCGAGGGCTTCGCGCAGGAACTCGCGCGCCCCATGCCACGCCCGCCGCAGCCCGCGGCCCGGCGCGGCACCCGCTTCCACGCCTGGATCGAGACCCGCTTCGAAGAGCTGCGCCTCCCGCTGCTCGGCCCCGAGGACCTGCCGGGCGGCGGCCCCGGAGAGGCCGAGATCGCCGACGAACGCGACCTGGACGCGCTCAAGGAAGCCTTCGAGCGCACCGAGTACGCCCACCGCACCCCGCACCGCGTCGAGGTGCCCTTCCAGCTGACGCTCGCCGGCCGTGTGGTCCGCGGCCGGATCGACGCGGTCTACAAGGAGGCCGACGGCGACGACGTGACGTACGAGATCGTCGACTGGAAGACCAGCCGCACCCGCACCGCCGACCCCCTCCAGCTCGCCGTCTACCGCCTGGCCTGGGCCGAGCTGCACGACGTGCCCCCGGAGTCCGTGAAGGCGTCGTTCCTGTACGTGCGCAGCGGCGAGACGTCGCGCCCCGCGCACCTGCCCGGCCGGGCCGAACTGGAGCGCATCCTGCTCGCGGAACCGGGCGCGCAGCCGGGTGACGAACCACCGGACGATCCGGCTCCCGGGGGCGGCTAGGCTCGTGACCATGAGCCAGTCCGTTGACAGTGACGTCAGTGGCGTCAGCGCCGTTCGTACGTACATTCAGACCCACCGTGCCGCCTTCCTCGACGACCTCGCCGAGTGGCTGCGCATCCCCTCGGTGTCGGCACAGCCCGACCACGCACAGGACGTGCGGCGCAGCGCGGACTGGCTCGCCGCGCAGCTGAAGGAGACCGGCTTCCCGACCGCCGAGGTCTGGCAGACGGCCGGCGCTCCCGCCGTCTTCGCCGAGTGGCCCTCGGGCGACCCGCAGGCCCCCACGATCCTGGTCTACGGCCACCACGACGTGCAGCCCGCGGCCCGTGAGGACGGCTGGCACACGGACCCCTTCGAGCCCGTCGTCCAGGGCAACCGCCTCTACGCCCGCGGGGCCGCCGACGACAAGGGCCAGGTGTTCTTCCACACACTCGGCGTCCGCGCCCACCTCGCCGCCACCGGCCGCACCGCCCCCGCCGTGAACCTGAAGCTCCTGATCGAGGGCGAGGAGGAGTCGGGCTCCCCGCACTTCCGCGCGCTGATCGAGGAGCACAAGGAGCGCATCGCGGCCGACGCGGTGATCGTCTCGGACACCGGCATGTGGGCGGAGGACACCCCCACGGTCTGCACCGGCATGCGTGGCCTCGCGGACTGCGAGATCGAGCTGCGCGGCCCCGACCAGGACATCCACTCGGGTTCCTTCGGCGGCGCCGTCCCGAACCCGGCGACCGCCGCCGCCCGCCTCGTCGCGGCGCTGCACGACGAGCACGCGCGCGTGGCCGTACCCGGCTTCTACGAAGGCATCACCGAACTCACCGACCGCGAGCGCGAACTCTTCGCCGAGCTGCCCTTCGACGAGGAGCGCTGGCTGCGTACGGCCAAGTCGCACGCGACCCACGGAGAAGCGGGCCACACCACGCTGGAGCGCATCTGGGCCCGCCCCACCGCCGAGGTGAACGGCATCGGCGGCGGCTATCAAGGGCCGGGCGGCAAGACGATCGTCCCGTCGTCCGCCTTCCTGAAGCTCTCCTTCCGCCTCGTCGCGGGCCAGGACCCGGACCGCGTCGAAGAGGCCGTACGCACCTGGGTCGCCGACCAGCTGCCGAACGGAATCAGCCACACGATCACCTTCGGCGCCGCCACGCGCCCGTGCCTGACGCCGCTCGACCACCCCGCCCTGCAGTCCGTCGTACGGGCGATGGGCCAGGCCTTCGAACAGCCGATCCGCTTCACCCGGGAGGGCGGTTCGGGACCGGCGGCCGATCTCCAGGACGTGCTCGCCGCCCCCGTGCTCTTCCTGGGCATCTCCGTGCCGTCCGACGGCTGGCACGCACCGAACGAGAAGGTCGAACTCGATCTGCTCCTCAAGGGCGTCGAGACGACGGCCTACCTGTGGGGCGATCTCGCCGAGCACTGGCGCGATGCACACTGAGCCGCGCCTTGTCGACCTTGCCGCACCACCCATTCCATCGGGGGAGTTGGAAGCACCTGTGACCACCTGGACCGACCGCACCGCTGACCGTCCCGTCTCGCTCACCGCACCGAGCGGCATCGATCGCGCAGCCCACCACCGCCTCGACGAGGCCTGGCTCGCCGCCGCCTGGAGCCACCCCACGACACGGGTCTTCGTCGTCTCCGGCGGCCAGGTACTCATCGACGAGACACCCGAAGGCACCACCGAACTGGTGATGACGCCGTCCTTTGAGGCGCCCCTCACCGAGGCCCACCGCTATTTCCTGGGCACGGACGACGACGGCGTCAGCTACTTCGCGCTGCAGAAGGACTCCCTGCCGGGCCGCATGGACCAGCAGGCACGCCCCGCGGGCCTGCGCGAGGCCGGGCTCCTCCTGTCGCCCCGCGACGCGGGCCTGATGGTGCACGCCGTCGCCCTGGAGAACTGGCAGCGCCTGCACCGCTTCTGCTCGCGCTGCGGCGAGCGCACGGTCATCGCGGCGGCCGGCCACATCCGCCGCTGCCAGGCGTGCGGCGCGGAGCACTACCCGCGTACGGATCCGGCCGTGATCATGCTCGTGACGGACGACCAGGACCGCGCGCTCCTCGGCCGCCAGGTGCACTGGCCCGAGGGCCGCTTCTCGACGCTCGCGGGCTTCGTGGAGCCGGGCGAGTCCATCGAGACGTCGGTGCGGCGCGAGGTCTTCGAGGAAGCCGGCGTCACCATCGGCGACGTCGAGTACGTCGCGAGCCAGCCCTGGCCGTTCCCCTCCAGCCTGATGCTGGGCTTCATGGCCAACGCCACGTCGTACGAGATCAACGTGGACGGCGAGGAGATCTCCGAGGCGCGCTGGTTCTCCCGGGAAGACCTGCGGGCCGCATTCGAGTCCGGGGAGGTCCTGCCTCCCTACGGGATCTCGATTGCGGCCCGACTGATCGAGCTCTGGTACGGAAAGCCCCTGCCGAAGCCGGGCACCGTCGGCTAGGCCAGCTTCTGCTTCACCTGGGCCAGCGACGGGTTCGTCAGCGTCGAGCCGTCCGGGAAGAGAACGGTGGGAACCGTCTGGTTTCCGCCGTTCGCCTTCTCGACGAAGGTCGCGGAATCCGGGTCGTGCTCAATGTTGATCTCGTTGTACGTGATGCCCTCGCGGTCCATCTGGCCCTTGAGCCGGCGGCAGTAGCCGCACCACGTGGTGCTGTACATCGTCACAGTGCCCGGCATGTGTCTCGCGCTCCTTTGTTGCTCGGGGTGCGTCATCGCAATGACCTGAACGTACGTGACCCGGCCACCATTCCCGCATTAGTACGACCGCACCCGCCTCCCTGTGGACAACCGGCTCACGCGCCTCCGGCGACCTGGCAGCATGGCGGGGTGACAGCAGCAACGCACTCCACCCTCTTCCCGCAGGTCCCGGACTCTGCCGACGCGGTGCTCGCCGGGCTCGACCCCGAGCAGCGCGAGGTGGCAACCGCCCTGCACGGGCCGGTGTGTGTCCTGGCGGGCGCCGGGACGGGCAAGACCCGCGCGATCACGCACCGCATCGCCTACGGCGTGCGGGCCGGAATCCTCCAGCCGGCCAGCGTGCTCGCCGTCACGTTCACCAACCGCGCGGCGGGCGAGATGCGCGGGCGCCTGCGCCAGCTCGGCGCCTCCGGGGTTCAGGCGCGCACGTTCCACTCCGCGGCCCTGCGCCAGCTCCAGTTCTTCTGGCCGAAAGCGGTCGGTGGCCAGCTGCCCCGGATCGTCGACCGCAAGATCAAGCTCGTCGCGGACGCGGCGGCCGCGTCCCGCATCCGCCTCGACCGCAATGAACTACGCGACGTGACGAGCGAGATCGAGTGGTCCAAGGTCACCCAGACCGTCCCCGCCGACTACGCTGCCGCCGCCGCCAAGTCCGGCCGCCTCGTCCCCCGCGACGCGGCCGAGATCGCCCAGATCTACGGGGCGTACGAGGACCTCAAGCGCGACCGCTCCGTCATCGACTTCGAGGACGTCCTGCTCCTGGCCGTCGGCATCCTCCAGGACCGCCACGACATCGCCGACCAGGTCCGCGCCCAGTACCAGCACTTCGTGGTCGACGAGTATCAGGACGTCAGCCCGCTCCAGCAGCGCCTCCTGGAGCTGTGGCTCGGCGACCGCGACAGCCTCTGCGTCGTCGGCGACGCCAGCCAGACGATCTACTCCTTCACCGGCGCGACCCCCGACCATCTGCTGAACTTCCGCACCCGCCACCCCGGCGCGAC
This sequence comes from Streptomyces sp. NPDC050439, assembly GCF_040655335.1. NCBI lineage: Bacteria > Bacillati > Actinomycetota > Actinomycetes > Kitasatosporales > Streptomycetaceae > Streptomyces > Streptomyces sp. NPDC050439. Next base: position 530,125 of record NZ_JBFAJT010000004.1, read on the forward strand.
GGTCGTCAAGCTCGTCAGGGACTACCGCTCCACGCCCCAGGTCGTCCACCTCGCCAACGGCCTGCTCTCCCAGGCCCGCGGCCGCGCCGCGGACCACCGCCTCGAACTGATCTCCCAGCGCGACGCCGGGGCCGAGCCCTTCTACACGGAGTATGCGGACGAGCCCGCCGAGGCCGAGGGAGCCGCCCGCCGCATCCGTGCCCTCATCGCCGACGGCGTCCCGGCGAGCGAGATCGCCGTCCTGTTCCGCACGAACTCCCAGTCCGAGATCTACGAACAAGCGCTCGCCGACGCCGGGGTGCCCTACCAGCTGCGGGGCGCCGAGCGGTTCTTCGAGCGCACCGAGGTCAGGGAGGCGGGCGCCGCGCTGCGCGGTGCGGCCCGCTTCGGGGGAAACGACTCCCTGCTGGACGACGTCGTCGACCTGCCCTCGCAGGTGCGGGCCGTCCTCTCCACGAAGGGCTGGACGACGCAGCCCCCGGCGGGCTCCGGCGCGGCCCGCGACCGCTGGGAGTCCCTGGCGGCCCTGGTGCGCCTCGCCGAGGACTTCGCGCGGGCCAAGCCCGGCGCGACGCTCTCCGACCTCGTGGGGGAGCTCGACGAGCGCGCGAACGCCCAGCACGCGCCGACCGTGGAGGGCGTCACCCTCGCCTCGCTGCACGCCGCCAAGGGCCTGGAGTGGGACGCCGTCTTCCTGGTCGGTCTCGCCGAGGGCATGATGCCGATCACGTACGCCAAGACCGACGAACAGGTGGAGGAGGAGCGCCGCCTCCTGTACGTGGGCGTCACCCGGGCGCGCTCCCGCCTCTCCCTTTCCTGGGCGCTGTCGCGTTCGCCGGGGGGCCGCGGAGGGCGCCGCCCCAGCCGCTTCCTGGACGGGCTGCGACCGGGCTCGGGGGCGGGCTCCGGGGCCCGCGCCGCGGGCGGCGGGCCCGGTGGCGTCGAGCGCGGCAGCGGCAGCGGTGGCGCAGAGGGCGGCGGCGCCAGGAGCCGTCGGCGGACGAGCAGGTCCCCGGCCCGGTGCCGGGTCTGCGGGCGGTCACTGACCGACGCGGGCGAGATGAAACTGATGCGCTGTGAGGACTGCCCGTCCGACATGGACGAAGGGCTCTACGAACGCCTGCGGGAGTGGCGCTCGGGCCAGGCGGAGCTCCTCGGACAGCCCGCGTACTGCGTGTTCACGGACAAGACCTTGATCGCCATCGCGGAGGTATCGCCCGACGAGGAGGGCGAGCTGGCCCGGATCCCGGGCGTCGGCGTGCGCAAGCTCAACCGCTTCGGATCTGATGTCCTCGCCATTTGTGCAGGTGACGACCGTGTAAGGGGCGCCGATGGCGACTGATTCAAACTCGTCGAAAAAATAGTTTGCGCATGCGCAAGGAAGACCCATAGGTTCTTAAGCACGGGAACGGCGGCTTCTCCGAAGCCCTGGCTCCGTGCTGTACTTAATAGTCCGCCCGCAGGATCGGTTTCGGTCGATCCCATAGACGCCGAGAGGAGGCGATTCCAGTGATCAGCATCAACGAGAGCTTCATCAGCACCGTGAAAATGACCGATCGCTCGGTCGTCGCTTCCTGCCTGCTCGGCTTCTCGAACCTGGGCACCGGTCTGTCCGGTGGCATCGCTGCCGCCGCCGTCCGTCCGGAGTCCTCTGTCCTGCCTCTGTCCCTCCCGCGCACCGGTCTCAACGTTTCCCCGATGCGTGAGGTCAATGAAGGCAGCGAGCGAGCGACCAAGGCACCGGAAGCAGTAGTGACGGCACAGGCGCAGGCCTATGCCTTTGCCGCAGCCGGTGCCGGATCCAAGAAGCAGACGACGCAGCACCACACGATGTGGGCCTTCCGTGGGCTCGAACCCTGGAGTGATCCAGTCTGATCCTCGATCAGACCGGCGCCTTCAGGGCCGCGGAACCCCACCCGGGATCCGCGGCCCTTCTGTTTTCCCCAAAACGGGATGACGGAGCGAAGGGGCCGAGCAAGACCCGGTACCAGCCGCCAACCGGCCGACCCAGGCCGGCACGACCAGACGAGGAAAACACCACCGTGCAACTCGAAGCGCACGCCCCGTCCGTACCGCCTTCAGAGACTCTCCCGCCGCCCGTTCCCACGGAGGACCCGACCTTGACTCCCCTGACCGCGCTCACCGCGCTCGACGACGCCATCGAGAACCTCGGCGTACCCGTCCCCTGCCGTGCCTACGACCCCGAGGTCTTCTTCGCCGAGTCGCCCGCCGACGTCGAGTACGCCAAGTCCCTCTGCCGTACCTGCCCGCTGATGGAGGCCTGCCTGGCCGGCGCCAAGGAGCGGCGTGAGCCGTGGGGCGTGTGGGGCGGCGAGCTCTTCGTCCAGGGTGTCGTCGTCGCCCGCAAGCGGCCGCGTGGCCGTCCGCGCAAGAACCCGGTCGTTGCCGCATGAACGCCATCGGAACGATCGATCGCCCCCTGACGCACGACCCCAAGAAGCAGGCCCCGATGAAGGCAGCCACCGCCGAGCCCGCAGGCTCCGCCACCCCGGACTTCACCACCACCGGTGCGAACGACTCGCGCCAGAACAGGACCCGCGAGATGCAACTCATCCCAGAAGCCATGGCTCGTGCGCATATGCGCGAACGCATGCGTGAGGCCGAGGCCCAGCGCCCGGCCGCTCGCCTGATGGCCGCCCGCCGGATGCAGCGCCGCGCCGAGCGCGCGTCGCTGCGCGCCAGGCGCGCGCTCGCCATCGCCGTCATGCAGTGACGAGTCGGCCGACGCGCTGACTGAGCCACACCACGATGCCCGCGGGGGCCGGTCCGAACGGACCGGCCCCCGCGGTGCGTTGTGCCGGGCGAACCTCCGGGCGCGGCGATAGGGTCGCCGGGTGGACCAGCAGACTCCCCAGCCCTCGGGCAGCGAGAATGCCGAGAATCTCGTGTGTTCCCGCTGCGGCACGATCGCCGAAGGCACGCCGCCCACCTGGACCTGTTCCGTGGAGAACGGCGTCAGACGCTACTTCTGCGACTCCTGCGCCCGCGAGAACCTCAGAGCCATCGAGGGACGGCTCGACTCCCCGTGGTGGTGAGCTCCAGCGGTGAACTCCGGTGGTGAGACCTACCCGGTGGTGCCGTCCGCCTCGGTCTCCGGCTCCTCCTCCGGCTCCTCTTCCAGGAAGCCCGGCAGCCACTCCTCGAGTTCGTCCCGCATCCGCACCGTCGCCCCCAGCTGACACAGCACCCCGATCGTGCTCAACGTCACCCGGTGGATCAGCAGATACGACGGCGGGAGGTTCAGCCGCTTGCCCAACTGGTAGGCGGGGGAGCGGGGATCGGCGACCCGAGCCGCCTGCCCGCGCATCCAGCCTCGGCTGAAGGTGAACTCCTCCACCAGCATCGGTTCGATGATCGGCAGCAGATAGTCGAGCACCGCGTCCGGTTCGAGCTCCACGGACTCCTGGACGAAGTCCTCCTCGCACAGCATCGCGTAGACCGCGTCGGCCTCGCCGTCGAGCGTCATCCGCAGGGAGCGGCCGATGGTCGGGGGAAGCCCGCCGGGCAGCCGGTCCACCGTGCCGAAGTCCAGGACCCCGAGCCGCCAGCCGTCCTTCTCGTCCGGCAGCAGCCGGAAGTTGCCCGGGTGCGGATCGGCGTGCAGCAGGCCCGTGCGGGCGGGACCCGAGAAGAGGAAACGGGCAAGGAGCTGTCCCGCCCGGTCCCGCTGCTCCTGGGTGCCGTCCGCGATCACATCCGAGAGGGGTATCCCGTCGATCCACTCGGTCACCAGGACCTGCTCGCACTGGTGCACCACATCGGGGACCACTACATCCGGGTCGTCCGCGAACTCCTCGGCGTGCGCGCGCTGCGCCTGGGCCTCCAGGCTGTAGTCGAGCTCCTCGGAGACCCGGTCGCGCAGTTCCGCGATGAGCGGCTTGATGTCCATGCCCGGGATCAGCGGCCCCAGGAGCTTGGCGAACCTGCTGAGTTGGTTCAGGTCGGAGAGCAGCGCCTCACCCGCCCCGGGGTACTGCACCTTGACCGCGACCTCGCGCCCGTCCTCCCAGACCGCCCGGTGGACCTGGCCGATCGAGGCCGCGGCGGCCGGCTTGTCCTCGAACTCCAGGAACAGCTCGCGCCAGTCCTCGCCGAGCCGCTCGGCGAGCACGGCGTGCACGGTGCGCGTCGGCATCGGCGGAGCCGCTTCCTGCAGCTTCGTCAGCGCAGCGCGATACGGCCCCGCGACCTCCTCAGGCAGCGCCGACTCGAAGACCGACAGCGCCTGGCCGAACTTCATGGCCCCGCCCTTGAGCTCGCCGAGCACCTTGAACAGTTGCTCCGCCGTGCGCTGCTGCAGCTCACGGCCGACGATCTCCGCCGACTTGCCCCCGATCCGCTTGCCGAGCCCCCAGGTCGCCCGCCCGGCGAAGCCGAGTGGCAGCGCGGCCAGTTTGGCGGTACGGGTTACCGCCTTCCGGGGAAGATCAGACATGCGCCCCTCCAAGTCCCAGACAGCCACGCCCTCGCGAGCGGTTACCCGGCCATTGTGTCGTGCGGCTGTTCGTCCCCGGCGGGGTGTTCCCCCTTATCCACCACACCCGCCCCGCACGGGCACGTGAGATGCGGTGGCACCGGCCGTGCGTGCCAGTCGAATCCGGGCACGGACGCCTCCCAGCGAACCCCCGCGCTCGCCGGTGCCGCCCCGTCCAGAAAGGCCAGGGCATGCGCCGCGGCAAGGCCGGCGACCGTGGTCGACAGTGCCAGATCGCATGCGTGCACACGACGTGCCCGTCCCGAACGCCACTGCGCCAGCAGGCGCGGCCAGGTCGGATCGCGGTCGGCGCGATCCAGTGCGAGACAGTTCGCGCAGGCTGTCGTCCCCGGCAGGACGAGCGGCCCGACCACTCCGGTTCCCTCGATCACCCCCGCGTAGAGATGAGGTGTCCCCGACGCGACGAGTGGCTCGGCGGTGCGCGGGTCGGGCGCGTGGACGTCGAGTCCGTCCCGCGGGGCGATGATCACGAGGGCAAGCCCCGGATCCCCTTCGCCCGGTTGTCGAGGCGCACCCGCCTCCTTCTTGCCGCGCCGTGGCGGGCGGTCCGGAGCCGACTGCCGCACGATCCGCCGCGTCGCCGTGTCCCTGCGGTGGCCGACCGACTCGGGGGGCAGGCCGCCCGGCGCCACGTCCCAGGGTTCGACGACTCCTCCCTCCATCACGTCGACCTGCCCCACGCCCGCCCCGGCGAGGACCGAGGCCACCACAGCCCCCACCCGGCCCGCTCCCCGCACCTGCACCCGCATCGCGCGCCGCGCCGCCAGCTTCCGCATCCCGTCACCCGGCCCGGGGGTCACGACCGACAGGGAGGCCAGATCCGGACGCAGCCGGTCCAGGGCCGCCGTCCTTTTGCGCAGGGCGTCGGCCGCCGCGCCGCCGCCCGTCGCGTCGTCGAGGAGCCCGGCCGCGGACAGCCGCCGCACGAGCTTGTCCACGTGCTCGTCGGGCAGCCCCATCCGCTTGCCCTCGTCGCGCAGGAGCGGCAGCCCGCGTGTCCCGTCCAGGAGCTGGAGGAAGCTGCCCGTCGCCGTGTCCACCGGACCGAGCACCAGGGCATGGGCGGGCGCCACGCCGAACTGGATCGTGTTCAGATCGCGCCAGCCGCGCCGCAGCGCGGGTTTCAAGATCGGATGCATGGTCTTCGTCCCCCGTCGTTCTCCGGCGCTGTCCCCGTTCGCATCACCGGTCGACAGCCAGAATGCCCGCCCCGGCGGACGGCCGCGCAGCGTTGTCCACAGGCAGGGGGTATTCGTCGTACTAATCGATCGCACGGGGAGCGATACCCCGCCGAACCGTCCCGGAGGCGGGACTTCCCCCACATCCAGCGGGTAACGTCGTGGCGTGCCCGCCGACCCACTGCACCGCGCCGGAAACCCACAGCGCAGCATGACCAGCCCGCCGTCACCCGGCTCGGTGGCGAGCGCGGTCGAGGTCAGACGGAGCGCCCGCCGCCGCAGAACGGTCTCCGCGTACCGAGAGGGCGATCGCACCGTCGTGCTCATCCCCGCCCGGATGTCCGAGGCCGAGGAGCAGCGCTGGGTCAACGTGATGCTCGACAAGCTCGCGGCCCAGGAGAGCAAGCGGGTCCTGGGCGACGCGGAGCTCGCCGAGCGCGCCGAGCGGCTCTCCGAGCAGTATTTCGACGGCCGGGCCAGGCCCACGTCCGTTCGCTGGGTCACGAACCAGAACACCCGGTGGGGCTCGTGCACCCCGTCGGAAGGCAGCATCCGCCTTTCGCACCGGCTGCAGGGAATGCCCGAGTACGTCGTCGACTACGTCCTCGTCCACGAGCTCGCGCATCTCCTCGTCCCCGGACACGGCCCCAACTTCTGGCAGCTCCTCGAGGCCTACCCCCGCACGGAACGGGCCCGTGGGTACCTCGAAGGTGTGGTCGCCGCCGACCGCCTGCCCCATCTGCCGGCTGCCCGCGACGAGTGATCTTCCGCCCCGCGCGGTGGTTGTGTACCGGGTCTGTACCGGCTTGGTCCGCTGTCGCGGATTGCGGTTAGCCTGGCGCGACGCATTTACATTCGGGATGGGGGACGGTCGTTACGTATGGCCAGGGAATTCCAACGCGGCCACAAGGCCAAGATCAGTGACCTCACCGCGGGTACCGATCTGTACGTAGGCGTGCAGATCTCCGCCCCCGGACTGAGCTTCGACATCAGCTGCTTCGGCCTGGACGCGGACGAGCGCCTGTCGGACGACAGTTACTTCATCTTCTTCAACCAGCCGAAGTCGCCCGAGGAGTCCATCCAGCTCCTCGGCGCGCAGGCCGGTGACACGGAGTCCTTCCGGGTCACGCTCGACCGGATCCCGCCGCAGATCAAGAAGCTGTCGTTCACCGCGACGATCGACGGCGCCGGACAGATGTCGCAGGTCGCCCCCGGGTACATCCGGATCGTCGCGGGTGGCGAGGAAGTGGCCCGCTACTCCTTCAACGGCGCGGAGTTCTCCACGGAGCGCGCCGTGATGCTGGGCGACTTCTACATGAAGGACGTCTGGCGGTTCGCCGCGATCGGCCAGGGCTTCGACGGCGGTCTCGACGCGCTCCTGAAGAACTTCGGCGGCGAGGTCGCCGAGGAGGAGCCCGAGCCGCAGGCACCGCAGGCCACCGGCGCCCCGGCCTTCGCCCCGCCCGGCCAGGCCGCCGCCCCGCCCGCGTTCGGCGCACCCGCCGGCCCCGCGCAGACCCCGCCCCCCGCACCGGCCCCCGCGCCCGCCCCGGCCCCGGCCCAGAACTTCGCGCCGCCGGCCCCGGCCCCCGCGGACCCCTCGGTGCACGCCGCGCAGACCATCGTGGCGCCGATGACCCCGCCGCAGGGCGGCACCGTCCCGCCCCCGCCGGCCCCCGCCCCGTACGGGCAGCCCGGCCAGCAGCAGCCACCGCAGCAGCCGCAGTTCGGCCAGGTTCCCGGCCAGTCGGCGCCCCTGCCGCCCGGTTACGGGCAGCAGCCGAGCGCCCCGATGCCCCCCGGCTACGGCCAGCAGCCCCCCGGTCAGTTCCCCGGCCAGCCCGCGGCCCCGTCCCCGTACGGAGCAGGCGCCCCCCAGGGAGCCCCGCAGGCCGGCGGCGTGGCGGCGGCTCTCGCCGCGTACCGCGAGGCCCCCACCGGGCAGCGCTGGACGCAGCAGAACGAGAAGATGATCCGCGTCGACCTCGGCGTCAGCGAGCAGGCCGTGCTCGCCCGGCAGGGCAGCATGGTGCTCTACCAGGGCAAGGTCGAGTTCAGCTACAAGGGCGCGGGCTTCGCGGGCCGCGTCGTGGGCAACTCGACCGGCCAGGAGATGCAGCTGATGCGCTGCTCCGGCCGCGGCCAGGTCTTCCTCGCCGAGGAAGCCACGCATCTGCACCCCATCGAGCTCCAGGGGGACGCGATCTGTGTCTCCGCGGAGAACGTCCTCGCGTTCGACGAGTCCCTCCAGCACGAGGTCCGCAGGATCGAGGGCCACGGCATCCCCGGTGGCGCGCTGTTCGTGATGCAGTTCCAGGGCACCGGCACGGTCATCGTCAAGACGCACGGTGTGCCCGTCGTCCTGCCCGTCACCCCGACGACCTTCGCCGACTGCCACGCCGTGGTCGCCTGGTCGGCCGCGTCGCAGGCGATCGTCTCCAGCCAGGTGCGGCTGCGCGCCAACGCGTCCGCGGGCTCCACGGGGGAGAGCGTGAACCTCCAGTTCCGGGGCGCTCCCGGCAACTTCATCATCGTCCAGCCGTTCGAGGTCTGAGGGAGCCCGTCATGAATCAGCAACTCGCGGGCTTCGCCCCCGCGCCCGTCGCCGCCCGTATGGAGAACCACGGCCATCACATGGTCAAGGTGGCGATGCAGACCGGAAACGACCTCCTCGCGCGCGTGGGCTCGATGGTCGCCTACGAAGGGTTCGTGCAGTACGAGCCCAATCCGCCCGCAGTGCGGCAGATCGCGCGGGAGTGGATGACCGGCGAGGGCGCGCCTCTGATGAAGTGCTCCGGAGACGGCCTGCTCTATCTCGCCGACTACGGAGCCGACGTCGTCGTCATCAATCTGGCGGGCGACTCGCTCTCGGTGAACGGCACGAACCTGCTGGCCCTCGACGCGAACCTCCAGTGGGGCGTCGAGCGGGTCAAGGGCCTCGCCAAGTTCGCCGGCCAGGGCCTGTGGAACATCAAGATCTCCGGCCAGGGCTGGGTCGCGCTGACCTCCCGCGGCACCCCGGTCGTCGTCGACTGCGGCCGCGGCGACGACGAGACGTACGTCGACCCGGACGCCCTGATCGCCTGGTCCCCGAACCTCAAGGTGAAGGGCAAGCGCAGCTTCAAGGCCGGTTCGCTCATCGGGCGCGGCAGCGGCGAGGCCTACCAGATGGGCTTCTCCGGAGAGGGCATCGTCGTCGTACAGCCCAGCGAGGACAGCACCGACCGTCTCCGAGCCCGGGGCTGAGGGGGAGCAACACACCATGCAGAGCCCACTTTTCGCGCACACCGAGCAGCAGACTCAGGAGCGCTACACCGTCCAGAACCCGCAACTCCTTCGGGTCGCCCTCGGGGGCCACGACGACATCCTGGCCCGCAAGGGCGCCATGGTCGCCTACCAGGGGCTGATCGAGTTCGACGCCGAGTACCAGAGCCAGGGCAACCAGCGGGCCCGCGCGCACACCGGCGAAGGCCTCGACCTGATGCGCTGCCACGGCCAGGGCACGGTCTATCTCGCCAACCTCGCCCAGTACATCCACGTGGTGGACGTGGACCAAGACGGCCTGACCGTGGACAGCAGCTATGTCCTCGCGCTCGACTCGTCGCTGACCCATCAGGTCATCGCCGTGGACAGCCAGTACGGCATCTCCGGGTCCGGCAAGTACCAGCTCAACATCACGGGCTGCGGCAAGGTCGCCCTGATGACCTCGGGGCAGCCGCTGATGCTGCAGGTCAGGCCCGACCAGTACGTGAACGCCGACGCCGACGCGATCGTCGCCTGGTCCAACGGGCTGCGGGTGCAGATGCAGGCCCAGACGCACTCCTCCGGAGTGTGGCGCCGCCGCGGCAACACCGGTGAGGGCTGGGAGCTCAGCTTCATGGGCCAGGGTTACGCCCTCGTCCAGCCGAGCGAGCTGCTGCCGCCCCAGAACGCCGTCATCGGGCAGGGCGCCAGGGCTCAGTACGGCATGGGTCAGCAGGGGGCCCGGGGGCAGAACCAGGGCAATGTCTGGAGTTAGCCAGACAGCGGGAGCGTGGGGAACCGCGGGCCGGTCGTGGCCGGTCGCGCAGTTCCCCGCGCCCCTGACGGGGCCCTGCCTACAGCCGCGCCCGCGTCGCCTCCACCAAGTGCACCACCGACTTGTCGGCCACCCCCGCCACCTCGTCGTAGGCGAACCAGCGCAGGTCCAGTGACTCGTCGCTGATCGCCTCGACGGCGTCCCGGGGGGCCAGTGCCGCGTACTGCACGTCCAGGTGCTGGGTGCAGGGGCCCGGGATCGGGTGGCGGTCCAGACGGACCGGGCCTCCCGGGAGGAGCGTCAGGCCCGGGACCCCCGATTCCTCCGTGGCCTCACGCAGCGCGGCGGCGGCCAGAGTCGGGTCGCCCGGCTCACAGTGGCCGCCCATCTGCAGCCACATCCGCAGCTTCTTGTGCAGGGTCAGCAGCACGCGCCCGCGCTCCGGGTCGATCACCAGGGCGCTGGCCGTCACATGACCGTCCGTGCACGCCTTCCACATGCCGGTCTCGGGGTGGGCGGCGAGGTGGTCCAGGTAGTACTGACGCAGCTCTTCCTGGTCCTCGTAGCTCTTCAGCACGAGGACCGCGTCGTCGTGGAGGCTCACTTCTCGCTGTCGCCCTTGTCGTCCGTCTCTTCCTCTTCGGTGGCCTTGGCCGCCCCGGTGTCCTTCTTCAGGTCCGGCTTCGCGGCGCCGCCGCCCGCTGCCTCTCCGAGCATCTTGTCGAGCTCGGAGAAGTCCAGCTGCTCGTGGTGCACGAAGCCGTCCGGGTCGTCCAGGTCCGAGGCCGTCGGCAGCATGTCCGGGTGGGCCCACAGTCCGTCACGGCCGTCCACGCCACGCGCGTCCGTGAGCGAGGCCCACAGGCGCGAGGCGTCCCGCAGCCGGCGCGGACGCAGCTCGAGGCCGATGAGCGTGGCGAAGGTCTGCTCCGCGGGGCCGCCCGACGCGCGGCGCCTGCGCAGCGTCTCGCGCAGGGCGTCGGCGGACGACAGGCGGGGCTTGGCCGCCGCGTGCACGACCGCGTCCACCCAGCCCTCGACGAGCGCGAGAGCCGTCTCCAGGCGGGCCAGGGCCGCCTTCTGCGCGGGGGTGTCCTCCGGCTGGAACATGCCCTGCTGGAGTGCTTCCTGCAGCTGCTCGGGGTTCTGCGGGTCGAGCTGGCCGACCACGTCCTCCAGCTTGGCCGTGTCGACCTTGATGCCGCGGGCGTACCCCTCGACCGCGCCGAACAGATGCGAGCGCAGCCACGGCACGTGCGCGAAGAGCCGCTGGTGGGCGGCCTCCCGCAGCGCCAGGTAGAGCCGGACCTCCTCCTGGGGGACGCCCAGGTCCTTGCCGAAGGCCTCGACGTTCACCGGAAGCAGGGCGGCCTTGCCGGCCGGGCCGAGCGGCAGGCCGATGTCCGTGGAGCCCACGACCTCGCCCGCGAGCACGCCCACGGCCTGGCCGATCTGCTGGCCGAACATGGCGCCGCCCATGGAGCGCATCATCCCGATCAGCGGGCCCGCCATGGCCTGCATCTCCTCGGGGAGCACGTCACCCATGGCGAGGCCGACGCGCTCGGCGACCGGGTCGACCAGTTCCTTCCACACCGGGAGGGTCGCCTCGACCCACTCGGCGCGGCTCCAGGCCACGGCCACGCCGGAGCCGGACGGCAGGGACGTCGCGTCGTCGAGCCACAGGTCGGCGAGGCGGATGGCCTCCTCGACCGCGCCGCGCTCGGTGGGACCGACGCTCGCGTCCTTGGTGCCGTCGGACGTCCCCTGGGAGACGGTCTGGCGGGCGATGTCCTTGGCCATGTCCCAGTTCACCGGGCCGCCCTCGTACGAGAGCATCTGGCCGAGCTGCTGGAACGCGGCGCCCAGGTCGTTCGGGTTCATCGAACCGAACATCGCGGCGAACGGGTTGTCACCGCCGGCGCCGCCGGGCAGGCCGCCGAAGCCGAAGGGGTTCGCGGGGCCACCGGAGCCCTGTCCTCCGCCCTGTCCCCCGCTCTGTCCCTGTCCGGGGGATTCCTTCTTCTTGCCCTCGTCGCCGTTCTCCGGCTCCTCCGGCGGAAGGCCGAATCCGAATGGGGTGTCACTCACGGGATTCCTCGGCTCGTCAGGCCGCCGGTACGGTTCCGGCGGCGGCTGCCTTACAACACCACCCAGCGTAGACACCGTGACGGGATCGGGCCTCAGTGCTCCGCCGAGTCATGGCCTGCGGCAGGATGGATGCCACCTGGTACGTACGCGTCATTCGCGTATCTACTGAAGACAACCGCTGGAGACGCCTGGTGAGTTCCCCAGATCCACAGGTTCGCGCAGCGCGAAACCTTTCTACACCGGCCCCCGTCCGAGGGCCCGTGGTCGCCGTCACCGGCGCCGCCTCCGGCGTGGGCGCGCTGCTGACCGAGCGCCTGGCCGCGTCCGAGGAGATCAAGCAGGTCGTTGCCATCGACGAGCGGCGGGGCGAGTGCGCCCAGGCCCAGTGGCACATCCTGGACGTCAGGGATCCGGCCATCGCCGAGAAGCTGCGGGGCGCGGACGTCGTGGTCCACCTCGCGCTCGATCTCGACCTGGAGACGGACCCCGCGGCCCGTACGGCGTACAACGTGCGGGGCACGCAGACCGTGCTGACGGCCGCCGCCGCGGCCGGCGTCCACCGCGTCGTGCTCTGCACGTCGGCGATGGTCTACGGAGCGCTCGAGGACAACGAACTGCCCCTCTCCGAAGACGCCGAACTGCGCGCCACCGCGGAGGCCACCGGAGTCGGCGACCTCCTGGAGGTCGAGCGCCTCGCCCGGCGCGCTCCCCGGGCCCACCCCGGCCTGAACGTCACCGTGGTGCGGCCCGCGATCCTGGTGGGCGGCACGGACACCGCGCTCACGCGGTACTTCGAGTCGCCCCGGCTGCTCGTGGTGGCGGGCTCACGCCCCGCCTGGCAGTTCTGCCACGTCGAGGACCTGTGCAGCGCCCTGGAGTACGCCGTCCTGGAGAAGGTCGACGGGGAGCTGGCCGTCGGCTGCGACGGCTGGCTCGAACAGGAAGAGGTCGAGGAGCTCAGCGAGATCCGGCGCATGGAGCTGCCCTCCACGGTCGCCCTGGGCGCGGCCGCGCGGCTGCACCGCATCGGTCTCACGCCGTCCCCGGCCGGTGACCTCGCGTACACGATGTACCCGTGGGTGGTCAGCGTCAGCAGGCTGCACGACGCGGGCTGGCGTCCGCGGTGGACCAACGAGGAGGTCCTCGGGGAGCTCCTGGAGGAGGTCGCGGGGCGCCGCACCGTCGCCGGCCGCAGGCTCGGCCGCAAGGACGCGACGGCGGCGGGTGCCGCGGGTGCGACGGTCGCTCTGCTGGGCGCCGCTGCGGTGGTGCGGCGCGCCCGGAAGGCGCGGCGCCGGATCTGAGACGTACCCCTGCCCGGCCGTGGGCCTGTAGAGAGCTCCAACGCGGCACGCGCGCGTGCCGGGCGAAAGCGCTATTCCGTGATGTCCGTGCCGTGCGGCACCATGGCCGCATGGCACGCACCACGAACGACCACCCCGGCGAGCAGGCCGCACAGGACCCCATCCGGCTGCTCGCGATCCGTGACGCACCGCTCTCCCTGGACGAGGTCTTTCGGGCGGTCGGCGACGACGCCGCGGGCGGCACGGCGCTCTTCGTGGGGACCGTGCGCAATCACGACGGCGGCGCGGACGTCGACGAGCTCGGCTATTCGACCCATCCGACGGCCGAGGCCGAGATGCGCCGAGTGGCGGAGAAGGTCGTCGCCGAGTTCCCGGTGCGCGCCCTGGCCGCCGTACACCGCGTGGGCGACCTGGCGGTGGGTGACCTCGCGGTCGTCGTGGCGGTCTCCTGCCCGCACCGCGGAGAGGCCTTCGCCGCCTGCCGCAAGCTGATCGACGACCTCAAGCACGAGGTGCCGATCTGGAAGCACCAACGATTCTCCGACGGCCAGGAGGAGTGGGTCGGCGCTTGCTGAGCCCGCCGTGGTCGGAACGGGATCGCGTCTGATCCGGCCGTTCGGACACGGTCGGCGGACGGAGTCCGACGCGGTCGGTCGAAGCCTGGGAGGCCCGCCAGGGCCGAGCAGTGCGAGAGCGGCCATCGGGGATTGGGCCGGCCAGGAGGAGTGGGTCGGCGCCTGCTGATCGGTTGCCGTCGCACCGGGCCAGTTAACCCAAGCGGCCTCCGGTTGCGTAACCCGACCCCTGGCGTGAGCGTTGACGCAGCGGATGGTTAATCTGCTGATCAGTCAGTTGTTGTCGCTCAAGGGGTCGGGAGGTCGACATGGCATCACTTGCCTGGTTGCTGATTCCGTTCGCGGCAGCCGTCGGTGCGGGGCTGTGGGCCGCTCTGGCCGCGCGCAACCGCAAGTCCGGCAAGACCGGGGACCACTCCGAGCTGAACGGCTACGCGGCCTTCCGTGAGGCGATGGAGAAGTCCCACTCGGGCACGTGAGGCCGATGGCCCCGAAGGTGCACTGACAGACAGGTCCCGTACTGTCGTTCCATGCCACGCCGCACCGCGACGATGCTCGCCTCCACCCTGATGCTGATCGCGCTGCTCTGCGCCGGAGTCCTCATCAAAGTGCCGTACTCGGAGATGTCCCCGGGTCCGACGGTGAACACCCTCGGCGACCACGGCGGCGAGCCGGTGCTGCAGATCTCCGGCCACAAGACCTATCCGACGACCGGTCACCTCAACATGACGACGGTCCGGGTCACGAGTGCCGACTACAACATGAACATCGCGGAGGCCGTGTACGGCTGGATGGCCCACGACAACATCGTGGTGCCGCACGACACCCTCTACCCGGACGGCAAGACCGAGCAGCAGTCGAGCCAGGAGAACGCCGAGGAGTTCAGCCAGTCCCAGGAGAGCGCCAAGGTCGCCGCGCTCAGGGAGCTGGACCTCCCGGTGAAGTCGCAGGTCGTCGTCTCCACCGTCTTCAAGAACAGCCCCGCCGAGGGCAAGCTCCACGCGGGTGACGTCATCAAGAAGGTCGACGGCAAGCCCGTGAAGGAGATGACGGACGTCGCCGAGCTGGTCACGAAGCACAAGCCGGGCCAGGACGTCGTCTTCAGCCTCGTCCCCGTGAAGGAGGCGGCCGCCGCCGAGAAGGCCGGCAAGGAGCCGACCCGCACGGAGGACGTCAAGATCACCACCGAGAAGGCGAAGGACGGCCGCGCGATCGTCGGCATCCAGGCCGGCACCGATCACACGTTCCCGTTCACGATCGACATCAAGCTCGCCGACGTGGGCGGCCCCAGCGCCGGACTGATGTTCGCGCTCGGCATCGTCGACAAGCTGACCCCGAACGACCTCACCGGCGGCAATTTCGTGGCCGGCACCGGCACGATCGAGGACAACGGCAAGGTCGGCCCGATCGGCGGCATCGGCATGAAGACGGTCGGCGCGCGCGCCAAGGGCGCCGAGTACTTCCTGACGCCGAAGGACAACTGCGCCACGGCGGCCAAGGACGTCCCGGACGGCCTCACGCTGGTCAAGGTGGACACCATCGACGACGCGGTGGACTCCCTCGACGCCATCCGCAAGGGCGACACCGCGGACCTGCCGCAGTGCACGGTGAAGAAGTAGCTGGACGTACGCGGGCGGGGGCGACCCCACCCGCGTACGAGAACGGCGCGGTCTCAGGCGAACGTGGCCGCCAGCGCCTCCGCGAGGCCAGGAACCAGGTCGGACCCCGTGAGGACCTCGGTGGCCGAGTCCTTCTCGCGCAGCCGCAGGGCCGACTCGCGCGCACCGTCACGCAGCACCGCGACCGTCATGCGGACCTCCTGGCGGTCCGGGTGCTCGGCCACCCACTTCGCGAGCTGAGCCTCGCTGAGCCCTTCGGGGACGGACGTCTCCGCGGACGGCGGCAGCATCAGACGCTCCACCGTGAGCGCGCAGCCCGCCACGGCGTCCGGCCAGGCGATGGTGCCGAGGAACTCGTCCAGCGGCTTGCCCTCCGGGATCTCCTCCTGCTCGATGGGTGTGAGGCCGGTCTCCTCGGGGGAGTTGTCGAGGCCGAGCTGGTTGGCGAGGCCGGGTTCTTGGGAGCGCAGTCGCGCCGTGTCGACGAGCGCGAAGAGGCGTGCGGGCCGGTCCCAGCCGAGGCCGGACGCGTACTCGTCGATCTCGAGAACGGCACGGGTGAGGGGGCTCGCTGCCATGGGAGTGTTGGACATGGTCACAATCCTGCCTCGTTAGTCCCGAGAAACGGGAACCGAGTAAAGCGTAGGTAAGTTGCATAGGTGTGGGTCCACGATCACAGGGCCCTGACGGATCAACAGAATCAACATCGAACTTCGAGGTGCGCACCTTGGCTTTCCAGATGCCGGACCGCGGCGGAGGCCCGACGGGGCCACGGATCAGAGTGGGCCGACCGTCCCGTCGCGTCCGGACCTTGCTCATGACACTGGGCATCCTGGCGGTACTCGCCATGGTGTTCGTCATGTTCGCGGGGTTCTGGACGGACTGGCTCTGGTACCGCTCGGTTAACTATTCGTCGGTCTTCACGACGACACTGTGGACCAAGATCGGCCTGTTCTTCGTCTTCGGCCTGCTGATGGCGGCCGCGGTCGGACTGAACATCTGGCTGGCGCACCGGCTGCGCCCGCCGCTGAGCGCCATGTCGATGGAGCAGCAGAGCCTCGACCGGTACCGCATGAGCATCGCGCCGTACAAGAAGTGGCTGCTGCTCGGCATCGCCACGCTCGTCGGCCTGATCGCGGGCGCGTCCGCGGCGGGCCAGTGGCGCACATGGCTGCTGTGGGTGAACGGCGTCTCCTTCAACCAGAAGGACCCGCAGTTCCACCTGGACGTGTCTTTCTTCGCGTTCGACCTGCCCTGGTACCGCTTCCTGCTCGGCTTCGGCTTCGCGGCCACGGTGCTCTCCCTGATCGCCGCCGCCCTGACGCACTACCTGTACGGCGGGCTGCGGGTCACCAGCCCCGGCGCGCGCGCCACGGCCGCGTCCACCGGGCACCTGTCGGTGCTGCTCGGCGTCTTCGTGACGCTCAAGGCAGTGGCGTACTGGCTCGACCGGTACGGCCTCGCGGTGAAGTCCAGCGACTTCAAGGCGACGGGCGACTGGACGGGTCTTCGCTACGTGGACGCGAACGCGTACCTGCCGGCCAAGACCATCCTCTTCTGCATCGCCGTCATCTGCGCCCTGCTCTTCTTCGGGACGCTGTGGCGGCGCACCTGGCAGCTGCCGGTCATCGGCTTCGGCCTGATGGTCCTCTCCGCCATCCTGATCGGCGGTCTGTACCCGGCCATCGTGCAGAAGTTCCAGGTCCAGCCGAACGAGCAGGCCAAGGAAGCGCCGTACATCGAGAAGAACATCGCGGCGACACGCGACGCGTACGGCATCAGCAACGTGAAGCCCGAGGACTACAAGGGCGCCGGCAAGGCCGACGAGGACCCGGAGAAGAAGCGCGACGACGCGGACTCGGCCGCCAACTACCGGCTGAACGACCCGAACATCGTCTCGCCGACGTTCCAGCAGCTTGAGCAGGAGCGCGAGTACTACCGCTTCCCGACGACCCTGGACGTGGACCGTTACAACGGCCAGGACACCATCGTCGGTCTGCGTGAGCTCAGCCTCGACAAGCTCGACAAGCGCAACTGGATCAACGACCACTTCGCCTACACCCACGGGTACGGCATGGTCACGGCCAAGGGCACGGAGACCAAGAAGGGCTCCAAGGGCGCCCCGGACTTCACGAACTACGGTCTGCCGACCTCCGGCAACCTCGGTGAGTACGAGCAGCGGATCTACTACGGCGAGAAGACCACCCAGTACTCGATCGTCGGCGGGCCCCAGAAGGAGCTCGACTACGAAGAGGACGGCGGCGGCCAGAAGACCTACAGCTACAAGGGCGACAGCGGGGTCAATCTCTCCAACCCGATCAACCGCGCGGCCTACGCGGTGTCCTTCGGTGAGCCGCAGATGCTGTACTCGGGCGCGATCGGTGAGGGGTCGCGGATCCTCTACAACCGCACCCCCAAGGAGCGCGTCGAGTCGGTGGCTCCCTGGCTGACCATCGACGGCGACACGTATCCGACGGTCGTCAACGGCAGGATCCAGTGGGTCGTCGACGCCTACACGACCAGCAACGGCTATCCGTACGCCTCGCGGACCACGCTCGGAGACACCACGGCCGACTCGCTGTCGGAGTCCGACGACGCGCGCGCGGTGGTGGCCCAGCAGAACCAGGTCAACTACATCCGCAACTCGGTGAAGGCGACCGTCGACGCGTACACCGGAGAGGTCAAGCTCTACACCTGGGACGACAAGGACCCGGTCCTGAAGACCTGGAAGAAGGCGTTCCCGGACACCGTCAAGGACAAGGGTGAGATCCCCAAGGCCCTGATGGACCACCTGCGCTACCCCCAGGACATGTTCAAGGTGCAGCGCGAGCTCCTGACGCTCTACCACGTCACGGACCCGGGCCAGTTCTACAACGCGAGTGACGCCTGGCAGGTGCCGAACGACCCGACGAAGAAGGACAACAGCGCGGTTCCGCCGTACTACCTGTCCATGAAGACGCCGGGCCAGACGCAGCAGCAGTTCGCACTGACGACGACGTTCACCCCCAGCGGGCGCCCCAATCTGCGCGCCTTCATGACGGTCGACGCCGACGCCAGAAGCAAGGACTTCGGCAAGATGCAACTGCTGAGAGTCACGGGCGACGTGGACGGCCCCGAACAGGTCCAGAACAAGCTGAACTCGATGACCGAGGTCGGTAACTTCGTCCGGGACATGAAGGGCGCCGACTCCGACGTCCTCTACGGAAACCTGCTGACGGTGCCACTGGACGACGGGTTCCTCTACGTAGAGCCGGTGTACGTACAGGGACGCAAGTCGGCGTACCCGCTCCTGAAGAAGGTCGCGGTGTCCTACGGCACGGAGACCGCGTTCGCGGACTCCCTGAGCGACGGCCTCAACCAGGTCTTCGGCGCCGAGGGGACCACCAAGCCACCGGCCGACGAGGGCGACACGGACGAGCCGACCGAGCCGCCCAAGTCGAACGACCCGACGGTGCAGGCCGCCCTGAACGACGCCCAGAAGGCGTTCGAGGACGGGCAGACGGCCCTGAAGGACGGCGACTGGGAGGCGTACGGCAAGGCGCAGGACGACCTGCAGGAAGCCCTGCAGCGCGCCGAGGACGCCCAGGCCAAGGCGGGCGACGACAACAAGGGCGGCGACAAGAACAGCGACGACAAGGGCGACAAGAAGGGCGGCTGACCAGCTGCGAAACACCCCCTCCGCGCCGTGGTACGGTTGCAGCACAACGGCGCGGGGTGGAGCAGCTCGGTAGCTCGCTGGGCTCATAACCCAGAGGTCGCAGGTTCAAATCCTGTCCCCGCTACTCAAGGCAAAGGCCCGGATCCTTATCGGATCCGGGCCTTCGTCGTGTGTGCGTGGGGCCCGTGACGTCGTGCGCTGGTCTGTGCGAACCGTGCGCCGCCCGGGGGGAGTTGAGGGATTCGTGTTTGACTTATCTCTCTGTGGGCATGTCGACAAAACGCTGAAGTGACCTCACTGGCTGCGGTATTTCAGGTATACCCAGGGTTGCAGGTGGTGCGACGATGGACGTTATGGGGGACAAGGCAACTCTGTTGGATACAGGGCGGTTTGTGCAGGCGGCCGACCGGGAGGATCCCGGGACGGCCGCCGAAGAGTTGCGCCATCGGATGGCCGCCGAGGCCGGGGATGTCGACGCGATGAGCGTCCTCGGAAGCCTGCTGCTGCGCCGCGGTGATCTCGACGGGGCCGAGTCCCTGCTGCGCGCCGCGACCGCCGAGGGCGACCGTGCCGCGGCCAACAACCTCGGGGTCCTCCTCCACCAGCGCGGGTACGCCGACGAGGCGGCCGGCTGGTGGCGGGTCGCCGCCGTGGCCGGTTCCGCCGCTGCCGCGCACGCGCTCGGGCGCCACCACCGTGAGCGCGGCGACGAGCCCGCCGCGGAGTACTGGCTGCGGCAGTCCGCCGAGCAGGGTCACGCCCTGGGCGCGTACGCCCTCGCCGATCTTCTCGAGCACCGCGGTGACGTCGGCGCCGAGCGCTGGATGCGGGCCTCGGCCGAGCGCGGTCACCGCGAGGCCGCGTACAGGATCGCCCGCGCCCTCGACCGGCGGGCGACCGCCGAGCGCACCGTCGGCAAGCCCGCGGCGAAGGCCGACGTCAAAGGAGCACGTTCCGCCGCCGCCGAGGCCGAGCAGTGGTACCGCCAGGCCGCCGCGCGCGGACACCGGCGGGCCGCGCTGCATCTCGGCGCGATCCTGGAGCAGCGCGGCGAGCTGAAGGAGGCCGGGCGCTGGTACCTGAACTCCGCGAAGGACGGCGAGGCGCGTGCAGCCTGCGCCCTCGGCTTCCTGCTGCGTGACGCGGGCGACGAGGAGAGCGCCGCCGTCTGGTGGCTGAAAGCAGCCCAGGACGGCGACGGGAACGCCGCGAACGCCCTGGGCGCGCTGCACGCCGAGCGCGGCGAGACCCAGACCGCCGAGCGCTGGTACAGGGCCGCCATGGACGCGGGCGACGTGAACGGCGCGTACAACCTCGGTCTGCTCTGCGCCGAGCAGGGGCGGACCGCGCAGGCCGACCAGTGGTACAGGCGTGCCGCGTACGCCGGTCACCGCGAGGCCGCCAACGCGCTTGCCGTGCTGCTGCTCCAGGGCGGCGACGCGGCGGGCGCCGAGCCGTGGTTCTCCAAGGCGGCCGAGGCGGGCAGCGTGGACGCGGCCTTCAACCTCGGGATCCTGTACGCGTCCCGGGACGACGACGACTCCGCCCTGCCCTGGTACGAGCGTGCGGCGGCCGCCGGGCACACCGAGGCCGCGCTCCAGGTCGGCACCGCGCGGCTGCGGGACGGCGACGAGCAGGAGGCCGAGCGGCATCTGCGGTGCGCTGCCGGTGGCGGCAGCGCGGAGGCGGCGTACCGCCTCGGCACCCTGCTCGACGCGCGGCGGTCCGCCGCGGGCCCGCCCGCGCTGGGGGAGCCCGCCGCCGAGAAGACCGAGTGCGAGGAGTGGTACGAGCGGGCTGCCCAGCAGGGGCACCGGCGTGCGCAGGTGCGGGTCGGGATGCTGGCCGCGGGGCGCGGGGATGTCGTCGAGGCGGCGCGGTGGTACCGCCTCGCGGCGGACGCGGGCAGCCGGAACGGGGCGTTCAACCTGGGGCTTCTCCTTGCCCGTGAGGGGAGTGAGCCCGAGGCCGCGCTCTGGTGGACGCGGGCCGCTGACGCGGGGCACGGGCGGGCGGCTCTGCGGCTTGCGCTGCTCTACGCTCGGCGCGGGCAGCTGGTCGAGGGGCAGCGGTGGGCCGCACGTGCCGTGGAGCTTGGGCCGGCCGAGGTTTCCGAGAGGGCCGCTCGGTTGCGTGAAGCCTTGCAGCAGGAGCTGACTGCCTAGCCCTCTGCCTTGGCTCGCCCTGCCCGCGTGTGCCTTGCGCCTTGCGCCTGCGCCTGTTCTGACTTCCCGCTGTCAAGCGGGTGCGGGCCGTCTGTGGGCTGTGCCCACCCGTTCCGCCCTGCGGAACGCCTGCCCACAGCCAGGGCCCGGAACGGATTTGCGCTGGTCGTCGACCCTGACGTACGGTTGCAACACAACGGCGCGGGGTGGAGCAGCTCGGTAGCTCGCTGGGCTCATAACCCAGAGGTCGCAGGTTCAAATCCTGTCCCCGCTACTAAAGGCCAGAGGCCGGGAAGCATTAGCTTCCCGGCCTCTGGTGTGTTCAGGGCGGCGCTTGATCAAGGCCCCTTGTGTCCCACCGCCTCCTCGTACAGCTTGCGGTCCACCGCCTTCCCCTCCGGGACCTTCTCGCCCTCGGCGACGCCCGCGGCCTCGTACGCCGCCTGGAGCCGGTCCGTCGTGCCCGACCGGATCTCCCAGTCCATGCGCAGTGACGGAGTCGACCTCAGGACCGCCTCGTCGATCTTCAGGAGCTTCGCGAGGTCGGCCACGAAGGCCTTGTCCGCCTTGTAGTCACCGGCGAAGTACGTGTTCACGGTCCGGATGTACGCGCGCAGCAGCGCGACGCCCGCGTCCGGGTCCTCGGTCAGGAGATGGGGACCGAAGAGCAGACCGCCGAGCGGTTCGCCTTGGGGCTGGCCGCCGAGGAAGGCGTACCGCTCGTCGCCGTCGACCTTGCGCCAGACCGGGTCGAGGAGCCACGCGGAGTCCGTGCCGCCGTTCTGGAGTGCCGTCAGGACGTCCGCCGAACCCAGCTGCTGGAACTGGATCTTGTCGAGGCCGCCGCCGTGCTTCTTCAGGGCCTTGCCCATGGGGTACGAGATGACCGAGCCCTTGCCGATCATGGTGCCGAGCTTGCGGCCCGCCATCGGGACGTGGTCCGCGCTCTCGCCCTTCTTCAGCTTCACCCAGAGCCCGCTCTTGGACTTCGGGTCGGGGGAGAAGTTCCCGGCGGCCCATTTGATGGTGAAGCCGCCCGTGATGCCGTTCATGACGGCGGCCTCGGGTGCGGCCCACTGGGCGTCGATGTCGCCCTTGGCGAGGAGGGGGAGTGCGTCGGGGGTCGGCAGGACCTTGAGCTGGACGTTCAGGCCCTCCTTCTTGAACTCGCCCTTCTCCACGGCCATTTGGAGGGGTGCGACGTACTCGGCGCTGAGCGTGCCCGTGGCGATGGTGAGGTCGCGTTCCTTCGGCAGCGGGCGTGGCGCCGGGGCGCCCTTGTCGCAGCGGGCGGGCGCGCGGTCCTCGGCGAGGTCGGACGGGTCCGTCCAGCTGCCCTCGCCGCAGCCGGCGACCGCCTTGACGGCGCGGGGCTTCGCGGGCGCGGCCGAGTCCGGGGCGTCGTCCTCCTTCGCGCAGCCCGCGGAGGCGAGCAGCGAGCCCGCCACCAGGAGGGTCAGGGCGGAGAACCGGGTGCGGGTGTGCATGGAGCCTCCGTACGCGTACGAATGGTTCATGACTGGTTCATGACTGGCTTCTGCCGCGGTCGCGCGGGGCCCACGGGGTGAGCAACCGGCCCGCGATCCGCACCAGTTCGGAGAAGACGACGCCGAGCACGGCGACGCAGACGATGCCGACGAACATCACGTCGTTCTGGAACAGCGCCCGGGAGTCGAAGATGAGGTGCCCGAGGCCGTTCGACGCCGCGATCTGCTCGGACGCCACGATCACCAGGACCGCGACGCCCGCCGCGATGCGCGCGCCCACGAGCACGGCGGGCAGCGAGGCGGGCAGCAGGACGTGGCGGAACATCTGCCACGGCGAGGCCCCGAAGACCTGGCCCGCGTCTCGGTGCCCCGACGGCACGGCGAGCACCGCCGCCATCGTCGAGATCCAGACGAAGAAGAAGACGGTGGCCGCCACGAGCGCGATCTGCGGGCCCTCCCCGAGGCCGAACATGTTCAGGAAGACGGGCAGCAGGGCCAGCTTCGGTACGACGTACAGCGCGTCCAGGAGCGGTTCGAGCGCCGCGCGTACGAGGGAGAGCGAGCCCATGAGGAGGCCGAGCGCGTAGCCGGTGACCGTGCCGATCGCGTAACCGGCGAGCACGCGCTTGAGCGTGGCCCACACGTCGGGCCACAGGTCGCCGTCCGCCGCGCGCTCCCAGCCGTCCTCCAGGATGGTCTGGGGAGCGGGGTAGACGCGGTCGTCGATCCAGGCCTGGGTGGCGGCGAGTTGCCACAGGAGGAGCAGGGCGAGGGGGACGGCCACGGCGAGGCCGATCTCCAGGGTGCGGCGCCTGCGGTGGGTGCGGGCGGGGTGCAGTTCCTGGGGGCCCGGCCTGCGGACCAGTACGCCGTCCTCCTCGGGGTCGGCCGCCTTGCGGGGGGTGGTCGTCGTCATGCCGGGACCACCTCGCCGCGCAGCAGGTCCCACAACTCGCCCTTGAGGGCGGTGAATTCGGGCGTCGTGCGTACGTCACCGCTGCGGGGCCTCGGGAACGGCGGGCGGTGTTCGGCGATGATGCGGCCCGGCCGGGCGGACATGACCAGGACGCGGTCGCCGAGGACGATCGCCTCTTCGAGGCTGTGGGTGATGAAGAGGGTGGTGGTACGGGTGGTCTGGGTGAGGTCCAGGAGCTCGTCCTGGAGGATCGTGCGGAGCTGGGCGTCCAGGGCCGCGAACGGCTCGTCCATCAGGAGGATCTCGGGCTCCACGGCCAGGGCACGGGCGATGGCCACGCGTTGGCGCATGCCGCCGGAGAGGGCGGCGGGATAGGCGTCGGCGAAGTCGGCCAGGCCGAGGCGGGTCAGCCAGTCGGTGGCGCGGGCGTTCGCTTCTTTTCGCGGTACGCGCTGGATGTCGAGGCCGAAGCGGACGTTGGCCTGGACGGTCTTCCAGTCGTAGATGCCGTAGTCCTGGAAGATCATGGCGGCGGGGCGCGGGTCCGCGGTGCGGATCGTCAGGCGGCCCTGGCTCGGTCGCAGCAGGCCTGCGGCTATGCGGAGCAGGGTCGACTTTCCGCAGCCCGAGGGGCCGACGATGCAGGTGAATTCGCCTGGGGCGATGGTGAGGTCGACCGGGCCCAGGGCGTCCACGGCTCTGGCGCCCCTGCCGAAGGTTCTCGTGACTGCGTGGGCTTCTAGTTTCGGGTGCGGGTCTCCCACGGGAATCTCCTTGCGGAGGGCAGGCGGATATCAGGGCCCGCCGACGATATGACGCACCGTCAGATTCCGGAAGAGGCGTGCTGAAAGCCCTACGCCGCCGCGCAGTTCGGGCACGTGCCCCTGTACGTGACGTCCGCGCCCTCGACGGTGAAGCCGAAGCGCTCCGAGTCGGGGAGGCTGCTCAGCGGGTTGCCCGTGGGGTGGACGTCGCGGATCGTGCCGCACTGCGCGCACACCAGGTGCTGGTGGGGGCGGTGGGCGTTCGGGTCGTACCGCTTGGCCCTGCGGTCCGTCGAGACCTCGATGACCTCGCCGAGGGTCACCAGCTCGCCCAGGGTGTTGTAGACGGTCGCGCGGGAGATCTCCGGCAGCTTGCCGACGGCGCGGGCGTGCACCTCGTCCGCCGTCAGGTGGACGTGGTCCCCGTCGAGGACCTCGGCCACGACGCGCCGCTGCGCGGTCATGCGCCAGCCGCGGCCGCGCAGTCGTTCCAACAGGTCGCTCATGTGAACCAGCCTAACAGGTAGAGAGCCTAAGTCCCGACGAGGTGTGACTTTGGATGCTTACTTGACTTAGACAATGTCTATCGTAGGATCGGGTTCAGCAAACACCTAGGGACAGGACCCGCAGGAATGACGCAGGAGGCGCACGTGACGCAGGGACCGCTCACCACGGAGGCCGGAGCGCCGGTCGCCGACAACCAGCAGAGCGAGACCGCGGGTCTCGGCGGACCGGTGCTCGTGCAGGACCAGCTCCTGCTCGAGAAGCTCGCCCACTTCAACCGTGAGCGCATCCCGGAGCGTGTCGTGCACGCCCGTGGCGCCGGCGCGTACGGCACGTTCACGCTCACCCGTGACGTCTCGCAGTGGACGCGGGCCAAGTTCCTCTCAGAGGTCGGCAAGCAGACCGAGACGTTCCTGCGCTTCTCCACGGTGGCGGGCAACCTCGGCGCGGCCGACGCGGTACGCGACCCGCGCGGCTGGGCGCTGAAGTTCTACACCGAAGAGGGCAACTACGACCTCGTCGGCAACAACACCCCGGTCTTCTTCATCCGGGACGCCATCAAGTTCCCCGACTTCATCCACACCCAGAAGCGCGACCCGTACACGGGCTCGCAGGAGGCGGACAACGTCTGGGACTTCTGGGGCCTCAGCCCGGAGAGCACCCACCAGGTGACCTGGCTGTTCGGCGACCGCGGCATCCCCGCCTCGTACCGCCACATGGACGGCTTCGGCTCGCACACGTTCCAGTGGAACAACGAGGCCGGCGAGGTCTTCTGGGTCAAGTACCACTTCAAGACCGATCAGGGCATCAAGAACCTCACGCAGGACGAGGCCAACAAGCTCGCCGGTGAGGACCCCGACTCGCACCAGCGCGACCTGCGCCAGTCGATCGAGCGCGGCGACTTCCCGTCCTGGACCGTGCAGGTGCAGATCATGCCCGCGGCCGAGGCCTCGACGTACCGCTTCAACCCGTTCGACCTCACCAAGGTGTGGCCGCACGCGGACTACCCGCCGATCGAGATCGGCAAGCTGGAGCTCAACCGCAACCCGGAGAACGTCTTCGCGGAGGTCGAGCAGTCCATCTTCTCGCCCGCCCACTTCGTGCCCGGCATCGGCCCGTCCCCGGACAAGATGCTCCAGGGCCGTCTCTTCGCGTACGGCGACGCCCACCGCTACCGCGTCGGCATCAACGCCGACCACCTGCCGGTGAACCGCCCGCACGCCACCGAGGCGCGCACCAACTCGCGTGACGGCGCGCTGTACGACGGCCGTCACAAGGGCACGAAGAACTACGAGCCGAACTCCTTCGGCGGCCCCTTCCAGACGGACCGCGCGCTGTGGCAGCCCGTCCCCGTCACCGGCGCCACCGGCAACCACGAGACGCCCCGGCACGCCGAGGACAACGACTTCGTGCAGGCGGGCAACCTCTACCGCCTGATGTCCGAGGACGAGAAGAACCGCCTGGTCGACAACCTGGCGGGCTTCCTCGCCAAGGTCTCGCGCGAGGACATCGTGGACCGCGGGATCAACAACTTCCGTCAGGCGGACGGTGACTTCGGCAAGCGTCTGGAGGCCGCGGTCCAGGCCCTGCGCGGCTGAGATCGCTTGTCGTAGGTAAAAGGCGGGCCGGATCCCCTCGGGGGTCCGGCCCGCTGTCGTGTCGGGGGAGCGCTCAGACCGTGAGGGTGGGTGCGGGCTGCCTGCTCGGGGCCCAGCAGCGGATGATGTCACGGACCGAGACGATGCCGGTCGGTTCGTTGCCGTCCATCACGATCAGGTGCCGGAAGCCGCCGTGCGACATGGCGTCGGCCGCCTCCTCCAAGGTCCAGGACGGTGCGGCGAAGACGACGTCGGTCGTGGTGTGGGTGCCTGCGGTCTCGGTGTCGGGGTTCTGGCCGAGGCCCAGCGAGACGAGGACGTCGCGCTCGGTCAGGATTCCTAGGCCGGTGTCGGCGTCGAGGACGACGGCCGCGCCGACGCGGCGCGCCGACATCAGCCGGGCCGCCTGGCGCAGTGTGTGGGCGGGACCGATGGTGAGGACCATCGTGCTCATGGCGTCGCGGACGAGCATGGGCTTGAGCCACCTCCTGAGTGGACCGCAAGAGAAGCGATTCACAAGTTCACAAGTGGGGGGACTCTCAGAGTCGCAGCCATGCGGGGAGTCAACAAGGGGGCGCGTGCTGCCGGTTCAGGGCGTACGCACAAGGGGTGCGCGCCCCGGACGTGCGGGGCGCCTGCCTCAGTAGCGCTGGTTGAGGTAGCCGAGCAGTTCCTCGTGGAGCAGGCCGTTCGACGCCGCCGCGTTGCCGCTGTGCGGGCCCGGAGTGCCGTCGAGGCCGGTGAAGGTGCCGCCCGCCTCGGTCACGATGATCGCGGTCGCCGCCATGTCCCAGAGCGAGAGCTCGGGCTCCGCGCAGATGTCGACCGAGCCCTCGGCGACCATCATGTAAGGCCAGAAGTCGCCGTACCCCCGGGTGCGCCAGACCGCGCGCGTGAGGTCCATGAACCCGTCGAGGCGGCCCTGCTCCTCCCAGCCCGTGAGCGAGGAGTACGCGAACGAGGCGTCCTGGAGCCGCGAGACCTTGGAGGCGTGCAGCCGCGTCGCGGAGGTCAGGCTGCGCCCGGTGTAGGCCCCGGCGCCCTTCGCGGCCCACCAGCGGCGGCCGAGCGCGGGCGCCGACACGACGCCCACCACCGGCTGGAAGCCGCCCTCGCCCGCCTCCATCAAGGAGATCAGCGTGGCCCAGACCGGCACCCCGCGCACATAGTTCTTGGTGCCGTCGATCGGGTCGATCACCCAGCGGCGCGGGCCCGTGCCCTCGACGCCGAACTCCTCGCCGAGGATCGCGTCGCGCGGCCGTCCCCGCTTCAGGTTCGACCGGATCAGCTCCTCGGCCGTTTTGTCCGCCTCGCTCACCGGCGTCATGTCCGGCTTGGTCTCGACCTTGAGGTCGAGAGCCTTGAACCGGTCCATCGTCGCGGCGTCGGCGGCGTCCGCGAGGACATGGGCAAGACGCAGATCATCGTGGTAGTCGGGCATGAGTGAACAGTATCGATCTCGTTGTGCCTGAGCCACAGCGCCGTATGTCCGGGCCATTCCGGGACATGACGCATACCGTGCCAGGTCGCGCCGGGAGTATTGACACGGCTTCCGAGCACGTCAACTCTGGCCGCAGAGCCGCTTCGGCCCCGGGAGGCGACGATGCCTGCGGCACGGGAATCCTTACTGGACGCGGCCCACACGGCGCTCGCCCGCCGACCCTGGCCGGGCGTCCGCATGGTCGACGTCGCGGCCACCGCCGGGGTGTCCCGGCAGACCCTCTACAACGAGTTCGGCAGCAAGGACGGCCTCGCGCGCGCCCTGCTCCGGCGTGAGACCGACGCGTATCTGCACGGCGTGGAGCGCGCGTTGGCCGTGGAGGGCGGCCCGGTGGACCGGCTCGCCGCCGTGAGCGCGTGGACGATCACCGCCGCCCGCGGGAACGAACTCGCCCGGGCCATGCTCACCGGCTGCTGGAGCGAACGGCTGCCCGCGCCGACCAGGCCCGGCATCTCCTCGTCGCCCGTACCGGCGCAGCGGCGCGCGGACGCGGGAGTCCCCTCGCCCGCCGAACTGCTCGCCCTCGTCAGGGACAAGGCGGTGAACGCGCTGAACGGCCGGGCGCGGCCGAAGGACACGGAGGAGCTCGCCATGGCCTGCGAGAGCGCCGTGCGGATGGCGCTGTCGTACGTCGTCGCGCCCTCGCAGGCGGGGGAGGACCCCGTGGAACTCGTGCGCGGGACGCTCGGGCGCTGGATCAACGCTTAGGCATGCGCCTAATGCGCGGAGCCCGACAGCTGCAGGCCGATGACGCCCGCGATCACCAGCGAGATGGAGACGATCTTGAGCGTGGAGACCACGTCGCCGAGGAAGATCATTCCGTAGATCGCGGTGCCCGCGGCGCCGATGCCCGTCCAGACCGCGTACGCCGGACCCACGTCGAGCTTGCGCAGCGCGAGCGTGAGCAGGCCGAAGCTGCCGAGGGCGAACGCCGCGAAAGTGATCGTCGGCCAGAGCCGGGTGAAGCCGTGCGAGAGCTTGAGGCAGACCGCGAAACCGGTCTCCAGGAACCCCGCGACGATGACCAGCAGCCACGCCATGTCTGTGCCTCCGCAACCATACGTTCGGTGACCGCTTCGCCTGCCTTGGATCAGGCTTGGTGCGATTATGCCTTTGCCGCTCGGCCCAGGGCGCAAACAACGGCGAGGTCAGTCGTCGTCGCGTCGCTCACGGGTGGCGAGGAGCCTGCGCAGCGAGTAGAGCCGCGCGGGGTCCGCGTGGCCCCCTTCCACCCACGCGTCCAGCGCGCAGTCCGGCTCGTCGTGGCTGCACGCGCGCGGGCACTCCTCCGTCCCCGGCACCAGGTCGGGGAAGGCGAGGATGACGCGGGACGGGTCGACGTGATGCAGGCCGAAGGACCGCACGCCGGGCGTGTCGATCACCCAGCCGCCGGCTGAGTCCGCAAGGGGAAGGGCGAGCGCCGACGTGGTGGTGTGGCGGCCGCGGCCCGTGACGGCGTTGACGTGCCCGGTGCTGCGCCGGCGCTCCTCCGGGACCAGGGCGTTGACCAGGGTCGTCTTGCCGACACCGGAGTGGCCGACGAACGCGGTGACCTTGCCGTCGAGCACTTCGTGCACCCGGGCGAGCTCCGCGCTGTCGGTGAACTCCTCGCGGCTGGTGACCACGTAGGGCATGTCGAGCGTGGAGTAGGTCTCCAGGATCTTGTCGGCGGACGCCAGGTCGGACTTGGTCAGGACGAGGAGCGGCGTGAGACCGCCGTCGTACGCCGCCACGATGCAGCGGTCGATCAGGCGCGTGCGCGGCTCCGGGTCGGCGAGGGCGGTGACGATGGCGAGCTGGTCGGCGTTGGCGACGACCACGCGCTCGTAGGGGTCGTCGTCGTCGGCCGTGCGCCGCAGGACCGACGTACGCGGCGAGATGCGCACGATGCGCGCGAGGGTGTCCTTCTTGCCGGAGAGATCACCGACGAGCGAGACCCGGTCGCCCACCACGGCGGCCTTGCGGCCCAGTTCGCGGGCCTTCATGGCCATGACGACCCGGTCGTCGACCAGGACGGTGAGGCGGCCCCGGTCGACGGTGAGGACCATGCCGTCGGACGCGTCCTCGTGCTTGGGCCTGATGTGCGTGCGCGGGCGGTTGCCCTTGCGGTTGGGGCGGACGCGGATGTCGTCCTCGTCGGGGTTCTTTCCGTAGCGGCGCATGTTCTTGTTCCGCCCGTCAGTTCCCGAGCATTCCGGTCCAGAGGTCGGGGAAGTCGGGCAGCGTCTTCGCCGTCGTCGCGACGTTCTCGATCTGTACGCCCTCCACCGCCAGGCCGATGATGGCGCCCGCCGTGGCCATGCGGTGGTCGTCGTAGGTGTGGAAGATCCCGCCGTGCAGGCGGCGCGGACGGATGTGCAGGCCGTCGGCGGTCTCGGTGACGTCGCCGCCGAGTTCGTTGATCTCCTTGGTGAGGGCCGCCAGGCGGTCCGTCTCGTGCAGCCGCAGGTGGGCGACGCCGCGCAGGGTCGAGGGGGAGTCGGCGAGGGCCGCGACGGCCGCGATGCCGGGGGTCAGCTCGCCGACCTCGCTCAGGTCCACGTCGAGGCCGTGGATCGAGCCGGAGCCGGTGAACACGAGCCCCTGCTCGGTCAGTTCGCAGGAACCGCCCATCTCGGTGAAGATCTCCCGCAGCTTGTCGCCGGGCTGTGTGGTGTGCGCGGGCCAGTCGGGGACGGTCACCCGGCCGCCGGTGACCAGGGCCGCCGCCAGGAACGGCTGGGCGTTGGAGAGGTCGGGCTCGACGGTCAGGTCGCGGCCGAGCAGGGCGCCGGGGGTGACCCGCCACACGTTCGGCTCGCCGCCCGACTCCGGGGTGTCCACCTGGGCGCCGACCGCGCGGAGCATGTCGACGGTCATCCGGATGTGCGGCATGGAGGGCAGCGCGGAGCCGGTGTGGCGCACCTCGACACCCTGGTTGAAGCGCGGGGCCGAGAGCAGCAGGGCGCTCACGAACTGGGAGGACGAGGAGGCGTCGATCTCGACCGGGCCGCCGTCCAGGGCGCCCGCGCCGTGCACGGTCAGCGGCAGCGCGCCGCGGCTGTCGTCGTCGATACGGGCGCCGAGCGCGCGCAGGGCGTCGATCACGCCGTGCAGCGGACGCTCGTACGAACGGGGGTCGCCGTCGAAGCGGATCGCGCCGTCGGCGAGGGCGGCGACCGGGGGCAGGAAGCGCATGACCGTGCCGGCGTTGCCGACGTCGACCGTGGCGGGGCCGTGCAGGCCGGAGGGGATGATCCGCCAGGCCTCGCCGGAGCCGTCCGGGCCGACGCCTTCCTCGATGCCGACGCCGAGCGCGCGCAGGGCCCCTGCCATCAGGAGGGTGTCGCGGGAGCGCAGCGGGCGGCGCAGCCAGCCGGGCTCGGCGGCGAGGGCGGCCAGGACGAGGCCGCGGTTGGTGACCGATTTGGATCCGGGCACATGGACCGTCGCGGCGACGGCTCCGCTCGCGTGCGGGGCTGGCCAGAGGGTGCTGTGCGCTGGGTTTACGGTCATGCCCCCACTTTAGTGGCAGAGAGGTGAGGGGTCGTGGCTGCTCAGAGGCCGAGCAGCCAGCGTCCGCCGCCTATCAGCGAGCACAGTGAGACGGCGTGGAAGAGGAAGAGCCACATGCCCGCGGGGACGTGCGTGAGCCGGGACAACTGATCCGCGTCCGAGTCGCCCGCACCGCCGCGCCTGCGCTTGGACTGCAGCTCGAAGGCCGGACGTACACCGCCGAGGAGCAGGAACCACACCACCGCGTACGCGAACGCCGCCTGCACCTGCGAGCTGGTCAGCCAGGAGACGAGCAGGAAGGTGCCGCCGGTGAGGATCACCGTGAGGGCGCCGTACGCGTTCCGGATCATGACGAGCATCACGATGAGCAGGGCCGTCGCGATCCACAGGAACGCCGTGATGTGGCCGGCGGCGAGCAGCGCGGCGCCCGCCAGGCCGAGCAGGGGCGGCGCGGTGTAGCCCGAGGCCGCGGTCAGGATCATGCCGATGCCGGTGGGCTTGCCGCGGGAGACGGTGAGGCCGCTGGTGTCGGAGTGCAGCCGGATGCCGTCGAGGCGGCGGCCGGTCAGCAGGGCGACCAGGCCGTGGCCGCCCTCGTGCGCGATGGTGATGGCGTTGCGGGCCACGCGCCAGATCCCGTGCGGGACGACGACGGCGAGGGCGACGATGCCGGTG
Organism: Streptomyces sp. NPDC050439; assembly: GCF_040655335.1. Classification (NCBI taxonomy): domain Bacteria; kingdom Bacillati; phylum Actinomycetota; class Actinomycetes; order Kitasatosporales; family Streptomycetaceae; genus Streptomyces; species Streptomyces sp. NPDC050439. The sequence goes on from NZ_JBFAJT010000004.1 coordinate 562,186, forward strand.
GCGATCACCAGCCACTCGTCGGGGGCGGCCTGTGTGCCGAAGACCCGGTCCCAGAGGTCGGTCAGGCTGGCGTTCGCGGTGCTTTCCATTGCTGCAGCCATTGTCGGGACTGACTCCTCTGGTCGTACGGGGTCTGGCAGTCTGGCACGTATGTGCGGACGGTATGCATCGAGTCGTAGGCCCGAGGATCTCGCAGGAATCTTTGAGATCGAGAAGTGGGAGCCGGAGGAGGCGCTGGCCCCCGATTTCAACGTGGCTCCGACCAAGGAGGTCTACGCGGTCCTGGACCGTCCCGTGAAAGACGCGGAAGACCCTCGCCCGGTTCGCCAGCTGCGCACGCTCAAGTGGGGCCTGGTCCCGTCCTGGTCGAAGACGCCCGAGGGCGGCGCCCGGATGATCAACGCCCGCGCGGAGACCGTGCACGAGAAGCCCTCCTACCGCCGGGCCTTCGCCACTCGCCGCTGCGTCATCCCGGCCGACGGCTACTACGAGTGGGTCACCGCCTCCGCCGAGCGGGATCTTGAGGTCGAGGGCAAGAAGAAGCGGCCTCGCAAGCAGCCCTACTTCGTGACGCCCGCCGACGGCTCGGTCTTCGCGATGGCGGGGCTCTACGAGTTCTGGCGCGACAAGACGCTCCCCGACGAGCACCCCCTGGCCTGGTGGGTGACGTGCACGGTGATCACCACCGAGGCGGAGACCGCGCCCCTGGGGGTGGCGCCGGCGGAAGGCCCGCGCTCGCTGCACGACATCCACCCGCGGATGCCCCTGATGCTCACGCCGGACCGCTGGGACGCCTGGCTCGACCCCTCGCGCACGGACGTCGAGGATCTGCGGCCGCTCCTGGAGCCGCCGCCGCACGGCCTGATGCGGGCCTTCCCGGTGTCGACGGCGGTCAGCAACGTACGCAACAACGGCCCGGAGCTGCTGAAGGAGCTGGAGGGCCCCGAGGAAGGCACACTCTTCTGATGTGACCAAGAGTGCTGTGACCAAGAGTGAGATCGCACCGACCGACGCGGGTGACGCACGCATCACCTGGCATCTCGCGCCGAAGAGCAAGGCCCGCCTGGTCCTCGCCCTGAGCCATGGAGCAGGCGGCGGCATCGAGGCCCGTGACCTGCGGGCCATCGCCGCCGCCCTGCCCGCGCACGGCGTCACCGTCGCCCTCGTGGAGCAGCCCTGGCGCGTCGCGGGCAAGAAGCTGGCGCCCGCGCCGAAGACCCTGGACGTGGGATGGCGGGGCCTGTGGCCCGCCCTCGCGAAGCCGGGCCTCCCGGTGATCGCGGGCGGACGCAGCGCAGGGGCGCGGGTGGCGTGCCGTACGGCCACCGAGCTCGGCGCCGTCGCCGTACTCGCCCTCAGCTTCCCCCTGCACCCGCCGGGCAAGCCGGAGAAGTCCCGCGCCGAAGAACTGCTCGGCGCCGGGGTGCCCACCCTCGTCGTGCAGGGCGGCAACGACCCCTTCGGGAAGCCTGCGGAGTTCCCCGAGGGGACGCACGAGATCGTGGAGGTCCCGTACGGCGATCATGGCTTCGCGATCCCGAAACGCGCTGACATCAGCGAGGCCGAGGCCATGACGATCGTCACGGATGGCGTCATCCGGTGGGCGGGAATGTTGGGTGCGTGACCTCTGTTGTGCCGAACAGAAGCTAAACGCTGTTGGTACGAGAGGAAGTCAGCCGCATGGGTTCGACCATCTGCCCGCCCGTCTCCCGCCACCGCCCTTCTGCGGACGGGCAGAACCCGGCACCTTCTTTTTCCCGCTCCAGCGCCTCTGACCTGGAATGGACGGTGCTGAGCGCGCCCAAGACCGCTCCTATTCGAGCGGCGGCGGGACCGGATCGTCGTCTATCCTCCGATTCGAGTGGGACTGCTTTTGGTCTCGCCACGTCTTTGGAGGAGGTGGGTCCGGTCACTGGGACCGACGCAGGGGCCGAGAACGGCCAGGCGGAGCGACCCGACGGAAGCGCTGAGACGTCGGCGGAGCGCACGGCCCGCTTCGAGCGGGACGCCCTGGGCTTCCTCGACCAGATGTACTCGGCGGCGCTGCGCATGACGCGCAACCCGGCGGACGCGGAGGACCTGGTGCAGGAGACCTACGCCAAGGCGTACGCGTCGTTCCACCAGTTCCGTGAGGGCACCAACCTCAAGGCGTGGCTGTACCGCATCCTCACCAACACGTTCATCAACTCGTACCGCAAGAAGCAGCGCGAGCCCCAGCGCAGCGCCGCCGAGGAGATCGAGGACTGGCAGCTCGCGCGTGCCGAGTCGCACATGTCCACCGGTCTGCGCTCCGCCGAGTCGCAGGCGCTCGATCACCTGCCGGATTCGGACGTGAAGTCCGCACTGCAGGCGATCCCCGAGGAATTCCGCATCGCCGTCTATCTGGCCGACGTAGAGGGCTTTGCGTACAAGGAGATCGCGGACATTATGGGGACACCCATCGGTACGGTGATGTCCCGGTTGCACCGCGGCCGTCGCCAACTGCGCGGCATGCTCGAGGACTACGCCCGTGACCGCGGCCTCGTCCCCGCCGGCGCCGCGTCAGAGTCGTCGAACGAAGCGAAAGGCTCAGGCTCATGAGCTGCGGAGAGCCGCACGAGACGGATTGCAGTGAAGTCCTGGACCATCTGTACGAGTTCCTGGACCACGAGATGCCGGACAGCGACTGCACCAAGTTCGAGACGCACTTCGAGGAGTGCTCTCCGTGCCTGGAGAAGTACGGCCTCGAGCAGGCGGTCAAGAAGCTGGTGAAGCGCTGCTGCGGCCAGGACGACGTGCCGGTCGACCTGCGCGCCAAGGTCATGGGACGCATCGATCTGATCCGCTCGGGCGAGGCCGTGCCCGAGCATGACGTGACGGTGGAGACGGTGACCGCCGAAGGCAGTGTGTCCGCGAAGAGCCTGCGGGCCAAGGAAGCCTGAATCGCAGGTAGTTGAGCGCAAGCAGGTCGTGACGGGATTCCGTCACGGCCTGCTTTTTTCTGTTCACCGTCACTCGTACGTGCCAATTTCCGCGTGCGGGGCTCGGAGCGGGCGGCAGTCGTTCTAGTCTCCGGACCTTGGAACGTGGTCCCTGCGGACGGTCACGGGGGCCGAGGACGGTCGCGGGGGAGGAGGCAGCGCCATGCGGTCCATCGCTCCATGGGCGCGCGCCTACATCCTGTGCGTCGCGCTGGCCGGCGCCGCCTGCGCCGTGCCCGCACCGGCCTCGCGCACGCCGTGGGCCGCGCTCGCGCTGCTCGCCGCGCTCTACGCCGGGTGCGAGCAGATCACCCGCTGCCGGATCATCGGCCGCCGTGCCGGTGCTCCGCCGGGCGGCCTCGGCACGTTCTTCCCCGTGCTGCTCGCCGCCGTCTTCCTGCTGCCGCCCGCGGCCGCCGCGCTCGTCGCCGTGCCGGGGGCGCTGCTCGCCCGTGTCGAGCGGCGCCCCCGGTGGGTGCGCAGGCTCTGGCGCGCGTCCCAACTCGCCCTGGCCGCCTGGGCCGCCGCGTGGACGCACGGCGCGCTCGGCGGGCGCGAGGCCGTGGCGTCGCCCGACTTCCCGTACGCGCTCGTGCCCGCGGGAGCGGCCGTCCTGGCCTTCTCCGTCGTCCTGACCGTCCTGGACGGCGGCATCCTCGCCACGGCGGAAAGAGTGCCCGTGCGCAGCGCGTGGCGCGGGCTCTTCCTGCGGTCGTTCGCGCCGGTCGCCGTGCACGGCCTGGCCGGTCTGATGATGGCGGTGCTGTGGCGCAGTCCGTACGGGCCGCTCGCCGCGCTCCTTGTGCTGCTGCCGATGGGGGTCTCCTGCTGGGTCTTCGCGCAATATCACCGCGAGCGCGCGGCGCACCAGGCCACCATCCGGGCGCTCGTGCAGGCCGTCGACATCAAGGACCGCTACACCCGCGGGCACAGCGAGCGCGTGGGGCGGGCCTCCGTGATGATCGCGCGGGAGCTGGGGATGGCGGACGAGCGGGTGGAGAGCCTGCGCTTCGCCGGGATCCTGCACGACGTAGGCAAGCTCGGCGTACCGACCCGGCTCCTTCGCAAGGACGGGCCGCTGACCCCCGAGGAACGGCGGGTCATCGAGCTGCATCCCGAGTACGGGCACGAGATGGTGCGCGGGATCGGCTTCCTCGGGGAGGCGCGGGCGGCGATCCTCCACCACCACGAGCGGATCGACGGGAGCGGCTACCCCTACGGGCTCGTCGGACGGCAGATCCCGGAGTTCGCCCGGGTGGTGGCCGTCGCGGACGCCTTCGACGCCATGACGTCCACGAGGTCCTACCGGCGGGGGCGGCCCGTCGCGGCCGCCATGGCCGAGCTGTCGCGGTGCGCGGGGTCGCAGTTCGACCCCGTGATGGTCAGCGCCCTGCGGCGGGCCCTCGACCGGCATGGCTGGCACCCGGCGGTCACCGCGGACACCGGCGAGGTGCCGGGACCCCGCGAGGGGGCGCCCGGTGTCCCCGCGGCCCCTGGAACGGTGCCGCGGTGAGGGCCGTCCACGGCTCCGCCGGAGCCCTTACTCTCGTCGCCCTCGGCTGGACCCTCTGGCACGGCGTCGCCGAAGGGGGCATCGCGCTCGCCTTCGGGGGGATCGTCGCCGTGGGGGAGCTGGCCCGGTGGGGCGCGGGCGGCAGCGACCGGGAGCCCGCGCCGCTGGGGGCGGCGGGGGCGCTGGCGTACGCGCTGCTCGGGGAGGCCGGCGGGCAGACCACGCACCACGGCGTCTTCCAGGTGATCGCCGTGGTCGTGGCCGCCGCGCTCGTCGGGGCCGTGCCGCACGTGGCGCTCGGCAAGGGGCCCGCCTTGGACCACGTGGCCCGGCGCGTGCTCACCGTGGGATTCGCCGCCGCCTGCTTCCAACCGCTCTACAACGCGGGCAAGTTGGAGGAGTGGGTCGGGCAAGGGCCGGGATTCGCCGCCGTCATCGCCGCGCTGCTCGTCCTGACCGCCCTCTGCGACGCCGTGCTCGCCGCCGCCATGGCGCACGCCCGCACCCGGTGGCCCTTCGGGCCGCTCCTGCGCGACGAGCTGCGGGCCATGCTCGGCATCGGGTCCGCCGTCTGCGCCACGGGGGCCGTCATGGCGCTCGCGGTGGCCGTGGCGGGGCTCTGGGCGCTGCCGGTGTTCAGCCTGCCGCTGCTCCTCACCCAGCTGTCCTTCGGGCGGTACGCGGCGGTGCGGACCACCTACCGGCAGACCATCACCTCGCTCGCCCGGTCCACCGAGATCGCCGGGTACACCCCGCAGGGTCACGCCCGCCGCGTGGCCGCCCTCAGCCGGGCCGTCGGGCGTGAGCTGGGGCTTTCCGAGCCGGACCTGGCCGTTCTGGAGCACGCGGCCCTGATGCACGACATCGGGCAGCTCTCCCTCGTCGACCCCGTGCCTGCGGGCGCCACCGCCGCCCTGCCGGACGCGGAACAGCGGCGGATCGCCCTGCTCGGGGGCGCCGTCGTGCGTCAGACGGGGGTCAAGGGCGACGTCGCCGTGGTCGTGGAGCGGCAGGCCGACCCGTACCGCGATCAGCCGCTCACCGCCCGTATTGTGCGGGCCGCCAACGCGTACGACGAGATGGCCAGGGGAGAAGGTCCCGGAGGCCCTCTCAACGCTCTGGAGCGGCTGCGCCTGGGCACCGGCCGCGACTACCAGCCAGAAGTGGTGGAAGCCCTGGCCCGGGTGCTTTCACGGGGCGGTCATAGCTTGCCGCCGGTTGGGTAACCCATGGGTAATGAGCGGCCGTCCGACCGTACGTGGTTGGATGCGAAGAGGGCCCTCGGGCACGGCGGAACACAGGAACTTATGCATCGGCAGGCGGGAATCGTGAGGATCTTCGGCAAGGGACGGCACCGGCCCTCCGCCTCATGGCGGCAGGCCACCGACCGCGCCTTCACGCTGATCGGCGACGGGCGGTACGAGGACGCGGGCGCACTCCTGACCCGCGCGGCGGATCTCGAGCCGTGGCTCTCGGAGTCCTGGTTCAACCTCGCGCTGCTCCACAAGTTCCGGCACGACTGGGAGCAGGCGCGGGCCGCGGGGCTGCGGGCCGTCGCGCTGCTCGACCGGTCGGCGGGCGCCCCCGACTGGTGGAACGTGGGGATCGCCGCCACCGCCCTGCAGGACTGGCCCCTTGCCCGGCGCGCCTGGCAGGCGTACGGCCTGAAGGTGCCGGGCGGTGTGGCCGCCTCCGGGGAGCCCACCGGCATGGACCTGGGCAGCGCAGCCGTGCGGCTCTCGCCCGAGGGTGAGGCCGAGGTCGTGTGGGGGCGCAGGCTCGACCCCGCCCGCATCGAGGTGCTCTCCATCCCGCTGCCCTCCTCCGGGCGCCGCTGGGGCGAGGTCGTGCTGCACGACGGCGTTCCGCACGGCGAGCGGACGACGGGGGCGGGGGACTCGTATCCCGTCTTCGACGAGATCGAGCTGTGGGCTCCCTCACCCGTCCCCACCTGGGTGGTCCTCCTGGAGGCCGCCACCGAGGACGACCGGGACGCCCTGGAGAAGCTCGCCGCGGACGCGGGCTTCGCCGCCGAGGACTGGTCCTCGTCCGTGCGGCTGCTCTGCCGGATGTGCTCCGAGAGCCGCATGCCGAGCGACGAGGGCGACGGCGAGCACCTGGACCCGCACGACCACAGCGAGCCGGGTCACCCCGGGCCGCTCGGCCACCGCAGCCCCGGCGCCCTGTGGGTGCCCGAGCGGGAGTGCGGCATCGCGGCGCCCGCCGCCCTGGTGCGCGGGCTGCTCGACGGCTGGGTCGCGGACAGTCCGGACTCCCGCGACTGGCGGGATCTGGAAGAGGTCTGCTGACTCCTGGCCGTAGGCTGTACCGGCACTATCTCTCGTGGGTTCCCAGGAAGGCGTACGTCGGACAATGGCGCAGGACACTGAGCAGCAGGCCTCGGGCGGGGTCCTCCCCGTCGACGACGAGGGCTTCGTCATCGACACGGAGGACTGCGAGGAGCGGGAGACGGCCTACCGCGAGCGCGGCACGTCCCGGCCCATCACGGTCGTCGGCAACCCCGTGCTGCACAAGGAGTGCAAGGACGTCACCGCCTTCGACGCCGAGCTGGAGCAGCTCGTCGCCGACATGTTCGCCAGCCAGCGGACCGCCGAGGGCGTGGGCCTGGCCGCCAACCAGATCGGCGTCGACCTGAAGGTCTTCGTCTACGACTGCATGGACGACGAGGGCAAGCGGCACGTCGGCGTGGTTTGCAACCCCGTCGTGCGCGAGCTGCCCGCGGAGCGGCGCCGTCTGGACGACTCGAACGAGGGCTGCCTCTCCGTGCCCACGGCCTACGCCGAGCTGGCCCGCCCGGACTTCGCCGAGGTCACCGGGCAGGACGAGAAGGGCAACCCCATCAAGGTGCGGGGCACCGGCTACTTCTCGCGCTGCCTCCAGCACGAGACGGACCACCTGTACGGCTACCTCTACATCGACCGCCTCTCCAAGCGCGACCGCAAGGACGCGCTGCGGCAGATGGAAGAAGGCACCCCGCGCTACCCCGTCGTGCCGAACGCCTAGTCGACTCCGGACTCGCACGCCCCGCGAGTCACCTGCGGCCCCTGGCCGGGAACCCCCTCCCGGCCAGGGGCCGTTCGCATGGACCGACCCGGACCGGTCAGCTGTGCGATCGAATCAGGCTCTTGGTGATCCATAATCAGTCACGTACGGGGATTTTCTCGGCACTGGGGGGTAGTGAATGGCGCAAATCTGTTCCCTGAACGGTCAGTTGTGGTGCTGAATGGAAAGCGCGGGGATACACAACGGCGCGCGCCCGGTACGGCGGGAGGGGCGCGCGTCCTCACGCGGCTGAGAGGGGTTTGTCCGTGCCTGCATATTCACATGGCATTTCACCGACACAGACACATGCGCGGGTGGTATCCGTGCCACCGGCGTTGGTGCTTCCGGTGATCGAGTCAGGGTTTCCTCGCCAACTGCACCCGTATTGGCCGCAGCTCCAGGAGAAGTCCCGGACGTGGCTGCGCGAAATGCGCCTCATGCCCGCGGACAAGGTCGAGCGGTACGCGGACAGCCTCTGCTACACGGATCTGGTGGCCGGCTACTACATTGGCGCGCCGGACGAGTTGCTCAGCGCGATAGCCGACCTCAGCAGTTGGTTCTTCGCGTGGGACGACCGGCACGACCGCGACTCGGTGCACGGCAGGGCCGCGCAGTGGCGCCGGCTGTGCCGCGGGCTCCACGAGACACTCCGGGCTCCCCGGCAGCAACTGCACCACCGTGATCCCCTGGTGGCGGGGTTCGCGGACTGCGTCCTGCGGCTGTACTCGCACCTCGGCGCGGGCTGGAACGCCCGGTTCGCGCGGCATTTCCACAGCGTGATCGAGGCGTACGACCTGGAGTTCAGGAACCGCAGAACCGGAACCGTCCCGACGGTCGAGGCCTACATCGAGCTGCGCAGGCTGACGTTCGCGCACTGGGCGTGGATCGACCTGCTCGAACCGACGGCCCGGCAGGAGCTGCCGACGGCCGTGCGGAAGCATCCGGCATATCGGCGGGCGGCGCTCGCCACGCAGGATTTCTCCGCCTGGTACAACGACCTGTGCTCGCTCCCCAAAGAACTCGCGGGAGACGAATTGCACAATCTCGGGATCAGTCTGATCCAGCACGAGGGACTTTCCCTCGAAGAGGCGGTGTCGGAAGTCCACCGCCGGGTCACCACGTGCATTTCGGATTTCCTGGTGGCAGAAAAAGAAGTGCTCCGGCTCGCCGGGCAATTGGCCGACGGCAGCGTGCAGGGCAGGGAGCTCTCGGACGCGGTGGAATCGTGCATCGCCAACATGCGGAACTGGTTCTCTTCCGTTTATTGGTTCCATCACGAATCCGGGCGCTATCGGGTGGACAGCTGGGACGACAGGTCCATTCCGCCGTACGTGAGCGACGCCGCAATGGGCGACTTGGCCGAAACTGAATTGGTGGGTGAGGAATGAGCGTCGAATCCGCGCAGTCCGCGACCATGACGCCGCCGCTCGTCAGCGGCGGTGCCCCGCTCATCGGCCACGCCTGGAACCTGGTGCGCGACCCGCTCGGCTTCCTCGCCGCGCTACGGGATCACGGTGATCTCGTCCGCATCAGGCTGGGACCCAAGACGGCGTACGCGGTCTGCGATCCGGAACTGGTCGGGCAACTCCTGAGGAGCCCCGACTACGTCGTCGGAGGGCCCCTGTGGGACACCCTGGAGGTGCTCCTCGGCAAGGGGGTGGCGACCAGCAACGGCAAGCTGCACCGGCGCCAACGGCGCATGATGCAGCCCGCGTTCAGGCGCGAGCGGATCGCCGACTACGCCAAGGTCATGGAGGAGGAGGCCCGAATGACCGCCGCGCGCTGGCGGTCGGGCGACACGATCGACATCAACGCGGAGATGTTCCGCACCGCCGTGCGCGTCGTCTCCCGCTCGCTCCTGGAGGTCGACGCGATCAGCGAGAAGGCGGACCGCATCGCCGAATCGCTGCACACCGTCTTCGAGGGCCTCTACCGCAGGATGGTGCTCTCGGTCGGGCCGCTGTACCGCGTGCCGACCCAGGGCAACCGCCGCTTCCAGAGCGCGCTCGCCGATCTGCACGCACTGGTCGACGAGATCATCGCCGAAGGCAGGGCGGCGGGCGGAGACCAGGACGACCTGTTGGCCGAAATGCTGCGGGCGCGCGATGAATCAGGTCAGCCGCTCAGCGATCAGGAGGTTCACGACCATGTGATCTCCCTTGTCGTGGCGGGCGCCGAGAATATCGCGGCGACCCTGGCATGGACCTTCCATCTGCTGGCCGAACACCCCGAGCAGGAAAGGCGATTGGTTGAAGAAGTAAATGCCGTCGCACCGGGCCGGGAGATCACATTCGCCGACCTCGGGGACCTTCCGCACACCCGGAATGTCGTCACGGAGGCCATGCGTATACAACCGGCGGCCTGGATATTCACCCGCAGGTCGGTGGGAGAAACCAGCCTGGGTGGCTACCGCATTCCGGCCGGTGCCGACATCGTCTACAGCGTGTACGCGATGCAGCGCGATCCGCGTTCCTTCGAGCACCATCTCCGGTTCGACCCGGACCGCTGGAATCCGGAACGAGCGCAAGACGTCCCGGAGTTCGCGATGATGCCGTTCGGCACCGGTAACCGCAAGTGCCCGGGCGACCATTTCAGCCTGGCCGAACTCGCCATCATCCTGGCGACGGTGGCGCCCAAGTGGCGGCTGACGCCGGTCGAGGAGACCGACGCCGACACGAAGATCGGCATCACGCTGCAGCCGAAGCGTCTGGTCCTGCGGGCCGAGAGGCGCTGACGGCCGGGCCGCGGAAGGTGCGGCGGTAGGCGTTCGGCGTGGTGCCGAGCGCCCGCAGGAACTGGTGACGCATCGCCGCCGCGTTGCCGAAACCGGCACGCCCGGCGATGGCGTCCACCGTCTCGTCCGAGCCTTCGAGCAACTCCTGTGCCAGGAGCACGCGTTGGCGCAGGAGCCAGCGGTACGGGGTGGTGCCGGTCTCCTGCTGGAAGCGGCGCGCGAAGGTGCGCGGCGACATGTGCGCGCGCTCGGCGAGCCGCTCGACGGTGATGTCGTCCGCGTCCAGATGGCGCTCCATCCAGGCCAGGACCCCGCCCACGGTGTCGCACTGCGTGCGCGGCAGGGGGCGCTCCACGAACTGGGCCTGCCCGCCGTCGCGATGGGGTGGTACGACCATGCGCCGGGCGATGGCGTTGGCGACCTCGATGCCGTGCTCCTGGCGCACGATGTGCAGACAGGCGTCGATCCCGGCGGCGGTGCCGGCCGAGGTGACGACCGGGCCCTCGTCCACGTACAGGACGTCGGGCTCGACCCGGGCGCGCGGATACTGCACCGCGAGCTCCGTCGCGTGCCGCCAGTGCACCGCGCAGCGGCGGCCGTCGAGCAGCCCGGCGGCGCCGAGCACGAAGACGCCGGAGCAGACGGACAGGACACGGGCCCCGCGGTCCACCGCGCGGCGCAGGGCGGCGAGCAGATCCTCGGGATAGTCGCGGTCCGCGAAGGACTGGCCCGCCGGGACGGCGATGAGGTCGGCCTCTTCGAGCCGGTCGAGGCCGTACCGCGTGGTGATCGTGAACCCCGCGTGATTGGTCAGGGTCCCGCTCTCTCCGGCGACCACCGCGAAGTCGTACACCGGCAGGCCCGCCTCGCTGCGGTCGAGGCCGAACACCTCGCAGACCACGCCGAGTTCAAAGGGATTCACGCCGTCGAGCAACACGACGGCCACGTTCTTCAGGGTCCCTGCCTTCAGCATGCCGCCAGTGTGCCGCAGGAGTGGCAGTAAGTCGATGGTGTGTGGCAGTCCTGCCACTGCCGCGTCAGTCCGGCGCGCAGGACAGTAAGGGACATGAACGCATTCAGCGCATACGCGACCGTCCTGACCGTCTTCCTCCTCCTCGCCGCACCCTCGCTCGTCGGGTACCTCCACGACCGCCGGATCGACCGCGAGCTGCGCGAGGCGGAAAACGCCCCGCGCAGCCCGGACACACCGGCCGGACTAGAACTCGTCGTCGAAGGAGACCGAACCCTCGACCGCGACCTGGTAGGCCGAAGGACGCCGCTCGAAGAAGTTGGTCAGCTCCTGGACTCCCTGAAGCTCCATGAAGGAGAACGGGTTTGAGGAGCCGTAGACCGGCGCGAAGCCGAGCCGCTGGAGCCGCTGGTCGGCGACGCACTGCAGGTACTCGCGCATGGAGTCGGTGTTCATGCCGGGCAGGCCCTCACCGCACAGGTCGCGCGCGAACTGCAGCTCGGCCTCGACGGCCTCCTTGAGCATGTCCGTGACCTGCGTCTGCAGCGCGTCGTCGAAGAGCTCGGGCTCCTCCTTGCGGACGGTGTCGACGACGTCGAAGGCGAAGCTCATGTGCATCGTCTCGTCACGGAACACCCAGTTGGTGCCGGTGGCGAGGCCGTGCAGCAGACCGCGCGAGCGGAACCAGTAGACGTAGGCGAAGGCACCGTAGAAGAAGAGCCCCTCGATGCACGCGGCGAAGCAGATCAGGTTCAGCAGGAAGCGGCGCCGGTCGGCCTTGGACTCCAGGCGGTCCATCTTCTCGACGGAGTCCATCCACCTGAAGCAGAACTCGGCCTTCTCGCGGATGGAGGGGATCTCCTCGACCGCGTCGAAGGCCGCGGCGCGGTCCTCCGGGTCGGGCAGATAGGTGTCGAGCAGCGTCAGATAGAACTGGACGTGCACGGCCTCCTCGAAGAGCTGGCGGCTCAAGTAGAGCCGTGCCTCAGGGGAGTTGATGTGCTTGTAGAGCGTGAGCACGAGGTTGTTGGAGACGATCGAGTCGCCGGTCGCGAAGAACGCGACCAGGCGGCCGATCATGTGCTGCTCGCCCGGGGACAGCTTCGCCAGGTCGGCGACGTCCGAGTGGAGGTCGACCTCCTCGACGGTCCAGGTGTTCTTGATCGCGTCCCGGTAGCGCTCGTAGAAGTCGGGGTAGCGCATGGGGCGCAGGGTCAGCTCGAAGCCCGGGTCAAGGAGGTTCTTCGAGAAAGACACAGCCTTCTCGGCGTTGGTGGTGGAGCTCATTACTGGCAGGCCTCGCAGGACTCGGGGTTTTCCAGGGAGCAGGCGACGGCTTCTTCGGCCGTGGCCTGGGCGGGGACGGGGGCGGCTTCGGCGCTCTGGCCGGCCGCCGCGCGGGCGATGCGGGTCGCCGGGCGCGAACGCAGGTAGTACGTGGTCTTCAGGCCCTGCTGCCAGGCGTAGGCGTACATCGAGGAGAGCTTGCCGATGGTCGGCGTCTCCAGGAAGAGGTTCAGGGACTGCGCCTGGTCCAGGAACGGCGTGCGCGCGGCGGCCATGTCGATCAGGCCGCGCTGCGGGATCTCCCACGCGGTGCGGTAGAGCTCGCGCACCTCCGCCGGGATCCAGCTGAAGCCCTGCACGGAGCCGCTGGACTCGCGCAGCGCCTCGCGGGTCTGCGCGTCCCAGACGCCGAGGCGTTTCAGCTCCTCCACCAAGTAGGCGTTGACCTGGAGGAACTCGCCGCTCAGCGTCTCGCGCTTGAAGAGGTTGGAGACCTGCGGCTCGATGCACTCGTACACGCCCGCGATGGACGCGATGGTGGCGGTCGGCGCGATGGCCAGGAGGAGCGAGTTGCGCATGCCGGTCACGGCGATACGTTCCCGCAGCGCCGCCCAGCGCTCCGGCCAGGTCAGCTCGACGCCGTAGTGGTCGGGGTGCAGGACGCCGTGCGCGGTGCGGGTCTTCTCCCAGGCGGGGAGCGGGCCGTTGCGCTCGGCGAGGTCCGCCGACGCCTCGTACGCGGCGAGCATGATGCGCTCGGCGATGCGCGTCGAGAGGGCGCGCGCGGCGGGGGAGTCGAAGGGCAGCTTCAGCTGGAAGAAGACGTCCTGGAGGCCCATCGCGCCGAGGCCCACCGGACGCCACCTGGCGTTGGAGCGACCGGCCTGCTCGGTCGGGTAGAAGTTGATGTCGACGACACGGTCGAGGAAGGTGACGGCGGTACGGACGGTCTCGTCGAGCCGCTGCCAGTCGATGTCACCGGCGGCCGTGTCCACGAACGCGCCGAGGTTCACCGAACCCAGGTTGCAGACGGCCGTCTCGCCGTCGTCCGTGACCTCCAGGATCTCCGTGCAGAGGTTGGAGGAGTGGACGGTGTGGCCGGGCTCCGCCGTCTGGTTGGCGGTGCGGTTGGCGGCGTCCTTGAAGGTCATCCAGCCGTTGCCGGTCTGCGCCAGGGTGCGCATCATGCGGCCGTACAGCTCGCGGGCCGGGATCGTCTTGCGGGCGAGCCCGGCTGCCTCGGCCTTGCGGTAAGCGGCGTCGAACTCGTCGCCCCACAGGTCGACGAACTCGGGCACGTCGGCCGGGGAGAACAGCGACCAGTCCTGGTCGGCGGCGACCCGGCGCATGAACTCGTCCGGGATCCAGTGCGCGAGGTTGAGGTTGTGCGTGCGGCGCGCGTCCTCACCCGTGTTGTCGCGCAGCTCCAGGAACTCCTCGATGTCGGAGTGCCACGTCTCCAGGTAGACCGCGGCCGCGCCCTTGCGACGGCCGCCCTGATTCACGGCGGCGACGGAGGCGTCCAGGGTCTTGAGGAACGGCACGATGCCGTTGGAGTGCCCGTTCGTGCCGCGGATCAGCGAACCGCGGGCGCGGATGCGGGAGTACGAGAGGCCGATGCCGCCCGCGTGCTTGGAGAGGCGCGCGACCTGGTGGTAGCGGTCGTAGATGGAGTCCAGCTCGTCCAGCGGGGAGTCGAGGAGGTAGCAGGAGGACATCTGCGGGTGCCGGGTGCCGGAGTTGAAGAGCGTCGGCGAGGACGGCAGGTAGTCCAGGCGGCTCATCAGGCGGTACAGGGCGGCGACTTCGTCCACCGAGCGCGCGGAGCCGTCCTCGGCGAGGCCGCTCGCGACGCGCAGCATGAAGTGCTGCGGGGTCTCGATGACGTGCCGGGTGATGGGGTGGCGAAGGAGATAGCGGCTGTGCAGGGTGCGCAGGCCGAAGTAGCCGAAGCGGAAGTCCGCGCCGTCCTGGAGGGCGGCCTCCACGAGACCGTCGAGGTGCTCCGCGTGGTCGGTGACGAACGCGGCGGTGCGGTCCGCGATCAGGCCCTCGCGGTGCCCGACGGCGACCGACTCGGTGAAGGAGCGCACGCCCTGCGAAGCGGCCTCGTCACGGATGCTGAGGCTGAGCAGTCTGGCCGCGAGCTGCGAGTACGTGGGGTCCTCGGAGATGAGGCCGGCCGCGGCCTCGGTCGCCAGCTCCCGCAGCTCCGCCAGATCCGCCCTGGCCGAACGGCCCCGCAGCGCGGCGGCGGCGACGCGGCCGGGGTCGGCGTCGGGGAGGTCGGCGGTGAGGTCGGTCAGGGTACGCAGCAGCGCGGTTCCTGGGCCGTCGGCGGTCTGCTGACCGTCGGTGGTCTGCGCTGACGCAGGTTCGGCTGGCGCGATGGTCACGGAGCACTCCCTCGCTCGGCTCGGAGCCTTGAGGAGGGGGAGTGACACACGGGGGCCCGCCCTTGGGCAGGGCAGCACCCCGCGTCCACCAGCCCATTCCACGAGGCCCGGACGTCGTCGGCACCCGGACCGGTCGGAACGGGCGCGCTGTCGACAGGTCTTCGGACTCGCGAGCACGACAAATGCGTACTCATACACCGTTGCGGGACAGTTCCGGACTTGCACCGGATTCCCCTGCGGCGACAGCGAGCACGAGCATACATCTTGTGCTGGCTCTGGGAGTCAGCCCCACATCTTGTGTCGGCGCGGGTATCCCCTAGGGTGGCGGCCGAACTGAATGCCGAACCGGGGGAGGCGCCGTGCGAGGGCGATTCGCGGGCTGTGCCGCGGTGTTGCTGCTCCTGCTCACGGGATGCGGGGACGCCGGAAACGAGGCGAGGACGAAGCCTACGCGGACCCCGAGGCCGACCACGGCGGCCGGTGTCGACGGCGACGCCGATCCCCGCAAGGTCTTCACGGACGCCGAGCTGAAGGCGGCGCTGCTGCCCGCGAAGGCGGTCGGGGCGCGGGCCGAGGCGATCAACGTCACCACGGGGTCGTACAACCAGCACTACGGGGGCGGTGACTGGGGCACCTGCGCACCCGGCACGAAGGCCCGCGAGGAACTGTTCGCCCTGCGCGGGGCCAGCGCCGGCCACTCGATTCGCGCCTTCCCCGGAGCGATGGCCGACGAGGGGGACCCCTTCGTCACCCAGAGCCTGGTCTCGATGCCGGCCGCGCAGGCGGGGCGCCACGTCGCACTGCGCCGTGAGCTCCACAAGGCGTGCCCCAGCGTCACGGTCGACACCGACGCGGCTCCGGTGGTGGAGCATCACGCGGTGGAGGAGCTGCCGGACGTGGGAGACGAGGCGATCCTGGAGTCCACGCGGACCGAGGGCGGCGACGAGTACGACGGCGAGACCCCGTACTACAAGGCCGAGGTGCGGGTCGGCGGCGTGCTCGTCCTGGTGGACGCGGGCCCCGACAAGGACCTGACGATCCGCTCGGCGGCCCAGGCGGCGGCGCGGGTCCGGACGGAGCTCTACGAGTCCCCGTGAGGCCGGGCGCACGAGAGCGGGCCGCCGGATCAACCCCGCGGCCCGCTCTGCGTACTGCCTACAAGAAGAACCTCAGTGCCCGCCCGGCGCTCCCGCCGTGGCCGGCGGCAGCTCCTCCACGACGCCGGGGTCGCCCGCGTCCGCCGTGTAGTCGCCGGGAGACGTCTCGTCGATGCCGTCAGGGGCCTTCATGGCGCGCAGGACGAAGGTCATGACCACGGTGACCACCACGTTCAGGACGAACGCCGTGAGGCCGATGTAGCCGATCTCGCCGATGCCCGGGATCTCGTCGGACGAGCCGCCGAAGTGCTTCTGCGTCGGCGAGGCGACGCCGTACGCGGCAGCCGTCCCGTAGACCATGCCGACCGCCCAGCCCGCGAGCAGCGCCCAGCGGTGGAACCACCGCGTGAACAGGCCGCCGACGAGCGCGGGCATGGTCTGCAGGATCCAGATGCCGCCCAGCAGCTGGAAGTTGATCGCGACCGTCTTGTCCATGGTGAGGACGAAGGCGAGCGCGCCGACCTTCACCAGGAGCGAGACCAGCTTGGAGACCTTGGTCTCCTGCGCGGGTGTCGCGTCCGGCTTGAGGAAATCCTTGTAGATGTTCCTGGTGAAGAGGTTCGCGGCCGCGATGGACATGATGGCGGCCGGGACGAGCGCGCCGATGCCGATCGCCGCGAACGCGACGCCGGTGAACCAGTCGGGGAACATGTTCTCGAACAGCTGCGGGATCGCCAGCTGGCCGTTCTCCACCTTCACGCCGGCCGCGATCGCCATGAAGCCGAGCAGCGCGAGCAGCCCCAGCATCAGCGAGTACAGCGGCAGGATCGTGGTGTTGCGGCGGATCACGTCACGGCTCTTGGAGGAGAGCGTCGCCGTGATCGAGTGCGGGTACATGAACAGCGCGAGCGCGGAGCCGAGCGCGAGCGTGGCGTAGGTCCACTGCCCGGCCTCGCCCGGCGCGAGACCCGCGACGGGCTTGCCCGCCGCGTCGTTCGCCGCCGAGAACTTGTCGTTCGCCGCCTGGAAGATCTCGTCGAAGCCGCCGAGCTTGATCGGGATGTAGATGATCGCGACGGCGATGACCAGGTAGATCAGACCGTCCTTCACGAACGCGATCAGCGCGGGCGCGCGCAGACCGGACGAGTAGGTGTACGCGGCGAGCACCGCGAACGCGATCAGGAGCGGCAGGTCCTTGATGAACCAGTTGGTGTCCGGGCCGCCGCCGACGCCCATCACGTCGAGCACGGCCTGGATGCCGACCAGCTGGAGCGCGATGTACGGCATCGTGGCGAGGATGCCGGTGACCGCGACGGCCAGCGAGAGCCCCTTGGAGCCGAAGCGTCCGCGCACGAAGTCGGAGGTGGTCACGTATCCGTGCTTGTGCGAGACGGACCACAGGCGCGGCAGGAAGGTGAAGATCAGCGGGTAGACGAGGATCGTGTACGGCACCGCGAAGAAGCCGGCCGCGCCCGCCGCGTAGATCGCCGCCGGGACGGCCACGAAGGTGTACGCCGTGTAGAGGTCGCCGCCGAGCAGGAACCATGTGACCCAGGTGCCGAACGACCGGCCGCCCAGGCCCCATTCGTCCAGGCTCTCGGTCTCGGCCTTGCGCCAGCGCGCGGCCAGGAAGCCCATCGCCGTGACGGCCGCGAAGAAGAAGATGAAGACGGCGAGGGCGATGCCGTTGACGCCGCCGGTGTCCGCTGCGAGCACGTTCATCGGGTCGCACCCCCCTGGGCCTGCTCGGCCTTGCGGGCGCGCTGGTCACGCTGCCACAGCTTGTAGGCGATCATGGTGAGAGCGGTGGAGATGACCACCCACAGCATCTGGTACCAGTAGAAGAACGGAATGCCTATGAAGGTCGGTTCGATCTTCGCGTAGGAGCTCACCCAGAGCATCGCCACGAACGGCGCGACGAGACAGAGGGCAACGACCACGCGGACCGGCGTGACCACCGGTCTGCTCACTTCAGGCGCATCTGACACTTCGCGGCTCCGCTCCCTCGCTTATCCCACCTTTAACGTGCGGGAAATCTAAGCGAGAGGATTGATCTATGGAACCCCCGTCCGGATACCGGACGCGCCGATGTGCCCGTTCAGTTCGGGATCAGCAGCAGCGGAATCCCTGCCTCGGGTCTGACTCCTGCCGGTCCGTCCGCATTCGCTCGAACTCCCTCCGGGACGGGACGGATGACCCGGGATGTGTGTTCCGCGCGTGCTCCACATAGCGGTCGTACGCGGACTCATCGGTCAACTCTCGCGCGTACCACCGCACCCAGCGCAGTCCGCGCAGCACCCACGTCATGACGGGACCTGCGCGTCGTCGGAAGACCTCGCCTTCGCCGCCGCCAGTTCGGCCTTCTCCTCCGGTGTCGCGATGAGCCCGGCCGGTGCGGTCAGCTTCGACTCCACGTACGGCGCCTCGCTCAGCTTGGACGCCTGCGGGTCGCGGACGTGCTTCACGCAGATGCGTGCCGCGTCCGCGATCACGATGACGATGAGCAGGGCGAGCGCGGCCGTCAGGACGCCGTCCACCGTGGAGTTGGTGACGACGGTGTGCATGTCGTCCATGGTCTTGGCGGGCGGCAGGATCTTTCCTTCGTCGATCGCGTCCTGGTAGTTGGAGCGCTGCTGGAAGAAGCCCACACGCGGGTCGCTGGAGAACACCTTCTGCCAGCTCGCGGTGAGGGTCACGGTGGCATCCCAGACGAGCGGGACGCCGGTGATCCAGGCCCACTTGAGACGCCCGGACTTCACCAGGAGCACGGTGCAGACGGCGAGCGCGACCGCGGCCAGGAGCTGGTTGGAGATGCCGAAGATCGGGAAGAGCTGGTTGATCCCGCCGAGCGGCTCGTGCACGCCCACCCACAGGAAGTAGCCCCACAGGCCGGTGACGACCGCGCTCGTGATGATGAGCCCGGGCTTCCAGCTGACGTTCCTGAAGGGCTTGTAGACGTTCCCGAGCATGTCCTGCAGCATGAACCGGCCCACGCGCGTGCCGGCGTCGAGCGCCGTGAGGATGAACAGCGCCTCAAACATGATCGCGAAGTGGTACCAGAACGCCTTCATGGAGCCGCCGGTGACCTTCGAGAAGATCTCGGAGACACCGACCGCGAGCGTGGGCGCGCCGCCGGTGCGCGAGAGCAGCGAGGACTCCTCGACGTTCTTGGCCGCCTGCGCGAGATCCTCGGGGGAGATGGAGTACCCGAAGTTCGCGACCGCCTGGCTCGCGGCCTGGACGTTGTCCCCGATGACGCCCGCGGGGGCGTTCATCGCGAAGTACAGCCCGGGGTCGATGATGCTCGCCGCGACGAGCGCCATGACCGCGACCGACGACTCCATGAGCATGGAGCCGTAGCCGATCATCCGGATCTGCGTCTCCTTCTGGACCATCTTCGGGGTGGTGCCCGAGGAGATCAGCGCGTGGAAGCCGGACAGGGCCCCGCAGGCGATGGTGATGAAGACGAACGGGAAGAGCGACCCGGCGAAGACGGGCCCGTCGCCGCGTGAGGCGAAGTCGGTCACCGGGTCCATCTTCATCGTCGGCAGCGTGATGACGACGCCGAGCGCGAGCAGCAGGATCGTGCCGATCTTCATGAACGTGGAGAGGTAGTCGCGCGGCGCGAGCAGCATCCACACCGGCAGGATCGAGGCGATGAAGCCGTACGCCACCAGCCAGATGACCAGCGTCGAGGGTGCCAGGGTGAACGTGTCCGCGAGCGACGACTCGGCGACCCAGCGCCCGGCGACCAGCGCGAGGAGCAGCAGGCCGATCCCGATGAGGGAGACCTCGCTGACCCGCCCTGGGCGCAGGATGCGCAGGTAGAAGCCCATGAACAGCGCGATCGGAATCGTCATCGCGATGGAGAAGGTGCCCCACGGCGAGTCCGCGAGCGCGTTGACGACGACGAGCGCGAGCACCCCGAGCAGGACGATCATGATGGCGAACGCGGCGAGCAGCGCGGCGGCCCCGCCGAAGGGGCCGATCTCCTCGCGCGCCATCTGGCCGAGCGACTTGCCGTCGCGCCGGGTGGAGAAGAACAGGACCACCATGTCCTGCACGGCGCCCGCGAAGATCACCCCGACGATGATCCAGATGGTGCCGGGCAAGTAGCCCATCTGCGCGGCCAGTACGGGTCCCACCAGCGGCCCGGCTCCCGCGATCGCCGCGAAGTGGTGGCCGAGCAGGACGCGGCGGTCGGTCGGGTGGAAGTCGATGCCGTTGTCCAGGCGCTCGGCCGGGGTGGCCCGCTTCTTGTCGACCCTCAGGACACGGTCGACGATGAACTTGGAGTAGAAGCGATAGGCGATGGCGTACGAGCCGAGGGCCGCCGCCACCATCCAGGCGGCCGACACCTCCTCGTCGCGCGAGAGGGCGAGCACGGTCCAGCCCGCGGCGCCCACCAGCGCGACGAGGGACCAGATGACGATGGTGCGGGGATTCGCTGTGCGCACAGACTCGTCCTCCCGTTCATCATGCGATGACGGGAGGAACGTAGAGCAGCACGGTGATCTGCGCCAGACCCCGGAAGGGTTCTTGAAGGGGAGTGGGTCAGTCCGTGGGGCGCTTGAGGCGTGCCACGAACTTGTAGCGGTCGCCGCGGTAGACCGAGCGGACCCACTCCACGGGCTGGCCGCCGCCGTCCAGGGAGTGCCGCGACAGGAGCAGCATCGGCAGGCCCACGTCCGTGCCGAGCAGGCCGGCCTCGCGCGGGGTCGCCAGGGAGGTCTCGATGGTCTCCTCGGCCTCCGCGAGGTGGACGTCGTACACCTCGGCGAGTGCGGTGTAGAGCGAGGTGTACTTCACCAGGGAGCGGCGCAGGGCCGGGAAGCGCTTGGCGGAGAGGTGCGTCGTCTCGATGGCCATCGCCTCGCCGTTGGCCAGGCGCAGGCGCTCGATCCTGAGCACCCGGCCGCCCGTGCTGATGTCGAGGAGGCCGGCGAGGGTGTCGTCGGCGGTGATGTATCCGATGTCCAGGAGCTGCGAGGTGGGTTCGAGGCCCTGGGCCCGCATGTCCTCGGTGTACGAGGTGAGTTGCAGCGCCTGGGAGACCTTCGGCTTGGCCACGAAGGTGCCCTTGCCCTGGATCCGCTCCAGGCGGCCCTCGACGACCAGTTCCTGGAGGGCCTGGCGGACCGTCGTGCGCGAGGTGTCGAACTCGGCGGCCAGGGTGCGCTCGGGAGGGACCGGGGTGCCGGGCGGCAGGGTCTCCGTCATGTCGAGCAAGTGCCGCTTCAGGCGGTAGTACTTGGGCACGCGCGCGGTGCGGCCGACCGCCGCGGCCGCGCCGGTCTCCGGGGCCGGGGACGTGCCCGCCTCGGTGTCCGTACTCCCCGCCTCGGTGCCCATGGCCCGCCTTCCTGCTGCCGTCACCGGCTCCTCCGTCTGTCGCGGCTCACATCGTGGCACGTACCGGGCCGGGCTTACTGTGCCCGCTCAGGTGTCGGTCCGATAACGGACCCGACAGCCCTTCTTATACACCCTTGACACCCCTAAAGGTCTAGGCCAAGCTCCCCGTACTGGTCTACACCATTAAAGACCAGGTTCCAGTCCCACGGGCAGATCTCGGTCCATTTGGTCGCTGCGGGTGGGGGGTTGACTGGCATCCCTTGAGGAGGGTGACGTGAAGCGCAAGCTCATAGCGGCCATCGGTGTCGCGGGCATGTTGGTCTCGATCGCGGCCTGTGGCAGCGACGACGGCGATGACAAGAAGGCCGGGGCGGACGGCTTCAAGGGGGAGACCCTGACGCTCTGGGCGATGGACGGCTCCACGCCCGACAGCTGGACCAAGGAAGTCAAGGCCGCCTTCGAGAAGAAGACCGGCGCCAAGCTGAATCTCGAGATCCAGCAGTGGAACGGCATCCAGCAGAAGCTGACCACGGCCCTCTCCGAGGAGAACCCGCCGGACGTCTTCGAGATCGGCAACACCCAGACCGCCGCGTACGCCAAGACCGGCGGCCTCGCCGACCTCAGCGACCTCAAGGAGGGCGTCGGCGCCGACTGGACCGAGTCGATCAACAAGTCCTCGGTCGTGGACGGCAAGCAGTACGCCGCCCCGTGGTTCGTCCTGAACCGTGTCGTCATCTACAACAAGAAGGTCTGGGCCGACGCGGGCATCAAGGAGACGCCCAAGACCCGCGCCGAGTTCCTCAAGAACCTCAAGACGATCGAGTCCAAGACGGACGCCGAGCCGATCTACCTGCCGGGCCAGAACTGGTACCACTTCGTCGGCCTGACCATCGGTGAGGGCGCCGAGCTGGTCAAGAAGGACGGCGACAAGTACGTCTCCAACCTGGCCGACCCCAAGGTCGCCAAGGCCATGAAGACGTACAAGCAGTTCGCGGACCTCTCCAAGGCCCCCAAGAACAAGGACGAGGCCACCCCGCAGCAGGCCGAGGTCTTCGCCAAGGGCAAGACCGGCGCCTTCATCGGCATGAGCTGGGAGGCCGCGACCGCGATCAAGGCCAACAAGAAGATCGAGAAGGACATCGGTTACTTCACGATCCCCGGCGCCACCGCCGACAAGCCCGAGGGTGTCTTCCTCGGCGGCTCGAACCTCGCCGTGGCCGCGACCAGCAAGAAGCAGGAGCTCGCCAAGGAGTTCCTGAAGATCGCGCTGAACGACAAGTTCGAGGGTGCGCTCGCCAAGGAAGGCGGCGTCATCCCGAACAAGCAGGCCCTGGAGGCCCAGCTCAAGGGCAACCCGGCCGCCGAGGCCATGGCCCCCGCGACCGCCGGTGGCGGCACCACCCCGCTGATCCCGGAGTGGGCCGCGGTGGAGAACCCGCCGAACCCGATCAAGAACTACATGACCGCGGTCCTGAACGGTAAGTCCAACGACGCGGCCGCCAAGCAGGTCGAGGGCGAGCTCAACAAGCGCCTGTCGCAGAAGCAGTAAGGGCGCGCTCCTGCCGGGGCCCCCGGGCCCGGGGTGTCTTCACCCCCGGGCCCGGTGCCCCGGTTCAGCGCTGCGTTCCGCGATGCCCACGAAAGAGATGGCGAAGCATGACCGTGCAGACCGAACGGCCGCCCTCCGGCCCGACGGAGGATCTGAAATCGGACAGTCGGCCGGCGGATCCGGGTAAGCCCCGCACGGGGGCCCGCTCGCTCGCGCCCTATTTGCTGCTGCTCCCGGCGCTCGTGGCCACCCTGCTGTTCCTCGGCTGGCCGCTGGTCAACAACGGGATCCTGTCGTTCCAGAACCTCAACATGAGGCAGTTCATCCTCCACCTCACGGAGTGGAACGGGATCGACAACTTCAAGGAGGTCCTCAGCGGCGAGGACTTCTGGCGGGTCACAGGACGCTCGATCGCGTTCACCGCGGTCAACGTCGTGCTGATCATGGTGATCGGCACCCTGGTGGGCCTGCTGCTCGCCCGGCTCGGCAAGCGGATGCGCACGTTCCTGCTGATCGGCCTCGTGCTCGCCTGGGCCATGCCGATCATCGCCTCGACGACCGTCTACCAGTGGCTGTTCGCCACGCGCTTCGGCGTCGTCAACTGGGTCCTGGACAAGGCCGGCTGGCACTCGATGGCCGACTACGACTGGATGGGCAGCCAGTACTCCACGTTCTTCGTGGTCATCACCCTGATCGTCTGGCAGTCGATCCCCTTCGTGGCGATCAACCTGTACGCCGCCACGACGACGATCCCCAAGGAGCTCTACGAGGCCGCGTCGCTCGACGGCGCCGGCGCCTGGAAGCGCTTCACGAACGTCACGCTGCCCTACCTGCGGCCGTTCCTCTACGCGACGACGTTCCTGGAGATCATCTGGGTCTTCAAGGCGTTCGCGCAGGTCATGGCGCTCAACGAGGGCGGCCCGGACCGGCTCACCGAGATCCTGCCCGTCTACGCCTACATCGAGGGCATGGGCAACCAGCACTTCGGCATGGGGGCGGCCATCGCGCTGCTCACCATCGTCATCCTGCTGGCCCTGACCGCCTTCTACCTGCGGATCGTGCTCAAGCAAGAGGAGGACGAGCTGTGACGCGCACTGCTCCTGGTACTGCTTCCGGTACTGCTGCGAAGAGGTTCGGCCGCATCTGGCCCAACGCGGTGGCCGTCGTACTCTTCATCGGCTTCGTCTTCCCGGTCTACTGGATGTTCGCCACGGCCTTCAAGCCGACCGGCGACATCATCAGCGAGGACCCGGTGTGGTTCCCGACCGACGCGACGTTCGAGCACTTCAAGACGGCCGTGAACGCCGACCACTTCTGGACGATGGTCGGCAACTCCCTCACCGTCACGGTCCTCGCCGTGCTGTTCTCGCTGATCATCGGCCTCGCGTCGGCGTTCGCGCTCGCCCGGATGCGCTTCAAGGGCCGCAAGGGCTTCATCATCGGCTTCATGCTGGCCCAGATGGCGCCGTGGGAAGTCATGGTCATCGCGATCTACATCATCGTGCGCGACGCCGACATGCTGAACAGCCTCGTACCGCTCACCCTCTTCTACATGGTGATGATCCTGCCCTTCACGCTCCTGACGCTGCGCGGCTTCGTCGCCGCGGTGCCGCGCGAGCTGGAGGAGTCGGCGATGGTCGACGGCTGTTCACGGATGCAGGCGTTCCGCCGGGTGATCCTGCCGCTGCTCGCACCTGGCCTGATGTCGACCTCGCTGTTCGGCTTCATCACCGCCTGGAACGAATTCCCGCTCGTCCTTGTCCTCAACAAGGAGGCGGAGGCCAAGACGCTCCCGGTGTGGCTGTCCGGCTTCCAGACCGCCTTCGGCGACGACTGGGGCGCCACCATGGCCGCCGCCTCGCTCTTCGCCATCCCGATCCTCGTCCTCTTCGTCTTCCTGCAGCGCAGGGCCGTCAGCGGTCTGACCGACGGTGCCGTGAAGGGATAACCGCCATATGACGACACTCACCAGCCCCACCGACACCCTGACCCGCGACGCCCTGACCGTCCTGCAGCCCGGCTTCGTCGGGACCAGCGCGCCGGACTGGCTGCTGCGCAGGATCGGTGAAGGGCTCGCCTCGGTCGGTCTCTTCGGCCGCAACATCGCCTCGCCCGAACAACTGGCCGCACTGACGGCCCAGTTGCGGGCCGAGCGCTACGACGTCCTGGTCGCCATCGACGAGGAGGGCGGTGACGTGACCCGCCTGGAGGTCCGCTCCGGCTCCTCCTTCCCCGGCAACCATGCCCTCGGCGCGGTCGACGACACGGGCCTCACCCGTGACGTGGCCGCCGAGCTGGGCCGCAGGCTCGCCGCGTGCGGCGTCAACCTCAACTGGGCGCCGTCCGCCGACGTCAACTCCAACCCGGACAACCCCGTCATCGGCGTACGGTCCTTCGGCTCCGACCCGCTCCTGGTGGCGCGGCACACCGCCGCCTACGTGGAGGGGCTGCAGTCCGCGGGCGTCGCCGCCTGCACCAAGCACTTCCCGGGGCACGGCGACACCGCGGTCGACTCGCACCACGACGTGCCGCGCATCGGGGTGGACCCCGAGGTCCTTCGGGCGCGTGACCTCGCGCCGTTCCGGGCCGCGATCGCCGCGGGCTCGCGTGCGGTGATGAGCGCCCACATCCTCGTCCCGTCCCTGGACGCGGAGTACCCGGCGACGCTCTCGCGCCGCATCCTGACGGGCGTCCTGCGCGAGGAACTCGGCTTCGACGGGCTGATCGTCACCGACGGCATGGAGATGCAGGCCATCTCCGCCACCTACGGCATCGAGCGCGGCAGCGTCCTCGCCATCGCCGCGGGCGCCGACGCGATCTGCGTGGGCGGCGGCCTCGCGGACGACGACACGGTCCTGCGCCTGCGGGACGCGCTGGTCGGGGCCGTCCGCTCGGGCGAGCTCTCCGAGGAGCGCCTCGCCGACGCGGCCACGCGCGTACGGGCCCTCGCCCACTGGACTTCGGTGTCGGGCGCGGCCGAGCGTTCGGGGGGCGCGCCCGGCACCGAGATCGGCCTGGTCGCGGCCCGCCGCGCCCTGACGGTCACCCGGGGCGAGTCCTACGCGGCCCCGCTCACCGAAGCTCCGTTCGTCGCCGCCTTCACCCCGATGGCCAACATCGCGGTGGGCGACGAGACCCCGTGGGGCGTGGCCGCGGAACTGCGACGCCTGCTCCCGGGCACGGAGACGGGCAGCTTCACCGGCCCGGACGCGGGTGCGCTCGCGCTGAACGAGGCGGGGGAGCGGCGCATCGTGGCCGTGGTCCGCGACGCCCACCGCCACGCGTGGATGGCGGAGGCCCTGGACACCCTGCTGACCGCCCGCCCCGACACGATCGTGGTCGAGATGGGCGTCCCCAAGTCCGCCCCCACAGGCTCCCTCCACATCGCCACCCACGGCGCGGCAAGGGTATGCGGCCTGGCAGCTGCAGAGGTGATCACGGGCACCCCGTAGGCGGGCGCCCGCAGGGGGCGCCTCACAAGGGGCGCGGGGAACTGCGCGCTCAGCCCCCATGCACCCGCAGGTATGGCTACAGACAAAGAGGTGCCGGGCCCACCCCCAGCAGGGGGCAGGCCCGGCACCTTCGCTCAAGGCCCAGGGATCCGGTTAAAGCCCCTGCCAGGCAGGCTTCGCCGCATACGTGGCCCGGAAGTACTCCCCAAGCTTCAACTTCGAGGCCGCCGCCTCGTCCACGACGACCGTCGCATGCGGATGCAACTGCAGGGCCGAGGCCGGAACCACCGCGGCCACGGGACCCTCCACCGTCGCGGCCACCGCGTCCGCCTTGCCCTCACCGGTGGCGAGCAGCACCAGATGCCGCGCCTCCAGGATCGTCCCGATCCCCTGCGTGATCACGTGGTGCGGCACCTGCTCGATGTCCCCGTCGAAGAAGCGCGCGTTGTCCACCCGCGTCTGCTCCGTCAGCGTCTTGATCCGGGTGCGCGAGGCGAGCGAGGAGCACGGTTCGTTGAACCCGATGTGCCCGTCCGTGCCGATCCCGAGCAGCTGGAGGTCCACCCCGCCGGCGTCCGCGAGCGCCTGGTCGTACGCCTCGCAGGCCGCCTGCACGTCCCGCGCGCTGCCGTCGGGCCCCATGAAGGACTTCTCGCTGAGCCCGAGCGGCTCGACGACCTCACGCAGCACCACGGAGCGGTAGGACTCGGGATGCCCGGCGGGCAGCCCCACGTACTCGTCGAGCTGGCAGATCCGCGCCCGCGAGGCATCCACGGCACCGGAGCCGACCTTGGCGGCCAGGGCTTCGTAGATGGGCAGCGGGGTGGATCCGGTGGCGACACCGAGCAGGGCGTCAGGCTTACGGCGCACCAGGGCGGCCATGGCCTCCGCGATGAGCTCGCCGCCTGCCTTGGCGTCCGGGACGATGACAACTTCCACGCTGGGCCTGCCGATCTGGAGGGGGGACACGCGGGCCCGGGAGAGAGCCCACGGGGGAACTATTGGTCTATGTGGTATAGACCAATCTAGCAGAGCTGACCCGCCGTGGCCCAGGTTCTCGGCCCCGGCAGCACGAAGTCCCCGCGTCCCATGCTCGGCTCTGCGCCCGCCCCCCGCCTGTCGAGCAACCGCCCCCGCAATCGAGCGACCGCGATCTACGCCAGCGACCCTCCCGTCACGTCCAGCCACTGCCCCGTGACCCAGCGCCCGTCGTCCGACGCGAGGAACGCGACGGCGTCGGCTATGTCCGCGGGGGTGCCGACCCGGCCGAGCGCCGACATCGCCGCCGCGCCCGCCCACGCGTCCTTGTTCTCGTCGCCGCGCAGCCAGGCGGCGTTGACGTCCGTGTCCACGATGCCCGGCGCCACCGAGTTGACCGTGATGCCCCGGGGGCCGAGGACCTTGGAGAGGTTCCGAGTGAACACGTCCAGGGCGCCCTTGGTCATGGCGTACGTCAGGATCTCCGGCATGACCGCGGCGCGCGAGAGGCCCGACGAGATGTTGATGACCCGCCCGCCGTCCCGCAGCCGCCGCTCGCCGAGCTGCGTGATGAAGAACGGGGCCTTCGCGTTGACCGCGAACAGCCTGTCGTACTCCGCGTCGTCCGCCTCGGAGAAGGGGCGGGACGTGCCGATCCCCGCGTTGTTCACCAGGATGTCCACGCCGTCGGCATGCCGGTCGAACTCCGTCCACAAGGCCTCGGCGTCGCCGGGGACGCCCAGCTCCACGCCGAGGGCGAAGGCGGAGCCCCCCGCCGCCTCGATCGCCGCGACCGTCTCCTTCGCGGCCACCTCATTGCTGCCGTAGTGCACGGCCACCCGTGCCCCGTCCCGCCCCAGCCGCTCGGCGATGCCCCGCCCGATGCCACGGCTGCCACCCGTGACCAGCGCCGTCCTGCCCGCGAGCTTCCCTGCAAGCGCACCCATGAGAGCCGCCCCCAATTTCTCTAGTGGTCGTTACAGAA
This sequence comes from Streptomyces sp. NPDC050439, assembly GCF_040655335.1. Classification (NCBI taxonomy): domain Bacteria; kingdom Bacillati; phylum Actinomycetota; class Actinomycetes; order Kitasatosporales; family Streptomycetaceae; genus Streptomyces; species Streptomyces sp. NPDC050439. Next base: position 590,522 of record NZ_JBFAJT010000004.1, read on the forward strand.
AGAACCGTAGCCCACCCCGCGCAGTTTTTCTAGCGGCCGCTATACAATTCACTCCATGGCGACGAAACAGCGCGGCCGCCCCCGCTCCTTCGACCGCGAGACGGCCCTGGAGCAGGCCCTGCGCACCTTCTGGGATCAGGGGTACGAGGCGACGTCGGTCGCGGACCTCACCCGGGCCATGGGCATCGGCGCCCCCAGCATGTACGCGGCCTTCGGCGACAAGCAGTCGCTGTTCGAGGAGGTCGTGCTGCTGTACGGGCAGACGCACGGTTCCTTCGGCGAGCGCGCCTTCGCGGAGGAGCCGACCGTCCGCGGCGGAGTCGCGCGGATGCTGCACGAGGCCGCCGACAAGTACACGGAGGCCGGGCACCCGCACGGCTGCCTGGTCATCTGCGCCGCGACGAACTGCACGACGCCCGAGATCGAGGCCGGCCTGCGCGAGCGGCGCAACGCGAACATCAGCTCCATCGAGTCCCGCATAAGGGCCGCCGTCGCCACGGGCGAGCTCCCCCCGCAGACCGACGCCCCTGCCCTGGCCCGCTATACGGGCGCGGTGCTCCAGGGCATGTCCCAGCAGTCCCGCGACGGCGCGAGCCGACAGGAGCTGGAGGCGGTCGCCGAGCTGGCCATGAGGGTCTGGCCTGAAGTACAACAAACATCTGCCGACGCATAGACACAGGTGAATGGTCTAGTCCACAATGCGTTGGTAAAAGCATCCGCCCTTCCCGCACAGGAGGGTGGACCGAGGAACCGGCACTCTCTGCCCTGACCGTGTCGGATCCTCCGATCGGCCGTCCGGTACCGCACATTCCGGTGGTCGGTGTTCCTGAAGGGCTGCGGTGCCGTGGGTGGGTTGAGGGTCCCGCCCTGGCGCCGCGGCTCGTCGGGAAGGCGCCGCGGCTCGTCGCGAATCTCCCGGAGCGGACCCGCCGGACCTGCCAGGTACGCTCGCACACGTGCCCTCCATGAACGACCTCGTACGCCAGCACACCGCTCTCGGTGACTCCGATCTCGAGTGGCTGCATCTGCTGGTCTCGGAGTGGCAGCTGCTCTCCGACCTCTCCTTCGCCGACCTCGTGCTGTGGGTTCCCACCCGCGACGGCACCCGCTATGTCTCCGTGGCGCAGATGCGGCCGAACACCGGCCCCACCTCCTACCAGGACGACATGGTCGGCCACCTCGTCCCGCGCGGCCGCCGCCCGCTGCTCGACGCCGCCCTGGACGAGGGCCGCATCGTGCGCGAGGGCGACCCCGAGTGGCGCGAAGAGGTCCCGGTGCGCGTCGAGTCCATCCCCGTACGCAGGGAAGGCCGCGTCCTCGGCGTCATCGCGCGCAACACGAACCTGCTCACGGTGCGCACCCCTTCGCGCCTCGAACTGACCTACCTCCAGTCGGCGTCCGACCTGGCCCAGATGATCGCGGCGGGGTCCTTCCCGTTCCCCGGCCAGCAGGTCGACATGGACGCGTCCCCGCGCGTGGGGGATGGTCTGCTCCGCCTCGACGCCGACGGCATCGTCCAGTACGCGTCACCCAACGCGCTCTCCGCCTATCACCGCCTCGGCCTCGCCGCCGACCTGGTCGGCCACCACCTCGGCACGGCGACCGCCGAACTCGCACCGTCCCGCGGCCCGGTCGACGAGGCGCTCGCCAAGGTCGCGAGCGGCTGGGCGCCCCGCGAGTTCGAGATCGAGGGCGGCGACGGCGTGATCCAGCTCCGCGCGATCCCGCTCAAGCCCAAGGGCCCGCGCATCGGTTCGCTCGTCCTGCTCCGCGACGTCACCGAACTGCGCCGACGCGAGCGGGAGTTGATCACCAAGGACGCGACCATCCGGGAGATCCACCACCGGGTGAAGAACAACCTCCAGACGGTCGCGGCCCTGCTGCGCCTCCAGGCACGGCGGATCGACTCGGCCGCCGGACGCGAGGCGCTCGAAGAGGCCGTACGCCGGGTGGGCTCCATCGCGATCGTCCACGAGACGCTGTCCCAGAACCTGGACGAGCGCGTGGAGTTCGACGAGATCGCCGACCGCGTCCTCGCGATGGTCGCCGAGATCTCACCCGGCAAGGTCACCGGCCGGCGCACCGGACGCTTCGGCATCCTGGACGCCGAGGTCGCGACACCGTTGTCGATGGTCCTCACGGAGGTCCTGCAGAACGCCCTGGAGCACGGCTTCCAGGAAGGCGACACCGGAACGGTCGAGGTCTCCGCCGTGCGCGGCGGCACCAGCAAGGACGCCCGGCTCCTCATCACCGTCCAGGACGACGGCGTCGGCCTGCCCGAGGGATTCGACCCGCACCGCTCGGGCAACCTCGGCCTGCAGATCGTCCGCACCCTGGTCGAGGGCGAGATGGGCGGCACCTTTGACATGGTGCGCGCCCCGGAGCGCGGCACGCAGGTCGTCCTCGACATCCCGGTGCGCGCCGACAAGTAGCAATGCGCGCCGACAAGTAGCAGACGGAAAGCAGTGAGCCCCGGACCGAAGTGGTCCGGGGCTCACTGCTCACGTTGCGTTGCGCATCGGGGGGTACTGCGCGGCTGCGGCTCGGGGGCGGGAGATGCGTACTCGCTGTACGCGCCGCCGGGCTAAGGCTCGTTAGGGGGCGTGAGCGTCAGGCGCTTGCCTGGCGTGCACGGTTGCGAGCGGCACGGCGCTTCATTGCGCGGCGCTCGTCCTCGCTGAGGCCACCCCAGACGCCGGAGTCCTGGCCGGACTCGAGCGCCCACTGCAGGCACTGCTCCATGACGGGGCAGCGGCGGCAGACGGCCTTGGCTTCCTCGATCTGCAGCAGCGCAGGACCGGTGTTGCCGATGGGGAAGAAGAGCTCGGGGTCTTCCTCGCGGCAAACGGCGTTGTGACGCCAGTCCATGGCTGCTACCTCTCCTTGGTATTACATGCAGGTTGCTTGTGAATGTGAACGCTTTCACGAATCCCTCGACGACGGAAGGGACGTTCGTCACATACGCGACGATGTCCTATGCGTTGAGGAGGGGGTTCTGGCGGTCTGTGGGGCCGATGTTGCGGGCCGTCCCGATCGCCATGTAGAGATTCGCAAACCTCGGCGGCGGATACAACCCCTTCCGGAAAGTTTTTTTTGATTCCTCAGTGTCGACTGGGTCACAGCCGTACTTCCATGGGGTGGACCCTGGCCTAAACGTTCGAGTGAAAGGACTTTGGGCCCTTCTACTCACACAATCACACGCAGTGCACGGCGAACGCCTGTGAACGTCACGCTCGTGCGCAGCCCCAGGTGGTCACCGTCCATCTGAAGGGGGAGCGGCACCTTCGAATGCAAGGTGAAGTTGGTGAGGTCATGGAGCGTAACTGCGTGCTTGCCGTGAGGTCCGCGATCCGGCGTCGAGGTCAGGAGCTGGGTCCCGTACCGGGCCACCGCCGTGGTGGAGAGCTTGCTCAGACCGAGCACGTCCAGGCCCGTGTCGAAGGAGGCCTGCGGGGACGCGTACATCGGGCGATTGCCCAGGTAGGTGTACGGAGAGGTGTTGCAGACTATGGAAAGGACAAGATCGCTGACGGGGTCCATGCCGGGCCGTTCCAGCGTGATCATCCCGTGTCTGCGGTGCGGCTCGTCGAGGAACTGACGGACCACCTGGCGCAAATACAGCGCATGCGTGGACCGCTTGCCGCGTTCCCTCTGTTGTTCGACCCGGCCGACGACTCCGGCGTCGAAGCCGAAGCCGGCGGCGAAAGTGAACCAGTGTGCGGGGATCGTCTCGTCCTCGGTGCCGGGGGTCCCGGCCAGTCTGCCGAGGCTCACCGTCCGTTCGCTTCCCTCACGCAGCGCGTCGAGGAGTGCGCCGGTCGCCTCCACGGCGTCGTTGGGCAGACCGAGGGCGCGCGCGAAGACGTTGGTGGACCCGCCGGGGACGACGGCCAGGCGCGGCAGCCGCTCCGGATCGGGTCCGTTGTGCAGCAGGCCGTTGGCGACCTCGTTGACCGTGCCGTCCCCGCCGAGGGCGACGACCAGCTCGATGTCCTTGCTCTCCGCGGCCTGTTTGCCGAGGTCCCGGGCATGGCCGCGGTACTCGGTCGTGACCGCCTCGAGCTTCATCTCGCTCGCCAGCGCATGGATCAGTACGTCACGCGTGCGCGCGCTGGTGGTGGTTGCCGCCGGGTTGACCACAAGGAGTGCACGCATGCGAAGCAGAGTACCCAGCCCTCTCTGCCCGACACAGACCGAGGGGTCGGACCCAAGGCCGGGGCACGGACACGCACAGCTACCCTGCAAGGGTGAGCACTGAGCGGAACCCCACCCCCGAAGCACCGGAGCCCGGCCCGCGTCCCGGACGTCTGACGGCCGCCGCGGCCCTTGCCGCACTGGAGGGCGTCGCCCTCATCGCCGCCGGCGTCTACATGCTCGTGATGGGCCTCGCGGGTGACCCCGACAACCCGGAACAGGCCACGACGGGCGGCGTCACGCTGATCGTCCTCGCGCTCCTGCCCCTGCTCGCCGCACGCGGTCTCCTGCTCCGCCGCGGCTGGAGCCGGGGGCCCGCGATCATCACGCAGATCATGGCGCTGCCGGTGGCCTGGCAGCTGCTGCAGGCCGACAGCATGGCCATTCCGGCGGGCATCGCACTCGCGGCCGTCGCGGTCGCCGCGCTCGTCCTGCTCGTCAATCCCGCCACGACCGAGGCCCTCGGCATCAAGGGCCCGGGGAACGCACAGGACGACGTGAAGTAGCCGTCCCGCACGGGACCGACCGGCTGACTCGCCGAAGGAGCAGACCAGGAGGGGCGGCCTGCTCCTCCGTCACTCCTCGACGAGGAGCTTCTCGCGCAGCTGCGCGAGTGTGCGGGCGAGAAGCCGGGAGACGTGCATCTGGGAGATGCCGACTTCCTGGGCGATCTGCGACTGCGTCATGTTGCCGAAGAACCGCAGCAGCAGGATGCGCTTCTCGCGCGGTGGAAGGTCCTCCAGGAGCGGTTTGAGGGACTCCCTGTACTCGACGCCCTCCAGGGCCTCGTCCTCAGCGCCCAGGGTGTCCGCGACCGCCGGGGACTCGTCGTCCGTGTCCGGGACGTCCAGGGACAGCGTGGAGTACGCGTTGGCCGACTCCAGGCCCTCCAGGACCTCCTCCTCGGAGATGCCCAGCTTCTCGGCGAGCTCGTGCACCGTGGGCGAGCGGCCGTGCAGCTGGGACAGCTCGGCGGTCGCCGTGGTCAGCGCGAGCCGCAGCTCCTGAAGGCGCCGCGGGACCCGGACCGCCCAGCCCTTGTCACGGAAGTGGCGCTTGATCTCGCCGACGACCGTGGGTGTCGCGTACGTGGAGAACTCCACGCCGCGCTCCGGGTCGAAGCGGTCCACGGACTTGATCAGGCCGATGGTGGCGACCTGCGTCAGGTCGTCGAGGGGCTCGCCGCGGTTGCGGAAGCGGCGGGCCAGGTGCTCGACGAGCGGCAGGTGCATGCGGACCAGCTTGTTGCGCAGATCCGCGTACTCAGGGCTGCCGTCCTTCAGCTCGCGCAGTTCGATGAACATCGCGCGTGCACCACTGCGGTCCCGCGGATCGTGCCGGGTGTGCTGCTGCTCACCGTGTTCGCTCATGTATCCCGCCCGTTGCGCGCCGCCCCGGACGGAGGGCTTGGCGCTCTCCTCCTGGGCGGTCGGCTCTGCCTGCTCCGACGCGTCGGCCACCGTCGACGGACCCGGCTGCTCCGGGTCCTCCGGGTGCGGCCTGGCCTGCTGCTCGGGGATGCCCGTGAGCGCCGGCTCCACCGGAGCCCCGCGCCTCGTGGGCGTCCCTCCCCGGCCACCGGGCAGACCCCGTGTGCCGCGCTCTTCGTCCCGCACCGGCCCCTCCCCGTCCCTCACGCTGGCCCGGGTCCCGCGCCGCGCTTCTTGTAGAGACTGATCGAGACGGTGTTGTCCTCGGCCACGGAGGAGTCGACCTGACCCGCGAGGGCGGACAGCACTGTCCAGGCGAAGGTGTCCCGTTCCGGGGCCCGGCCGTCGGTGGTCGGCGCCGAGACGGTCACCTCCAGGGAGTCGTCGACGAGCCGGAAGACGCAGCTGAGCACCGAACCGGGCACGGCCTGCTGGAGCAGGATCGCGCACGCCTCGTCGACCGCGATGCGAAGGTCCTCGATCTCGTCGAGAGTGAAGTCCAAACGCGCCGCGAGACCGGCCGTGGCCGTACGCAGCACCGACAGGTAGGCACCCGCAGCCGGAAGGCGGACCTCGACGAAGTCCTGATTCCCGGGCTCGCCTGCGATCTGGGACACCCTCACCTCCAAGGTGGTACAAGCACTTTCGGGGCTCCAGGTCCGCCGTCGTGCGGCGGGCCGGACTGCGTCACACGGGTAACGCACCACGTAGTTATGCGGTGACGCTACCGCGCTCCCCAGTTCCGTGTCCCGGGGACCCCGCTCCGTTGCTGTCACTCATAGTAAGCCTATAGGTACGGAGAGTGGCTAGGGGTCGAGCGGGCCCAATTGGAGAGTACGGGCGTCGGGTTGACGTACCCAGGCGTCAGACGATCGAACCGTCGACGAAGCACCAACGCCAGCTCTCGCCCGGTTCGAAGGTCCGCATCACCGCGTGTCCGGTGTCCTTGTGGTGCTCCGTCGCGTGCCGGAAGGGCGAGGAGTCGCAGCAGCCCACATGGCCGCAGTCCAGGCAGAGCCGTAGTTGCACCGGGTGACTGCCGGCCGCGAGGCACTCGAGACAGGTCTCGCTCAGCGGCGCGGGCTCAGGGTGCGGCAGCGCTGTGACATGCGGGCACTCGTTCATGATTGCCAGATTACGACGGGATCGCGTAGCGCGGAGGGCCTGACCGATGGACGTACTGCCCCTGGTGGCACTGATCGCGGCGAGCGCCGCGGTGGCCGGAGCCGCGCGCCGGACACCGGTGCCCGCGCCGCTGCTGCTCGTCGCGGCGGGTCTCGTCGCCGCGTACGTGCCCGGGGTGCCGGACTATCACCTGGACCCGCACATCGTGCTGCCGCTGATCCTGCCGCCGCTGCTGCACACCGCGGCCCTGGAGAGTTCGTACCTCGATCTGCGCGCCAACATCCGGCCCGTGGCGCTGCTCTCGGTCGGTTACACACTGTTCGCGACCCTCGCCGTCGGGTATCTCGCGTATCTGCTGATCCCTGATCTGCCGCTGACCGCCGCGCTGGTCCTCGGCGCGGTGATCGCGCCGCCGGACGCGGTGGCGGCCACGGCCATCGCGCGGAAGGTGGGGCTGCCGTCACGGATCACCACGATCCTGCAGGGCGAGTCACTGGTGAACGACGCGACCGCGATCACCGCCTACAAGGTCGCCCTGGCGGCGGCGGTCGGCGAGGGCGCGAGCTGGGCGGGCGGAATCCAGGAGTTCCTGGTGGCGGCGGTCGGCGGGGTCGGCGTCGGTCTCGTCCTCATGGTGCCGATCCACTGGCTGCGACGGCACATGAAGGAGGCGATGCTGCAGAACACCCTCTCCTTGCTGATCCCCTTCGTCGCGTACGCGGCCGCCGAGCAGGTGGGCGCCTCCGGAGTGCTCGCCGTGGTCGTCGTCGCCCTCTTCCTGGGCCACCGCTCCTGGGAGGTCGACTTCGAGACGCGGCTCCAGGAGGCCGCCGTGTGGAAGGTGGTCGCGTTCATCCTGGAGTCCGCGGTCTTCGCGCTCATCGGCCTGCAACTGCCGCTCGTGCTCAAGGGGCTCGGCGAGTACAGCGGCCTGGAGGCGGCCTGGTACGCCCTTGGGGTCTTCTTCCTGGTCGTCCTCGTGCGCTTCGTGTGGTCGTATCCGGCGACCTACCTGCCGCGGATGCTGTCGAAGCGCATCAAGGAACGCGAGAGCGACATGGACTGGCGGCGGCCGCTGATCGTCAGCTGGGCCGGCATGCGCGGTGTGGTGTCGCTGGCGATCGCCTTCTCGATCCCGCTCGTCATGGATGACGGGGAGCCGTTCCCCGCACGCAACCTCGTGCTGTTCCTGACCTTCACCACGGTGATCGGCACGCTGGTCGTGCAGGGGCTCTCGCTGCCGTGGCTGATCCGGGTGCTGCGGCTGCCGGGGCGTGACACGCAGGCGGAGACGCTCGCGGAGGCGCAGGCGCAGAACGCCGCCTCGCAGGCCGCGGAGCGTCGGGTGGACGAACTCATGCGGGACGAGCGCAATCGCCTCCCAGAGCCCCTCCAGGACCGTCTGCGCACGGTTCTCGAGCGGCGCCGCAACTCCGTGTGGGAGCGCCTCGGCCAACCCAACCCCGTGACGGGGGAGTCGGCGGACGAGACCTACCGCAGGCTCACCCGGGAGGCGATCGCCGCGGAGCGCGAGGTGTTCGTGACGATGCGGGACGAGCGGCGCATCGACGACGAGATGATGCGGACGCTGCTGCGCAAGCTGGACCTGGAGGAGGCCGCGGCCTACCGGGAGGTCGAGGACTGATCCGTGGGGGTCCGAGGGGCCCGAGGGGCCTAGGGGGCCGCGGGTTCCGTCGCGGTGATCACCGCTGTCACGTCGGTGCCGGGGGCGAAGGCGCCCTCTTCGGAGAGGGCCGTCAGCGCGTAGAGAAGCTTGGCGACGTAGACGCGCTCCACGGGGAGGCCGTGCCGGTCCTCGAAGTCGTCTGCGAACGCGGTGAGTTCGGGGGACGTACGGGCGTAGCCGCCGAAGTGGAAGCGCTCGTCCAGGTGCCAGTTGGCGGTGGGGGCGCCGAAGGTCCGCTGCTGCAGAGCCCGTATCTCGGGGCCGAGGAAACCGCCCTTGAGCACCGGTATGCCGAGCGCGTGCTGGTCCGGGGCGAGGCCCGCGGCCAGGCCGGCCAGGGTGCCGCCCGTGCCGCAGGCCACGGCCGCCGTGTGGGTGCGCCCGCGCAGCTCCTCGCCCAGGGCCGTACAGCCCCGTACGGCCAGGGAGTTGCTGCCCCCTTCGGGGATGACGTAGGGATTCTCGGCGCCTGTCTCGCGCAGCAGGGCGGCCAGGACCTCCGGGTCCGTCTTCCCGCGGTACGTCGCCCGGTCGATGAAGTGCAGGCGCATTCCGTCGGCCGCGCATCGCGTGAGCGAGGGGTTCAGGGGGCGGTCGGCGAGTTCGTCGCCGCGGACCACGCCGATGGTGGCCATGCCGAGGAGGCGGCCCGCCGCGGCGGTCGCCCTGAGGTGGTTGGAGTAGGCGCCGCCGAAGGTCAGCAGGGCTTCGTGCCCGGCCTCGACGGCGGCGTCCAGATTCAGGAAGAGCTTGCGGTACTTGTTGCCCGGGAGGTCCGGGTGGATGAGGTCGTCCCGCTTGAGCGTGAGAGTGACGCCGCGCCGCGCGAACCGCTCGTCCCGGAGCTCTTGGAGCGGGGACGGGAGCCGGGGGCGCGGGGTGGTCGGCGGGGTGGTGCTCACCCCGCCATTCTGCCCGCCGCCGTGCCGGCGGGCACGCGTACGGCGGCCCGCCCGGGGGCCTACTTGAGGCGTTCCTCGATGCGCTCCCGCATCGCGTTCATGGTGAAGCCCTTGGGGTCGATCTTGCCGGGCTGCCATTCGAGATGGCCGATCACCGAGCGATGGGTCCAGCCGTGATGGCGGCAGATGGCCGCCGAGACCCGCTCGATGGCGTCCAGCTGCTCATCGGGCCACGGGTCCTCGCCGTCGCCGAGGTTCTCGCACTCGAAGCCGTAGAAGTGGCGGTTTCCGTCGGTGTTCGCCTCGTTGTCCGGCGGGAGCGCCTTCTCGGCGATGACCGCGCGCAGCACGTCGTCGTCGCCCAGGCCCGCGTGGTTGGCGCGGCCGTACCCGACGAGGTGGACGCGGCCGTCCTTGGTGATGACGCCGTGGCAGAGCGGACCGGGCAGTGAGGCATAGCCGTCACGGCAGATCTCCACGGTCCGCTGGCTGCCCGACGTGACCGTGTGGTGGATCATCACGCCGTGCACGGGCCCCCACGGCCCCTTGTGGTTGCGGTTGTGGTGCGGCCAGTCGCCGACTTCGACGACGGTCACCCCTTCGTCCCTGAGCGCGTTGAGGAAGCTGCCCGCGGACATGGGTGGAGCCATGGCCGACTCCTTTGCGGAGCACGACGGCCGCCTGGCGCGGACCGTCTCGTATGTCCGCTATTACCGGAACCACGGTGCCTGAACCAGCCGTTCGGGCCTGATCTGCCGCTGTTCGGGCACCGTGCGAGCCGATTTGGTCAGCCGCGGTGGTCGCCGCCGTGCAAAAACGCGTCGCCGTTCGTCGCGATGTGCGCCTCGACCGCCTGCAGGGCCTGCTGCGTGGCCTGCGGCGTCCCCGTGCCGTGCTGCTGTGCGTAATACGCGGCGCCCAGCTTCTTCAGGAGGTCGCCGCCGGTGCGCTGCGCCTGGACCTCGTCGATCTTCTGCTTGCCCTGCGTGAGTCCGCGCTGCGCCTGTTCCTTGGCGCGATCCAGGAAGCCTGCCATTGCCGTCTCCTACGCATAGGTGCGGATTGGTGCTGATCTGTGCATTTCGGTATGAAGCGTATCGGCCGTTGTGTCCCGTTCAACGGATGCGCGGATCTTGGAGTTCCCCGCGCGGTGCCCCGTCTCGCCTGATCCATTCCCGCTCGTTTGTGTAATGGCGCCGGTACTCACCGTGCTGGAAGGGTTGTCGGCGCAGATCAGCGCTTGATCGGGAGGGCATAGCCAATGTCGGTAGGCGAAGAGGTCCGGGCGGAACAGGCCGAGCCGCAGCAGAGCTTGGGCACGTCGGCCGCGCGGAATCTGGCCACCACCACCAAGTCCGCGCCGCAGATGCAGGAGATCAGCTCCCGCTGGCTCCTGCGGACGCTGCCATGGGTGCAGGTGCAGGGCGGTACGTATCGAGTGAACCGGAGGTTGAGTTACTCGGTCGGCGACGGCCGCGTGACGTTCGTGAAGACCGGGGACCGGGTCCAGGTCATCCCGGCGGAGCTCGGCGAACTGCCGACCCTGCGGGACTACGAGGACGTCGAGGTCCTGGGGGAGCTGGCCCAGCGCTGCCAGCAGCGGGAGTTCGCCGCGGGGGAGGTCATCACCTCCTTCGGCAGCCAGGCCGACGAGGTGTTCCTGCTCGCGCACGGCAGGGTCGAGAAGATCGGCACCGGGCCCTACGGGGACGACACGGTCCTCGGGTCGCTCGCCGACGGCGCCTACTTCGGCGAGCAGGCACTGCTCGACCCGGAGGCCATCTGGGAGTACACGACGCGCGCGGTCACCGCGTGCACCGTCCTCACCCTGCCCCGCCAGGACCTGGAGCAGGTCGCCGAGCGCACGGATTCCCTGCGCGAGCACCTGCGGCGGCTGCGGTCCATCCCGGCCCAGCGCACCAACAAGTTCGGCGAGGCGCCCATCGACCTCTCCGCCGGACACATCGGCGAGGCCGTGCTGCCGGGCACATACGTCGACTACGAATCGGCGCCGCGTGAGTACGAACTGAGCGTCGCCCAGACCGTCCTGCGCATCCACACGCGCGTGGCCGACCTCTACAACCAGCCGATGAACCAGACCGAGCAGCAGCTGCGGCTCACGGTCGAGGCGCTCAAGGAGCGCCAGGAGCACGAGCTCATCAACAACCGCGAGTTCGGCCTGCTCAACAACTGCGAGTACGAGCAGCGGCTGCAGCCGCACGACGGCGTGCCGAGCCCGGACGACATGGACGAGCTGCTCAGCCGCAGGCGCGGGTCGAAGCTCTTCCTGGCCCACCCGCGTGCGATCTCCGCGTTCGGCCGTGAGCTCAACAAGCGCGGTCTGGTGCCGGAGACCATCGACATGGGCGGCCACCGCATCCCCACCTGGCGCGGGGTGCCCATCTTCCCGTGCAACAAGATCCCGGTCACCGAGGCCCGCACCTCCTCGATCATCTGCATGCGTACGGGCGAGGAGGAACAGGGTGTCGTCGGCCTCCACCAGGCCGGCATCCCGGACGAGATCGAGCCGAGCCTCTCCGTGCGCTTCATGGGAATCAGCGAGCAGGCGATCATCTCGTACCTGGTGTCGACCTACTACTCCGCGGCGGTCCTGGTGCCGGACGCGCTGGGCGTCCTTGAGAACGTCGAGATCGGCCGCTGGCGATGAGGCCGTGTCTGCGGGCGCGCGGCCGGGTAGACCTCTTCCGTACGCGCCCGCAGGCCCAGGAACCGCCACCGTCCGCATCCTCTCCGGGGTGAGTCCATGACGGACACGACGACGGACATGACGGAGTACGAGGAGCACGCGGAGCGCGATGCGTCCGAAGCGGCGGAGATCCTGGCGTCGGCGCGCGAGTGCGTCGACCCGGAGCTGCGCCGGGCGATCGACTCGCTGCCGGGGGCGATGCGCCGTATCGCGCTCTACCACTTCGGATGGGAACACGCGGACGGCACACCGGCGGCCGGGCACGCGGGCAAGGCGATCAGGCCCGCGCTCGTGCTCGCCGCGGTGCGGGCCCTTGGCGGGGACCAGGCCAGGGCCGTCCGGGCCGCGGCGGCGGTGGAGCTGACCCACAACTTCACCCTGCTGCACGACGACGTCATCGACCGCGACGCCACCCGCAGGCACCGGCCCACCGCCTGGACCGTGTTCGGCGAACCCGACGCGATCCTGGCCGGTGACGCGCTCCAGGCACTGGCGCAGCGGCTGCTCGCCGAGGACCCCCACCCAGGGGCCCCGGCGGCGGCCGCCCGGCTCGCCGCCTGCGTCGTGGAGCTCTGCGCGGGCCAGCAGGCGGACGGCGCGCTGGAGAGGCGCGGCCCCGACGACGTCACGCTCGACGAGTGCCTCGCCATGGCCGAGGCCAAGACGGGGGCCCTGCTCGGCTGCGCCTGCGCGCTGGGCGCGCTGTACGCGGGGGCGGGGAGGAGCGAGGTGAACGCGCTCGACGGGTTCGGGCGTGAGGCGGGGCTCGCCTTCCAGCTCATCGACGACGTCATCGGCATCTGGGGCGACCCCGGGTGCACGGGCAAGCCGGCCCGTGCCGACCTCGCGGCCCGCAAGAAGTCCCTGCCGGTGGTCGCCGCCCTGGCCTCGGGCACCCCGGCCGCGGCCGAACTGGCCGAGCTGTACGGCCGCCCGCCGGCCGACGGCGACCTGGACCGCATGGCGCGCGCCGTCGAGGCGGCGGGCGGCAGGGACTGGGCGCTGCTGCACGCGGGCGACCGGATGTCCCGCGCGATCAACCAGCTGGCCGGCGCGGTGCCGGTTCCGGAGGCCGCGGGCAGCCTGCTGGCACTCGCGGAGTTCGTCACGCGGCGTACGCACTGAACGCACGCAGGCGTGCGCCGGGCAGGCAGTCGTGTGTAGGCGTACGTACGTAGTCCTGCGCAGACCTACGACGCGTTGCGTGAGCCCCGTACCCCCCGAGATCCGGTCAGGGTGCGGGGCTCACCCGCGTGTCGGACCCCGATCGCCTAGGCTGCAACAGAAGCAACCAGTGGGGCGGTACACGCAGTTGAGCGTGGTCGAGGGGTGAAGGGGCGTGCTGTGGGCGTAGTCATCCGGAGAGCCGGGGAGAGCGACAGGGCGGACGCGGTCCGTCTGCTCGACGAGGCGTTCCACGACGACCCGGTGAGCAGCTGGGTCTTCCCCGACCCCGAGCACCGCCGCCGCAGGCACGGCGCCCTGATGAACGCCTTTCTCGACCTCGCGCTCGACATGGGTCACGTCGACATCACCGAGGACGGCTCGGCCGTCGCACTGTGGTGGTCCGTCCCCGCGGGCGAGGACGAGGGCGGCGAAGAGGGCCCCGCGCGAATGCGCGCCGCCGTCGACCCCGACAACGCGCGGATCGAGGAGATCGGCCGGCTGACCGGCGAGGCGCACCCGACCGACCGGCCCCACCAGTACCTGCACATGATCGGCGTGAGCCCGGAGCGGCAGGGCGAAGGGCTCGGCTCGGCGCTGATCTCGGCCGTACTCGATCGCTGTGACCAAGATGGGCTGCACGCCTATCTGGAGGCGAGCAACAGCCGCAGCCGCGAGCTCTACACCCGGCTCGGATTCCAATTCACGGGAAAAGCCGTCGATCTGCCGGACGGCCCGCAGCTCTGGCCGATGTGGCGGGAGCCCCGTCCTTTCTCCATGGACAGTGGCGACACCGGCCGATTCGCCTAAAGTCGTTGTAGCGCCGCTGTGTTGGCCGTAGGCCCAACGAAGGGGGAACAGGCCCCATGTCCCGCAAAATGACCCGTGAGGTGTCCGGCGACACGTCCCGCGAGCGAGCTCTGGCAGAGGCTTTCGTGGAGATGGCCGACTCCGTCAGCGAGAGTTTTGAGGTCGTCGAGTTCCTGCAGAGCCTCGCCGTGCGCTGCGTGGAGCTGCTCGGCGTCTCGGCCGTGGGCGTCCTGTTGGCGGACTCCCAGGGCAAGTTGAAGCTCGTGGCCGCCTCCGGCGAGCACGCCTGGGTGCTCGATCTGTTCGCCCTCCAGCAGGAGGAGGGGCCGTCGCTGGACTGCTACCGCACCGGCACGGCGTACACGAACATCGCGCTCACCGGCCTGGAGGCGAACATCGCCTGGCCGCAGTTCGCGACGCGGGCCAAGGAAGCGGGCTACACCATGACGCAGGTGCTGCCCCTGCACCAGGGCGACCAGGCGGTCGGCACGCTGAATCTCTTCCAGGCACGGCCGCAGGTGATGGGGCCCGACGAGATCGCGCTCGCCCAGGCACTCGCGGATGTCGCCACGATCGCGATACTCCAGCGGCGCTCACTGGAGCAGAGCGAGACGGAGCGCGGCCAGTTGCAGGAGGCGCTCGTCAGCCGCATCGTCATCGAGCAGGCGAAAGGTGTGCTCGCCGAACGCTGGAAGTGCACGGTCGACGAGGCGTTCGCGGCACTCCGGCGCCACGCCCGCGCGAACCGGCTGCGGCTCGCGGAGTGCGCGCAACAGGTGGTGGCGGGGGAGTTCGACACGGAGGGCATCCGCCGGGGGTGACGCGGTCGCAAGAGGAATTGGCGGCCGGGCTTTCCGGCCGGGGTGGCCCGCTCTACCCTGGACGTATGGGCAGCGATGGGAGCCGGTCCGGCCCCCGCCCGCGGAGCGAGCCGGTGTGCGCGAGCTGCGGACGGCCTGTCGGTACGGCCATCAAGCGACGCAAGGTGCTCGGGGCGTACGTCCCCGTGTGGGGACCCGGCCCTTGCCACAACCCGCGATGCGACGCGTGCGTCGACGAACCCGCGGCGAACCGGACCGAGGCCGAGGTGGAGCCCGCGCCCGCGCGCTCCGACGACGACTGAGGACACCCGCGTCCCATGACGCACGGGACATCTGCATCATGGGCGCATGGACATGACCGAGGATGTTGGACTTCCGTCGGCCGTAGACGGTGAGCGGCTGCTCGCGCTCGCCGACGGCCATCACGCGCGCACCGCACGGCCCCTTGGCGTGCGCGAGGTCGGCGGGCATCTCGTGAAGGCGTACGCCGTCGAGGCCCCCGGGCGGAAGGTGACCGGGCGGGACGAGGAGTCCGCGCTCGCGCTCGCGGGGGCGCACCTGGGGCTCGGCCAGGCCCGAGGTTCGACCGGGCTCGCCGTGCTGATCGTGCACGCGGGCGGTGACGGGGACTACGTCCTCGTGCAGAGCTGGATCGAGGGGTACATGTCCGACCTCGCGGTCTTCGTGGGCCCCGCCGGGGAGCCGGAAGAGCTGAGGCCGGGGCGGGCCGGGCTGGCGCCCTGCGTGTGGGAGGCGGCCGTGCTCACGCACGAGCGGGACGCGTACGTGCGGTGCGTGCTCGACGGGAGCGGAAGCCTCGCGGAGCGACTCGCCGCGTGGGGCCAGGACGTCATCGAGGGGGACCTGCGATGACGTACGAAGACCCGGCGCCCCGCATACGCCACGCACGCCTCGCCGACCTCCCGCGCGTCGTGGAACTCATCGCCGAGCACGCCGCGTACGAGAAGGGCGCCCCGCCCGCCCCCGGCCTCGAACAGCGCCTGCGGACCCTCCTCTTCGAGATGCCGGACCCGCGGCTGCGCTGCCTGGTGGCCGAGCTGCCCGGCGGCGACGTCGTCGGCTACGCCACGTGTGCGCCGGAGATCTCCACCTGGGACGGCGCCGAGTACCTCCACATGGACTGCCTCTTCCTGCGGGACGGCCACCGGGGCCTCGGCCTCGGCGAGCGCCTGACGGACGCGGTGGCCGCGGAGGCACGTCGCCTCGGCCTCACCGAGGTCCAGTGGCAGACGCCCGCGTGGAACGAGGGCGCGATCCGCTTCTACGGCCGGATCGGCGCCGACGCCAAGGAGAAGCTGCGTTTCGCCTGGCAGGTGCCGCCGCTGCCGTTCGACGCCGTGCTCTGCGATCTCGACGGCGTGATCCGCTTCTACGACATGACACGGGTGGAGGAGATGGAGCGCGCCGCCGGTCTTCCACACGGCAGCACCGCCGAGATCGCCTTCGCGCCCGAGACCGATCAGCCGCTGATGCTCGGGCACATCGGCAAGGAGGAGTGGGTCCAGGCCATCGCGCACGGCCTCGCCGACCGGGTGCCCCACGAGCGCGGGCACGCCCTGGGCACCGCGCTCGCCGAGGCCGGTTTCTCCGCGGACGCCACCGTGGTGGACCTGCTCAGACGGGTTCGCGCGCACCTGCACGTGGCGCTCGTGACGAACGCGACCCCGTGGCTCGACGGTGACCTGGCCGAGCTCGGCATCGCCGACCTGGCGCACACCGTGGTCAGCAGCGCCGACGTCGGCATCGTCAAGCCCGACCGCCGGATCTACGAACTCGCCGTGGAGCGGGCGGGCATCCCCGCCGAGCGCTGCCTGTTCGTGGACGACCGCAAGGAGAACGTGGACGCGGCCGTCGCGCTCGGCATGACGGGGCTCCACTACACCGGCCCCGACGACCTCCGGGAGGCGCTGGCCCCGGTGCTCGGCAGGGACTGACCCCGGGGCGCGCGGACCGCCTACGCCACCGTCCAGCGCCCGCCCAGCATCAGGTCCCGGCCCTGGATCTCGTTGGCCTCGCGCCAGGCCTGGAGCCGCTGCGGGGTGATGCGGAAGTAGGTGTAGAGGGTGTCGAGTTTGCTGGGGTCGAAGCCCGTCTGCTCGGCGAAGGTGTCGCGGTCCTCGGGGGTCAACTCGTCCTCGCCCAGGGCGCGTACGGCCCCCTCGATCAGGATGACGTCGCGGGTCGGCCCGATGCCGACCCGCGCCTTGCCGGTCGCCCGGAGGTTGCGGCCGGTGACGCTGGTGTCGGGAGTGGCCACCAGCAGGCTCTCGCCGTCCCAGAAGAAGGACAGCGGGACCATGTACGGGGTCCCGCTTTCCGCGTCGGCGGTCGCCACCCACGCGTCGACGTCGTGCGTGAGGCGGTGCAGGGTGTCCCGCTTGCGCTGCTCGGGCGTACGGGGTCCTGCCGCGTCGGTGTTCATTACTGTTCTCCTCCAAGTGTGGCCGCACGGTGCGTCCTTGCTCTGACGTACCGCGACGAGGGAATGTGACAGATGGACCAGAACGAAGCAGCAGCAGTAGATCAGGGCGAAGCGCTCGCGGTCCGGTTCGAGGAGCACCGGCCGCATCTGAAGGCGGTCGCCTATCGCATGCTCGGGTCGCTCGGCGAGACCGACGACGCGGTCCAGGAGGCCTGGATCCGGCTCAGCCGCTCCGACATCAGCGGGGTGTCGAACCTGGGGGGCTGGCTGACGACCGTCGTCGGCCGGATCTGCCTCGACATGCTGCGTACGCGGCAGTCGCGGCGCGAGGACTCCCTGTCGGTTTCGCTCGACACCCACGTGCCGGACCCGGTGGTGAGCTGGGGAGACGTGGTCGACCCCGAGCAGGAGGTGCTGCTCGCCGACTCCGTCGGCCTCGCGCTCCTCGTCGTTCTGGAGACGCTGGCTCCCGCCGAGCGCCTCGCCTTCGTGCTGCACGACATGTTCGCCGTGCCCTTCGACGAGGTCGCCCCGATCGTGGAGCGCACCCCGGCCGCGACGCGCCAGCTGGCGAGCCGGGCCCGCCGCCGGGTGCAGGGCTCGGCGCCCACCCCCGACAACGATCCCGTGCGTCAGCGCGAGGTCGTCGGCGCCTTCCTCGCGGCGGCGCGGGGCGGCGACTTCGACGCGCTGCTCGAACTGCTCGACCCGGACGTGGTGTTGCGGGCCGACACCGGCGAACTTGCCTCCGGGCTCTCGAAGCTGGTGCGGGGCGCTTCGGCGGTGGCGGGGCAGGCGGCGATGTTCTCGGAGGCGGCGCCGAGCACCGAGATCGCGCTCGTCAACGGCCGGTTCGGCATGGTGGGAGTGCCGGACGGCGAGGTCGTCTCGGTCATGGAGTTCACGATCGCCGGCGGCAGGATCGTCGAGCTCAACATCCTTGTCGACCCCGCCCGCGTGCGTGCCCTCGGCCTGCCCGCGTTCCGGAGCTGACCTGGGTTCGGGCCCTGTCGCGTCAGCGCCGGACACCGGCCACCTCCCGCAGGTACTCCTTGCGGCAGAGGGGATTGCGGTCGGTCCGCGGCCGGTCCGGGGCCTCGCCCCGGACCGGCTGATACCGCTCGAAGGCCGACTCCAGCTCGCCCTCGCCGCGTGTCAGCGAGGGCAGCAGCTGCTCCAGTTCGTGCACGCGGGCCGCCGGGATGTCGCCCTCGACCACGTACGAGGCTCCGCGCGCCGTCTGGGTGTGCGGGACCGCGCGGAGGCGTGAGAGCGCGGGCAGGAGCAGCCCGAACACGTCCTCCGGGACGCTGAGCCGGAAGCGGTGCAGCGGTTCGTGCACCGCGGTGCCCGCCCGTCGCAGGGCGCTCAGGAGGACCAGCGGGGTCAGCTGCCGGAAGTCCCCGGCCGTGCTCGACATGCTCTTGTCGAAGGTGCCGTGCGCGTGGCTCTGGCGCGGCCAGTACCCGGAGTGCGTCATGGTGACGACGCAGTCGCTGACCTCCCACCCGTGGACCCCCTGGTGCAGGGCCTCCCGCACGGACTCCTCGACGGCGCGGAAGAACGCGTACGGCATCGAACCGAGCTCGACCTCCAGGCGGAACTCCACGCCGGAACCGGGCGGGCCCGGATCGACGCGCAGGCCGACGGTGGCGAGGAAGGGGTTGTCGTCCTTGTCGATGATCTCGAAGGCCGAACCGCTGCCGGTCACGCGCTCCACGCAGATGGTCGTGGTCTCGCGGAACGTGACATCGACGCCGTACTCGTCGAGGAGGGTCGCCTGGATGACCTCCTTCTGGACCTCTCCGTAGAGCGACACGTGCACCTCCTGGCGGAGGTCGTCCTGGCGCAGGTCGATCAAGGGGTCCTGCTCGGCGAGCTGGGCGAGCGCGAGGTGCAGAGCGCCTCTGTCGCCGGGCCGTGCGGGCACGACGACGGTCTCCAGGGTGGGCGGCGCGAAGAAGTGCTGCCCTTCGACGCCCCTCCTCGCGTGCGGTACGCCGATGACGTCGCCGATCCGGATGTCGCCGAGCCCCCACAGCTTCCCGATCTGCCCCGCGGCCACCCCCTCGCGCGGGATCGCCGAGCCGCGGTCGAAGACGCTCACCGCGGTGACCTTGCCCTCGCGTCCGTCGCCGAAGGGCAGCCGGTCCCGGGTGCGGATCGTCCCCGCGAACATCCGTACGTACGCGATCTTCTCCCCGGCGTCCCCGCGCTCGACCTTGAAGACGGTGCCGGACGCGGGGGTGTCGGCGAGCGGGTTCCCGTCCTCGGAGGGCAGCAACTCCCTTACGCCCGAGATGAGGTCACCGACGCCCGCGCCGGTGGCGGCCGAGCCGAAGAACACCGGGTGCACCAGCGCCTTCTTGGTCTGCGTGCCGAGTTCGGCGCGGAGCCGCCGACCGGATAGCCCGTCCTCGTCCTCGACATACGCGGCGAGCAGGGCGTCGTCGTGCGCGGCGAGTACGTCGACGAGGCGGGCGGTGAAGGAGGGGTCACCGTCTGCGAAGGGCACGAAAGCCGCGTCGCGCCCGCCGAGGCCGTGAGGCGTCCCCATGGGCACGATGTCAGGGACGAGCCGCTCGGAGATGTCGCGGAGCAGGTCCTCGTGGCGCGCGCCGCGTCGGTCGATCTTGTTCACGAAGACGAGCGTGGGAATGCGCAGCCGCCGCAGCGTCCGCATGAGCACGCGCGTCTGCGCCTGGACGCCTTCGACGGCGGAGATGACGAGCACGGCACCGTCGAGCACGCTCAGGACCCGTTCCACCTCGGCGATGAAGTCCGGGTGACCGGGGGTGTCGATGAGGTTGACGGTGACGTCGTCGACGGCGAAGGAGACGACGGCGGACTTGATCGTGATGCCGCGCTGCCGCTCCAGGGCCAGTGAATCGGTCTGGGTGTTCCCCGCATCGACGCGACCGATCTCGTCGATGACACCGGCGGCGTGCAGCAGCCGCTCGGTCAGACTGGTCTTGCCGGCGTCAACATGCGCCAGGATTCCCAGGTTCAGGGTGTTGCACGTGCGTGACGTATGCACTGAGTGTCATGTCCTCTGGGTTGATGGCAATTCCCTTCTGGCTGGACATGAACAAACGGCGCATTACGTCTCCTTGACGGGTCTGGGTGTACGCAGAGTGCAACAGGGGGCAGGGCGCGACGGCAACCGATTTATGCCTCGGTGAGTCCGGCGCTGCACGAGCGGGCCTGATGCGGGATTCTGGAGGGGAGGAAGTGAGAGCCATGAGAGTCATGCTGAGAGCACGTCTGGACACGCAGGTCTCGAACGAGGCGATCAAGAGCGGCACGCTGCCGAAGATCATTCAGTCGGTGACGGAGCAGCTCAAGCCGGAGGCGGCGTACTTCGGCCCCTGTGACGGCGGGCGCACCGCCACCTTCGTCTTCGACATGCAGGACAGCTCGGAGATCCCGGCCATCGCCGAGCCGTTCTTCCTGGATCTCGGCGCGGAGATCGAGGTCTACCCGGTGATGAACGCGGAGGACCTGCGCAAAGGCCTCGCGGCGCTGCAGGGCTGAGGAAACGCGAAAGCACCCGGCTCCGCGCGGATGCCGGGTGCTTTCGTCCGTGCTCCAGAAGAGCCGACCGGAGGGTCAGGCCTTCTTGGTCTCCCAGAAGATCTTGTCGATCTGGGCGATGTAGTCGAGCGCCTTCTGGCCCGTGGCCGGGTCCGACGAGCCCTTGGCGGCCGAGAGGGCCTTCAGGGTGTCGTTGACCAGCTGGTGCAGCTCCGGGTACTTCTCGAAGTGCGGGGGCTTGAAGTAGTCGCTCCAGAGCACCGACACGTGGTGCTTCGCGAGCTCCGCGCGCTGCTCCTTGATGCCGATGGCGCGCGTCTGGAACTGCGCGTCGTCGTTGGCGGCCATCTTCTCCTGGACGGCCTTGACCGACTCCGCCTCGATGCGGGCCTGGGCCGGGTCGTACACGCCGCAGGGGAGGTCGCAGTGGGCGCTGACCTTTACCTTGGGGGCAAACAGGCGGGAAAGCATGCAGCGGTCCTTCCTCGTGATCGTCTTCTCAGGTGGGACATTACTCCGTGAGAGACGGCTTTTCGCGAGTGCCCCCATGGGCTTAGGACAAAAGTCCAGGGTCAGACTGGGACTCGTGGAGGATAGGACCGGGGAGGTGCGGGGATGCCGGAGCTGTCACAGGAGAGCGAACGCAGAAGGGCCATCTTGCCGTTGGGCGCGGCCGAGGTGACCGGCCCTTCGATGGTGCCCACGCTGTACCACGGGGATCGCCTGGTGGTGCAGTGGGGCGCACGGGTCCGAGCGGGTGACGTGGTGGTGCTCCGCCATCCGTTCCAGCAGGACCTGTTGGTCGTCAAGCGGGCCGCCGAGCGGCGCGAGGGCGGTTGGTGGGTGCTCGGGGACAACACGTACGCGGGAGGCGACAGCACGGACTACGGCACGGTGCCCGAGGAACTCGTCCTGGGGAAGGTGTGGTTCCGCTACCGCCCGCCCCAGTTCGGCTCCGGTCAGCGCTCGCCGTTCACCCTGCTGCGCTGGGCCGTGTCGGCCGCGCGCCCGGTGCTGGCCGACCGCTCCGTCTCCAGGCGCTTGCGGGCGCGGTAGGCGGCCACGTTCGCGCGGGTCGCGCAGCGGTCCGAGCAGTAACGCCGGGAGCGGTTCGTCGACGTGTCGAGATAGGCGTTGCGGCACGGCGCTGCCTCGCACAGGCCCAGGCGGTCCACCCCGTGCTCGGTGAGGTGGAAGGCCAGGCCCATGGCGGCGATCGCCGCGTAGCCGGACGTCGCGTTCGACGGGTGGTCGGCCAGGTGCATGTGCCACAGCGGGTGACCGTCGTCGTCGCGATGGTCGTGCCCCGAGATCTGCGGGCTGACCGGAAACTCCATGAGCAGTGAGTTCAGCAGGTCGACCGCGAGGGTCTCGTCGCCGCCGTCGGCCGCCTCGAAGACCGCCCTCAGCCTGGCCCGCACCGAACGGAAGCGGGTGACATCGGAGTCCGTGGCGCGCCGTGCCGCCTGCGAACTGCCCACGAACAGCTCACGGACCGCCTCGACCGACGTGAGCGTGTCCTTGTTGCGACCCGGCTCCTCGCTGTTGACCAGACGTACGGCGTAGTCCGAGTAATAGGCCAGTTCCACTTGTAGTCCTTACCGGGGCGGGCTATCTTCGTCAGGTGCGTGAGTAACAGTTGCGCGTGCTTCTAGGGTATTACGAGAGCGTATTACGTACGGGAGGGCTTCTCATGACGGAAACGGTGTCCACGGCCGACTGGCGCGCCTGGCAGGACAGCTGGGACCGCCAGCAGGAGTGGTATCTGCCGGACCGCGAGGAGCGGTTCAGGGTCATGCTGGACATGGTCGAGGCCGTGGTCGGCACCGAACCGCGCGTCCTCGACCTCGCGTGCGGTACGGGGAGTATTACGGACCGGCTGCTCAAGAGGTTCCCGAAGGCGGTCAGCACGGGCGTCGACCTCGACCCCGCGCTCCTGGCCATCGCCGAGGGCACCTTCGCCGGGGACGACCGCGTCACGTTCGTGACCGCCGACCTCAAGGACCCGGAGTGGACGGCCCAGCTCCCGTACGACTCGTACGACGCCGTCCTCACCGCCACCGCCCTGCACTGGCTGCACAGCGAGCCCCTCACCGTGCTCTACGTCCAGCTCGCGGGGCTCGTGCGGGACGGCGGCGTCTTCCTGAACGCCGACCACATGCCCGACCCCGCGACGCCCCGCCTGAACGACGCCGACCGCGCCCAGCGGCACGCCCGCATGGACCGGGCCAAGGCCGAGGGCGCCCTGGACTGGCGCGACTGGTGGGACCTCGCCGCCAAGGACCCGGTGCTCGCGGGCCCCACCGCCAGGCGCTTCGAGATCTACGGCGAGCACGCGGACGGCGACACCCCCTCGCCCGAGTGGCACGCGCGGACGTTGCGCGACGCGGGTTTCGGCGAGGCGCGGACGGTGTGGTCGTCGCCGTCGGACGCGATGGTGCTCGGCCTCAAGTAGCGGAACACGAAGGGGCGGTACGGATCGAGGATCCGTACCGCCCCTTCGACGTACGTACGCGTTACAGGACCTTCGACAGGAAGGACTGCGTCCGCTCGTGCTGCGGGTTCGTCAGGACGTCGCGCGGGTTGCCGGACTCGACCACGACGCCCTCGTCCATGAAGACGAGGCTGTCGCCGACCTCGCGGGCGAAGCCCATCTCGTGCGTGACGACGACCATCGTCATGCCGGACTCCGCGAGGTCGCGCATGACGTCGAGGACGTCACCGACGAGCTCGGGGTCGAGCGCTGACGTCGGCTCGTCGAAGAGCATCAGCTTCGGCTCCATCGCGAGCGCGCGGGCGATGGCCACGCGCTGCTGCTGGCCGCCGGAGAGCTGCGAGGGGTAGTTCTTCGCCTTGTCGGCGAGGCCGACCCGCTCCAGAAGCTGCCCGGCACGCTCCCGCGCCGCCGCCTTCGTCTCGCCCTTGACCTGGACCGGCGCCTCCATGACGTTCTCCAGGGCCGTCATGTGCGGGAAGAGGTTGAAGCGCTGGAAGACCATGCCGATGTCCCGGCGCTTGAGGGCGACTTCGCTGTCCTTGAGCTCGTACAGCTTGTCTCCCTTCTGCCGGTAGCCGACCAGCTCGCCGTCGACGTAGAGCCGGCCGGCGTTGACCTTCTCCAGGTGGTTGATGCAGCGCAGGAACGTCGACTTGCCGGAGCCGGACGGGCCGATGAGGCAGAAGACCTCGCCCGACTTGACTTCGAGGTCGATGCCCTTGAGGACCTCGACGTGGCCGAAGGACTTGTGGACGCCCTCGGACTTCACCATGGCGGTGGTCATCAGCGCACACCTCCCGCGCGGTTGCCGAGCGACAACATGTTGGCCTTGATCTTCTGGAACGGGGTGTCAGGCAGGGAGCGCGACGAACCGCGTGCGTAGTAGCGCTCCAGGTAGTACTGCCCGACGCTGAGGATCGACGTCATGATCAGGTACCAGCACGCGGCGAGCAGCAGGGTCTCCACCGTCGCGCCGGACGAGGTGCCGATGTCCTGCGCGTACCGCAGGAGCTCGTAGTACTGGACCGCCGCGACCAGCGACGTCGTCTTCAGCATGTTGATGACTTCGTTGCCCGTCGGCGGCACGACCACGCGCATCGCCTGCGGGAGCACGACCCGGCGCAGCGTCTTGCCGTGGCTCATGCCGAGCGCGTGCGAGGCCTCGGTCTGCCCCTCGTCGACCGAGAGCAGACCGGCGCGGCAGATCTCCGCCATGTACGCGGCCTCGTTGAGACCCAGGCCGAGCAGCGCCGTCAGGAACGGCGTCATGAAGTCCGACCACTCGTCCTTGTAGACGGGGCCGAGGTTCACGTAGTCGAAGACGAAGCCGAGGTTGAACCAGACGAAGAGCTGGACCAGGACCGGCGTACCGCGGAAGAACCAGATGTAGAACCAGGCGATCGACGAGGTCACCGGGTTCCTCGACATCCGCATCACCGAAAGGATGACGCCGCCGACCACGCCGATGAGCATCGACAGGGCGGTCAGGATCAGGGTCTCGCGGACGCCCTTGAGGATGCGGTCGTCGAAGAAGTTCTCGGGGATCGCGTTCCAGTTGATGTCGCCCTGGGAGAACGCGTAGACGATCGCGGCGAGCGCCGCGATGGCGACGACAGCGGCGACGTACCGGCCGTAGTGCCGGACCGGGATGGCCTTGATGGCCTCGGGGTGGGAGGACGGGGGTGTGTCCTCCGGCCCCTTCTTGGAGATGTCGGTTGTCACGGGAGTGGCCTTTCAGCGGCGAGACGTTTTACGCGGTCACTTGCCGCCGTTGATCTGGGCTTCCTTGACCGCGCCGTCCTCGACGCCCCACTTCGAGATGATCTTGTCGTACTCGCCGTTCTTGATGATCGCGTCGAGCGCGGCATTGATCGCGTCACGCAGCTCGGGGTTCTTCTTGGACACCGCGATGCCGTACGGAGCGGCCTCGACCTGCTCGCCGACCAGCTCGAAGTCCTTGCCGCCGCCCGAGGTCTTCACCGCGTACGCGGCGACCGGGAAGTCGGACGAGCCGGCGTCGGCGCCGCCGGAGCGCAGCCGGGTCTGGGCCTGCTGGTCGTTGTCGAAGGACTCGATGGTGATCTTCTTGCCGCTCTTGCACTTCTTCGACTCGGCCTTGGCCAGGTCGTGCGAGACGGTGCCGCGCTGGACGACGATCTTCTTGCCGCAGAGGTCGCCCCAGGTCTTGATGCCCTGGTCGTCGCCCTTCTTGGTGTAGATCGAGACGCCGGCCGTGAAGTAGTCGACGAAGTCGACGCCGTCACCGATCTTCTTGCCGGTCTCCTCGTCGACGCCTTCCTGGCGGTTCTTGGTGTCGGTCATGGCCGACATCGCGAGGTCGTAGCGCTTGGAGCGCAGACCGCCGAGCAGCGTGTCGAAGGTGCCGTTGTCGAACTGGAACTCCACGCCGAGCTGCTTGCCGAGGGCGTCGCCGAGGTCGGGGTCGATGCCGACCGTCTTGCCGGACTTGTCCTTGAACTCGACGGGCGGGTACGCGATGTCCGAACCGACCTTGATGACACCCGCGTCACGGATGTCCTTGGGGAGCTTGTCGGCGAGCGGTGCGTTGCTCACCTTCTCGCCGCCCTCGTCCTTGCTCTTGGTCTGGTCACCGCAGCCGGTCAGCAGCAGCGCGCCGGCGACCGCGATCGCGCCGACCGTGGCCATCCGTGACTTCGCGGACTTACCGGCGGTGGTACGACAAATGGAGCGTGCGGTCATGAGGGTCCTCCGGCGGATGAGGGAGTTGCCGAGCGGTCGTGCACACACCTTCGGGTGTCGCGACCTCGTGTGATGACCGCATCTTGCCATTCGGACCGTCCGATTCTGGGTGCCAGAGATGTCAAAATCGGATAACGGGTGACCTGGCAACCCAGACAGGCCGGGACAACAGGGCCGTACCGGCCCGGAACGAAGTACCGCCATTTGAGATCTTCGGTGAATCCCGGGTGAATCTCGCGATGTGGACCGGTGACGGGCTCGCCACGAAAAATCCGGGGACCGGCCCGCCGTGGGCCCGTCTCCCGTTCTTGTGGGACCACTACAACAGTCAAGGGCACCTCAGGTAACCAATCCCACTCGCCCAGGCCGAGCACCGTCAGGTAGAAAGGTGCGTTACACCCCTCATCCGGGGCCCAGAGCGCGTGTGCGGCGCGCTCGCGTGTCTGTACCTCCCTCCGCCGACAGGCGGGGAACAGACGCGGTGCCCGCCCACTTCTCAACCAGGAGTGGACACCCTCAACTGATGATTTAAGACTTAAGGGGTAAGACAAGTGGCAGCGGAGATCGTCAATCCTCGCAGCGACAGCAATACGGGTCACGAAGGCGCTGAAGAGCCCTTCGATCCGGCGTTCGCGCTGCACCGTGGCGGCAAGATGGCCGTGCAGGCCACCGTGCCCGTGCGGGACAAGGACGACCTGTCCCTGGCGTACACGCCCGGCGTCGCGAAAGTGTGCACCGCGATCGCCGAGCAGCCGGAGCTGGTGAACGACTACACATGGAAGTCGAACGTCGTGGCCGTGGTCACCGACGGCACGGCCGTGCTCGGCCTCGGTGACATCGGCCCCGAGGCCTCCCTCCCCGTGATGGAGGGCAAGGCCATTCTTTTCAAGCAGTTCGGCGGCGTGGACGCGGTCCCGATCGCGCTCGCGACGACGGACGCGGACGAGATCGTCGAGACCGTGGTGCGGCTCGCGCCGTCCTTCGGCGGCGTCAACCTCGAGGACATCTCGGCCCCGCGCTGCTTCGAGATCGAGCGCAAGCTCCAGGAGCGGCTCGACATTCCGGTCTTCCACGACGACCAGCACGGCACGGCGGTCGTCACGCTCGCAGCGCTGCGGAACGCGGCACGGCTGACCGGGCGCACGCTCGGTGAGCTGCGTGCCGTGATCTCCGGTGCGGGTGCGGCCGGTGTCGCCATCGCCAAGTTCCTGCTGGAAGCGGGGCTCGGCGATGTGGCGGTCGCGGACCGCAAGGGCGTCGTGAGCCGGGACCGGGACGACCTCACCCCGGTCAAGCGTGAGCTCGCGGAGATCACCAACAAGGCCGGGCTCAGCGGTTCGCTGGAGAGCGCCCTCGCGGGTGCGGACGTGTTCATCGGCGTCTCGGGCGGCACCGTCCCCGAGCCCGCGGTCGCCTCCATGGCGCCGAACTCGTTCGTGTTCGCCATGGCCAACCCGAACCCCGAGGTGCACCCCGACATCGCCCACAAGTACGCGGCCGTCGTCGCGACCGGGCGCTCGGACTACCCGAACCAGATCAACAACGTGCTTGCCTTCCCGGGCATCTTCGCGGGCGCGCTGCAGGTGCGGGCCTCGCGGATCACCGAGACGATGAAGATCGCCGCGGCCGAGGCGCTGGCCGGTGTGGTGGGCGACGAGCTCTCCGCCGATTACGTGATCCCCTCGCCGTTCGACGAGCGGGTCGCCCCGGCGGTCACCGCGGCCGTTGCGGCTGCCGCCCGGGCCGAGGGCGTGGCTCGCCGCTGAGTGGTGCGCCGCCCGTCGTGACCCGCGCCCCCGTCTCGTACGCACGTGTTGCGTACGGGGCGGGGGCGCGGCGCGTGTCACAGTCGTGCGTGGTTACGTGCGGGTAGGCCGCACGCCTATCGTCTGCCACATGTTCGCTGCCTACGCCGCCCGCATCGACCGTGACCAGCCGCTCAGCGGCCTTGAGTTGGGGGAGCGTCCCGCCCCCGACCCCAGGCCCGGCTGGTCGACCGTGAACGTCCGGGCCGCCTCCCTCAACCATCACGACCTGTGGTCCCTGCGCGGGGTCGGTCTCCCCGAGGGGAGGCTGCCGATGATCCTCGGCTGCGACGCCGCGGGGATCGACGAGGACGGCAACGAGGTCGTCCTGCACTCCGTCATCGGCCAGACCGGCCATGGGGTCGGTCCCGCGGAGAGCCGCTCCATCCTGACCGAGAAGTACCAGGGGACGTTCGCCGAGCAGGTCGCCGTCCCCACCTGGAATCTGCTGCCGAAGCCGAAGGACCTGTCGTTCGCCGAGGCGGCCTGCCTGCCGACGGCGTGGCTCACCGCGTACCGCATGCTCTTCACCAACGCCGGGGTGCGTCCCGGGGATTCGGTCCTCGTCCAGGGCGCCGGCGGCGGTGTCGCGACGGCCGCGATCGTGCTCGGCAAGGCCGCGGGGCTGCGGGTCTTCGCCACGAGCCGCGACGAGGCCAAGCGGAAGCGGGCCCTGGAGCTGGGCGCGGTGGAGGCCGTCGAGTCCGGCGCGCGGCTGCCGGAGCGGGTGGACGCCGTCATCGAGACGGTGGGGGCGGCGACGTGGTCGCACTCCGTCAAGTCCCTCAAGCCGGGCGGCACTCTGGTGATCTCGGGGGCGACCAGTGGTGACCGGCCCTCGCACGCGGAGCTGACCCGGATCTTCTTCCTGGAGCTGAAGATCGTCGGTTCGACGATGGGGACCAAGGACGAACTGGAGGACCTGCTGGCCTTCTGCGCGGCCACGGGCGTCCGTCCCGTCATCGACGAGGTGCTGCCGCTCGACCGGGCGCGCGAGGGCTTCGAGCGCCTCCAGTCGGGCGACCTGTTCGGGAAGATCGTGCTCGAAGGCGCCTGAACCCGGGTGTCAACATTGGTTGACAATGTCTCCCTGTCAACGTAAGTTGACATGCATGACCGAAGCTACGGATCTCGCCGAGCGGGCGGGTGACCGTGACCCACGCGTCGGACTGCGGGCCGTCTCCGCGCTGCGGAGGCTGGTGGAGCAGTTGGAGGCCGTGCAGGTGCGCAGTGCGCGCCGGCAGGGCTGGTCGTGGCAGGGGATCGCCGCGGAGCTCGGAGTGAGCAGGCAGGCCGTGCACAAGAAGTACGGGAGGCAGTGATGTTCGAGCGGTTCACGAAGGACGCCCGCGCCGTCGTCAAGGGCGCGGTCGAGCACGCCGAGGGGGAAGGCGCGGCCTCCGTCGACGACGGGCACATGCTCCTCGCGCTGCTCGACCGAGAGGCGAGCCGGGCGTCCTTCGCCCTGGCCTCGCTCGGGGCCACGCGCCGCCGCGACTCGATCGAGGGTGCCCTGGGCGAGGCGCGACGCCGCGGGGGCCTCTCGCAGGCCGACACGGAGGCGCTGGCGGGTCTCGGCATCGACGTCTCCGAGATCGTCTCCCGGGTCGAAGAGGCCCATGGCGCCGGTGCGCTGGCGGGCGGGCGCAGGGCCGGGCGCCCCGGCCGGAGCTGGAGCGGGCACCGGCCGTTCACCCGCGAGGCCAAGGACACCCTGGTGAAGTCCCTGCGCATGGCCACCGCCCGCAGGGACCGGCAGATCGGCGACGAGCACATCCTGTTCGCCCTGACCGTCCGCCCCGGCATCGTCAGCGAGGTGCTCGCGGACCATGGCGTGACCCACGAGTCGGTGGAGCGGGTGCTGTACGGGGCCGGCTCAGGCCCCGGCCCCGTGTAGGCGGCCGGTGGCCTCGGTGCCCCCGGGTCAGCCCTTCGGCGTGCGCAGTGCCGCGGCGATGTGGGCCGCCGCCGACGACAAGTGATGGCGGGCGTCCCGCAGTTGGTCCTCCGTCACGCCGTGGTCCCTGGCGGTGTCGCGGATGTCGTCACGGAAGCGGTCCAGGAGGCGGTCCAGGTCCCGTGCCGGGTTGCCGGTGGTGTCCTCCTGGGCCCACTCCGGGACGTACTCCGTGGGGACCCCGTCCTCGGGGGCCGCGGTGAACTTGGGCTCCTCGGCGGTGGACCGAGGCCCCTTGCGGCCGAAGTCACCGAAGTCCTTGCCCAGGTCCTTCCCGAGATCCTTGCCGAAGTCGCCGAACTCCTTGGCCAGTTCCGTCAGGCCCTCGCGCACACCGGTCGGCCAGTCGCCCCGCGTGAAGTGGTCCTGCACCTGGTCCTGGACGCGCCGCGCGATGCGCTGCACCTCCTCCTGAACCTGGGCGCGCGCCGTCTCCTGCGCGTCCTCTGCCTGGCGGCGGGCGCGCTGGGCGTCCTCGCGTGCCCTGCGGGTCTCGTCCTTCGCCCGCCTGGCCTGCTCCTTCCACTCCGTCCTGGCGCGCTTGAACTCCTCCTTGGCCTGGCGCCAGCCCTCCTTGTCGCCCCAGGAGCCGTCGAAGAAGTCCGAGGGGTCGGGGAAGGGCCTGCCGGAGCCGGCTCCAGAACCCGCCCCGCTCCTGCCCCCGCTCTTGCCCTCGGCCCCGCCACCGGACGCGCGCGCCTCCTTGGCCGCCTCCCGCATCTCCCGGCGGAGCTCACCGGCCGCGCCCCGCACACCGTCCCGGATCTCCGCGGCGAGCTCGGCGACGGAGTCGCGGATCTCCAGCTCCAGGTCGGCCAGCTCACCGCTGCGGTCGGCCAGTTCGGCGCGGCCCGCGTCCGTGATGGCGTACACCTTCCGGCCGCCTTCCGTGGTGTGCGTGACCAGGCCCTCGGCCTCCAGCTTCGCCAGGCGCGGGTAGACCGTGCCCGCCGAAGGCGCGTAAAGGCCCTGGAAGCGCTCCTCCAGGAGGCGGATGACCTCATAGCCGTGGCGCGGCGCCTCGTCGAGGAGCTTCAGCAGATACAGGCGCAGTCGGCCATGGGCGAACACGGGGGCCATCTCAGAGCACCTTCTTGTCGGTCGGGGCGGCGTCGTCGGTCGGGGGAGTGTCCTGGGGCGAGGCGCCCGGCGGAGCCTCGTCCGACGGTGGCCTGCGCAGCAGTGCGATGGACCCCGACACCGTCGTCGCCCTGAGCTTTCCGCTGCCCGATCCCAGGCGGCCGGTGATCTTCTTCGCCCCCCACTGGCCGCTGACCCGCAGATCCTCGAACGCGTTGGACACCGTGCCGCTCGCGGTGTTCGCCTCGACGTCCGTGTCCGTCGGATGGGGCAACCGGATCGCTATCTCGCCCGAGACGTTCGTCAGGCCGATGTCGGCCGGCACGCCCGCCGGGTCGAGGTCCACGATCATCGAGCCGCTCACCGAATCGGCCCGGACGGAGGAGCCCGCTCCCTCGAAGACCGTCAGATCACCGGAGACGGAGTTGAAGCGCAGGTCGCCGGTGATGCCCTGGGCCTCCACGCTGCCCGAGACCGTGTCGGCGCGGACCCGGCCCGAGAGGCCGACGAAGGTCGTGTCCCCGGTGACCCCCTTGACCTCCGTGCTCCCCTCGATCCCCGAGACCACGGCGCCCGCGCCGACCACGCCCACCTCGACGCGGGTGCCCGCGGGAACAGCCAGGGAGACCACCGCGCTGCGGCGCCAGCCCTTGCGGTCGAGCCACTTGAGGAAGCCCTTCCAGGGCAGGTCGTCATAGGCGACGGTCAGCACGCCGTCGGCCTGGGTGACGGTCAGGGGCGGCCCCTCGATCTCGGAGACCTCCAGGCGGGCGGAAACTTCGTCGGTGCCCACGACGTTCACCGTTCCGTTGACCACGCGCACGTGGAGGGTCTTCACGGGGGCGTCGAACGTGAGCTTCTGGGGCTCGGCGACGGACCACTCTGACATCGGGCTGACCTCCTCGGCGTGCTGGACTGCTGTGCGGCAACGCGCCATATCGCGTCTCTGCAAGACACGATATATCGCGGTCACGGAAAGTCAAGACACCTCCGCTTCTCTGCGCCAAATATGGTGATTTGACCTAGCGTGGGGCCATGTCGTCCGAAGCTTTCGAGCATGCCGCCGCCGGTGCGCTGCTGCTCTGCCGGGCCGAACCCGACGCGGTCGAGCCCGCCGCCCGCCTGTTGCGCGAACAGATGCTGCTCGCCCCGGCGGGGCGCGAGTGGAGCGTGCTCGTGCCCGAGGGCAAACCCTGGGTGCACGGTGACGAACCGGTGGACCGGGTGCTCACGGGGTGGGCCACCGCGCTCGCCGTCGGGGCGACCTGGCCCGTGCTCGCGCTGTGGTGGGACTCCGACCGCTCGGGCTGCACCCTCGCCGCGGGCTTCCGCCGCACCGTCGAGTACGTGTGGCTGGCGAACGGGACGCCCGTGGGCGAGGACGAGGCGCTACGGACCTTCGCCGCCCGGCTCGGCCTCGACCCCGTACTGGACATGCAGGCCCTGGAGGCCCTGGGGCGCCCCGACACGGAGTCCGACGCCCGTGCGCGGCTCCTGGGGCTGCTCGCAGTCCTCGCGCGGGCACAGGTGGCCCTCCCGGCCGGCCTCGGCCCCGGCGAACCCGCGGACCGGCTGCGCACGGTGGCACGCGTGGCGCCGGGAGTGCGGGAGATCGAGTGGTCCGGGTGGCGGGACGCGGTGCGCGCGGAGCTGGACGTCGTCGAGCGGGGGCCCTTCGGCCCCTGGCTGCGAGGACCCCGGGCACGCGCGCTCGCGGTGGCGCAGATGGCCGCGGGGCTGCCGCTTGCGGCATGGGCCGTACGGCGGCGCAGCGGGGGATGGGCCGTGGCCGGCGCGCTCCTGCTGGTCCACGGCTCTCTGGGACTTGCCTATGACAGGGTGCGGGCCGCCGACGCCGGGCCGGCGCCGGGCTGAGGGCGTCGGAAGACGGGCTCTACTCGTCCTCGTCCTCGTCGTCCAGGCGGGCCAGCCAGGTCGCCAGGCGCTCCACCGGGACCTCGAAGTCCGGGTTGAGGTCCACGAAGGTGCGGAGCTGCTCGGCGAGCCACTCGAAGGTGACTTCCTCCTCGCCGCGCCGCTTCTCCAGCTCCTCGATGCCACGGTCGGTGAAGTACAAGTCAGGCTCCGCGATCAGAGAAAACGACAACAGATGAGCGACTGCTCGGGACATTCAGGATAAGCCGATACGCCGGTGGGCCCGGCCCCGGGTGACAAGCACTCGGGACCGGGCCCACCGCCGTACGAACCGCTCGAACGAACCGCTCAGGCCTAGGCCTCGAAGACCTCGCTCAGGAGCTGTTCCTGCTCCTGCTCGTGGCGCTTCTTCGAGCCGACCGCCGGGGACGAGCCGTGCGGCCGCGAGATGCGGCGCAGGCGCTCGCCGTGCGGGATGTCCGCGCCGACCGCCAGGTCCAGGTGGTCGATGAGGTTGAGGGCGATGAAGGGCCACGCGCCCTGGTTCGCCGGCTCCTCCTGCGCCCACAGGTACTTCTCGGCGTTCGGGTACTTCGCGATCTCCGCCTGGAGCTCGGCACCCGGCAGCGGGTACAGGCGCTCGATGCGGATGATCGCGGTGTCCGTGACCTCGCGCTTCTTCCGCTCGGCCTCCAGGTCGTAGTACAGCTTGCCGGAGCAGAAGACGACCTTGCGGACCGCCGACGCCTCGACCGAGTCGTCGCCGATGACCGGGCGGAAGCCACCCGTCGTGAACTCCTCCGTCTTCGAGGCCGCCGCCTTGAGGCGCAGCATCGACTTCGGGGTGAAGACCACCAGCGGCTTGTGGTGCGGGTTGTGCACCTGCCACCGCAGGAGGTGGAAGTAGTTCGACGGAAGGGTCGGCATCGCGACCGTCATGTTGTTCTGCGCGCACAGCTGGAGGAAGCGCTCGATGCGGGCGGAACTGTGGTCCGGTCCCTGGCCCTCGTAGCCGTGCGGCAGCAGCAGCGTGACGCCGGAGTGCTGGTTCCACTTCTGCTCGGCGGCCGAGATGTACTCGTCCACCACCGTCTGCGCGCCGTTGACGAAGTCACCGAACTGCGCTTCCCACATGACGAGGGACTCGGGACGGGCCAGCGAGTAGCCGTACTCGAAGCCCATCACCGCGTACTCGGAGAGCAGCGAGTCGTAGACGTTGTAGCGCGCCTGGTCCTCGGAGAGGTACAGGAGCGGCGTGAAGTCCTCGCCCGTCTCACGGTCGATGAGCACCGCGTGGCGCTGACCGAACGTGCCACGGCGCGAGTCCTGGCCCGACAGGCGGACCGGCGTGCCCTCAAGGAGCAGCGAACCGATGGCGAGGGTCTCGCCCATGCCCCAGTCGATCGTGCCTTCCTCGACCATCGACATGCGGCGCTGCAGCTGCGGCAGCAGACGCGGGTGGACGGTGACCCGGTCGGGGATGTTGACCTGGGACTCGGCGATCCGCTTGACGACCTCCTGGGAGATGGAGGTGTCGACGTTCACCGGGAACTCGGCCTCCGGGGCCGGGACCTCGGCCTCGGCGGGCTGCGAGATGGCTTCGCGGACCTCCGTGAAGACCTTCTCCAGCTGCCCCTGGAAGTCCTGAAGCGCCTGCTCGGCCTCTTCCAGGGTGATGTCGCCGCGACCGATGAGGGACTCGGTGTAGAGCTTGCGCACCGAGCGCTTCTTGTCGATCAGGTCGTACATCAGGGGCTGCGTGAACGCCGGGTTGTCCGACTCGTTGTGACCGCGGCGGCGGTAGCAGATGAGGTCGATCACGACGTCCTTGTTGAACGCCTGACGGAACTCGAACGCGAGCCGCGCGATGCGCACGACGGCCTCGGGGTCGTCGCCGTTCACGTGGAAGATCGGCGCCTCGATCATGCGGGCCACGTCCGTGGCGTACATGGAGGAGCGCGACGACTCCGGGGCGGCGGTGAAGCCGACCTGGTTGTTGATGACGATGTGGACCGTGCCGCCCGTGCGGTAGCCGCGCAGCTGCGACATGTTCAGCGTCTCGGCGACCACACCCTGGCCCGCGAAGGCCGCGTCACCGTGCAGGGCGACCGGCAGGACCGTGAAGTCCGTGCCGCCCTTGTTGATGATGTCCTGCTTGGCGCGGACGATGCCCTCGATGATCGGGTCGACCGTCTCCAGGTGGGACGGGTTCGCCGCGAGCGAGACCTTGATCTGCTCGCCGTCGAGGCCGGTGAAGGTGCCCTCGGCGCCCAGGTGGTACTTCACGTCGCCGGAGCCGTGCATGGACTTGGGGTCCATGTTGCCCTCGAACTCACGGAAGATCTGGGCGTACGACTTGCCCACGATGTTCGCGAGGACGTTCAGGCGGCCGCGGTGGGCCATGCCGATGACGACCTCGTCCAGACGCGACTCGGCGGCGCTGTCGATGACGGCGTCGAGCAGCGGGATGACGGACTCGCCGCCCTCCAGGGAGAAGCGCTTCTGGCCGACGTACTTCGTCTGCAGGAACGTCTCGAAGGCCTCGGCGGCGTTCAGCCTGCGCAGGATGCGCAGCTGCTCCTCGCGCTCGGGCTTCGTGGCGTGGGTGCGCTCGATGCGGTCCTGCAGCCACTTGCGCTGCTTCGGGTCCTGGATGTGCATGAACTCGATGCCGGTGGTGCGGCAGTACGAGTCGCGCAGGACGCCGAGGACGTCGCGCAGCTTCATCATCGACTTGCCGGCGAAGCCGCCGACGGCGAACTCACGCTCCAGGTCCCACAGGGTGAGGCCGTGCTCGGTGATGTCCAGGTCGGGGTGCTTGCGCTGCTTGTACTCCAGCGGGTCCGTGTCGGCCATGACGTGGCCGCGGACGCGGTAGGAGTGGATCAGCTCGAAGACGCGGGCGGCCTTCGTGACGTCGTCGTCGTGCGAGGCGTCGATGTCCTTGAGCCAGCGGACCGGCTCGTAGGGGATGCGCAGCGCCTTGAAGATCTCGTCGTAGAAGTCGTTCTCGCCGAGCAGCAGGTTCGCGACGATCCGCAGGAACTCGCCCGAGGCGGCGCCCTGGATCACCCGGTGGTCGTAGGTCGACGTGAGCGTCATGACCTTCGAGATGCCGAGCTTGTTCAGGGTGTCCTGGGAGGTGCCCTGGAACTCCGCGGGGTAGTCCATCGAGCCGACGCCCATGATGACCGACTGTCCGGGCATCAGGCGGGGGACCGAGTGGACGGTGCCGAGGCCACCGGGGTTGGTCAGCGAGACCGTGACGCCGGTGAAGTCGTCCATGCCGAGCTTGCCGTCGCGTGCGCGGCGGACGATGTCCTCGTAGGCCTGCCAGAACTCGAAGAAGTTCAGCGTCTCGGCCTTCTTGATGCCCGCGACGACCAGCTGACGGTCGCCGTTGGGCTTCACGAGGTCGATGGCGAGGCCGAAGTTGATGTGCTCCGGCTTGACCAGCGTCGGCTTGCCGTCCTTCTGTACGAAGGAGTAGTTCATCGACGGCATGGCCTTGATGGCCTGCACCATCGCGTACCCGATGAGGTGCGTGAAGGAGATCTTCCCGCCGCGGGCGCGCTTGAGGTGGTTGTTGATGACGATGCGGTTGTCGAAGAGCAGCTTCACCGGGACCGCGCGGACCGACGTCGCCGTCGGGACCTCCACGGAGGCGTTCATGTTCTTCGCGACCGCGGCGGCGGGGCCGCGCAGCGTCACGTACTCGGGCCCCTGGGCCTCGGCAGCGGGCTTGGCCGGCTCAGCTGCCTTGGCGGCAGCAGCCGCCGGCTTGGAGGAAGGGGCGCCTGCGGCGCTGCTTGCCGCCGCAGGCTTCGCCGCGGCGGGAGCGGCCTTCGGCGCGGCCGTGCTGCTCGCGGCAGGGGCCGCGGGGGCGGCGGGCGCGGCAGAGGCCGCGGGCTTCGCCGGTTCGGCGGGAGCACTGGTGGCCGCAGCCCCCGCGGCTGCGTCACCCGCCGGCTTGGCCGGGGCGGCGGCCGGTGACGCGCCCGCTCCTGGCTTGTAGTCGGCGAAGAAGTCCCACCAGGCTCGGTCGACCGAATTCGGGTCCTGGAGGTACTGCTGATAGATCTCGTCGACGAGCCACTCATTGGGACCGAAGGCAGCAGCAGGGCTCTTGCCTTGCCCGTCTTGGTCGGTCGAGATGCTCGAGCTACTGGGGGACTGTGACGACACGGCGGTAACCGCCCTCTTCCGCTTCACAAGGTGATGGACAGCGGGAATCAAGGCTACGCCTCCATCGCCGCCAGGTGCAGGCCGGGCCCGTCATCCGTCGCGTAAGTCACACTGGACGGATGGTTTCGGCGGCGTAAATGGCGGGAAACAAGCGAGGTTCCGGAACGCAGAATTGCCGCGCGGGCCTTGCCCTGCGCGGCGGCTTCACCCGGGCGCGCTTCCGATGCGCCCGCGAATCGCTTCCGTTTCGAACGATACGTCAACTTCGCAGTTCGGGCAGGCCCGGAAGGGTGACCTGGATCCGGCAGCCGCGAGGGGATTCGGCCACTCCGATGTGACCGCCGTGCAGATCGACCGCCCAGCGCGCGATGGCGAGCCCGAGTCCGGTGCCGCCGTCGCTGCCGGGTCCCTGCGGAGGGGTGTTGGCGTGGCTGCCGCGGTTGAAGCGCTCGAAGACCCGGTGCCACTCCGACTCCGGGATGCCGGGACCCTCGTCGAGGACCTCAAGGTCGAGGGACTCGGGGTAGAGGCCGCGGCGGGCGCGCACGGTGACGCGGCCGTGCGGCGGGCTGTGCTTGACCGCGTTGTCGATGAGGTTCGCCACGACCTGGTGCAGGCGCTCGGCGTCCGCGTGCGCGGTCAGCTCGGGCGGCGTCACGTCCAGGTGCAGATGCACGTCCGTACGCGTGTGACTGCCGGAGCCCGACGCGATGCCCGCGCGCGCGGAGGCCACCATGTTGGCCTCCTTCAGGACGCCCGACAGGTAGGGCCACACCTCGAAGCGGCGGGCCCGCAGGGGTACGACGCCGTTGTCCAGGCGGGACAGGTCGAGCAGTGTCTCCACCAGCCGCCCGAGCCGCTCCGTCTGCTTCAGGGCCGTACGCATGGTCTCCGGGTCGGCGGCGGACACTCCGTCGACGACGTTCTCCAGGACCGCGCGCAGCGCCGCGATGGGGGTGCGCAGCTCGTGCGAGACGTTGGCGACCAGCTCCTTGCGCTGCTGGTCCTGGGCCTCCAGGTCGTCCGCCATGCGGTTGATCGTGGTGGCCACGTCGCCCAGCTCGTCACGGCGGTCGGCGCCGCGCACGCGGCGCGTGTAGTCGCCGTGCGAGACGGCGCGCGCCACGGAGTTCATCTCGTCGAGCGGCGCGGTGAGGCTGTGCGCCACGAACTGCGTGATCAGCAGTGTGGCGATCACGGAGAAGACGGTGATGAAGCGCAGCTCCGTCTCCGTCTTCATCGCCACCATCAGCAGACCCGTGGTGATGAAGACCGAGACGACCACCAGGGTGCCGAGCTTGGTCTTGATGGAGAACGGCCGCAGCCCGCCGAAGGGACCTGTCATAGGACGGCTCACCTCAGGGGGTCGGGGTCTCCAGGGCGTACCCGACGCCGTGCACCGTACGGATGCGCTCGGCGCCGATCTTCCGGCGCAGCGCCTTGATGTGGCTGTCGACGGTCCGGGTGCCCGAGGCGTCCGCCCAGTCCCACACCTCGGCGAGCAGCTGCTCGCGCGAGAGCACCGCACGCGGTGTATTGGCCAGGCAGACGAGCAGGTCGAACTCCGTCGGCGTCAGATGGACGTCCTCGCTGCGCACTCTGACCCGCCGCTGCGCGTGGTCGATCTCCAGCTCGCCGAGCCGCAGGATGCCGCTGCGCGGGGTGGTCGCGGCCAGCGCGGCGCGCTCGACCCGGCGCAGCAGGACGTGCACGCGGGCCGCGAGCTCCCGCATGGAGAACGGCTTGGTCATGTAGTCGTCGGCGCCGACGCCGAGCCCGACCAGCATGTCCGTCTCGTCGTCGCGCGCCGTCAGCATGAGGACCGGCACCGGCCGCTGGGCCTGCACCCGGCGGCACACTTCGAGCCCGTCGAAGCCCGGCAGCATGATGTCCAGGATCAGCAGATCGGGCTGCCAAGCCTGCGCGGTGTCGACCGCCGAAGGACCGTCCATCGCCGTTTGCACTACGAAACCCTCGGCGCGTAGCCGGGCGGCGATGGCGTCGACGATCGTCGCGTCGTCCTCGACCACCAGAACCCGGCGCTGGGCGCCTGGCATCGCCGCCGTCGCGCCGTTGTGGGAGGTGTGTGTCTGCTCCATCGCCCGCCCCTGACACTGATCGCTTGTGTTCGGTCAGCAGGGTACGGGTCGCGAAGGCACCTCGGCTACGCAGCCCTTACGCCGAGATGAACCACGTCGGGTACGCCTCGGGCAACGGGGATCTCTTCCGTCCGTACCGACCGGAACCCGGCATTCCGTAGAGCGAAGTCGAAAGCGGACGAGGGCCTGGCGGACCACACGGCGAGCACTCCACCCGGGTTCAGGCGAGCCTGACAGTCCGCCAGACCGGCCGGAGAATAGAGGGAGTTGTTGTCCTCCGTCACCGTCCAG
This sequence comes from Streptomyces sp. NPDC050439, assembly GCF_040655335.1. Taxonomy (NCBI): domain Bacteria; kingdom Bacillati; phylum Actinomycetota; class Actinomycetes; order Kitasatosporales; family Streptomycetaceae; genus Streptomyces; species Streptomyces sp. NPDC050439. The sequence goes on from NZ_JBFAJT010000004.1 coordinate 629,849, forward strand.
TCCGGCCCGTTGTCGATGTCCAGACAGAGTGCGTCGTACGTCCTCGGGGCGCCTTCGGGGGTGTCGGCACCGGAAAGATGCGCCACCAGGTCTGTGTGCAGGATCTCCGTGCGCGGATCGGCGAGCGCGGCGCCGGAGAGCGTGGCCAGCGGGGCGTCCGCGCCCGCGCGGTGCCAGTCGATGATGGCCTGCTCGCGCTCGACGACCGTGATGCGGCCCCAGCGCGGGTCGGCCGCCGCGTGGGCGAGGGAGAAGCCGACGCCCAGGCCGCCGATGAGCAGGGCGGGCTCCCGGGGGTCGTCGAGGGTGTCGTACGCCGCGTCGACGAGGAGCCGCTCCGAGCGGCCGTCCGAAGTGTCCATCAGGAAACAGCCGTTGGCGATGATCTGCAGAAGCGCACCATGGCGCCGCAGTACGACTTCGCCGTACGGCCCCTCGCGCCGGTCGATGACGACGGGGGCGGTGGTGTGGGTTTGCATGGCGGTCAGGGTATGACCGCGGGGGGCGCTGTTCGGGGCGGACGCGGACACGGGCCCTGGGGTTGCTGTGATTCGCGTCTCACGTGACGCGGGGCGTGGCACGGGTCATAGACAGTGCCGGAAAGATCGGCAAAGGGTGGACATGACGGAAGGAGCGTCTCACCTTGGACCCGAGCGCGTCGGCGGCCCCTGCGGCGCCCGAGGACACCGCCCCCGCGGCGCCCGAGGAGACGGCCCCGCCCGGCCTGGACGGCATCCCGCGACAACGGGACCGCGCGCCCGAGGCGACGACCCCCGAGGCGACGGCGCCCGGCCGGCGCCCGTGGACCACCGGTCTGTGGCGCGTCCTGCCGACCCCCACCGGTACGCCCTTCACGTTCGGCTATGCCGCGGTCCTCGCGTTGACGTCGCTCCTGGCGCAGTACGCGGAGCCGTCCCTGATCTCCGACCTGCACCGGCACTCCAGCACGGACGTCGCGCACCTGACGCAGCAGCCGCTGCTCGTCCTGGTGGCCAGCGCGCTGTGGATCGCGGGGGGCATCGCGTCGCCGTACGCGATCGGCTTCCTGCTGGTCCTCACCGCCCTGGAGCGCCGCATCGGCGCGCTGCGCACGGCGGGCGTCTTCCTGCTCGGCCATGTCGTGGCCACCCTCGCGACCGAGGTCCCCGTCGGCCTCTCGGTCCTTGCGGGGCACCTGCCCGACAGCTCCCTGCACCGCCTCGACTACGGCATCAGCTTCGGTGTCGCGGCGAGCGTCGGCGCGCTGACCGGGCTCTTCAGGCCATGGCTGCGGTGGCTGGTGCTCGCCGGCTTCGGCGGCATGCTCGTCGACGACCTGATCGCGTTCACGGACCCGATGACGAACTGGGGCCACTTGCTGGCTCTGGCGATCGGCGTCGCCACGTGGCCACTGGTGCGGCGGTGGCGCCAGTCCCCGGCACCTCGCTGACCGCTGGTCGCCGGCTGCTGATTGTCCGGTGCGGTTTGTTGTTGCATCGTCACCTGCCGCTGGACTGGTCGATGAACGAATCGATTGGACTCACGCCCTGGATCTGCGCAAGTGCTTCTTGCATCTTCGGTCTGGCGGGGAGAGGGGAGCGGGCTTGACTGCCGAGGACGGCGTGGCTGACCCACCATGTCGACGAGGTCGTTGGAGAAGTGGTGCTGAGCGGAGGCCTACCGGGGCTATACCGCTGCGCCCGCTGGTCTGTTTGTCCACAGGCCCGGCAGGGGCTCCGCGCGATCGATAAGGTGCGTCCCACTGCTAAGCGGGCCCAGTCGGGAGGAACAGTGCACCACGCTGGAGGATCGATGGCCGAGGGGGCGAGGTCGGCGACTCCCGCCGAGGTGTTCCGCCGCATGGAGACTTCCTATTCCCCCCTGTCGGCGGGACGCCCGCGCAGCATCCATGAGGGTTTCTCCGTCCTCGACTTTGAGCTGCGTTTTCTGGCGCTGCTGGCGGCGGCGACTGTGCGGGCAGCGGGACGGGCCCCCGCGCTGGTCGGGCGCTCCCCGGGCCTCGGCGAGTGGACCGCCTATCTACGGCGTGTCGGACAGCAGCTGGACGAATGTCTGACAGTGCCGGCCGACCGTGTGGGCCGGGCCGTCACCAGGGTTATGGATCTCTACGATCAGGGCTTTCCAGGCGCGCCCAGGGAACTGCGCGATCTCAAGCGGCTACGCGACCACATCAGCCACGGGGGGCCGCTGCCCGCCGGAGAAACCGAGTTGGCAACGCTGGACCAACTGGTTCAGTCCATCGCCGACGCGATTACGGAGTCCCTCAACGAGGCCGAGCTGTCGATTGAGGAGGGCGAGTCGGGGGACCAACGGCCGTCCTTCGTCTGGGACGGGGACAGGGTGTCGCTGTGGCCGTACCTATTCATGAAGCCGATCGGTGTCTGGCACCTCTTCTCCAAGTTCACCCGTGCCCAGCCCAGCTTCCTCTGCTTCGGCGGTGGATCGGTGAGCAGTTCTCCCTCAGACGAGGCGATCCGCGCGGCACTTCAGCCTCTTTTGAAGGCGCAGAAGGCGGACAACGGCACGCTGGTGTACTTCATCAAGGACGTCGAGCAGGATCTTCGCGGCTTCGCCGATGACGACTCTGAGCCCGTTTACGCTGACCACGATCACGGCTTTGAGTACTACTGGGACAAGGCGACGGGTGAGGGCACGGGAACCCAGCCTCGGCGTGACTACTTCCGCCTGGGCCCCGACAATGCCCGGCAGTGGCGCGCGGAGTCCGGTTGGGTCCCGTACTCGGACTATCTGCGTTCACTCGCCAACTGGCAGGTAGTTGCGACGCGTCTGCGGCAGAAGCTGGAGCAGATGGAGAGCAAGGTGCTGGCCGAGGAGCGCGACACTCTGGGTTGGGTGTCCCAGGAGCGCGGCACGACACGGATGAGCAAGGTCGTTGTCTCCGACATCGACGGCAGCCAGACAGAGCCCGCCTGCACCTTCGCCGAACTCATCGACGGCATCGACCAGGACCTCCAGGCCAACCGCGGCCAGACGCAAGTGGTCTTCATCAACGGTGAGGCGGGCATTGGCAAGACACGGGCGATGCTCGACGCAGCGAAGACCCGTGCCCAGGAGGTCGAGCGGGCGATGCTGGCGGGCGAACCGTCGAACCAGGCATTGTTCCTGTACGTCCGTTCCACCGGCCAGGTACTCGACAGCCTCCGCACCGTGGTGGACAGCGCTGTCGCATCGACCCGCAACCTAACAGACAGAGGTGTGAAGGCCCTGTGTCGGAACGGGCTGATGACCTTGCTCATCGACGGATTTGACGAGCTGCTCGGCGGGGTGGGGTATAGCGACGCGATAGGGTCGCTACGTCCCTGGCTCGATGAACTCGGTGGTCGGGGCGTAGTGGTGGTGTCCGCGCGTTCCTCCTACTACATGGGGCAGTACCGCTCCAGTGTTGAGCGCGCCAATGAGCAGGGACTGCCCTTTGTGCGGCACAGAGTCGCAGCCGTGCAGCGGTGGTCCCCGGAGGACATCGAGGCGTTCCTTGACGACTACGGAGTGCCGCGCGAGGGCCTGGGGCAACTGTCTGAGCATGACCGTCAGTTGTTGGGTCTCCCGTTCTTTGCCCATGCGTTCGCGGAGATGACGCTCAACCCGAACGATGGCGAGATCAAGAGCAACACACTTGCCGATCGACTGCTCGACAAGTATGTGGCGCGCGAGGAAGGAAAACTGACGGGGCAGGGGGACACCGCCCTCATGAACCGTGTCGAACTGCGGCGCATGTTTGAGTACGTCGCAGAGTTCATGGCGAGCCACGAAGAGCGCGAGGCGGACATTCATGAGCTTCAGGACGCAGCCGAGTACGCCATGGACAGTGAGCTGTCCAGCCGGCGTCACCTCAAGCAACGGCTGCCTGTGCTCTGCGGACTCGCCGCAGCCTCGGACGATGCGTCAGTCTCCCGTTTCCGTTTCCAGCACGAGCTGTTCTTCGATCAGTTCCTAGCGGGCGCCGCAAGCCGCTACCTTCTGGACGGACACCTTTCTCTGTTCCAAGCGATGCTCAAGCAGTCCCCCTGGCGGTCGGCCACCGTCACGGGAGTTGTCGCCGCAGCTGGAGAGGAACGTGTCGTTCAGGCCATCGCGAACTTTGCGCCACAACTCCAAAACGCGGAAAAAGAGCAGATCGAGTCCACTGTCGCGGCCACCAACCTGGGCGCCCTCTGGGCGGCTGTCATTAAAGAAACGGGCCGTATTCCTGGTACGGACGTGCTCAATGCCGTGTTCGCGGACGGGATTGACCTCTCACAGGTGCAGGGAGTGAATACGCGCATCATTGGATGCGAGGTCGACGGGCTTGTTCTGCCTGCGGTGGGAGGCTGGTCCCTGACGCTGAGGAACACCGTAATCAAGAAGATCAGGGTGAGCGGTGCGCCCCTTGATCTGGCCGGACTGCGAGGCGTGCGTCACTCCGACCTGGTGGAACTGCTGCTTCCGAACGAACTTCTCTACCGCAAGGAGCACATCCTCGAAGCGCTGCAACGCTACGGAGCCGATGTCGTCGACGCCGAGGATAAGCGTGACGGCCTGCCGCCCACCGAGGTGCTTGCCGCGCGCCACTATCTGACGACGATGGCACGGCGTGTAGAGAAGTCCGTCATTCTCCGCAGTGACCATCAACCGGAGGACAATAGGCTCAAATGGGCCCAGGAATACGGTCCGGATATCTGGAAGAGGTTTGTCAGCGAGCTCGTAGCCTCGGGGCTCGCTGGGAACGAGAACTTCTCGGCGAGCGGGGAGCGTAAAATCCGGCTCCGGCTGAAGTGCAGTCCCGCTGCGATCCTCGCTAACGACGGAACACGCGTCGGAACTCAGGAATTCTGGAGTCGACTTGAAGGGGTTCCCCATTAGGCGCAAAAGTCTCGTAGGTGTAGGTGTCGTTGGCGAACGGGTCGACGTCCCAATGGTCGTATGCTTCTGCTGGTCGTATCGGAGTCCGGGCAGCGTGGCACGCCGTACTCGCAACAGCTGCTGGCTCTCATCAGTTGGTGCTGTGAGGTAGTTGTTTGGGGACTTCCGCCGAGCTGTCAGTGACGCGCTTGTGGTGGCTGACTTCAGTGCCTGACGGGAGCATGTGGAAAGCGGAGGGCGCCTGGAAGTCACGTCCGCCCAATGGTTGATGGGATCGCTGTAGTTCATGGGGTCGTTGTAGCGGTTTTGGCGGAAGTCGTACTTACGGAAGTTGTGGTCAGGGTGCCGTAGCCGTTGGGCGATTTCTGTTGAAGCGGTCGCGATCCCATGTCGTTTTCTGCGCTTGTTGTCTCCAATAGGGCGATGCGAAGAGAGTGGCCAGTGAGATGGCTTCGGGATAGACCGCTGCGCAGAGACGTGCCACGGAGAAGCCCGATTCGGCTGTGTCGGGTGGGATGAGGGCCCGGGCCCGGCGGACCCAGTCGTGCCATGCTTCGCCGTTCTTGTTCTCCGGGAGGGACCAGAGCTGGCCGCAGATGAGTATGGCGGTGAGGACTGCGTCGTAGGTGACGGCCCAGCCGTGACGTTGGAGGATGCGCAGATGTCGGCGCTGTGCTTGAACGTCTTCGGGGAGGGCGTCGAGGGGCGTGGTGTGTCCGTCGGCGTCGGATGGGCAGAGCCATAACCGGTGTTGGGTGCAGACGTAGCGGTGGTGCGGCATGATCCTGATGACCTCGCCGCCGGGGTGTTTGGCGTTGCAGTGGGGGCAGCCGGGTTGTGGCTGGTGACGGAACATGGCCCAGTCCGGCTGAGGGGAGCGTAGTTCCGGCAGAGCACCGGCGAGGGCGTGGATGGTCCGGCCGGTGATGGCTGCGAGGCGTTCGGGGACGACGACGCGACGGATGCCTCCTCAGGCTTCGCGTTCGGTGACGCATCGCCAGAGAGCATTGATGTCGAGGCCGCGGAGTCGGGCCAGGCGGGCGATATAGGAGGCGGCGATTTCGTGCTGGGCGGGCGGCACGGGATCAGGAAGCCGGCGCATGAGCATCAGGCCACCCGTCTCCGTCGGGAGGAGGATTTGGATGGTGCGGTGAGTTTTTCGGACTGCTCGGCCGCGAAGTCGACAGGGACGAGGGCGAGCAGCTCCTCGGTGATGCGTTCGCTCTCGTCCTCGATGGCCAGAACGGCGGCGCCGCGGATGAGCTGGGAGAGGGTGCCGATCATTCCGCCAGTGCGATGGAAGATGTACTCGCTCAGGGCCGTGAGCGTGCCAGGCGTGTGGTGGTGCAGGCGGAGCATGGATTCCAGGGTGCCCACCAGGTCCCGCCAGGCGTCTTTCTCCCCATCGTCGGCGTGGGAGAACGGGGCAGCGGGGATGACGACGAAGCGTCCGGCGATTTGACCTCCACGGGTGCCGGCGAACAGGCCCCGTGACTCGATGTCGATGCCCGCGTAGGCGAAGGTGGCGGGCAGACGTTCGGCGAAGTACTTCAGCTGGTCGGATGCTTCGGCGCCCGACCGGGTGCCCAGATTGAGATTGTGCAGCTCGTCGACGAGCACGAGGTCGACATGGACGTGGGCGGTGGTCGCGCAGACCGCGCCGACGATATCGGTCACGTTGGCCCGGGTGGGGAAGGTCAGGCCGAAAAAGCGGGCGAACTCCATTGCGAGCATTTTCGGCGTGGCCGCGGGCGGGACCGTGGCGTAGAGGACCGGGAGCCGGTTGCCGTCACGTGGATACCGTTTGCGTATGGCGAGCTCGTGGGCCTGCCCCAACTGGGTCAGGGCGGTGGTCTTGCCCGTGCCCGAAGCGCCGGACAGGATCACGCCCCGGCGGGCGGAGACCTGGTTGCGGTTGAGCTGGACCAGCAGCCGCGTGGTGGCGATGACGTTGCGGATCGTCGGGGTGTTCACCAGCGGGAGATCGGCGTGATACTCCCGGCGCCGGTCGTCCGCCCGCATCCGCTCCTGTCCGCTCAGCGCTGCCCGCTCGGCGGCTGGCAGCAGCTGGGGCGGGACGGGATCGTGCCCGACGAAGTGGCGCCAGCCTTTCTTGGTGGTGAGCGGGCTATCCGGCGGCAGCTCCTCGGGCGTGCCCGTGTCGGGTCTCGGGGACGGGGCGGGCTTTCTCATAGCCACCTTTCGGCTTCCGCGTGGGCGTCGAAGACGCCGAAGGACACCACCGACGCGGGCGACTGGGCGGCGGCGTCGGTTTCGGATTCGGCCCCGCCGGACGAGCGCAGCCGTACCGACGTCCCGGCCAGGGCCACCACCTGGTGATCGCCGTCGTCGTGGACGATCCAATCGCCGGGACGCAACGCGGCAGCCTGTTTGTGGGCCATCACCGCACCCCCGCTGACACCATCGCCGCGGCGTGCAGCGGCGCCGACACGTCCACCACCAGCTCCTGCGACCACAGCAGGTGGAACAGCACCGGCAGCACCGCGATCGGATCCCCCGCCAGCCCGGCGCCATCCATCAGCGGGTGCGGCTTGGCGAACACCTCCCGCAGCCCGGACGTGACTGGCCCCACCAGATGCCGGGGGTGCCGATAGCCCGCCAGCCACCGCACGTTCCTCACCACGATCTCGTCCGGCGACCCCACCAGCCGGAACTCTCACCCCACCTGGTCGCAGGCCGACTGCGTCGCCACGAACTTCGCCCAGTCCCGGGGCCCCCGCCGGTCCGCCGGACGGCAGTCGACCACGATTGCCGAGCCGTCCTCCCGCCGCGCGAAGTAGTCCGGCGCGTGCGAGACGCTCTTGCCGCTGTCCGACGCCCAGAACAGCCAGAACGGTTGCGAGGACACCCCCACCACCGAGGGGTCGAAGTCCAGCAGCATGACGTGATCGCGTTACAGCCAGGACTCGTATCCGATGTGCCCGCCCGCCGTCGACGACCACCACAGCCCCGGCAGATGCCGCTGTCCTTTGTACGACTTGAACTCGCGGACCGGCATGGCGTCCTCGAACCGGACCGCCCACACATCTGCCAGCGGACGGCGGAACTCCGACCCGCCCGGGTCGATGTAGCCGACCTCGAACCCCTCCACCGGAGGCCCTGTCACACCACCGGGCACCACGCCAAACGCACGAGTCATGACCAGCTAACCCCGCCCACTGATGCAAGGTCACGCTGACCAATGCAAGATCACGTGCAGCCTGGAGTTGACTTATGCAAAGTCCACCGCTACAAGACACTGATCCGCTGATCGCTCACAGCGAACACCCCTTGGGGAACATTCAAGCACTCACAAGCATTGAGCCCACATAGCTCAACTTGAATGCTGAAGGGGAGATCATGACTACTGAGTCCGCCGAGTCGAAGCCGTCCACACCGCTGACACTGCCCGTGCTGCCGCTCGACGACGAGGTTGTCCTGCCCGGCATGGTGGTTCCGTTCGACCTGTCCGACACCGAGGTGCGCGCCGCGGTCGAGGCGGCCCAGGCCGCCGCCCGTTCCGATGGGAGCAGCAAGCCGCAGGTCCTTCTTGTTCCGCGCATCGACGGGACGTACGCCGCGACCGGCGTCCTCGGCACCGTCGAGCAGGTCGGCCGCCTCTCCGACGGTGACCCCGGCGCCCTGATCCGCGGCCGTGGCCGCGTGCGGATCGGTGCAGGTACGACCGGTCCCGGTGCCGCGCTCTGGGTGGAGGGCGTCAAGGTCGACGAGACCGTGCCCGAACCCCTGCCCGGCGCCGTCGCCGAGTTGGTCAAGGAGTACAAGGCGCTCGCCACCAGCTGGCTGAAGAAGCGCGGTGCCTGGCAGGTCGTGGACCGCGTCACGCAGATCGACGACGTCTCGGCCCTCGCCGACAACTCCGGATACTCACCCTTCCTCTCCACCGATCAGAAGATCGAGCTCCTGGAGACCGGCGACCCGGTCGCCCGCCTCAAGCTCGCCACCGAGCAGCTGCGCGAGCATCTCGCCGAGCAGGAGGTCGCCGAGTCCATCGCCAAGGACGTCCAGGAGGGCGTCGACAAGCAGCAGCGCGAGTTCCTGCTGCGCCGCCAGCTCGACGCCGTGCGCAAGGAGCTGCGCGAGATCAACGGCGAGCAGGACGGCGAGGAGTCCGACGACTACCGCACGCGCGTCGAGGCCGCCGACCTGCCCGAGAACGTCCGCGAGGCCGCCCTCAAGGAGGTCGACAAGCTGGAGCGTTCCAGCGACCAGTCGCCCGAGGGCTCCTGGATCAGGACCTGGCTGGACACCGTCCTCGAACTGCCCTGGAACGAAAGGACCGAGGACGAGTACGACATCAAGGGCGCCCAGCACGTCCTGGACGCCGAGCACGCGGGCCTCCAGGACGTGAAGGAGCGCATCACGGAGTACCTCGCGGTGCGCAAGCGCCGTGCCGACCGCGGCCTCGGGGTCGTCGGCGGCCGTCGGGGTGGCGCTGTGCTCGCCCTGGTCGGTCCTCCCGGCGTCGGAAAGACCAGCCTCGGCGAGAGCGTCGCGCACGCCATGGGCCGCAAGTTCGTGCGGGTCGCGCTCGGCGGCGTACGCGACGAGGCGGAGATCCGCGGACACCGGCGTACGTACGTCGGGGCGCTGCCCGGACGGATCGTGCGGGCCATCAAGGAGGCCGGGTCGATGAACCCGGTCGTGCTCCTCGACGAGATCGACAAGGTGGGCTCCGACTTCCGGGGCGACCCGGCGGCCGCCCTCCTCGAAGTCCTCGACCCGGCGCAGAACCACACCTTCCGCGACCACTACCTGGAGGTCGAGCTCGACCTGAGCGACGTGGTGTTCCTGGCGACGGCGAACGTCCTCGAATCCATCCCCGAGGCGCTGCTCGACCGCATGGAGCTGGTCAGGCTCGACGGCTACACCGAGGACGAGAAGGTCGTCATCGCCCGTGACCACCTGCTCCCGCGCCAGCTGGAGCGGGCCGGGCTCGGCACGGACGAGGTGGCCCTGGACGAGAGCGCGCTGCGCAAGCTCGCGGGGGAGTACACCCGGGAAGCGGGCGTGCGGAACCTGGAGCGGTCCGTCGCGCGGCTGCTCCGCAAGGTCGCCGCGCAGCACGAACTGGGCGAGCGGGAGCTGCCGTTCACCGTCGGCGAGGACGACCTGCGCGGTCTCATCGGGCGCCCGCACCACGTGCCCGAGTCGGCGCAGGACCCGGCCGAGCGGCGCACGGCGGTGCCGGGTGTGGCGACCGGGCTCGCGGTCACCGGCGCGGGAGGTGACGTCCTCTTCGTGGAGGCGTCGCTCGCCGATCCGGAGACGGGAGCCTCCGGGCTCACGCTCACCGGCCAGCTCGGCGACGTCATGAAGGAGTCGGCGCAGATCGCGCTGAGCTTCCTGCGCTCGCACGGCGCGGAACTGGAACTGCCCGTCGGCGACCTCAAGGAACGCGGCGTGCACGTCCACTTCCCGGCGGGCGCCGTCCCCAAGGACGGGCCGAGCGCGGGCGTCACCCTGACGACCGCCCTCGCGTCGCTGCTCAGCGGCCGTCTGGTCCGTACGGATGTGGCCATGACCGGTGAGGTCTCGCTGACCGGGCGGGTCCTGCCGATCGGCGGCGTCAAGCAGAAGCTGCTCGCCGCGCACCGCGCCGGGATCACCACGGTGATCATCCCGAAGCGGAACGAGGCCGACCTGGACGACGTCCCGGCCGAGATCCTTCAGAAGCTGGACGTGCACCCGGTGACGGATGTCCGCCAGGTGCTCGAACTGGCCCTGACGGAGGCCGAGGTGAGGGTTCCGGCCGCCGCGTGACGGAGGTGGCCGGTGAGTGCGGGCCCGGGACCCCGAAAGGGGTGCCGGGCCCGCATGCTCGGTGGGTCCGCTCAGCCGTTGGCGAGCGCCACGACCCTGTCGAGGGCGCCGTTGAACTTGTTGTGGTCCCCGACCGTCGGGCCCGTCGAGGTGTACTGCCACATCGTGTGGAAACCCCATCCGGCGGGCAGCTCACCCGGCGAGGTGTTGTAACGCGCGATCCACAGCGGGTTGTTGACGGCGAAGCCGCCGTAGTTGCCGGTGCACTGCTTCCACCAGCTGGTCGCCGTGTAGATGACCGCGTGCCGGCCGGTGCGCGCCTTGTACTGGTTCAGGAAGTCGCGGATCCAGGTGACCATCGCGGACTGGGACTTGCCGAAGCAGGCCGCCCCGTACGGATTCCACTCGATGTCCAGCGCGCCCGGCAGCGTCTTGCCGTCGCGGGACCAGCCGCCGCCGTTGTCCACGAAGTAGTTGGCCTGGGCGGCGCCCGAGGAGGTGTCGGGCGTCGCGAAGTGGTAGGCGCCGCGGACCATGCCCACGTTGTACGAACCGTTGTACTGCTGGGCGAAGTACGGGTTCTTGTAGTACGTGCCCTCGGTGGCCTTGACGTAGGACCACTTCACGCCGCTGTTCCAGAGCGTCGACCAGGCGACGTTGCCCTGGTGGCTGCTGACGTCGACGCCTTCGGTCTGTACGGCGTCGCCGCCGGGCGGCAAACTGCCCTGCCCGTCGTGCTCGACGACGCCCTGGCCCATGCGGGCCGATCCGCGGGCGGGGGTGTCGTCGCCGCCGGCGGCCTGTGCGGCGCCCGGCAGGGTGAGGAGGAGGGAGAGGGCGGAGAGGACTGAGAGCAGGACTGCGGCCGCTGACCAGCGGGAGCGGCGGGGCGTTCCGGGTCTGTGCACGGGCATGTGCGTGCCTCCGTAGGCCTCGATTGAGCTCGTCGGAGCTCGTGGGGGGACCTGTCGACATGCTCCTGGTGTGAACATGTCACGAAGGACGCTACGCACGTAGACCCGGGGCTGGGAAGGGGGTTCGGTGTCTGCCGTTGGTCTACTCCAGCGGCGGTGGCCTCGGCGCGGTGCGGCGGGGCGTTACGAAATACTGGTCGAGCTGCGGCGATGGGCCGACGCGGATGTCTGCCGCCGTGCGGGGCGGAAAACTTCTCTGATCCGGAAAGAAAGCGTGCCATGGGTGCTGAAGTGCACGAGGGCGAGAATCACGGTGCAGCCGACGTGAACGACGGTGGACCCGACGTGAACGACGGTGGACCCGACGTGAACGACGGTGGACCCGACGTGAGCCGGGGGGTCGACCGTGAGTTCCTCTCCCTGGAGCGCGAGTTGACGCTGCTCCTGCGCCGGGCGCGGGCTTCGTCCGGTGAGATGGCGCGGCAGGTCCACCCCGATCTGGAGCCCGCCGCGTACGGACTCCTGGTCTGCCTCGACGACTCGGGCCCGCAGCGGGCCACCGACCTCGCCGCGTACATCGGCGTCGGCAAGGCCACGATGAGCCGCCAGTTGCGGGCCCTGGAGGAACTGGGGCTGGTGGCCCGTGAGCCCGACCCGGCCGATGGGCGGGCCTGGCTTGTCCACCTCACGACGGAGGGCGGCACGCGGTTCCGTACGGTGCGGGCGGGGCGGCGGGAGCGGTACGTGCGGAAGCTGGCCGGGTGGGACCGGGCGGAGGTCGCGGAGCTTGCCCGCTTGCTGCGGCAGCTGAATGAGTCCCCGGAGTCTTGAGGGCGGGGCGTTGTCGGGGGCGCGATTCTGCCTGCGGGTGGGCTGTGGCTTGTCGCGCAGTTCCCCGCGCCCCTTGAGACGTCTGCCGTCTGCGGGTTGGGTGTGGTTGCTCGCGCCGTTCCTCGCGCCCCTTTGGGGCGCGCCCCCGGTTGCGTCAGAGCTCCGCGTACACCACGGCCGCGTCGTCGTGCAGCTTGCCCCGCGGGAACGTCGTGCCCTTGGGGTCCGCGCGTTCCAGGTCCCGTACCCGGTCCACCAGACGCTGGGGGCCCTCCTTGCGCAGCAGCGCGAAGCACTCCGCCCAGTCGCCTTCCCGGAATGTCTCGACCCAGCGGCCGACGCCGTCCGTGAGGGCCGCCACCGCTGTCACCTCGGTGCGCGGCCAGGTTCCGGTGACGGCGCGTGCGGCCGCCGAGGGGTCGGCGGCCGCGGTGAAGAAGCCGTCCTCCGCGTTCCGCAGGGCCTCGACCGCGGCGCCGTACACACGGCCCGCCTCCTCGCGCTCGGCGGTACCGCGCGGCAGCGCGCGGACCGCGTCGCGCAGGGCGCGGATCCTCGGGGGCAGTTCCGCGAGGCGTACGTCGAGCACCGGCGTGACGTGACCGTCCGGGCCCGCCATCAGGAGCGCGGAGTCGGACAGGACGAGGTGCTCGACCCGCTCCTCGTCCCAACGCACCAGAATCACGGTCGCCTGAGGCGTACGCGGGTGAGAAAGGTCACAAGTCTCGCCATGGGCCTCCGCGGTGCGCGCGATCGCCGCCGCGAGGATCTCGGAGAGCGGCAGATCCCGTCGCGAAACGGACAGTTCCCCCAGTGCGCCGCCGAGTCGCGCCGTGAACCAAGGGACGGAATGCAGACAGCCGTCGTCTCCGACGGGCGGGGTCACCCCGTCCAGGAGGACGAGCGATCCGCCTTGTCCGGCTGCGGGAAGGATCACCGCGGCATAGTCCTCGTTGGGCCGCGCGGGGTCCCCGGGCTCGGTGGCGAGTTCGATACGCATTCGGCCAGTCTGCACGAGGCCTTCACAAGGCCGTCGGGAAGGCGCAAAACAACGGGGGTTGGCCCGGACCAGCAGGTCAGACGCCGGATTTCAGTCGGAATGATCGCTTCCGGCGGCGTGTGGCGGCGCATCCTGCCAAAGCCTGCGGTCGACGTCCAACCGGCGCACCGTGGCCGGGACTTTCGGCCCGCGTCGGGACTTGCTCGCCAACTCCCCGCCGATGTTCACTCCTTCGGGTGGCCAGGCATGTGATGCACGACTGCCACCCATCGGCACTGGAAGGGTCTGGAGCCGTACCGGGGGGCTCGTGTGTTGACGGATCGTCACCCGGGCCCATGGGCAGACGAAAAACAAGAATGCGAGCACCGGTGCAGAAGATGCGGCCTGGGCGCAAGGGCAAGCAGACGGCTCCCGAAGGGGCCACGCCGGGCGCGACCACCCCTACGGAGCGTTCGCCCGAGCCCGCAGCGGGAGAGAACCCCGAGCACGCGGCGGGAGAGCCCACCGCCCCCGCGGTGACGCCTCCTGACGGCTCGAAGCCCGCGAAGCCCGTGAAGTCGGCCAACTCCAGGCCCACCGCACGCGTGCGCAACCGGCTGATCGTCGCCGTCGCCGTGGTGGCCGCCGCGATCGCCGGCGCCGGAGCGCCCGCCGTCATCGCCGCCTCCGGGCAACTGAACGACGCGCAGCAGCTGGTGACCCTCGCCGAGCGCACCCAGGACGCGGTGTCCCTGGGCCACTCGCTGGCCGACGAGCGCGACGAGGTCACCTCGTTCATCGCCGCGGGCCGCCCGCAGGGCAAGGGGCTCTCCGAAAGCCGCAGCGCCCGCGTGGACCGCCAGATCGAGGAGCTGCGCACGGCCGACGCCCCGGCCGCACTGCGGGGGGACCTCTCCGACATCGGGGCCGTGCGCAGAGCGGCGCTCACCGGCAAGAGCACCGCTCTCGAAGCCCACACGGCGTACTCGAAGGTCATCACCGAACTGCACGGCCTCACCCGCGAGCTCGCCGAGAAGACCCCGCCCCGCGCGGGCTCCGGCGCCTACGCCCTCGCCGACCTGGACCACGCCGTCGAACAGGCCGCGAGCGCCCGCGGCCTGCTCCTCGCCACCCTCGCCGTCCCGCGCTCCACGGAGACGAGCACGAGCATCGACCCCGTGACCGGCCTTCCCACCACGGTGGTCGACGAGTCGCCCGCCGCGGGCAAGACCCGCGACGCCCTCAGCGCCGCGGGCCAGCAGGCCCACGTGCGCGCGCAGGCCTCCCTCGCCGACTTCCGGGACGCGGCCACGGACCGAGCCCGCACGACGTACGACTCGACGGTCACGGGCCACGAGGTGACCACGGCGGAGAAGTACCTCACCCGCCTCACCGACCAGCCCACGCTCTCCACCGCCGAGCTCGGCTTCGACCGCGAGAAGCTCGACGCGGCGCTCTCCGCCCGCATCGAGATGATGCGGGGCGCCGAGTCCGCGCTCACCGTGCAGCGCACCAAGAACCTCACCGACCTGCGCGACGAGGACGTGACGGCGCTGGAGATCCGCGTCGCGCTCGTCGGCGTCACGCTGCTCGTCGCCGTCGGCGTCTCCATGGCCATGGCCCGCAGCCTGACCCGCCCGCTCGCCGTCCTGCGCATCGGCTCGGCCCGCCTCGCCCACGAGCCCGCGCCCCAGGACCCGATCCGCTTCACGGGCCGCGACGACGAGTTCGCCCAGGTCGTACGGTCCGTCAACGCGCTGCACGAGCACGCGGCGGCCCTCACCGAGCGCCTCACCACGCTCGAAGCCGACCGCAAGCACCTCATCGGCCAGCGGCAGTCCATGGCCGACGAGCGCGAGACGCTGCGCGCCGAACTGAGCGAGGCCTCCGCCCATCTGGAGCGGGTGCGCCAGTCCATCCATGGCACGTTCGTCAATCTGGCGCTGCGCACCCTCGGCCTGGTCGAGCGGCAGCTCGCCGTCATCGAGAACCTGGAGGACCGCGAGCAGGACCCCGACCGCCTCGCCACCCTCTTCAAGCTCGACCACTTCGCCACGGTCATGCGCCGCCACAGCGAGAACCTCCTGGTCCTCGCCGGCGCCGAGCACGGCCACCAGCACCCCGGCCCCGTCCCGCTGGTCGACGTCGTACGCGCCGCCGTCAGCGAGATCGAGCGGTACGAGCGGGTGCGCATCGCCACGCTGCCGCCGCACGCGCACGTCGCGGGCTTCGCCGCGGACGACATCAGCCACCTGGTCGCCGAACTCCTGGAGAACGCGACCTCGTTCTCGCCGCCGGACGCCTCCGTGGAGGTCTCGGGCTGGCTCCTGGAGAGCGGCGAGGTCATGCTCTCCGTGCAGGACGAGGGCATAGGGGTCACCGAGGACCGCATGGAGGAGCTCAACTCCCGCCTCGCGGACTTCCGTCCCGACGACGCGTACGACCAGGAGAGCGGGGACGGCCTGGGGCTCGGCCTCTATGTCGTGGCCCGGCTCGCCGCGCGGCACGGGGCGCGGGTCCGGCTGCGCGAGCAGAAGCAGGGCGGTGTCGCGGCGGTCGTGGTCCTGCCGAAGGCGATCCTCGCCGCGGCGCCCGCGGTGGGCGCTCCACCGGTCGGCGTTCCGGTGGCCGGGGCGGCACCCGCGGTGCATCTGCCCGGCTCGGAGGCCGAGGCGAACTCCAACGTGCTGCCGGGGCGTTCGGCGGGGTCCGCCGCCGCGGACCCGCTGATCGCGGCTGCCGAGCGGACGGTGCGGGACGCGGAAGCGGACGCGGAGGCCGCGCCCGAGATTCCGGCAGAGGCCGCGCCCGAGGTTTCGGCCGAGACGACCATGGAACTCGCGGTTCCGCCCGCCCCGGAGGAGCCGGAGGTCCCGGAAGCTCCAGCGGCCCCGGAAGCTCCGGAAGCCGAGGCTCCCGAGACCGAAACCGCGACCGATCTTGAGCCCGAGCCCGAAGCCGAAGCCGAGCCCGAAGCCGAGCCCGAAGCCGAGCCCGCCCCCACCCCCAAGTGGGAGCGCGTCACCGACAAGGGGCTCCCCAAGCGCACGCCGAAGATCTCCGCGCCCGAGCCCACCGTGCCCAGGGCGCGCAGCGGATCCGTCGACGCCGAAGCGCTGCGCAAGCGTCTCGGAGGCTTTCACCAGGGGGCCATCAGCGGCCGTCGCGACGTAGAGGCCGAGCTGACCGAACGTAACGAAGAGACCAAAAACATGGGGGACACAGTCGAGGAGGCAAGTAGTTGACTGCGCCCATGCGCTCGCCCAGTTCTTCCACCGGCAGCAAGTCCACCGGCAGCTCCACCGCCGGCGGCAGGTCCGCCGGATTCGGACTGAGCAGCGAAGCCCGCAACCTGCACTGGCTGCTGACGAATCTCGTGGAGGAGGTGCCGGGGCTGCTCTCGGTCGCCGTGGTCTCCTCCGACGGCCTGCTGCTGCTCTCGTCCGACCCCGCCCGGAACAACGAGCAGGCGGTGGACAACAGTTCGGGGCCCAAGGGCTCCAGCGCCGACCTCGCCACCATCGTGTCCGGCCTCGGCTCCCTCTGCATCGGCGCCGGCAAGCTGATGGACGCGGGAGCCGTCAAGCAGACCGTCGTCGCGATGGAGGAGGGCAGCCTCTTCGTCATGTCGATCAGCGACGGCTCGCTGCTCGGCGTGCACGCCACCCCGGACTGCGACATGAGCGTCGTCGCGTACCACATGGCGCTCTTCGTCGGCCGCGCCGGGCATGTCCTCACCCCCGAACTCCGCAGTGAGCTGCGCCAGTCGATGGAGAGCGTCCGATGAGCAGTAGGCCCGGCAAGCTGCCCCAGCGGGGCGGCGACCGCAAACCCGCCCGAGTACGCCCGTACTCGCTCACCGGCGGACGCACCCGCTTCGGCCACGTCCTGCTCGTCGAGACGTTCGTGGCCGCCCTCGAAGCCCCCGAGGAGCGCCGTGAGCTGCCGCAGGGCAACGCCATCGCACGGGTCATGCCGGAAATGCGGGCCATCGTCGAGATCTGCCGCCGCATGCGTACGGTCGCGGAGATCGCCGCGCTGTTGAAGATGCCGCTCGGCGTGGTCCGCGTCCTGCTCAGCGACCTCGCAGACCAGGGAAAGATCCGCGTGTACGGAACGGGCCATGGCCCGGGACAGCCGGACCGCGCACTGCTGGAAAGGGTGCTCAGTGGGCTCCGCCGTCTCTGACCTGCGTATCCCGGGCCCCGACCCGGACGAGAACCTGCAAGCCTGGCAGACGGACCGGACCCGGGCCCCGATCGCGACGAAGATCGTGGTCGCGGGCGGGTTCGGCGTCGGCAAGACGACGCTGGTCACCGCCGTCTCCGAGATCACGCCCCTCCAGACGGAGGCGCTGATGACGCAGGCGAGCGAGGACACGGACGACCTCACGTCGACCCCGGACAAGACCACGACCACGGTCGCCATGGACTTCGGCCGGATCACGCTCGACGACGACCTCGTGCTGTACCTCTTCGGTACGCCGGGGCAGCAGCGCTTCTGGTTCATGTGGGACGACCTGGTGCGCGGCGCGATCGGCGCCGTCGTCCTCGCCGACACCCGCAGGCTGCCCGACTGCTTCCCGGCGCTCGACTACTTCGAGAGCTGCGGTCTGCCGTACATCGTCGCCGTCAACCACTTCGACGGAACCGAGGAGTTCGAGCCCGCGGACGTCCGTGAGGCGCTGACGATCCCGGCACACATACCGGTGCTCATCATGGACGCGAGGCAGCGGATCTCGGTGATCGAGTCCCTGCTCTCGCTGGTCGGCCACGCCCTCGCAGCAACCCCCGAATAGCTTTAACCTTAAGCTTTTCAGCACGTAGGAGAAGACGCCGCATGCGGAAGATACTCGTCGTCGGAGCCGGTCAGGCCGGTCTCCAGATCGCTCTCGGACTCCAGTCACAGGGGTACGAGGTCACCCTGATGTCCAACCGCACGGCGGACGAGGTCCGGTCCGGGCGTGTGATGTCCACGCAGTGCATGTTCCACACGGCGCTGCAGCACGAGCGCGACCTCCAGCTGAACTTCTGGGAGTCGCAGGCGCCGAAGATCGAGGGCCTCGGCGTCTCGGTCGCGGGCCCCGACTCCTCCCGCGTCATCGACTGGGTCGGCAAGCTGGACGGCTTCGCCCAGTCCGTCGACCAGCGCGTGAAGATGGCGGGCTGGATGGAGACGTTCGCGCAGCGGGGCGGCCAGCTGGTCATCCACGGCGCGGCGGTCTCCGACCTCGACTACTTCTCCCGCACGTACGACCTGGTGCTCGTCTCCGCGGGCAAGGGCGAGCTCGTCTCGATGTTCGAGCGCGACGCCTCGCGCTCCCCGTACGACACCCCGCAGCGCGCCCTGGCCGTGGCCTACGTCCACGGGATGGGCCCGCGGCCCGAGCACCCCGAGTTCGACGCGGTGCGGTGCAACCTCGTGCCGGGCGTCGGCGAACTCTTCGTCATGCCGACCCTCACCACGTCAGGGCGCGCGGACATCCTGTTCTGGGAGGGCGTCCCGGGCGGCCCGCTGGACGTCTTCCAGGGCGTCAAGGACCCCTCGGAGCACCTCGCGCTGACCCTCGAACTCCTCGAGAAGTACACGCCGTGGGAGTACGCGCGGGCGACCAAGGTCGAGCTGACGGACGCGGGCGGCACGCTGTCCGGCCGTTACGCCCCGACGGTGCGCAAGCCGATCGGCCGGCTGCCCGGCGGCGGCGCCGTCCTCGGCGTCGCGGACGTGGTCGTCGCGAACGACCCGATCACCGGGCAGGGCTCCAACTCGGCGTCCAAGTGCGCGGCCGCGTACCTCTCCTCGATCGTCGAGCACGGCGACAAGCCGTTCGACGAGGAGTGGATGCAGTCCACGTTCGACCGCTACTGGGAGACGGCCCAGCACGTCACCAAGTGGACGAACGCGATGCTCTCGCCCCCGCCGGAGCACGTCCTGAACCTGATCGGCGCCGCAGGCCAACTCCAGCCGGCAGCAGACCGCTTCGCCAACGGCTTCAACGACCCGTCGGACTTCGAGAACTTCTTCTACGAGCCGGAGAAGACGGGCGCGTACCTGACGGGGCTCACGGGCTAGTCCTTCCCCGGCGCGTCGGACCGCCCGTACCCCGCGTCCCCGCCCTTGCGTGCCCCGCGCGGCAGCTTAGGCGGGACGTAGTTCTTCATCGGCTTGGCCGAGGGGTCCGGGCGTACCGCGCCGAGGAGTGGGTTCGAGGCGATGGGGGAGACCTTTACCCGGCTTCCGGGGCGCGGGGCCTGGATGACCATGCCGTCGCCCAGGTAGAGGGCCACGTGCGTGGCCTTGGGGAAGTAGACGATCAGGTCGCCTGGGCGCAGTTTCCGGAGGGAGACGCGGCGTAGCTGGGCCCACTGTTCCTGTGACGTGCGGGGGATGTCCTTGCCCGCCTTCGCCCATGCCTGCGAGGTGAGGCCCGAGCAGTCGAAGGACTTGGGTCCCTCCGCGCCCCACTTGTACGGCTTCCCGATCTGTTTCACGGCGTAGTCGAGCGCTGTGTCGCCCTTCCGGGAAGGCGCGCGGGTCGGTGCGGAACCAGGGGACCCCGGTGACCCCGCGGTCCCGCTCAGCGATCCCGAGTCCAGGAACTTCCGCTGCGCCGCCGCCATCCCCTCCTCCTCGGCCCGCGCGAGATCCGCCAGTTGCTCCGTGCTCAGTGAGGCGAGGAGTTCCTCGACCTCCTTCAGTTGGCCCTTGACCGTGTCCCGTGCCTCCTTCTGGCGGGCGGCGAGGGAGAGTTGGGTCTCCAGGGCGCTCTTCGCCGTGGCCGCGAGCTCGGATGCCTTCTTCTCGCCGCCGACCAGGCGGTCCACCGTCGCGGCGCGCTCCGCCGCCGCTCGCCCGATGACATGTCCCTGGTCGAGGGCCCGCTGCGGGTCGCGGGCGAGGAGGAGGCGTACGTAGGGGGAGATCTCCGTCGTGCCCTGGTACTGCTGGCGGGCGAAGCGGCCCGCCGCGCCCCGGCTGTCGTGGACCGAGGCGCGGGCCCGGCTCAGGCGCTTGTTGAGGCGGGTGACCGCGGCGCGCTGTTCCTTCAGCTTCTCCGCGGTCGCGTTGTACGTCTCCGTCGACTCCTCGGCCTTCCGGTACAGCTCCTGGAGGTCCTTCAGGAGCTCGGCCACCGGGCGCTCGGTGGTGTCCTCCGGCTGTGGAACGGCGTACGCCGGGGAGGCGGGCGTCAGCAGGGCGCCGACCACCACACCCGTACCGACCCATCGCAGCAGCCTGCCTGACATGCCATCACCTCCGGCGCGCGGCGGCGGCTCCGCCCCGCACCGCGAGCATCAGCGGCCCCGGCGCGGCCCGCCTCCGGAAGGTGCGCGGGTTGGCGCAATGCGGTCACTCGTCCAGGTCCCGACGGCGCGCCACCCTTGCGGAGGCCGCGCTCAAGCCGCGCTCAGGCCGCCCCGCCCGGCTTAGGCTTCGACCACGGCCACTTCAGGCCGGGCCCGGCCTTGTCGCCCTCCGGGTCGTACGCGTACGTCCAGCCCTGGTGCAGGCCGAGCCGCTTGCCCCCGGCCTTGGCCACCCGGCGGTACACGAGGACGGTCGCCGGGCCGCCGGCCTCGTCCGGCACCGGGACCCGGTACACCTTCGGGGGGTGGCCGGTGGGGCCGAGCAGGATGGGCAGTACGCGGCCGTCCAGGGGGCCACCCACGAAAGGGGTGTCTTCGCTCTTCACCCGGTCAGTGTCACAGCAGACGCCCGCCGCGCGTCACAGCAGGTGCGCCGCGTCGCTCACCACGGGCAGGACGCGCCGGGCGAGCGAGCCCGCGGGGCCGTCGGCGCTCTCCATGGCCAGCGCGGCCCGTACCGCCTCCGCGGTCTGGGGGTCGCGGCCGGCCGAGGCCACGAGAACCGCCATGAACTGCTCGACGAGCCAGTCCCGCAGCTCGTCCAGCGGCGGCTGCTTCTCCTCGTCCAGCCAGATCAGGGACGCCGCCTCGACGGAGGTGATCCACATCCGCACCGTCATCCGCAGCCGCGGGCCCGTGGCGCCGACGACCTCCAGGTGGGCGAGGATGTGCTCGGCGGCCGTCCTGCGCACCTCGTCCACTATGGCGGTGGTCCGCGACGTCTCCACGACGCTGCCGCCCTGGAGCAGCGCGCTGAACCCGGCGTCGTGCTGGTCCACGAAGGCGAGGTAGCGGTCGAGCGCGTTCGCCAGGCGCTGGGTGAGCGGGCCCTCCGGCGGCTCGGCGAAGCACTGCTCCAGCTCGTCGGCGGCGGAGCGCAGCGCGGCCTCGTACAACTGCTGCTTGCCGCCCGGGAAGTAGCGGTAGACGAGCGGCCGGGAGACTCCGGCCGCCTCGGCGACGTCGTCGAGGGAGACCTCGTCGGGTGCGCGCACCGCGAAGAGGGACAGGGCGGCCTCCTTGAGCTGCCGCTGCCGCTCTTCGACACTGAGGCGCCGGTACGCGCGGGTGGGAGCAGGCGAGGTCATGCCTCGCAGCGTATCCGCCCTTTCGAACAAGCGCCCCGGAACCCTGCGTACCCTCTTCGCTGCGCCAGAAGTCAGGCCGGGCGTCAGGCCAGCAGTCCCGAGCTCTTCCACAGCCGCCGCCCGGCCCCTCGCAGCACCCCGATGTCGTCCAGGAAGTCCGTCAGGCGCTTGGCTCCCGTCTGCATGATCTCTCGGCGGTGCGCGCTCGCCTTGACCTGGGCCATGGCCTCGCGCTTGTCCAGGCCGACGTTCGTGTAGACGTCGGGGTTGATGAAGGCGATGGAGAAGACGCGGGCGAACTCACCCGAGGTGAGCCGGGTGAACTCCTGGGACCAGCGCGGTGCCGTCACCATCTGGCGGCGCAGCTCCTCACGGGCGTACCGCACATGGCGCGCCTCCTCGACGACGTGAATCCGCGTGACGCCGCGCACCAGGGTCTGCACGCGCTCGTCGGGGAACGTCAGGCGCTGCATCCAGTCCAGGATCTCCTCGCCGAGCAGCGTCGCCGTGAACGAACCGGGCGTCGTGGAGATGGTCTTGAAGAGCCGGCCCAGGTTCCGGTGCACGGCGCTGACCGGGTAGTACGGGGTGTCCCCGCGGGTGATCAGGCGCGCGAACATCTTCGAGTGCCGGCACTCGTCCTCGATCTCGGTCAGCGCGTACCGCACATGCGCGCTCGTGGCCGGCTTGTCGTAGATGTGCCGTACGAGCAGCTGCATCAGGATCAGCTCGAACCAGATGCCGAGCGAGGCGAGCGCGGCGGCCTCGTGCTGGGAGAGCGCGATGCGCTGTTCCTCGCTCATCCGCCGCCACATCGGCGTGCCGTACAGGGAAAGGAGCTCCGGGGGCCAGAACCACTTGCCCTCCTCGAAGGGCGCCTCCCAGTCCAGCTCCTTGTCCGGGTCGAAGGAGTGCTTGGCGGAGGAGTCGAGGAGCCGCTCGGCCACCTGCTCCCGGTCCTTGAGCGCCCCGAGCGCGTCCCGCAGCCCTTCGATCGCCGCGTCCTCCGTGGTGGTCGTCATGACTCTGCCCCTGCCTCGTCGTCAGAGTTACCGGCGGTCACGAATTATGAGACTGCTTGTCAGCAAGGGCGTCAATCCCTTGTGTGCGACTTGTTGACCCGACGTCTACGAACGTGTGAGCCTTCCAACTACCAACCGGTACAGAGCAGTCGAAAGCAGCACGGGGGGACTACGGAGAGAACGAGGCCACTTACCTAGGAGCCGTCAGTGTCCACGCATGAGCTCTACACGCACGCCCCGGACGGAAACATCTGGCAGATACCGGCGAACGGCGCGGCCCGCTTCAGCTGGGAGTACGACGAAGGCCGTGCCAGGCTGCTCGCCCTCTACCAGAAGGGCAAGGACAAGCAGTGGGACGGCGCCAAGCGCATCGCCTGGGATCTGGAGGTCGACCCGTACGACCCCCTGGGCACCCCCGACGAGTCCATGTCGCTCTACGGCACCCGTCACTGGGACAAGATGAACGACCGCGACAAGGGCGAACTGCGCAAGCACTACGCCTCCTGGCAGTTCAGCCAGTTCCTGCACGGCGAGCAGGGCGCGATGGTGTGCGCGGCGCGCATCGTGGAGTCCGTGCCCGACCTGGACGCGAAGTTCTACTCCGCGACCCAGACCATGGACGAGGCGCGGCACGCGGAGGTCTACGGCCGCTTCCTGCACGACAAGATCGGGATGCTCTACCCGATCAACGACAACCTCCAGTCCCTGCTCGGCGACACTCTGCGCGATTCCCGCTGGGACATGCCCTACCTCGGCATGCAGGTCCTCATCGAGGGGTTGGCCCTCGCCGCCTTCGGCATGATCCGCGACACGACGGACAAGCCGCTGCCCAAGCAGATCCTCGCCTACGTCATGCAGGACGAGGCCCGGCACGTGGCCTTCGGCCGCATGGCGCTGCGGGACTACTACAAGCAGCTCTCCGACGCGGAACTGCGCGAGCGCGAGGAATTCGTCATCGAGGGCTGCTACTTGATGCGTGACCGGCTGCGCGGCGTCGAGGTCCTGGAGAACTTCGGCATCCCGAAGGCGGAGGCCGAGGAGGCCAGCGAGAACTCCGAGTTCCTCGCCCTCTTCCGGCAGTTGCTCTTCAGCCGCATCGTGCCGTGCGTCAAGGACATCGGCCTGTGGGGCAAGCGCCTCCAGGAGGCGTACGTCGACATGGGCGTCTTCGAGATGGGCAACGCCAACCTCGACCAGCTGATGGCCGAGGACGAGGAGATCGCCGAGAAGCTGGACGCGGAACGGTTCGCGGCGGAGGAGGGCGAACGGGTCGCGGAGGTCGAGGACATGATCGCCGCCGGCGACGGAAAATAAGGTCACGGCGCGTCGTCCCGCACGGCAGCATGGCCCCATGACTTCCGTGACCTCCACATCGGCCGACCGCGCCGCCGCCCGCCGGAGCCTCGAAGGGCTCGCCCTCGGCGACGCCTTCGGCGAGCGGTGGTTCCCGCTCTTGCGTGAGCCGCGCATCGCGTACACCCAGATCCGCGCGCGCCAGATGCCCGAGGAGCCGCACTGGCACTGGACCGACGACACCGCGATGGCGCTCGGCGTGCAGCGGGTGCTCGACGAGCACGGGGAGATCCGCCGGACGGAGCTCGCCGGGGCGTTCGCGCTGCTGTACGACGCCGATTCGGGGCGCGGATACGGCAGCGGCATGCACGAGCTGCTGCCCCGGCTCGTCGAGGAGCCGCAGCGCTGGCAGGAACTGGCGCGCGAACTCTTCGACGGACAGGGCAGCCTCGGCAACGGAGCCGCGATGCGGGTCGCGCCGCTGGGCGCGTGGTTCTCGGGTGACCTCGAACTCGTGGCCGCGCAGGCCGAGTTGTCGGCCCAGGTCACGCACGCGCACCCCGAGGGCATCGCGGGCGCGGTGGCCGTGGCCGTGGCGGCCGCGCTCTCCGCACGCGAGGAGCTGACCCTGGCCGCGGTCGCGGAGCGCACCCCGGCAGGAGAGGTCCGCGAGGGCGTGCTGCGCGCGGCCGCCCTGTCCTTCGACACCGAGCCGTGGAAGGCGGCGGACGAGCTCGGGAACGGCTGGCGCATCCGGGCCACGGACACCGTTCCGTTCGCCCTGTGGTCGGCCGCGCGGCACCACGACGACCTGGTCGGGGCGCTGTGGACCACTGCGGAGGGGCTCGGCGACGTGGACACCACGTGTGCGATCACCGGCGGAGTGGTCGGCGCGCGCACGGGAGTCGACGCGGTCCCGGAGGCCTGGCTGCGACGGAGGGAAGCGCTGCCGGGCGCCAAATGACACCAGGCGTCCGTGCCGGGCGCCCGCGCCCGGCATCCGCCTCGGGCGCGGGCCTCCGCTCAGGAACCCGCCAGCACCGCCTCCATCACCGCCTTCGCGACCGGCGCCGCGCTGCCGCCCCCGCTGATGTCCCCCCGGTCCGCCGCCGCGTCCTCCACCACCACCGCCACCGCGACCGACGGCTGGGCGTCGCCGGAGTTCTGCGCCCAGGAGATGAACCAGGCGTACGGCGTGCCGGTGTTGTCGATGCCGTGCTGGGCCGTCCCCGTCTTGCCGCCGACCGTCGCGCCGGGGATCGCCGCGTTGCCGCCGGTGCCCTCCTCGACGACGTCGGTCATCATCTCCCGCAGCTGCATGGCCGTGGCCGGGTTCATGGCCTGGTGGAGGGAGCCGGTGCCGGTGTTGCGCACCACGTCGCCGTCGTCGGTCGTGGTCTCGTCCACCAGATGAGGGGACTGGACCTGGCCGCCGTTGGCCACCGCCGCCGAGACCATCGCCATCTGCAGGGGCGTCGCCCGTGTGTCGAACTGGCCGATCGAGGAGAGCGCGAGCTGCGCCTTGTCCATCGTCGTGTCGAAGTTGCTCGCTGACACCGACGAGGGGATCTCCAGGCCGCTGTCGTTGAAGCCGAAGTTCTTCGCCGTGTCCAGCATGTCGCCGAGGCCGGTGTCCACGCCCAGCTTGGCGAAGACCGTGTTGCAGGACCACTCGAAGGCGTAGCGCAGAGGCGCGTTCTTGCAGCCCTCGACCTCGTTCGTCAGCTGCGTGCTCGTGCCGGGCAGCGTGTACGGGGTGGGCGACTTGGTGGCGGCGTCCAGGTCCGTGACCGTGCCGGAGTCAAGGGCGGCCGCCGCCGTCACCACCTTGAACGTCGACCCCGGCGGGTACGTCTGGCGGATCGCCCGGTTCAGCATCGGCTTGTCCGCGCTGCCGTTCAGCGACGCCCAGGACCTGGCCACCGCCTTGCTGGTGCCGGAGAGCCGTTCGGGGTCGTACGAGGGGGTGCTGACCAGGGCGAGGATCTTCCCGGTCGAGGGCTCGATGGCGGCGACCGCGCCCTTCTTGCCGCCGAGCCCCGCGTACGCGGCCTGCTGCGCCGCGGCCCTGATGGTGGTCCGCACCATGCCGCCGGGGTTCTGCGCACGGCTGACGTCGTTCCACAGGGGCAGCGGGGCGAGCATCGGGTCGGTGCCGGAGAGGATGTCGTCCTCGGCGTTCTCCAGGAGGGTGGTGCCGTAGACCTGCGAGGCGTACCCGGTCACCGGCGCGTACAACGGGCCGTTCTTGTACGTCCGTTCGTAGCGGAGCTGCTCCCCGGTGTCCTTGGAGCCGGTGACCGCGCGCCCGTCGACCATGATGTCGCCGCGCGGCTGGCCGAAGCGTGCGATGGCCTGGCGGCGGTTGGCGGGGTTCTCGTCGAAGTGCTCGGACTGGACGACCTGGACACGGGTGGCGTTCACGAGCAGGGCGATCAGGAGCAGCGCGCAGAACGCGGCGGCATGCCGGATGTACCTCGTCACACGTCCTCCCGCGGGGGACCCACCGGCTGGCTCCGTGCCGAGTCGCTGACCCGGATGAGCAGCGCCACGATGATCCAGTTGGTGACGACCGACGACCCGCCCTGCGCGAGGAACGGCATCGCCATGCCGGTCAGCGGGATCAGCCCGCTCACCCCGCCCGCGATCACGAACACCTGGAGCGCGACGATCGAGGCGAGCCCGACCGCGAGCAGCCGCCCGAAGGCGTCCCGCAGCGCGAGCCCCGCCCGGTAGCCGCGCTCCACCAGGAGCGCGTACAGCAGGAAGATCGCGGCGAGCCCGGCGAGGCCGAGTTCCTCGCCCGCCGTCGCCAGGATGAAGTCGGACTTGGCGGCGAAGCCGATGAGGATGGAGTGGCCGAGCCCGAGGCCGGTCCCGAGCATGCCGCCGGCCGCGAACGCGAAGAGGGACTGCGCCAGTTGGTTGGGCCCCTCGCCCGCGTCGATGGAGGCGAAGGGGTGCAGCCAGTCCTCGACCCGGCTGTGCACGTGGGGTTCGAGCGAGCCGACCGTGTATGCCCCGACCGCGGCGAGCACCAGGCCGACCGCGATCCAGCCGGTGCGCCCGGTCGCCACGTACAGGAGGATCACGAAGAGGCCGAAGAAGAGCAGCGAGGTACCGAGATCGCGCTCCAGGACGAGGACGCCGACGCTGAGCAGCCAGATCGCGACGATCGGCCCGAGCACACGGCCGGTCGGCAGCTGGAGCTTCGTCAGCTTCCAGACCGTACGGCCGGTGTAGGCGAGCGCGTTGCGGTTGGCGGCGAGATAGCTGGCGAAGAAGATCGCGAGCAGGATCTTCGCGAACTCGCCGGGCTGGATGGAGAATCCGCCGACCCGGATCCAGATGCGGGCGCCGTTCACGGCCGGGAAGAAGATCGGCACGATCATCAGGACAAGGGCGGCGACGACACAGATGTACGCGTACCGCTGGAGCACCCGGTGGTCGCGCAGGAAGAACACGACGGCGATGAAGAGCGCCACGCCGACGGTGGACCAGACGAGTTGCGTGGGCGCCGCCTCGTCACCGGGGGTCTCCAGGTCGAGCCGGTAGATCAGGACGAGCCCCAGGCCGTTGAGGAGCACGGCGATCGGCAGGAGCAGCGGATCGGCGTAGGGCGCGCGGAAGCGGACCGCGAGATGCGCCAGGAGCGCGAGCACGCCGAGCCCGGCGCCGTAACCGGCGGCGCCGGGCGGGACGGTGCCGTTCTTGGCGAGGCCGACGTCGCAGTAGCCGTAGACCGAGAGAAGGACGGCCACGACGATCAGTGCGACTTCGGTGCCACGGCGCCGGGGCACACGAACAGCGGGTACGGAGGGAGGCGCCGTCGCTGTTCCGGTCATGCCCGGAACGTAGCAAGCGATAGGCGTCAATGTCCGCTTATGTCACCGTGTGCTTGTGGTGCGTCAGCACCAGCGCGGGGCAGGCCCGATGTTGGCGATGTAGTGCGCGGCACCCCAGGCCCAGGTCCCGTTGGTGAGCAGGTACCAGCGGTTGTTGCCGGAAACGTGGTCACCGGTCGTCTTGCAGTAGATGTTGACGACCTTGCCGTACGGCACGCTCCGGATCACCTTGGCGCCCCGGTGCGGGGAGGTGCGAAGCAGCAGACCGGACTTGGCGATGACGCGGCCCTTGTAGGTGCGCGGGTGGCCGCCTGCGCCGGTGTCGTCGGCCGCGACTGCGGGGCCGGTGAGGGTGCAGGCGGCGAGCGCGCCGCCGACGAGAAGTATGCCGAGCCGGGTGCCGGTTGCGGTGGACCGAAGGGACATGGGGTCTCCTCTGGAAAGCGCGGATGCGATACGGCCCGCGGGTCCCTGGAGCGTCGAGCCCCTGAAGCATGGGTCATAGGCCGCAGTTCACACTAAAATCGGCACGCCGGGCGCGCAAAAGGTCACACGGCGTCAAACCACCGCTCAGACCGCCCCGTCGGCACCCCGGCAACCGTCGTCCCCGGTCTCCTCGTACGGCAGCGTCAGCGTCGCCACCGCCCCGCCGTCCGCCGCGTTGGCGAACGTGAGGCGTGCGCCGAGCACCGCCGTCTGGCCCAACGCGATCGTCAGGCCGAGCCCGTGGCCCCTGGTCGTGCCCTCCGTGCGGAACCGCTGCGGGCCGTGCGCCACCAGGTAATCCGGGTATCCGTCGCCGTGGTCGCGCACCGAGAGCGTGGGTCCGTCGACGGTCAGCACGACGGGCCCGCGCCCGTGCTTGTCCGCGTTGGCGATGAGATTCCCCAGCACCCGCTCAAGGCGCCGCCGGTCGGTCACCACACAGACATCGCGTACGACGACCAGCTCGGCATCGATGCCCGAACCCCGCACGGCACGCTCGGCCAGTGGGGCGAGATGGTGGTCGTCCAGCTCCACGCGCTCGCTCTTCGCGTCGAGACGGGAGATCTCCAGGAGGTCCTCGGTGAGGGTGCGCAGCGCGGCCACCCGGTCGCGCACCAGCTCCGTCGGGCGGCCCGGCGGCAGCAGCTCGGCCGCCGCGTGCAGACCGGTCAGCGGCGTGCGCAGCTCGTGCGCCACGTCCGCGGTGAACCGCTGCTCGCTCTGCAGCTTGCCCTGTATCGAGGACGCCATCGTGTCGAGCGCGCCGGAGACCGCGGCCACCTCGTCCTGGCTGCGCGAGGGCTCACGGGTGCGCGGATCGTTCACGCGGGCGTCGAGGTCACCCGCGCTGATCCGGCGGGCCACCGTCGCCGTCTGGTGCAGGCGCCGCGTCACGCGGGTCACGGAGAACGCCCCGACCAGGAGCGTCGCCCCGATCGCGAGGACCGAGGAGCCGAGGATCGCCCGGTCGAGCCCGTCGATGGTGCGGGCGCCCTGGGCGTAGTCGACCCGGACGGCGATGGCGCGCCGGTCCGTGGCCGGCCCCGCGGCCCACATCGTCGGCCGGGAGTCCTGCGCGGCGACCATCGTCCCGCGCTCCCCGCCGACCGCGAGATCCCGCAGCCGCTCGGGAAGGCCCTCGGGGTCGACGCCCGCGCCGGGGCCCAGGTCGTCGCCCGCCTCGAACGCCTCGGTCGCGTCGTCGAGCCGGGTGAGGGCGTGCTCGCGGGCCTGGCCCACGGTCTGGTTGGTCACCGACACGTGCACGAGCGCGCCGAGCAGCGCGGCGAGCGCGCAGCACATGACGGTGATGAAGACCCCGGCCTTCCAGGTCAGGGTCGCCGTCCAGGCGGGGAGCCGCGGTCCGCGCGGCAGTCGGTGGCTCATCGGCTTCCGCTCGGGGAAGCGCCCGGGGTCGCGCCCGGTGAATCACCGGGGGAGGGCACGGGGCGGCTGCTCGCCGCGGGTTCCGGTTTGCGCGAGGGCTTGCCTTTCGGCGCGTTGGGGGAGCGCACGATCTCGTCGGTCGTCGGCAGCATGGACTTCTGGTGGGAGTCCCAGGACCAGACGGTGCGGTACTCGTACCCCGGCATGCCGGAGACGGCGCGGACGATCACCTCGTGGCCGGCCAGCTCGACGCCGAGCACGGCGTCCCCCATTTCCATGATCTGCGTCAACTGCCGCTTCTCCATGGCGTAGGCGCGTATGTCGAGGTTCTCGGCGTGCCCGCGGGCCAGGCGGATGCCGACGATGAGGTCGTCCCTGCCGTCACCGGTGAGATCGCGGTAGTAGGCCTTCAGGACGGGGCACTCGGCGTCGTCGGCGTCCTTGGTGTCGCACGCGTCGAGCTTCTCGGCCGTCTGCTTGTAGACCGCGTCCGAACGGCTGTACATCCCCGGGTTCTCGTCGAAGTCGGCCTTGGCGACCGTCACCGGGTTCACCTTGTGCAGGTCGCCGCCCGGTACGTCCACGCCCTTGACCGGCAGGCTCTCTATCGTGCCGTAGTCCTCGGCGGGCGCCGACGGGGGCGGCAGCTTCGGCCACAGCCGGGTGGGGGCCTCGGCGGTGGGCGTGGAGCCGGCGCCGCGCAGGTCACCGGGGTCGCCACAGCCGCCGGCCAGCAGGACGGCGGGCAGCACGAGTCCTGCGGCGAGCGCGAGACGGCTCCGGTGCACGGCACTCCTGCCTGCCGGTGGAGCGGCCCGGGGCTGCTCCGCTGCGGCGCGAGGTTCGGTTGCGGCGCCGCGGGGTCCGGGTCCCGTTGCCCGGGTCCGGGTCCGGCTACGGCGCGAGGTCGGCGTAGAGAATGATGTTGTCGGTGCGGTGACCGTCCTTGATCGGGCCGCCACAGGTCAGCAGGCGCAGCTCGGGCCGGTCGGTCGCCCCATACACCTTATGGGTGGGGAAGTTCTTTTTGTCCACCTGTTCAATCTCGCGCACCTTGAACGTCGCCGTGCTCCCGTCCGCTCGCGGCACCGAGATCGTGTCCCCCATTCTCACCTTTCCCACGTGCCGCATCAGCGCGGGCCCCTCCGCGGTGTCGTAGTGCGCGACCAGGACGGCCGCCCCCTTCTCGCCGGGGGTGACGCCCCCGGTCCACCAGCCCGGCTCGTCCGCCTTGTCGACGGGCGGCACCTCCAGCGCGTCGTCCGCGCCCACGCCGAGGTCGAGCATCGACTTCGCGTCGACTCCGGCCGCGGGTATGCGCAGGCCCGTCGGCCGGGACCTCTCCAGCGGGGCGTGCGGCTCGGCGGCCGGTGCGGCGACGGCGTTGTCGACCTTGACGTCGGGCGCGGGGCTGCCGCCGGAGCCCTGGCCGCAGGCGATGAGGCCGACGCCGAGGGCGGCGGTCAGCGTGGCGGCGGCCGCGATGCGGGTGGTGTGACGGCGCTTCACGGGGGCGGGCGCGGGGGCGGACGACGCGGGGTCGGGCGCTTCGTCGGCGGGGGTGCTCGTGCTCACAGCGGCTCCTGCGGGTGGGGAAGTGGGGGGGGGGAGGGGGCTCAGGCGTCGGTGCGGCCGCGGCGCAGCATGGCGTACCCGAGTCCGGCCGCACCCGCGGCCGCCATGGCCCCGCCGGCGGCGATGAACACCGGGTCGCCGCCGTGGAACCCCTCGGTGCCCGCCCTGACACCGCCCTCGGGGGCGCCGGGGGCGGCCGGCGCCACGGTCCGGGTGTCCTCGGCCCGGGAGGGTGTGTCCGCGACGGCGGCGACGGCCGGCGTGAGGAGCGCGCCGCCGACGACAGCGGTCACGGCGGCGGAACGGAGGACGGTGCGGCGGCGGAGGCTGCTCATGAGCGGACGGTCCTTACGGCTGGGGGCTGGCCGGTCGAGGCGCGGACACCTCTGCTCCGAAGCTAGATGTCCGCTATTGCGACCATTCCTCGGCAATGTAACAACGGGCCATCACTGCGAGGACGGCACGGTGACGGGGGCTGTCGCGCCCCCGTCGCCGTGCCGTCCCGGGTGCCGTCACGAGTGCCGTCACGAGTGCCGTCACGAGTGCCGTCCCGAGTGGCTCAACTTCTCTCCGTGGCACCCAGGTTCATGCCTGGTTCTTGCCCAAGGCATGTCCTTGCTGCTCCCATGGTCCGTGGGGTGATGGTGCATGAGCGGACTGCGCGTCATACCGGCCTGGCGGCACGGACAGGAGCGGCTGTACGTCTGCCGCGCGGACGGCAGGAATGTGGCGTGGTACGAGAGGGAGTCGTCCCGCGTGACCCTCCTCGCCGACGACCACAGAGAAGCGGTCCTGCGTGCCCTCGGCCCCTTCATCACGGGTGGCGTCTCGATCGGCCCGCCGCCCGTGCCCACCCCCGCCGAGCTGGCCCGCCTCGCCCTCCACCCGGACGACGACCTCGCGCCGAACCGCCCCGGCGAGGCCCTCCTGATCGCCCTCGAC
Organism: Streptomyces sp. NPDC050439; assembly: GCF_040655335.1. Taxonomy (NCBI): domain Bacteria; kingdom Bacillati; phylum Actinomycetota; class Actinomycetes; order Kitasatosporales; family Streptomycetaceae; genus Streptomyces; species Streptomyces sp. NPDC050439. The sequence goes on from NZ_JBFAJT010000004.1 coordinate 662,221, forward strand.
CGCGAACCGGCCCCGGCCCGCAGGCTGCGCGCCGACCCACGGCAGCGGGCCCTCACCGCCGAGCAGGCCGTCGGCGAGGTGCTCGACGGGCTCGAAGGCGCGGGCTGGCACACCCTGCACTCGGTGCCGCTGCCGGGCGGCGCCCGCATCCACCACCTCCTGATCGGCCCCGGCGGTCTGTTCAGCGTCCACACGCTCCCCGCCCGCAAGCAGCGGGTACGCGTCGCCGACCCGATGGTCACGGTCGGCCGCGCGGACCCGCGTCCACTCCTGAGGGAGATCCGCGCCGACGCCGACCGGGCGTCCTTCGCGCTGACCGCCGAGATCCGCCCGGTCCTCGCCCTCTCGGGGGCGACGGACCTCGACGTGACGGCCCCGCCACGCGAGGTGCGGATCGTGCGCGACGGGGAGGTGTCGGCCCTCGCGGGCGTCGGCGGCGTACTGAAACCGGCCGATGTGGAGGCGCTGCACGCGATGGCCCGCGACCGTCACACGTGGCTGCGGGTCTAGGGTCCTCCGGCCGGACCCCCGTGGCGTCGGGACGGTCTCACTCTCCCGGCCGAGGGAACCCGCGCGGGAGAGGTCGGCCCTGGTCCGGGTCGTTGAGCGGGCCCAGCAGGTCCCCGTACCGCTGGAGGCGGGGCGCGATGTCGGCGGCCAGGAAGACGAGGTCCGCCGGGTCGCCGCACCCCTCGATCTCCTCCCAGGTCACGGGTGCGGAGACCGTCGGTTCCCGGCGGGCGCGCAGCGTGTAGGGGGTGGCGGTGGTCTTCGCGGCGGCGTTCTGGCTGAAGTCGACGAAGACCTTGCGGGGGCGCAGGCTGCGGGTCATCCGGTGGACGACCAGGTCGGGCAGTTCGGCCTCGGCCGCCTGGGCGAGCGCCTTCGCGTACGCGGTGACCTGATCGGAGGGTGTCGGCTGCAAGGGGCAGAGGAGATGCAGGCCCTTGGAGCCCGAGGTCTTCGCGTAGACGTCCAGGCCGTCCGCCCGGAGGCGCTCGCGCAGCCAGAGACCTGCCCGGCAGCACTCGACGACGGTGGCGGGGTCGCCGGGGTCCAGGTCGAGCACCAGCCGGTCGGCCATGGCGGGCGCGTCCGCCTGCCACTGGGGGGTGTGGAACTCGGTCACGAGATTGCCCGCCCACATCAGGCTCGCCAGGTCGTTCACGACGATCTGCCGGGTGTTGCCGTCCGAGCGCCGCACCTCGGCGGTGTGCACCCAGTCGGGGGTGCCCGGGGGCACGTTCTTGGCGAAGAACTGCTGGCCGTCGGGCCCGTCCGGAAAGCGGAGGAAGGAGAGGGGCCGGTTGCGGAGATGGGGGAGCAGGGCGTCGGCCGTGCTGGCGTAGTAGTGCAGCAGCTCGCCCTTGGTGAAGCCGGACGCGGCGTACAGGACCTTGTCGAGATTGCTGAGGGAGAGCCGCCGCCCCTCCACCTCGGTGATCGGCGTCATACGATGAGAATCCCACGAATGTGGATGAATCACCCTGAAACGCTGCTTGGCTGCTGAGAGGTGCCTGACGTGCGATCCATATGGAACGGTGCGATCTCCTTCGGCTTGGTCAGCATCCCGATCAAGCTCATGAACGCCACCGAGAACCACGCGGTCTCCTTCCGGCAGATCCACACGGAGGACGGCGGCCGGGTCCGCTATCGCAAGGTGTGCGAGCTGGAGGAGCGGGAGGTGACGTCCGCCGAGATCGGCAAGGGATACGAGGAACCGGACGGCACGGTCGTCCCGATCACCGACGAGGATCTGGCGGCCCTGCCGCTCCCGACCGCCAAGACGATCGAGATCGTGGCCTTCGTGCCGGCGGGCGAGGTCGACCCGATGCAGATGGACACGGCGTACTACCTGTCGGCCAACGGTGTGCCCGCCACCAAGCCGTACACGCTGCTGCGGGAGGCGCTGAAGCGGAGCGAGAAGGTGGCGATCGCGAGGTACGCGCTCAGGGGGCGGGAGCGGCTGGGGATGCTGCGCGTAGTGGACGACGTGATCGCGATGCACGCCCTGCTGTGGCCGGACGAGATCCGGGACCCGGAAGGCGTGGCCCCGGACACCCAGGTCAAGGTCAGGGACGCGGAACTCGATCTGGCGGACGCCCTGATGGACACGCTGGGGGAGGTCGACGTCTCCACCCTCCACGACGACTACCGCGCGGCGCTGGAGGAACTCCTCACCGCGAAGGCCGAGGGCACGAGCCCCGCGCCGCCGGCCACCGACGCCGACTCGGACGGGGGCAAGGTGATCGACCTGGTGTCGGCACTGGAGAAGAGCGTGCGCGCGGCGAAGACGGCGCGGGATGACGGATCGGTGGCGGACGTGACTCCGCTGGAGCGGGGCGGGCGGAAGAAGGCCGCGGCCGCGTCGAAGCGGACTCCCTCGTCGTCCGCGGCCTCATCCGGGCGGGCGAAGGCGACCCCGAAGGATGTGGGCGGCAAGAAGTCGACGGCGAAGAAGGCGGGTGCGGCCAAGGCGGGTACGGCCAAGGCGAGTACGGCCAAGGCGAACGCGAGTACCGCGGCGAAGAAGACCCCCGCGAAGAAGGCGGCCACGAAGAACCGGGCCCGGGCCTAGGGCGGCGGTCACGGTGGCTGCGTAGCTCGCGTGGCGTCCTCGGGGTCGCCGTCGTGTTCGCGCGCGGGGAACCTGGGGGCATGAGCCAGGACAAGGACAGCAACTACCGGCCCGTCGTCTTCCGGGACCGCTCGGCGGGCTACGCCTTCCTCACCCGCTCCACCGCCGAGAGCGACCAGACCATCGAGTGGGACGACGGCGAGACGTACCCGCTGGTCGAGGTGGAGATCTCCTCCGAGAGCCACCCCTTCTACACGGGCCGCGCCCGGGTCGTGGACTCCGAGGGCCAGGTCGCCAAGTTCGAACGCCGCTTCGGCGACCAGGCACCGCCGGGTGCGCCAGGTGCGCCGGGCGCGTCGGAGTGATCCGCGGCCTCCGCCACACCCGACCGCGCCACGCCGCGTGTGCGGCAGGAGTGGCAGGAGGGGCAGGGCGGCCCGACGATGGCCCTAGAACCTTGATCACGAACGACGAACGACGAACGAGTTTGATCGCGAACGACGAACGAGCTTGATCACGAGAAGGCGGCGGGCATGACCGACGGCACGACCGATCTCCAGGCGCTGGCGGCCGAGGCGTACATCTACGGCCACCCGATGGTGCTCAACCTCGACACAGTCGACCGCGTCTCCCGCAACGGGCTGGGCTCCGTGCCTCCCGCGCCGTTCAACGAGTTCAGCCACGGCAGCAGGCCCGACTCCGACCCTGATTCCGACACGATCTGCTCCCTGGCGCAGCTGGACCTCTCCGGTGGCGCCCTGCTCCTGACCGTCCCGGACACCGGCGGCCGCTACTACGTCCTGCAGTTCGTGGACGCGTGGACCAACAACTTCGCCTACGTGGGCCGCCGCGCCACCGGCACCGGCGAGGCCAGCTACCTGCTCACGCCCCCCGGCTGGGACGAGGACATCCCGCTGGGTGCCACCCAGATCGCCCTGCCCACAGAGATGGCGACGATCGTCGGGCGATGGGCGTGCACGGGACCGGATGACGTGGCGGCGGTGCGGGAGCTCCAGGAGGACACACTCCTGGAGCCGTACTGGACGGCATCCGGCGAGCCCCGCGGGCTGCCGACCCACACGTACGTCCCGGACGGTGAGCCGGAGATCCTCTTCTACGAGAAACTGCGGGCCCGCATGGCCGCCTTCCCGCCCGCACAGCCCGACCTCGCGTATCAGCAACGGTTCGCGCCATTGGGCCTGTTGGACGCGCAGAGCCCGTACGCGCAGCCCGAGCCGGAACTCGCCGAAGCGCTGCGCGCGGGATACGCGGCGGGCAAGGAACGGGTCGAGCAGGCGGTCGCGGACGGGGACGGGGACGGGGACGGGAGTGGGGGCGGACCGCGGCAGAACGGTTGGGAACTCGCGTATCACGCCTCCGACTACAACGCCGACCACTTCGAGACCGGCGCGCTCAAGGACCCCCAATGGATCTGCGCCGACCGGGAGTCGGGCCGCATGCTGCGTGCCACCTCGGCGCACACGGCACCTTGGGGCGCGCACGGGTACGAAGCGGCGTGCGCGCTGGCGTGGGACGACGCCGACGGCCGGCCGCTGGAGGGCGAGCAGTCGTACACCCTGCGCTTCGAGAAGCCGCCGCCGGTGGACGCGTTCTGGTCGGTGACGATGTACGGCCTGCCGGACCGGCAGCTGGTCGCCGACCCCGCCGAGCGCCACTCCATCGGCGACCGCACCCCGGGCCTGAGCTACGACGACGACGGCTCCCTCACCCTCCTCCTCCAGCCACGACGTCCCGCCGACGACAAGACGGCGGCCAACTGGCTGCCCACTCCGGAGGGCCGCTTCCGCCCGATCCTGCGCATGTACACGCCCCGCGCTTCGGTCTTCGACGGGACGTACGAGCTGCCGCCGATCCGCCGGTCCTAGGGAGAAGCGGCCCACCGAGTGGCGGCGGCTGCCCAGTCCGCGTCCCACCGAGCGAGGTTGATCCGCTCGAACCTGCGGTGGGCGTATGCGTACGCGGCGGCGCCGAGGAGCGGGACGACGATGGCGGCCATGACGGCGTAGCCCATGGTGTGATCGCGGACCTCGTCATCGGTGAGGGGCGGGCCGGTGAGCTTCCCCTCGTCACTCACCCAGATGCGGACGGTGCTCCCGGCGGTCGTGGCGGGCTCGACGTCCTGCTGCGCGGTACGGGTGTCTCCATGACGGTCGGTGAAGCGGACGGTGACCGGGTAGCGGACGTTCTTCGACTCGACCGACCCGGGTTCGGGGTGGCGGGGCGCGTCGTGGACGAGGACGGCGGTGGTGCGGTGCCGGGTCTCGGCCTGATGCCGGGCGATCTGTTCGGTGTGGCGGCGGACCGCGTCGCCGACCAGGACGACGGCCGCCGGGGTGGCGGTCAGGACGACCAGGAACAGACCGACGGCGATCCAGCCCTGTACGAGGTCGGTGCGGCGACGCATGGGGTTGCGACGCAGGCGCCACAGGAGGGGACGGGGGTGGGGACGACGGGCGTGGGGGTGGGGATGGGGGTGAGGGTCGGGCAGGTGGGGTTCTTGTGCTTCGGGGGGCGGTTGCGCCGGGGGGATGGGGCCGGCCACGGGGGCTCCTTGGGTCGTCGGGATGCCATCGGGATGCCATCGGGATGCCATCGGGTTGTCGTCGGGATGTTCTTTGCGAGGTGGGCTACTCGGGGTGGGCCCTGCTGGGGTGGGCGTGCGCGGCCCCGAGGAGTTTCGCGGCACCGCGGACCGCCGCGGTGTGCGGGGCGGGCACGGCCTGGACGGGAGCGTGCAGTTCTTCGGCGAGTCCGTAACTGACGCCGGGCAGCAGCGCGCCGCCACCGGCGAGCAGCGCGCCCCGCCGGAGGGCTTCGCCGGTCCGGGAGGTGCGGTCCTGTTCGAGCATCGCGGTCACCATCGCGACGACGGAGGCGGTGATTCGGGAGTGCGGTGACAGTGACAGTGACGGTGACAGTGGTGTGGGTGGAGAGGGGAATGGTGACGGTGACGGTGACGGTGATGGGGTCGTCGGGCCGTCCACGTCGCTGGTCCCCAGGGCGGTGTGCCGGGCGTCGACCACATCGCCCTCGCAGAGCAGGGCGACCTCGGTGAGATGGGCGCCGATGTCGACGACGAGCAGGGGACGGCTCAGATCGGCGTCCACGGCCGTGGCCACGGCGCGCGCGGTGGAGATCGTGAGGACGGTGCGCGGACGGAGGACCTCGACGGCGACGCGGGCTGCGGCACGGTAGGCGACCCCGCCAAGGACGGGCGCGGTCAGGATGAGCAAGGGGCGCCCGAAGCGGGGCAGCCGGTGGCCGAGCAGCCGGTCCAGCATCAGGGCGGTTCCGGGGGTGTCGACGATGGCGCCGCGCCGGACGGGGTGGACGGTACCGCCGCCGGTGAAGGTCACCGTGGGCACGTCGAGGATCATCCGCCGCCCGGACGTCCAGGCACGGGTCCGCGCACTGCCGAGGTCGAGGGCGATGCCGGAACACCGGCGGCACCAGGGCCATGAGCGGTGCCGACCCGCTGCTGGAGCTGGGGAGCGGTCGGGTGTCAGGGTCATCGATCGGCACCTCGGACCTGCTGGCAGCGCGCGCAGTAGCGGGCTTGCGGCACGATCATCAGGCGCTCGCGGTCGATGGGGCGCCGGCAGAGGTGGCAGCCGCCGTAGTCGCCGCGGTCCATGCGCCGCAGGGCGGCCTCGACGTCGGCGAGGACCATGCGGGCGGAGGCGGAGAGCTTGATGCGGACCTCGGTCCGGGACGCGCTCTGCCGGTCGAGGAGCGCGTCCGCGCGGGTCAGCGCGGGGGCGGAGAGCTGCTGCAACTGCTCGCGGCGGAAGAGGAACTGCTCGCGGAGGTTCTCGCTCAGGGCGGCGAGATCCTCGGGCGACAGGTGCGTACCGCGGTCGTCGATGATCTGGTCGTCGATAGTTTGCTGATTCACCACTTCACCCCTCAGGCAGGGCGGGAGAGATGGGAGAGACGGGAGAGAGGGAGAAACGGGAGAGCGGGAGACGGAGGGCGGGCAAATGGGGCGGCGGGGTCAGCCGGTCCTGCGCTGGCAGGGAACGCAGAACTGCGTGTAGGGCAGGATCTCCAGGCGCTCGACCGGGATGGGCTTGGCGCAGGTGGGGCAGGTTCCGTAGCTGCCGTCGCGGACGCGGGCGAGAGCGGCCTCGATTTCTTTGAGGACCCGCTCGATGGTGTCCTTCTGCGCCAGCATCACCTGCCCCTCGGCCTCGTGCCCGGCTCCGTCGCCGGCCTGAGTGGCCCGCATGGCCCGCATGGTCTGCATGGCCTGCAACTGGCTCAGCCGGGATTCTCGTTCGTGTTCCAGGCGCAGGTGCGCGTCGTGCGACATGGCAGGTCCTTCTTCCGGCTTCCGGCGGGGCGACCGCGAGGGTGGGCGGCGCTTCTATGCCCCCACCGTCGCCCGTACGGGACGTAAAGCCCATCGGGCGCGATACCCATCTAGGGAGGTTCCGAAGGCCCATCCCGGCGGACACGGCCTGGGCAGGTCCGTGGGCAGGTCCATGGGCAGGCCGGGGTGAGGAAATGGGCATTGAGCCCCATCGACGGAGGGAACGGAAGCAGGCAGGCTGGACGGAGGACGGGCGAAGATCGACCCGGCAAAGTGAGTCGAAAAAGAGAGGCGCCACCCGTTGTCCCTGTTCTGGCGGATCTTCGCGCTCAACGCGGTGGTGCTGGGAAGCGCCACCGCGCTGCTGCTGTGGGCGCCGGTGACCGTCTCCGTGCCGGTGGTGCTGACCGAGGCGATCATCCTCGTGGCCGGCCTGGGCGTCATGCTGGTCGCCAACGCGGCCCTGCTGCGCATCGGCCTGGCCCCGCTGGAACGGCTCACCCGCCTGATGACCACGGTCGACCTGCTGCGCCCCGGGCACCGCCTGCCGGAACAGGGCGGAGGGGAGACCGCCGAACTGATCCGCACGTTCAACGCCATGCTCGAACGGCTGGAGCAGGAACGGGCCGCCAGCAGCGCCCGCGTACTGCTGGCCCAGGAATCGGAACGGCGCCGTATCGCCCAGGAGCTGCACGACGAGGTCGGCCAGACGATGACCGCGGTCCTGCTGGCCCTCAAGCGGGCGTCGGACGCGGCGGACGAACCTCTGCGCGAGGAGCTGCAGCAGGCGCAGGAGATCACGCGGGGGAGCCTGGACGAAGTACGCCGCCTGGTGCGCAGGCTGCGCCCCGGCGTGCTGGACGACCTGGGCCTGATCAGCGCGCTGACCTCTCTGACCACGGAGTTCGCCACACACGCCGGGCTACGAGTGGTACGCCGCTTCGACACTCACCTGCCCCCACTGGATCAGCAGGCGGAACTGGTCCTGTACCGGGTGGCCCAGGAGGCCCTGACCAACGCGGCCCGCCACGCGGAGGCGGGCCGGGTCGAGGTGAGCCTGACCAGGACGGACGGCGCGGTGGTGCTGTCGGTTGCGGACGACGGCCGGGGGACGGGGGTCGCCCACGAGGGGGCGGGAATCCGCGGGATGCGCGAACGGGCACTGTTCATCGGGGCGAGCCTGGATGTCACGTCGGGCCTGCAGGCGAGAGACGCAGAGGCCGTCGGCGCAGAGGCCGTCGGCACGGAGGTAAGGCTGACGGTCCCGACTCCGGACGACCCCGAAACGTCGAACACCGCTTCCCCTCAGCAACCGTCGGGCCGCACTGACAACAACGATGGCAACCATGACGACTAGTAAGCCGATCAATAAGCCGATCAGTGAGCCGATCGGTAGGCCGATCCGCATCCTCCTGGCCGACGACCACGCGCTGGTACGTCGCGGGGTGCGGCTCATCCTGGACGGCGAGCCGGACCTCCAGGTGGTCGCCGAGGCAGGGGACGGCGCGGAGGCCATCGCGCTGGCCCGCACGCACGAGGTCGACCTGGCGGTACTGGACATCGCGATGCCCCGGATGACCGGTCTGCAGGCCGCGCGTGAACTGGCGGCGCTGAAGCCGGGCGTACGCGTGCTGATGCTGACGATGCACGACAACGAGCAGTACTTCTTCCAGGCGCTGAAGGCGGGCGCGAGCGGCTACGTGCTGAAGTCGGTGGCCGACCGGGACCTGGTGGCCGCCTGCAGGGCGGCGATGCGGGACGAGCCCTTCCTCTACCCGGGCGCGGTCACCGCACTGATCCGCAACTACCTCGACCGGGTCCGCCAGGGCGAGGAGCCGCCGGACCAGGTGCTGACGGCGAGGGAGGAGGAGGTGCTGAAGCTCGTGGCCGAGGGCCATTCGTCGAAGGAGATCGCGGAAATGCTCTTCATCAGCATCAAGACGGTCCACAGACACCGAGCGAACCTTCTCCACAAACTGGGCCTGCGCAACCGCCTGGAACTAACGCGCTACGCAATCAGAGCAGGCCTGATCGAACCCTGACCCCACCCTTCCAAAACCTGCCGACCCCCACCCCTCCAAAACCTGCCGATCCCCAAGTCCCGGGGCTGCCGGCCCTCAAAGTCCCGGGGTCTGCCGACTCCCAAGTCCCGGGGGGTGCCGGCCCTCAAGCCCCGGGGTTGGCCGATCCTCAAGCCCCTGGGCCTGCCGACCCCCAAGCCCCCTGACCCTGCCGATCCCCTAGCCCCCTGACCCTGCTGGCCCGCAAGTCCCTGGGCTTGACGGCCCGCAAGCATCCCAAGACCTGACGGCCCGCAAGTCTCAGGGTCTGACGGCCCGCAAGCCCCTGGGCCTGCCGGCCCGCAAGCATCCCAAGACCTGTCGATCTTCAACCGCGCAAATCCTGACGGCCCTCGAACGCCTCAAATCCTGACTGACCCCGACCGCCTCAAATCCTGACGGACCCCATGCCCTCCCGTACCTGATGGATCCCGCGAGCCTTAAGACCTGCTGGACCCACGCTCTCCAGAGCCTGATGGACCCGACGATCCCCAAGCCCCTGACCGACCCCACGTATGCACCCCGAGGGCTGACCGGCCCGGCCCAGCTACCGGCCTGACCGCCCCTGCCCAGCTACCGGCCCGACCGGCCCTGCCCACTCACCGCCTCGGCCAGAGCCACCTGCCTGGTGCGCTCGGCGGCTGGTCCGGGCGACGAGCGCAGCCCGCCAAACGTCGCCGACGTACCCGATTCCCCCCACCCACCAGACCGCCTCAAGGCCCAGCCGCTACTCCCCGGCCGGGCCTTGAGGCCTAGAACGCACGTGGACCAACACCACCAACAACCCGAGGAGGGGGACGGCCCGTGGCACGCTCATGGCACACCGTCCCGCGCGCCCTCGCCCTACGGCTAGCCGTACTGCTAACGGTTCTGACCACCCTGCTGGGCACACCAGAACACAGCAGCACACCCACTCCCACCACAACTGCCGCACTGATAGAGACATCTGACGGTCTCTCACCGAGCCTGCCCGCCGATCCCACAGAAACGCATGACGGCACGCACAACCAGCCGTACGCCCCACCGGCCCAGACGCTCAACGACTGTCAGCAACCGCCACCCACACCCACACCCACACCCACCAAGACCTCACCCACACGCAGCACCCCGGCCGCAAAAAGCCCGAACACACCCGCATCCAGCGCACGGTATACAGCCGCTACGCCCCCGGCGGTTTCCAGCAAGCCGCGCCCGCTCAACGCCTCGTACGCAGCCGATGCGAACGCACCCGCACACACCGCCTGGCGCGCAGCCGATGCGGTCGCATCCGCACGCACCGCCCCGCACGCAGCCGATGCGAACGCACCCGCACTCAGCGCCTCGTACGCAGCCGATGCGAAGGCACCCGCACTTAACGCCCCGCGCGCAGCCGATGCGAACGCACCCACACCCACACCCGCACCCGCACCCAGCGCCGCATCCGCACTCAAAGCCCCGTACGCACTCAAGACCCCGTACGCAGACGACGCGGACCCCGCAGCCTCCAGCGCCGCGACCCGCAGTCAACGGGACATCACCGGCGAGCGCCCCTCACCGCCGCTGCCCCCCGCCACCCCCACCACGCACGGCACAACTGCCGCCCTGGATCAGGCCGCGTGGGCACCCCCGACGGCGCCACGTCCGCCCGCATCTCTGCAGGCAGCAGGCCCACCCGGCGTACGCGCACCGCCCCCACCTCCCGGCACCTGACACCCCTTTTCCCCGATGACCGTGGCCACTGCCCTGGCTGCGGCACGCCTGCCGGAGGCCCACTGTGCACCGCCCACTCCCGAACCCCGACGCAAAGAAATCCCCACGCGGCCCGACCCCGCGCAGATCAGCCACCACCCACCCCCCACGCCGACCCACCCCCCGCCCTCAACTCATCAGAGCCCTACTAGCCCTAGCCGCAGTGGCCCTGTCCCTCTACGTAGCCCTGACCGTGCCCGTCCACCTGGGGCTCGACCTACGCGGCGGCACGCAACTCGTACTGGAAACCCGCCCCACCTCCATCTCCACCACCAACTCCACCCCCACCCCCACCTCCGAGACAGGCAAGGAGGCCACGGACCGCACCGTGGAGGTGCTGCGCGGACGTATCGACGCGCTGGGTGTCGCCGAGCCCACCATCGCCCGCTCCGGGGACAACCGGATCGTCGTAGAACTACCCGGCGCCCAGGACCCGACCAAGGCGGCGGACATGCTCGGCCGCACAGCCGAACTCACCTTCCACCAGGTGCTCGGCGCAGCAAAGGAAACCAACGAAACCCGGAACAACCCCACGCCCACCCCCACGCCCACCCCCACGCCCCCCTCAACCCCGACGTCCCCCACACCCCCCTCCGACCCCCACCAACAAACCCTGCCCGACGAGTCAGGCACGCCCCTCCACCTGGAGGAAGCCTCACTCACGGGCAAACAGGTCGGGAAAGCCACCAACCGCTTCGACCAGCAGGGCGGCGCCGGTTGGCACGTAACCGTCGACTTCGAGGGACCAGGGCGCGACGCCTGGGCCCGCCTGACGGGCGAAGCCGCTTGCCACCCGGCGGGCGACCCGGCCCGCAGAATCGCCATCGTCCTGGACGGCAAGATCATCTCCTCGCCACAGGTAGACCCCTCGGTCACCTGCGGAACCGGCATCAGCGGCGGCTCGACACAAATCACGGGCTCATTCAGCGACAGCGAGTCCCGCGAACTCGCCCTGCTGATCAGCGGCGGCGCACTCCCCGTACCGGTGGAAATCATCGAGCAGCGCACGGTAGGCGCCAGCCTCGGCGCGCAGGCCATCACGGCCAGCATCTGGGCGGCAGTCATCGGCACCACGCTGACCGCACTCTTCATCATCGCCGTCTACCGACTCATGGGCGTACTCGCCACCGTGGCCCTGGCCGCCTACGGCCTGATCTCCTACGCCATCCTCGCCGCGCTCGGCGCCACCCTCACGCTCCCCGGCCTCGCCGGCTTCGTGCTGGCCATCGGCATGGCGGTCGACGCCAACGTCCTCGTCTTCGAACGCGCCCGCGAGGAGTACGCAGCCCGGGACCGCCCGACACCCCGGTCCACCCTGACCGCGGGATTCCGCAACGCGTTCAGCGCGATCGCGGACTCCAACATCACCACGCTCATCGCCGCGGGCCTGCTCTTCTTCCTCGCGTCAGGCCCGGTACGAGGCTTCGGCGTCACGCTGGGCATCGGCGTCCTGGCCTCGATGTTCAGCGCCCTGGTCATCACCCGCGCCCTGGCCGACCACGCCGCGGCACGCCCAGCCATACGCCGCCGCCCCGCCCTGACCGGCATCGCGGGCATCGGCACGATCCGAGCCCGCCTGACCCGCGCGAACCCCGACCTGATGCGCCACCCCCGCAGATGGCTGGCGGCTTCCGCGGCCGCGCTGCTCCTGGCGATCACCGGCATCGCCTCACAGGGCCTGGACTTCGGCATCGAATTCACGGGCGGCCGCGTAATCGAGTACGCCACCGAGACCCCTATAGCCCCGGAAAAAGCCAGAACAGCTCTAACACAGGCAGGCTTCCCGGAGACGGTAGTCCAAACAACAAACGCCCCCAGAACCCCCACCCAAACCCAAACTCCCACCACGGCCACGGCCACGGCCACGACCACCACCTCCCCCCATCACCTCACAATCCGCACCCACACCCTGACGAATACCCAGGCAGAGAAGATCACCGCCACGATCGGCACCCTGACAGACCGACCACCCACAAAGCTCCGAGACGAATCGATCGGCCCCAGCCTCGGCAAGGAACTGCGCCAGGGCGCCCTGATCGCCCTCGGAGTGGCGCTGGCCGCACAACTCGCTTACTTGGCAGCCAGATTCCGCTGGCTACTGGGAACGGCCGCAGTCGCAGCCCTGGCTCACGACGTGGTCATCCTCGTCGGAATCTTCGCGTGGCTGGGCAAACCGATAGACGGAATCTTCCTGGCCGCGCTCCTGACGGTGATCGGCTATTCGGTAAACGACTCGGTGGTGGTGTTCGACAGAATCAGAGAACTAACAAAAAAGACCAAAACAACTAACACCACCGCCACCCCCTACCCCCAAATCACCAACAGGGCGCTACTGCAAACCCTCCCCAGAACCATCAACACAGGAATGGGCGCAGCATTCATTCTCACGGCGCTGGCAACGCTGGGAGGCGCCCCTCTGACGGACTTCGCCCTGGCTCTCCTGATCGGTCTGGCGGTGGGCACCTACTCCTCAATGTTCACGGCCGCCCCCCTGGCCATAGAACTAAAAACCCTCAGCCGTGCAGGGAGGGCCGATAGATGAGCTCGTGAGTACGACCATCGAGCACACGGCTGTCAATCAGCTCAAGATCGAAGTCGTCCGCACCCTGGAAGATCGGATCCAGCCCGCTCCGACCGGTGACCACGGGAAAGAGCGTGACCTGGACCCGATCAACCAGGCCGGCGGCCATCAACGCCCGGTTCATCGACAGGCTGCCGTGCGAGCGCAACGGCACGGCGGACTCCTCTTTCAGCCGGGCGACGACCTCAACGGCGTCACCGCTCGCGACGGTCGCATCCGCCCAGTCGAGAGGCTCTTCCAAAGTGGCGGACACCACCGTCGCGGGCAGATTGATCATCCGCGTGACCCACGGATCACGAACCTCGGACTCCTCGGTGCCGGCAGCCAGCATCTGAGAGAAAGCGCGATACGTATTGGCCCCAAAGACCATCCGCTGATCCTCGCGATAAAGACCAAGGCGATGATCGAGAAGTTCGGGCCCTTGCTTGCCCCAGTACCCGGTCCAGTCACCACCGGCGCCCCCAAAGCCATCAAGGCTGGAGAAGACGTCAAAGGTATAGGTAACGGCCATGATGATCCCCAAATCCCAGACTGATCGACCAGTTCACCAATACAGACCGCCTACGACAACAAAACTAATCGCCAGAAGGGTCGAGGCCCCAAGGCCCGAACCGCAAGCCCGCCAACGGCCGAATCTCACGCCTCAGCAACGCGACGCCCCCGCGCGGCGGCGCGCAGCAAAGCCTGGGCAACGAGCTCAGCATCACCAGGGCTCAGAATAATCTCATCAGTGCACAACACGGCCAGCCGCACGGTGCCATCCAAGAGATTCGTAGCGACATCGACCTCAACACCACTCCCGGTGACATCACTGACATCCAGCTCCAGATCACTGCTATAAGCACTCACACCCAAGAGCATGCCGCCCCCCCGAACAACCGCTACAAGACGCCCACGACACCACCACCACTCAAAGCTGCGCACACGGCTAACGCCTCGGGTCCGCTGCTGCCATGTTGTTGGGGGCGGCAAACAGTTTGGGGGCGGACATGAGCGATCTCAAGGTTGTTCCCTGGAAGCGGCATGGCCACGACCGGCTGTACGTCAATCTGCCGGACGGCAAGAGCGTGGCGTGGGCCGACCGCAGGACGGGCGAAGTCACGATCCTCGTGGTCGCCTACCGACGCGAGTCCCTGGAGCTGCTGCGCCGGCATCTGGCGAGTGGCCCACCCCTCCGAGTCGCGCCTTTGCCGGCGTCGCGTTCAAAGCCTCCATCGACGTCTCGCGGCAGCCAGGCCTCGCGCGGTCGTGCGGCGGCCCTGCCCAAGCTGCCTGCGCTGTCCACGGTTGACGACCTGGCGCAGAACCGCCCCGGCGCCGAGCTGCTGTCACTTATCGCGGCTCGGGCCCGTCGGCGATTCAGCGGACCTGGGCAAAGGTGCTTGGCCGGCCGTCAGAGTGGGATTCGTGGTACGCGGGACTGGCGGGCGAACGCCGTGTCGGAGCCGAGTTGGCGCGACTGTCCTCGTACGGCTGGCGGGTGCTGCACGGAGTGCCCAAGGCCAACGGCGGTGACATCGACCATCTGCTCATCGGGCCCGGCGGAGTGTTCAGCATCAACACCAAGAACCACGACGCGGCATCGGTCTGGGTGGGCGACATGATGGCGCGCGTCGATCAAGGAAAGCCCGTCCGCTACGCCGCTGAACGCGAAGTGTCGTCACTCGGTCCGGTGACCGGAGAACTCACACCAGAGCAGGCCGAGAAGGTGTACACCATCGCTCGGCACCGGCAAGCCTGGTTACGTCGGTGAGCCGACACCGAACGCCGGGGCCCCCTCCCACAGGCCGCGATCACCCAGGGCCGCGCAGGGCGACCTACGGCTGCACACGCCCGCAGATACGCGAAGACCCCACCCTCAGCGTTTCCGCTGGTGACGGGGTCTTGGGCACCTCATACAAGGTGCCCCCGGCAGGATTCGAACCTGCGCACACGGCTCCGGAGGCCGTTGCTCTATCCCCTGAGCTACGGGGGCGCGTCGGCCGGTTTGCGCGGCGACGTGTAGAACCCTACCAGCTCCTAACGGCTCCCCATGAACAGGTATTTCCGCACTCCGTGGCCGTGCGGGCGGGCGCATCCGCACCCTGTGTCCCAGACGTCGCCCCTGGTGCCGCCGGGCCATACCCCGTGCGGGGCGGAAGTGGGGAAAACCCGGACGCGGTGGTGGGCGCGGACCTACTCTCGAGTTGTGTCAGGCGTGCCAGGCCGCGTGCTTGTTGTGGACGACAACAAGGTCATCCGGCAGCTGATCAGGGTCAACCTCGAGCTGGAGGGCTTCGAGGTCGTGACCGCGGCTGACGGTGCCGAATGCCTGGATGTGATCAACCAGGTCAGACCCGATGTCGTCACGCTCGACGTGGTGATGCCCCGCCTCGACGGGCTGCGTACCGCCGCTCGCCTGCGGTCCGATCCGCGGACCCGTGATCTGCCCGTCGTCATCGTCAGCGCCTGCACTCAGTACGAGGTGGAGAGCGGGCTGGAGGTCGGCGTCGACGCCTTCCTCGCCAAGCCCTTCGAGCCGTCCGAACTCCTCGGCATCGTAAGGCAGTTGATGGAGAACGGCAGGCGTGGCGCGACCGCAAGTGGCGGGACTGCGAGCGGTGGTGGGGCGCTCAGCGGCGACTTCGGCGCTGCCGCCGGTGAAGCCGAGCGCGCCGGCCGCCCCGGCGGTTGAGCCCGACCGGTTTGGCTTTCTCGCCTTGGCCCCCACCACCTTCGGCCCTCAGCGTTCCCCGTCCACATCCCGGACCATCAGGGAAACCAGGTCGCGTCCCCACCCCCCTCCTCCCATACGCTTGACCCGTGACCCCCGTCGAGCTCTCCCGCACCGTGCTGCGCGCCATGTGTCGCGCCGTCGATGACGGCGAGCTCAGCGGCCTTGGAGAGCTCACTGGCCTTGGAGAGCTCGGTGGCCCTGGCCAGATGAGTGGCGGGACCCCCTTGCGGGTCCTCGTCGAGCGGCCCAGGCCCGGTGGGTGTGGGGATTACGCCACCAATGTCGCCCTGCAGATCGCCCGCGCCGCCGGGCGTTCGCCCCGGCAGGTCGCCGAGGTGCTCTCCCCGCGGCTCGCCATGGAGCCCGGCATCGCGGCCATCGACATCACCGGGCCCGGGTTCCTCAACATCACCCTCGATCACGGTGGCCCCCTCACCACCCGCCCGGGCAGCGCCGCCCTCGTACGTGACGTCCTCGCCCGCGGCGCCCATTACGGCCACGTTCCCCCCGGCCCAGCGGACGGTCCCACCAACCCCCGCACCCCCCTCACCCTCCACTTCCCCCGCGAACCCCGCGCCGCCGTCCTCGCCGACTCCCTCCGCCGCATCCTCCGCACCCAGGGCATCCCCGTCCGCCTCACCTGCGACGAGGCCCCTGGCGACGAAGCCCCCGGCGGCGAAACCCCCGACCCCAGCCGGCCGGCGGCCGCCGCGCTCGGCGTACACATCGACGCCCACGCGAAGCCCTCCGCCCACGCCGAAATCCTCCGCCCCCACCCCGCGCCCCCCACCAGCCCCACCCCCCTGGGCCCCGACGCCACCCGTTGGGCCCTGCTCAGTTCCGCCGGGCACGATCGGCCCCGCCTCGGCGACGAGCACCTGGTCCAGCGTGCGAGCAACCCCCTCTTCCGTGTGCGGTACGCCCACTCCCGCGTCCGTGCCCTCAGCCGCAACGCCGCCGCCCTCGGTTTCAGCGCCGAGCCCGGGGACATAGCCGGGCCGGAGGCGTGGGATCTGCTCGACGCCCTTGTCGACCATCCCCGCATCCTCGCCGCGGCCGCCCGGCACCGTGCGCCCGACCGGCTTGCCCGGCATCTCGTCGTCGTCGCTGATGCCTTCCTCGCCTTTCAGCCCGACGTCCTGCCGCTCGGTGACGAGAAACCCTTGGCCGCCCACCGCGCCCGGCTCGCGCTCGCCGAAGCCGCCGGGACGGTGCTCGCAGGCGGCCTGTCCCTGCTCGGCATCAGTGCCCCCGACTACTTGTGACACGTAGAGACGCGACTGACGTGACTAACGCGACTGAAGTGACTGACGTGACGGACATCGACGCAGCGGCCGCCGCGCCACGTATCGACGACGCGCCACACATCAACGCCGCGCCCGCCGCGCCAGCCGCGCCCCACGTGACCGAAGTGAGAGAGACGACCGCGACATGAGCCGTTCCGCACACCCCGCCGGGCCCCGCCACGCCGACGTGCTGCCCGAAGGGCACTACACCGCCCCGGCCGACGACCTGAACTCCCTCGACCCGAAGGTCTGGTCCCAGACCGTCGGGCGCGGCGCCGACGGTGTCGTCACCGTCGGCGGCATCGAGGTGACCCGGCTCGCCGAGGAGTTCGGCACCCCCGCCTACTTCCTCGACGAGGCCGACTTCCGTGCCCGCTGCCACGCCTGGCGCGGCGCCTTCGGCTCGGACGCCGACGTCTTCTACGCCGGGAAGGCCTTCCTCTCCCGCGCCATCGTGAGGTGGCTGCACGAGGAGGGGCTCAATCTCGATGTGTGCAGCGGCGGCGAGCTCGCCACCGCTCTCGCCGCCGGCATGCCCGCCGACCGCATCGCCTTCCACGGCAACAACAAGACCGAAGCTGAGATCGAGCGGGCCATCTCCGCCGGTGTCGGGCGCATCGTGCTCGACTCCTTCCAGGAGATCGTGCGCGTCGCGCACATCGCCGACCGGCTCGGCGTACGTCAGCGCGTGCAGATCCGCGTGACCGTCGGCGTCGAGGCGCACACGCACGAGTTCATCGCCACCGCGCACGAGGACCAGAAGTTCGGCATCGCCCTCGCCGGCGGCCAGGCCGCCGAAGCCGTGCGCAGGGCGCTTCAGCTCGACGGGCTCGAGCTCATCGGCGTGCACTCGCACATCGGGTCGCAGATCTTCGACATGGCCGGGTTCGAGGTCAGTGCCCGGCGCGTCGTCCAGTTGCTCGCCGAGGTGCGGGACGAGCACGGCATCGAGCTTCCCGAGATCGACCTCGGCGGCGGCCTCGGCATCGCCTACACCTCCGAGGACGACCCGCGCGAGCCGCACGAGATCGCCAAGGCGCTGAGCGAGATCGTCACGCGTGAGTGCGAGGCGGCGAACCTGCGCACGCCCCGCATCTCCGTCGAGCCCGGCCGCGCCATCGTCGGGCCCACCGCCTTTACCCTGTACGAGGTCGGCACCGTCAAGCCCCTCGAAGGACTGCGTACGTACGTCTCCGTCGACGGCGGCATGTCCGACAACATCCGTACGGCTCTCTACGACGCCGAGTACAGCGTGGCGCTCGTCTCGCGCGAGTCCGACGCCGAGCCGATGCTCGTGCGCGTCGTCGGCAAGCACTGCGAGAGCGGGGACATCGTGGTGAAGGACGCGTTCCTTCCGGCGGACCTCGCCCCGGGCGACCTGATCGCCGTGCCCGCGACCGGCGCGTACTGCCGTTCCATGGCGAGCAACTACAACCACGCCCTGCGTCCGCCGGTCGTCGCCGTGCGGGACGGCGAGGCGCGGGTCATCGTCCGGCGCGAGACGGAGGAAGATCTTCTGCGTCTGGATGTCGGCTGAGGAAATACCGGCCGAGGAACAACGTCTGGCAGAGTATCGGCCAGTGAAATAGATGTCTCACAGTCCGGACAGTGGAATGAAACCGCGATCCGGTGGGTGAGACTGGTCCCACTGTAGATGTAGGAGAAGTGAGGTCGGATGATGCGTACGCGTCCGCTGAAGGTGGCGCTGCTGGGCTGTGGGGTCGTCGGCTCAGAGGTGGCGCGCATCATGACGACGCACGCCGACGACCTCACGGCCAGGATCGGCGCCCCGGTGGAGCTCGCCGGGGTCGCCGTCCGTCGCCCCTCGAAGGTGCGTGAGGGAATCGATCCTTCGCTCATCACCACCGACGCGACCGCGCTGGTCAAACGCGGGGACATCGACGTCATCGTCGAGGTCATCGGCGGCATCGAGCCCGCCAGGACCCTCATCACCACCGCGTTCGAGCACGGTGCGTCCGTCGTCTCCGCCAACAAGGCGCTCATCGCGCAGGACGGCGCCGCGCTGCACGCCGCCGCCGAGGAGCACGGGCGGGATCTCTACTACGAGGCTGCCGTCGCCGGTGCCATCCCGCTGATCCGGCCGCTGCGCGAGTCCCTCGTCGGGGACAAGGTGAACCGCGTCCTCGGCATCGTGAACGGCACGACCAACTTCATCCTCGACGCCATGGACACCACCGGTGCCGGCTACCAGGAAGCCCTCGACGAGGCCACCGCGCTCGGGTATGCCGAGGCCGATCCGACCGCCGACGTCGAAGGCTTCGACGCCGCCGCCAAGGCCGCGATCCTCGCCGGTATCGCCTTCCACACGCGCGTGCGTCTCGACGACGTCTACCGCGAGGGCATGTCCGAGGTGACCGCCGCCGACTTCGCGTCCGCGAAGCGCATGGGCTGCACCATCAAGCTGCTCGCCATCTGCGAGCGCGCCGCCGACGGCGGGTCCGTCACCGCGCGCGTGCACCCCGCGATGATTCCGCTCAGCCATCCGCTGGCGTCGGTCCGCGAGGCGTACAACGCCGTCTTCGTGGAAGCGGAGGCCGCGGGTCAGCTCATGTTCTACGGGCCCGGCGCGGGCGGCGCTCCCACCGCGTCGGCCGTCCTCGGCGACCTCGTCGCCGTCTGCCGCAACAAGCTCGGCGAGGCCACCGGGCCCGGCGAGTCCGCGTACACCCAGCTGCCCGTGAGCTCCATGGGCGAGGTCGTCACGCGCTATCACATCAGCCTCGACGTAGCCGACAAGCCGGGTGTCCTCGCCCAGGTCGCGACGGTCTTCGCCGAGCACGGCGTATCGATCGATACGGTCCGTCAGACGGGCAAGGACGGCGAGGCCTCCCTCGTCGTCGTCACCCACCGCGCGCCCGACGCCGCCCTCACCGGCACCGTCGAGGCGCTGCGGAATCTCGACACCGTGCGTGGTGTCGCCAGCATCATGCGGGTTGAAGGGGAGTAGGCAGCAATGACCCACCAATGGCGCGGAATCATCGAGGAGTACCGGGATCGTCTTCCCGTCTCCGACACGACGCCGGTCGTGACGCTCCGCGAGGGCGGCACGCCGCTCGTGCCCGCGCAGGTGCTCTCCGAGCGCACGGGCTGCGAGGTACATCTCAAGGTCGAGGGCGCCAACCCGACCGGGTCCTTCAAGGACCGCGGCATGACGATGGCGATCACGAAGGCCAAGGAGGAGGGCGCCAAGGCCGTCATCTGCGCCTCCACCGGCAACACCTCGGCCTCGGCCGCCGCCTATGCCGTACGCGCCGGGATGGTCTGCGCCGTCCTCGTGCCGCAGGGCAAGATCGCGCTCGGCAAGATGGGCCAGGCGCTCGTCTACGGCTCGAAGATCCTCCAGGTCGACGGCAACTTCGACGACTGCCTGAACCTCGCGCGCGCCCTCTCCGAGAACTACCCGGTGGCGCTGGTCAATTCGGTCAACCCGTTCCGCATCGAGGGCCAGAAGACCGCCTCGTTCGAGATCGTCGACGCGCTCGGTGACGCCCCCGACATCCACGTGCTTCCGGTGGGCAACGCGGGCAACATCACGGCCTACTGGAAGGGCTACAAGGAGTACGCCGCCGACTCGATCTCGACGCGCACTCCTCGGATGTGGGGCTTCCAGGCCTCCGGTTCCGCGCCCATCGTGCGCGGCGAGATCGTCAAGGACCCGTCGACCATCGCCACCGCGATTCGCATCGGCAACCCCGCTTCGTGGCAGTACGCCCTCGACGCGCGCGACGAGTCGGACGGCTTCATCGACGAGGTGACGGACCGTGAGATCCTGCGCGCCTACAAGCTGTTGGCCTCGCAGGAGGGTGTCTTCGTCGAGCCGGCGTCGGCCGCTTCCGTCGCCGGTCTGCTGAAGGCGGCCGAGCAGGGCAAGGTCGACAAGGGGCAGCGCATCGTCTGCACCGTCACCGGCAACGGCCTCAAGGACCCGGACTGGGCCGTCGCCGGCGCACCGCAGCCGGTCACGGTGCCGGTCGACTCGGCCGCCGCGGCCGAGCGTCTGGGCCTGGCGTAGCCGAAATTGGTCTGGCGCGAGTGTCCCGGATCTGGCATAACCGTCCCGGTCCGGGATAACCGCAGCCTGACGGCGGGCATAACCGCCTGGAAAACCCGCAACTCCGCATAGGGGGTGCACAGGGGGCTTACGACACGCATCGTGCGCCTCCTGTGCGCCCTATGTCGCCACAGAACCTTCCTTCGATAGGCTGTACCGGACCCGCCCCGCCGCATATGCCGCGGTGCTGCCGCAGAGCGGCCTTCGGGTAGTGCCTCATCACGTGGCAAGTCCTCAAAAGATCGCAGCTCAAGGAGAGTCATCGAGCGATGGCCGGTCCCGCGTTCCGCGCCGCCGCCGTCCGGGTGCGCGTCCCCGCCACCAGCGCCAACCTCGGCCCGGGCTTCGACGCCCTAGGCCTGTCGCTGGGTCTGTACGACGACGTCGTCGTGCGGGTGGCCGACACCGGACTGAACATCGACATCGCAGGTGAGGGCAGCGAGACGCTCCCACGCGACGAGTCGCATCTGTTGGTGCGTTCCCTGCGCACCGCCTTCGACCTGCTCGGCGGACAGCCGCGCGGGCTGGAAATCGTCTGCGCCAACCGCATTCCGCACGGCCGGGGCCTCGGCTCCTCGTCCGCCGCCATCTGCGCCGGCATCGTCGCAGCGCGCGCCGTGACCATAGGCGGCGACGCCCGGCTCGACGACAACGCCCTGCTTGAACTCGCCACCGAGATCGAGGGCCATCCCGACAACGTCGCCGCCTGTCTGCTCGGCGGTTTCACGCTCTCCTGGATGGAAGGGGGAGCGGCGCGGGCGATCAGGATGGACCCCGCGGACTCCGTCGTTCCGGTGGTGTTCGTACCGGGAAAGCCCGTCCTCACCGAGACCGCGCGCGGACTGCTCCCGCGCACCGTCCCGCACGTCGACGCCGCCGCCAACGCGGGCCGGGCCGCCCTGCTCGTAGAGGCCCTGACCAGGCGCCCCGAGCTGCTGCTCCCCGCGACCGAGGACCGGCTCCACCAGGACTACCGCGCACCCGCCATGCCCGAGAGCGCCGCCCTGGTCGAGCGCCTGCGCGCGGACGGTGTCCCGGCGATGATCTCCGGCGCGGGACCCACGGTCCTCGCGCTGGCCGACGAGAGTGCGGCGGACAAGGTCGCACGCCTTGCCGGCGAAGGCTGGGCGGCCAACCGCCTGGCTCTTGACGCGTCCGGCGCGAGCGTGTTGCCGCTTGCGCCCTGACACCCGTTAGCCGGTTAGAAGAGGGGGAATGTTTGTTGGATCCGGTAGTGTTAACCTCAAGTCTGCACCCGACCCCACCATGGCGAGGTGCTTCGTGTCCCCGTCCGGGACATCCATCCTTCCGGGAGCCTCCCAAACTGCTCTGTGCCTCGCACTGAGCGGTGCCGAGCACGCTCCGGAACCGGCGTGACCGAGCCGAGTGACACCGCACCTCAGTGGCACCTCACCGGGACTCGCCATCACCAGTGAATTCTTCCGCCGCGCGTTGGCGGACCACCGCCCCGGCACGGTCCACACACCAAAGGACCTCCGGACAGCACAACCGGTCGCCGAGCCAGACAGGCCGACGTCCGCTCCAGGGAAGGACCCTTCGTGAGCGACACCACCGATCTGATGGGCGTGACTGCCGACACGCCCGCCACGGACGCCTCTGCGGCGCCTGCCACCGGTGCTTCGGCCGGGTCCCGGCGGCGCCGCGGCACCGGCCTCGATGGCATGGTGCTGGCGGAACTGCAGCAGGTCGCATCCGGCCTCGGTATCAAGGGCACCGCGCGGATGCGCAAGAGCCAGCTGATCGAGGTCATCAAGGAGGCGCAGGCCGGAGGGGGAGCCTCCGCCAAGAGTGCCGCGCCCGCCTCGTCCGCGGACACCGAGACGAAGCCCAAGCGCCGCGCCACCTCGAAGGCCCGGACGGGCGAGGACACCGCAGCGAACTCGACGAGCTCGGACAAGGCCGCCAAGGCGAGCAAGGCCGACAAGGCCGAGCAGCCGGCCAAGGCCGATGACGCCGCCCAGCAGCAGATCGACATCCCGGGCCAGCCCGCGGGTGCCGACAAGGGCGAGCGCCGCCGTCGCCGTGCCACCGCCGACGCGGGCAGCCCCGAGACGGTCACCGCCGAGGCGAAGAGCGAGCCGAAGACCGAGGCCAAGTCCGACAAGAACGACGCCAAGACGGACGCGCCGTCCGAGGCCAAGGGCGACGGCTCCGGCGACAACAACGCCGACGGCCGCCGTGACCGCCGTGACCGCCAGGGCCGTGGCCGCGACCGCGACCGCCGTGGCAACAAGGGCGACGAGCAGCAGGGCGGCAACCGCCAGCAGGGCGGCCGTCAGGACCGTCAGGACCGCGGCGGCGACCGCCAGGACCGTCAGCAGCGGGACCAGCGCGACCAGCGCGACAACGGACCGCAGGACGACTTCGACGACGAGGCGGGTGGCCGTCGTGGCCGCCGCGGGCGCTACCGCGACCGCCGTGGCCGTCGTGGCCGCGACGAGTTCGGCGGCGCGAGCGAGCCGCAGGTCGCCGACGACGACGTACTGATCCCCGTCGCGGGCATCCTGGACATCCTCGACAACTACGCGTTCATCCGTACGTCGGGCTACCTCCCGGGTCCGAACGACGTGTACGTGTCGCTCGCCCAGGTCCGCAAGAACGGTCTGCGCAAGGGTGACCACATCACCGGCGCCGTCCGTCAGCCCAAGGACGGCGAGCGCCGCGAGAAGTTCAACGCGCTCGTCCGCCTCGACTCGGCCAACGGCATGGCGGCCGAATCCGGGCGCGGGCGACCGGAGTTCAACAAGCTGACGCCCCTTTACCCGCAGGACCGGCTCCGCCTGGAGACCGACCCGGGCGTGCTCACCACCCGCATCATCGACCTCGTGTCGCCGATCGGTAAGGGCCAGCGCGGTCTGATCGTGGCTCCGCCGAAGACCGGCAAGACCATGATCATGCAGGCGGTCGCCAACGCGATCACCACGAACAGCCCCGAGTGCCACCTGATGGTCGTCCTGGTCGACGAGCGTCCGGAAGAGGTCACCGACATGCAGCGGTCGGTGAAGGGCGAGGTCATCTCCTCGACCTTCGACCGTCCGGCCGAGGACCACACCACGGTCGCCGAGCTGGCCATCGAGCGCGCCAAGCGTCTCGTGGAGCTGGGTCACGACGTGGTCGTGCTGCTCGACTCGATCACCCGCCTGGGCCGTGCGTACAACCTGGCGGCCCCGGCCTCCGGCCGCATCCTGTCCGGTGGTGTCGACTCGACCGCGCTCTACCCGCCGAAGCGCTTCTTCGGTGCGGCGCGCAACATCGAGGACGGCGGCTCGCTGACCATCCTCGCCACCGCGCTCGTCGACACCGGTTCGCGCATGGACGAGGTGATCTTCGAGGAGTTCAAGGGCACCGGCAACATGGAGCTCAAGCTCGACCGGAAGCTCTCCGACAAGCGCATCTTCCCGGCGGTGGACGTCGACGCGTCCTCCACCCGCAAGGAAGAGATCCTGCTCAACAGCGAAGAGCTGGCGATCGTCTGGAAGCTGCGCCGGGTGCTGCACGCGCTCGACTCGCAGCAGGCCATCGAGCTGCTTCTCGACAAGATGAAGCAGACGAAGTCGAACGCCGAGTTCCTCATGCAGATCGCGAAGACGACCCCGACGCCGGGCAACGGCAACGACTAGTCCCCGCGGCATCGCGAAGGGCCGCCCCCGTCATCCGACGGGGGCGGCCCTTTTTGCGTCGCAGGGGGCGCGTGATGCGCGCGTGATGACCTTGGCCACACGTCTAAGAGATCCTTATGGTCACGGGCAGTAGCCCCGCGGCCGGAGAAACCGCAGGTGAGAGGCCATAAGGGTGGCAAAGGAGTGCACGATGCGTCACAAGTGCGCGCCGGGGCGCCCACAAATCGCTGTGCAACCCTTCTTTCGGTTTCCACGTCTGACTAGTGACGCCAGACCACGCCTGACCCTGAAAGCAGGGGGTAACCGACCCGACGAGGACTGAGGAGCACATGACCGACGAGAGCGCACCCGCGGCGGACACGGCACCGAAGCGCGCCCGAGGCGGTGGCGGTCGGCGTCGCAAGCCGCGCGAGAAGCGCAGCAAGGTCCTCGTCGTCACCGCGTGGACCGCGGCATCGGTGATCGTCGTCGGCGGTGCGGGCCTCGGCTTCGTGTACTTCAAGCTCAACGGCAACATCAAGGGCGTCGACATCAACGCGGCGCTCGGCACGGACCGCCCGCAGAACGTCGACAACGGCTCGCAGGACATCCTCGTCCTCGGCTCGGACTCCCGCTCCGGCGACAACGCCAAGTACGGCAAGGACGAGGGCGCCGCCCGCTCCGACACGGCGATGGTCGTGCACGTGAACAAGGGCCACAAGACGGCCAGCGTCGTCTCCATACCCCGCGACACCCTCATATCCCGCCCCGAGTGCAAGACCGACGACGGCACGGACCCGGGCGGACAGCGTCAGATGTTCAACACGGCGTACGAGGTCGGTGGCCCCGCCTGCGCCGTCAAGACCGTGGAGAAGATGTCCGGCATCCGGATGGACCACTACGTCGAAGTGGACTTCTCCGGCTTCAAGAAGCTCATCAACACCCTCGGCGGCGTCGAGATCACCACCAAGAAGGCGATCAACGACAAGGACAGCCACCTCAACCTGAAGGCCGGCACGCACCAGCTCACGGGCGAGCAGGCCCTCGGCCTGGTCCGCACCCGGCACGGCGTCGGCGACGGCAGCGACCTCGGCCGCATCCAGCTGCAGCAGGCCTTCATCAAGGCCCTGATCAACCAGGTCAAGGACGTCGGCGTCTTCAGCAACCCGAAGAAGCTCTACGACCTCGCGAACGACGCGACCAGCGCCATCACCACCGACTCCGACCTGAACGACGTCAAGAGCCTCGCGGGCTTCGCGGGCGGCCTCAAGGGCATCGGCGCGGGCGACATGAAGATGGTCACGATGCCCATCCAGTACGACCCGGCCGACCCCAACCGCGTCCTGCCCCTGGAGAAGGCCGACCAGCAGGTCTGGGACGCGCTCAAGGCCGACAAGCCCATCCCCAGGTCCGCCACCGAGAAGTCCGCGGGCGACAAGGGCGACGCGAGCGATGTCGTGACCAGCCGGTAGAACGCCCTCAGCGGCCCGCTGGGAATAGAACGGCGCCCACCCCGGTTTGGGCAGATGCGACCAGTCCTGGCAGACTGGTACGTCGGCCCCGGTTCACGTACGAGCAATCCGCGCGTACGACCCGGCGCCCTCCCGAAACTAGGAGACACCTTGAAGCGCGACATCCACCCCGAGTACTTCGAGACCCAGGTCAGCTGCACCTGCGGCGCGGAGTTCACCACCCGCAGCACGATCTCCAGCGGCACCGTCCGTGCCGAGGTCTGCTCCGAGTGCCACCCGTTCTACACGGGCAAGCAGAAGATCCTCGACACCGGTGGCCGCGTGGCCCGCTTCGAGGCCCGCTTCGGCAAGGCTGCAGCCAACAAGTAGCGAGCCACTGCGCCGGTCTTCGGCCGCCCCCGGGAGGGGGCGGTTGGGACCGGCGCTTTGCCGTCTGATCGCAGCAGCCACCTTCGCGTAGAACCCTTGCGCAGTACCTTCGCGTAGAAGACTCAGGAGACCCCGATGTTCGAGGCGGTCGAGGAACTGATCGGCGAGCACGCCGATCTGGAGACGAAGCTCGCGGACCCCTCGGTCCACGCCGACCAGGCCAACGCGCGCAAGCTCAACAAGCGCTACGCCGAGCTGACCCCGATCGTCTCGACGTACCGTGCCTGGAAGCAGACCGGCGACGACATCGCGACGGCCCGTGAACTGGCCGCGGAGGACCCGGAGTTCGCCGCGGAGGTCAAGGAGCTGGACAAGCAGCGCGAGGAGATCACCGAGAAGCTGCGGCTTCTCCTGGTGCCCCGCGACCCCAGCGACGACAAGGACGTCATCCTCGAGGTCAAGGCGGGCGCGGGCGGCGACGAGTCGGCGCTCTTCGCCGGCGACCTCCTGCGCATGTATCTGCGGTACGCGGAGCGCGTGGGCTGGAAGACCGAGATCATCGACGCCACCGAGTCCGAGCTCGGCGGCTACAAGGACGTCCAGGTCGCCGTGAAGACCAAGGGCGGCAACGGCGCGACCGAGCCCGGCCAGGGCGTCTGGGCGCGGCTGAAGTACGAGGGCGGCGTGCACCGCGTGCAGCGCGTGCCCTCCACCGAGTCCCAGGGCCGGATCCACACCTCCGCGGCCGGTGTCCTCGTGACGCCCGAGGCCGAGGAGGTCGACGTCGAGATCCTCGCGAACGACCTGCGCATCGACGTGTACCGCTCGTCGGGTCCCGGCGGCCAGTCCGTCAACACGACCGACTCCGCGGTGCGCATCACGCACCTGCCCACCGGCGTCGTGGCCTCCTGCCAGAACGAGAAGAGCCAGCTGCAGAACAAGGAGCAGGCGATGCGTATTCTGCGCTCCAGGCTCCTTGCCGCGGCTCAGGAGGAAGCGGAGAGCAAGGCCGCGGACGCCCGTCGCAGCCAGGTCCGCACCGTCGACCGCTCCGAGAAGATCCGGACGTACAACTTCCCGGAAAACCGGATCTCGGACCACCGCGTCGGCTTCAAGGCGTACAACTTGGACCAGGTGCTCGACGGAGACCTCGACGCGGTCATCCAGGCCTGCGTCGACGCGGACTCCGCAGCCAAGCTCGCGGCCGCGTAAGCACCCGACAACCGCACTGCCCCCGGAGGACCAGCGTGAACCTGCTGCTCGCGGAAGTGGCTCAGGCCACCCAGCGGCTGGCCGACGCCGGCGTGCCCTCGCCGCGCAACGACGCGGAGGAGCTCGCGGCCTTCGTGCACGGCGTGAAGCGGGGCGAGCTGCACTCCGTCAAGGACTCGGACTTCGACGCCCGCTACTGGGAGACGATCGCGCGCCGTGAGGCCCGCGAGCCGCTCCAGCACATCACCGGGCGCGCGTTCTTCCGCTACCTCGAACTTCAGGTCGGGCCCGGTGTCTTCGTGCCGCGGCCCGAGACCGAGTCCGTCGTGGGGTGGGCCATAGACGCCGTGCGCGCGATGGACGTCGTCGAGCCGCTCATCGTCGACCTCTGCACGGGTTCCGGGGCCATCGCCCTGGCCATGGCGCAGGAGGTCCCGCGCTCGCGCGTGCACGCCGTGGAGCTCTCCGAGGACGCCCTGAAGTGGACGCGGAAGAACGTCGAGGGGTCCAGGGTCAAGCTCTCCCAGGGCGACGCGCGTGACGCCCTTCCGGAGCTCGACGGCCAGGTCGACCTCCTCATCTCGAACCCTCCGTACATCCCGCTCACCGAGTGGGAGTACGTCGCTCCGGAAGCCCGTGACTACGACCCGGAGCTGTCCCTCTTCTCCGGCGAGGACGGCCTCGACCTGATCCGCGGCATCGAGCGCACCGCCCACCGCCTGCTGCGGCCCGGCGGTGTCGTCGTCATCGAGCACGCGGACACCCAGGGCGGCCAGGTGCCGTGGATCTTCACCGAGGAGCGGGGCTGGGCCGACGCGGCCGACCACCCCGACCTCAACAATCGGCCGAGGTTCGCGACCGCCCGCAAGGCGATGCCGTGAGCCCCACCACTTCAAGCCAGCAGTACGTGTACGAGGAGGCCCGCTAGATGGCACGGCGATACGACACCAATGACGCGACCGACCGTACGACCGGTCTGCGCGAGGCCGCGTCGGCCGTCCGCCGTGGCGAGCTGGTCGTCCTGCCCACCGACACCGTCTACGGGATCGGTGCCGACGCCTTCACGCCGGAGGCGTGCGCCGACCTGCTCGACGCCAAGGGCCGTGGCCGCAACATGCCCACGCCTGTCCTCATCGGCTCCCCGAACACCCTGCACGGCCTGGTCACCGACTTCTCCGAGTCGGCCTGGGAGCTCGTCGACGCCTTCTGGCCCGGGGCCCTGACCCTGGTCGCCAAGCAGCAGCCGTCGCTCCAGTGGGACCTCGGGGACACCCGGGGGACCGTCGCGATCCGGATGCCGCTGCACCCCGTCGCCATCGAACTGCTCACCGAGGTCGGCCCCATGGCGGTCTCCTCGGCGAACCTCACGGGACACCCGTCCCCCGAGGACTGCGACGCCGCGCAGGAGATGCTCGGCGACTCCGTCTCCGTGTACCTGGACGGCGGCCCGACGCCGGGCATCGTCCCCTCCTCGATCGTGGACGTCACCGGGCAGGTGCCGGTGCTGCTGCGCGCGGGCGCCCTGACCGCGGAGGAGCTCCGCAAGGTGGTACCCGACCTCGAGGTGGCGAATTGACAGCCCCTGAGACGGGGCGTGGCATAGCGGCTTATCCCGATTCGTTCCGCATCCTCCACGTCAGCACCGGCAATGTGTGCCGCTCGCCGATCACTGAGCGGCTGACCAGGCATGCCCTGGCCGACCGCCTGGGTGATCCCTTCACCGGCGGCCTGATCGTGGAGAGCGCGGGCACGTGGGGGCACGAGGGCGCCCCCATGGAGACCAACGCCGAGGCGGTGCTCGCCGACTTCGGCGCGGACGCCTCCGGCTTCAAGGGGCGCGAGCTCCTCGACGAGCACGTCAT
This sequence comes from Streptomyces sp. NPDC050439, assembly GCF_040655335.1. Classification (NCBI taxonomy): domain Bacteria; kingdom Bacillati; phylum Actinomycetota; class Actinomycetes; order Kitasatosporales; family Streptomycetaceae; genus Streptomyces; species Streptomyces sp. NPDC050439. The sequence goes on from NZ_JBFAJT010000004.1 coordinate 692,110, forward strand.
CCGCGCCGACCTCGTCCTGACGGCCACCCGGGACCACCGGGCGCAGGTCATCTCGATGGGCCACTCGGCGGGGCTCCGCACGTTCACGCTCAAGGAGTTCACGCGGCTCGTGCGGGCCATAGATCCGGCGACCCTGCCGCACCCCGACGGGGGAGTGGTGGAGCGGGCCAGGGCCCTCGTGCGGGCCGCCGCGGCACTGCGGGGCTGGCTCCTGGCGCCCACGGCCGAGGCGGACGAGGTGTACGACCCCTACGGGGCGCCGCTGCCGTTCTTCCGCTCGGTGGGCGACGAGATCAACGAGGCGCTCGACCCGGTGGTGACGGCGCTGACGGGCGTGCGGGCCAAGGCGTAAACCTTTCTGTTCCCCCCTGGTCGCGCGACGCCGCGCGGGCGCCGTGTGGCGGGCCTACATTGGAGGGACCCGCACCCCTCGCGAGGCCCGGAGCCCAAGATGCCGGTCAGCACCGCACCCACCGCCGCCCCGACGGCGCCCGCTGACTTCGACGCGCTCCGCCGCGCGGACCCCCAGATGGCGGAGGTGCTCCTCGCCGAGCAGGACCGGCAGGCGTCCGGCCTCCAGCTCATCGCCGCGGAGAACTTCACCTCGCCGGCGGTGCTCGCCGCGCTGGGCTCACCGCTCGCCAACAAGTACGCCGAGGGATATCCCGGCGCCCGCCACCACGGCGGCTGCGAGCTGGTGGACGTCGCCGAGCGCATCGCCGTCGACCGCGCCAAGGCACTCTTCGGCGCCGAGCACGCCAATGTGCAGCCGCACTCCGGCTCCTCCGCGGTCCTCGCCGCGTACGCCGCGCTCCTGCGCCCCGGCGACACCGTCCTCGCCATGGGCCTGCCGTACGGCGGCCACCTCACGCATGGCTCGCCCGCGAACTTCTCGGGCCGCTGGTTCGACTTCGTGGGCTACGGCGTCAACGCGGAGACCGGCCTCATCGACTACGAAGAGGTCCGCGCCCTGGCCCGCGCGCACCAGCCGAAGGCGATCGTCTGCGGCTCCATCGCCTACCCCCGGCACATCGACTACGCGGCGTTCCGCGACATCGCCGACGACGTCGGCGCGTACCTCATCGCCGACGCGGCCCACCCGATCGGCCTGATCGCCGGGGGAGCGGCCCCCAGCCCCGTGCCGTACGCCGATGTCGTCTGCGCCACGACCCACAAGGTGCTCCGCGGCCCGCGCGGCGGCCTGATCCTGTGCGGCACCGAACTCGCCTCGCGCATCGACCGGGCGGTGTTCCCCTTCACCCAGGGCGGCGCCCAGATGCACACGATCGCCGCCAAGGCGGTCGCGTTCGGCGAGGCGGAAACCCCGGCCTACACGACGTACGCCCACCGGGTCGTCGCGAACGCGCGGGTCCTCGCCCAGGCGCTGGCCGCCGCGGGCTTCGCGATCATCACCGGCGGCACCGACACGCACCTGATCCTGGCCGACCCCGCGCCCCTGGGCGTCGACGCGCACACCGCACGCGGCAGACTCGCCGCCCACGGTCTCGTCCTGGACACCTGCGCCCTGCCCTACGCCGACGGGCGCGGCCTGCGCCTCGGCACCGCGGCCGTCAGCACGCAGGGCATGGGCGACGCGGAGATGGTGCGCATCGCCGGGCTCCTCGCCGATGCGGTGCGGGACCCGTCACAAGAGGCGAACGACTCGAAAGTACGAGAGGAAGTGCGGGAACTGGTGGGCAGATTTCCGCCGTATACGGACTAGGTCGGGGTAGCGGCGTCAGAGGAAGGCGCGTACTCGTGCAACCATCGTCGCTACCCGGAAGTCCCCCACCATATGCACGCAGAGCTAGGGTGTGGGGCTGAGATGGCCAGCGATACCTGTGGGGAAGCCCGTGCGTGAATACCTGCTGACGCTCTGCATCACGGCCGCGGTGACTTACCTGCTGACCGGCCCGGTGCGGAAGTTCGCGATCGTGGCCGGCGCCATGCCGGAGATCCGCGCCCGCGACGTGCACCGGGAGCCAACGCCCCGGCTCGGCGGTATCGCGATGTTCTTCGGGTTGTGCGCCGGACTCCTCGTCGCCGACCACCTGCCGAATCTGAACGACGTCTTCGAGCGGTCCAACGAACCGCGCGCGCTGCTCTCCGGCGCCGCGCTGATCTGGCTGATCGGTGTCCTGGACGACAAGTTCGAGATCGACGCCCTGATCAAGCTGGGCGGCCAGATGATCGCCGCCGGTGTCATGGTCCTCCAGGGCCTGACGATCCTGTGGATCCCGGTCCCCGGCTACGGCATGGTCCTCCTAGACCAGGGCCAGGGCACGCTCCTGACGGTCGCGCTCGTCGTCATCACCATCAACGCCGTGAACTTCGTGGACGGCCTCGACGGCCTCGCCGCGGGCATGGTCTGCATCGCGGCCACGGCGTTCTTCCTCTACGCCTACCGCATCTGGTACGGCTACGGCATCGAGGCCGCGGCCCCCGCCACGCTCTTCGCCGCGATCCTGATGGGCATGTGCCTGGGCTTCCTGCCGCACAACCTCCATCCCGCCCGGATCTTCATGGGGGACTCGGGCTCGATGCTGATCGGCCTGGTGCTCGCGGCGGGCGCGATCTCCGCCACGGGTCAGATCGACGGCGACGCCCTGAGCCTGAACTTCGGGGGCACCCGCGACGCGACGCACGCGATGCTCCCGGTCTTCATCCCGCTCCTGATGCCGCTGACGATCATCGCGATCCCGTTCGCCGACCTGGTCCTCGCGATCGTGCGGCGTACGTGGAACGGCAAGTCGCCGTTCGCCGCCGACCGCGGACACCTGCACCACCGTCTCCTCGAGATCGGCCACTCCCACAGCCGCGCGGTGCTGATCATGTACTTCTGGTCGGCGCTGATCGGCTTCGGCACGGTGGCGTACTCGGTCCACTCGGCCAGCATGTGGATCCTGCTCGTCATCGTCGCCCTGAGCGCGGTGGGCCTCGTGCTGCTGATGCTGCCGCGGTTCAGGCCGCACATCCCGCGCTGGGCGGAGTCCTTCGTGCCGCCGCGTTACCGGCGGCGCAGGGGTGCCGCGGCGGACGGGACGGATGCGACGGACGCAGCGACGGAGGACAGCCCTCCGGTCGCACCGGGCGTCAACGGAGCGACGGCAGTTGGCACCCGCTCACACTTCGACGACCGGCACAAGGCCGAGTCATCGAGTTGACGGCGGCTGGCAAACTCGCCCAATACCAGACAAGTTGCCGCGCCGCGTGCACATACGCGCGGAACCACTCTCATGTGTGACGGCGAGCACACCTAGCAGGTAAAGACCTCATCAAATAGTTTGTGATACCGTTCACGAAACCAGGGGATAGAGCCGAAGGACCGTAGTGCGACGGTCCATTGGCCCGAGGGACACTCTCGACCCCGGACTACGCTCGTCCATGACGACACCCTGCCCCCATCAGTAAGCGGAGCGCCGCCATGCCGTCTCAAGACACCCGAACTCTCCTTCTGTCCGCCGTACCCACTGCTGCCGCCGGTGCGATCACCGCCGCGGTCAGTGCCGTGGTCGCGGGCGGCAAGGGAGCGCTCGGTGCGGTCGTCGGCACGCTGGTGGTCATCGCGTTCATGGGGCTCGGGATGTTCGTGCTGCAACGCACGGCGAAATCGCTTCCGCAGTTGTTCCAGGCGATGGGGCTGATGCTCTACGTCGCCCAACTCCTGCTGCTTCTTGTCTTCGTGGCTCTCTTCAAGGACACCACGTTGTTCAACCCCAAGGCGTTTGCCGTGGGTCTTGTGGTCGCGACCGTCGTATGGATGGCGTCGCAGGCCCGCGCGTTCATGAAGGCCAAGATCCTTTACGTCGATCCCGACTCCGAGCAGAACGACAAGCCGGAGAAGTCGGGGTCCTCGACGTGAAGGGTAGGGGCGGGATAAATGGCCGTTCGAGATGCTGCTATCGTCCGGTGCCAACTGCGGCACTGCCGGCGCGGGCATCTGAGCTGACGCCTGCACGATCGCGAGGCTCGATGCCTGGACGCCGCGCCCACATCCGAAACACCAGTCTGGTGCCGAACCGCGGCTGCGCGCCGCGCCGACACGACAACGAGGTTGCCGTACCTATGCGTCACGCCGAAGGAGCCCGCGGTGAGTGCTGACCAAACTGAGCTCGCCTTTGACTGGAGCTGTCGGATCATGTCCGACAACGGCTGTGGCTTCCCGGCTCCGGGCCTGCACTCGTTCCTCTTCAAGCCGATCTTCGAGGTCGGCGGGTTCGAGTTCAACAAGGTCATGCTGCTCGCCCTGCTGACCACGCTCGTCGTTGTCACCTTCTTCTACGCGGCGTTCGGCAAGGCCAAGATGGTCCCGGGCAAGCTGCAGATGATCGGTGAGGCCGGCTACGACTTCGTACGCCGCGGCATCGTCTACGAGACGATGGGCAAGAAGGAGGGCGAGAAGTACGTCCCCCTGATGGTCTCGATGTTCTTCTTCATCTGGATCATGAACATCTGGTCCGTGATCCCGCTGACCCAGTTCCCGGTCTCGTCGGTCATCGCGTACCCGATCGTCCTCGCGGCCATCGTCTACTTCATCTGGGTGCCTCTCACCTTTAAGCGCCACGGGTTCGTCGGCGGCTGGAAGAACATCACCGGCTACGACAACTCGCTGGGCCCGATCAAGTGGCTCGTGTCGTTCATCGAGTTCTTCTCGAACCTGCTTGTGCGTCCCTTCACGCACGCCGTGCGACTCTTCGCCAACATGTTCGCCGGTCACCTGATGCTGGTGATGTTCACCGTCGCCTCCTGGTACCTGCTGAACAGCTGGATGATCCCCGCCGCCGGTGTCTCGTTCGTGATGACCGTCGTCATGATCCTCTTCGAACTTTTCGTGCAGGCGGTCCAGGCGTACGTCTTCGTGCTCCTCTCCGCCACCTACATTCAGGGCGCTCTCGCCGAGCACCACTGAGCAAGACCCGGCTTTCCAGCCCCCAGATCGCCCGGTGGCCAACCCCCACCGGTCCATGAAAGAGAAGGAAGTAACGGCATGTCCGCGACCCTCGAACTCGCCGCAGGCGTCTCCGGCTCCCTCGGCTCCATCGGCTACGGTCTCGCCGCGATCGGCCCCGGCATCGGCGTCGGCATCGTGTTCGGTAACGGCACCCAGGCCCTGGCCCGTCAGCCCGAGGCCGCCGGTCTGATCCGCGCCAACCAGATTCTCGGCTTCGCCTTCTGTGAGGCGCTCGCCCTCATCGGCATCGTTATGCCGTTCGTGTTCGGTAAGTAGTCACTGCTTACTGACACTTTTCGACGAAAGGCATTGATGTGATCGCCAACCTGGTTCAGCTGGCGGCCGAGGAAGAGCAGAACCCGCTCGTCCCGCCGGGTCCTGAGCTGCTCGTCGGCGCCATCGCCTTCGCCATCGTCTTCTTCTTCTTCTGGAAGAAGCTCCTCCCGAACATCAACAAGGTTCTGGACGAGCGCCGGGAGGCGATCGAAGGCGGTATCGAGAAGGCCGAGGCCGCTCAGACCGAGGCCCAGAGCGTGCTCGAGCAGTACAAGGCTCAGCTCGCCGAGGCACGGCACGAGGCCGCGCGTCTGCGCCAGGAGGCGCAGGAGCAGGGCGCCCAGCTCATCGCTGAGATGCGTGCCGAAGGCCAGCGTCAGCGCGAGGAGATCGTGGCCGCCGGTCACGCGCAGCTCGCCGCCGACCGCAAGGCCGCCGCGCAGTCGCTGCGTCAGGACGTGGGCCAGCTGGCCACCGACCTGGCCGGCAAGCTCGTCGGTGAGTCCCTCGAGGACTCCGCCCGGCAGAGCCGCACCATCGACCGTTTCCTCGACGAGCTCGAGGAGAAGGCCGAGGCGGCTCGATGACAGCGCACGGAGCCAGCCGCGAGGCCCTCGCGGCCGCGCGAGAGCGTCTCGACGCGCTGACCGACAACACCTCGGTGAACGTACGGCAGCTGGCGGACGAGCTGGCCTCGGTCACGGCGCTCCTGCACCGCGAGGTGTCGCTGCGCCGGGTCCTGACCGACCCGTCGCAGTCCGGTGAGGCCAAGGCAGAGCTCGCCGGGCGGCTGCTCGGCGGGCAGGTGGGCGGCGAGACCGCCGACCTGGTGGCCGGCCTGGTCCGCTCGCGCTGGTCGCAGTCGCGTGACCTGGTGGACGCCCTCGAGGAGCTCACCAACCTCGCCGAGCTGACCGGTGCGCAGAAGTCGGGCGCGCTGGACGACGTCGAGGACGAGCTGTTCCGGTTCGGCCGGATCGTCTCCTCGAACACCGGGCTCCGGTCCGCGCTGACCGACCGCGCCGCCTCGGGTGCCGCCAAGAGCGAGCTGCTGCGCAGCCTGCTCGGGGGCAGGGCCAACGAGGCCACGGAGCGGCTCGTCGAGCGCCTCGTGACCGCGCCCCGTGGACGTAGCCTGGAGTCGGGACTCGAGTCCCTCTCCAAGCTGGCCGCGGACCGCCGCAGCCGGATGGTCGCCGTCGTCACTTCCGCTGTGCCGCTCTCGGACCAGCAGAAGCAGCGCCTCGGTGCCGCCCTCGCGAAGGTCTACGGCCGCGAGATGCACCTGAACCTCGACGTGGACCCCGAGGTCCTCGGCGGGATCACGGTGCAGGTCGGCGACGAGATCATCAACGGCAGCATCGCGGACCGCCTCGAGGACGCACACCGCCGCATGGCGCGCTAGCAGTAACGCAAAACGTTGTAATTACGGCCCTAGTTGGGCCGTGCAGAGGATTCACCTCTTACTTGGGGGGAGTCCCCAGACCCCCAAAGTGAAACTTCGGGCCCAACAAGGAGAGCAGGGAACCCAGATGGCGGAGCTCACGATCCGGCCGGAGGAGATCCGGGACGCACTGGAGAACTTTGTCCAGGCGTACAAGCCGGACGCGGCCTCGCGCGAGGAGGTCGGTTCGGTCACCGTCGCCGGTGACGGTATCGCGAAGGTCGAGGGCCTCCCCTCGGCCATGGCCAACGAGCTGCTGAAGTTCGAGGACGGCACCCTCGGTCTCGCCCTCAACCTTGAGGAGCGCGAGATCGGCGCCGTCGTACTCGGCGAGTTCAGCGGCATCGAAGAGGGCCAGCCGGTCACCCGTACCGGCGAGGTCCTGTCCGTCGCGGTCGGCGAGGGCTACCTCGGCCGTGTCGTCGACCCGCTCGGCGCCCCGATCGACGGTCTCGGCGAGATCGAGACGTCCGGCCGCCGCGCCCTCGAGCTGCAGGCCCCCACGGTCATGGACCGCAAGTCGGTCCACGAGCCGATGGAGACCGGCTACAAGGCCGTCGACGCGATGACCCCGATCGGCCGTGGCCAGCGTCAGCTGATCATCGGCGACCGCCAGACGGGCAAGACCGCCCTGGCCGTCGACACGATCATCAACCAGCGCGACAACTGGCGCTCGGGCGACGTGAACAAGCAGGTGCGCTGCATCTACGTCGCCGTCGGTCAGAAGGGCTCCACCATCGCCTCCGTGCGCGGTGCCCTCGAAGAGGCCGGCGCGCTTGAGTACACGACCATCGTCGCCGCCCCGGCGTCCGACCCGGCGGGCTTCAAGTACCTGGCGCCCTACACCGGTTCGGCCATCGGCCAGCAGTGGATGTACGAGGGCAAGCACGTCCTCATCATCTTCGACGACCTCTCGAAGCAGGCCGACGCCTACCGCGCCGTGTCCCTGCTGCTCCGCCGCCCGCCGGGGCGCGAGGCCTACCCGGGTGACGTCTTCTACCTGCACTCGCGTCTTCTCGAGCGCTGCGCGAAGCTCTCGGACGAGATGGGCAAGGGCTCGATGACGGGTCTCCCGATCGTCGAGACCAAGGCGAACGACGTGTCGGCGTTCATTCCGACCAACGTCATCTCCATCACCGACGGTCAGTGCTTCCTGGAGTCCGACCTGTTCAATGCCGGTCAGCGTCCGGCCCTGAACGTCGGTATCTCGGTCTCCCGTGTCGGTGGCTCCGCCCAGCACAAGGCGATCCGCCAGGTCTCCGGCCGACTGCGCGTGGACCTCGCCCAGTACCGCGAGCTGGAGGCGTTCGCCGCCTTCGGTTCCGACCTGGACGCCGCGTCGAAGGCCTCCCTCGAGCGCGGTCAGCGGATGGTCGAGCTGCTCAAGCAGGCTCAGTACCAGCCGATGGCCACCGAGGACCAGGTCATCTCCATCTGGGCCGGCACCACGGGCCGCATGGACGAGGTCCCGGTCGTCGACATCCGGCGCTTCGAGCGTGAGCTGCTCGAGTACCTGCACCGCAAGGAGCAGGGCCTGATGACCTCCATCAAGGAGGGCGGCAAGATGTCCGACGACACGATCACGGCCATCGCCGACGCCGTCGCCGAGTTCAAGAAGCAGTTCGAGACCTCGGACGGCAAGCTGCTCGGCGAGGACGCTCCGGCTGCCGTCGACGCGTCCAAGTGACGACGGAAGGGACCTGACTCATGGGAGCCCAGCTCCGGGTCTACAAGCGTCGCATCAAATCCGTCACCGCGACCAAGAAGATCACCAAGGCGATGGAGATGATCGCCGCCTCGCGTGTCGTCAAGGCACAGCGCAAGGTGACCGCCTCCACTCCGTACGCGACCGAGCTGACCCGCGCGGTCACCGCGGTGGCCACGGGTGCGAACGACAAGCACCCGCTGACCACCGAGGCCGAGGCTCCGACCCGGGCCGCTGTCCTGCTCCTCTCGAGCGACCGCGGTCTGGCCGGCGCCTTCAACTCCAACGCCATCAAGGGTGCGGAGAAGCTCACGGAGAAGTTGAAGGGCGAGGGCAAGGAGGTCGACACGTACATCGTCGGCCGCCGTGGCATCGCGCACTACAACTTCCGTGAGCGGAAGATCTCCGGTCAGTGGACGGGCTTCACCGATGCCCCGTCCTACGCGGACGTCAAGGAGATCGCCGCACCCCTGATCGAGGCCATCGAGACGGACACGGCCGAGGGCGGCGTGGATGAACTCCACATCGTCTACACCGAGTTCATCTCGATGATGACGCAGGAAGCGACCGGTTCCCGGCTGCTCCCGCTGAGCCTCGACAAGGTCGCGGAGGAGGCGGGCCAGAGTGACGAGGCCCGTCCGCTGTACGACTTCGAGCCGTCGGCGGAGGACGTCCTCGACGCCCTGCTGCCGCGCTACGTCGAGAGCCGTATCTACAACGCGCTGCTCCAGTCGGCTGCTTCCAAGCACGCCGCCACGCGCCGCGCGATGAAGTCGGCGACCGACAACGCGGGTGACCTGATCAACGCTCTCACCCGTTCTGCCAACGCGGCCCGCCAGGCCGAAATCACCCAGGAAATCAGCGAGATCGTCGGTGGCTCCAGTGCCCTGGCCGACGCTTCCGCGGGGAGTGACAAGTAATGACGACCACTGTTGATACGGCCGTTGCCACGGGCCGCGTCGCCCGGGTGATCGGCCCGGTCGTCGACGTGGAGTTCCCCGTCGACGCGATGCCGGACATCTACAACGCGCTTCACGTCGAGGTGGCCGACCCGGCCAAGGACGGCGAGAAGAAGACGCTGACGCTCGAGGTCGCCCAGCACCTCGGTGACGGCATCGTCCGCGCCATCTCGATGCAGCCCACCGACGGTCTGGTCCGCCAGGCCGCGGTGACCGACACGGGCACGGGCATCACCGTCCCCGTCGGTGACATCACCAAGGGCAAGGTGTTCAACACCCTCGGTGCGATCCTGAACCACCCCGAGGCCGAGGCCGACGTCACCGAGCGCTGGCCGATCCACCGCAAGGCCCCGGCCTTCGACCAGCTCGAGTCCAAGACCGAGATGTTCGAGACCGGCCTGAAGGTCGTCGACCTTCTCACCCCGTACGTCAAGGGTGGAAAGATCGGTCTGTTCGGTGGAGCGGGCGTCGGCAAGACCGTCCTCATCCAGGAAATGATCATGCGTGTGGCCAAGCTGCACGAGGGCGTTTCCGTGTTCGCCGGCGTCGGCGAGCGCACGCGTGAGGGCAACGACCTCATCGACGAGATGGAAGAGTCGGGCGTTCTGGACAAGACCGCCCTGGTCTTCGGCCAGATGGACGAGCCGCCGGGCACGCGTCTGCGCGTCGCCCTGGCCGGTCTGACCATGGCGGAGTACTTCCGCGATGTGCAGAAGCAGGACGTGCTGTTCTTCATCGACAACATCTTCCGCTTCACGCAGGCCGGTTCCGAGGTCTCGACCCTGCTCGGCCGTATGCCCTCCGCGGTGGGCTACCAGCCGAACCTGGCCGACGAGATGGGCCTCCTCCAGGAGCGCATCACCTCGACGCGTGGTCACTCGATCACCTCGATGCAGGCGATCTACGTCCCCGCGGACGACCTCACCGACCCGGCTCCGGCCACGACCTTCGCGCACCTCGACGCGACGACCGTGCTGTCGCGTCCGATCTCGGAGAAGGGCATCTACCCGGCGGTGGACCCGCTGGACTCGACGTCCCGCATCCTGGACCCGCGCTACATCGCGCAGGACCACTACGACGCCGCCATGCGCGTCAAGGGAATCCTGCAGAAGTACAAGGACCTCCAGGACATCATCGCGATTCTCGGCATCGACGAGCTCAGCGAGGAGGACAAGCTGGTCGTCCAGCGTGCCCGCCGCGTCGAGCGCTTCCTGTCGCAGAACACGCACGCCGCCAAGCAGTTCACCGGTCTCGACGGTTCGGACGTGCCGCTCGACGAGTCGATCGCGGCGTTCAACGCGATCATCGACGGCGAGTACGACCACTTCCCCGAGCAGGCGTTCTTCATGTGCGGTGGCATCGAGGACCTGAAGGCGAAGGCCAAGGAGCTCGGCGTCTCCTGAGTCCGTGACTCACGGGAGGGGTGGGCGAGTCCCGCCCCTCCCGGTACGCCCACTAGAATTTGACCCAACACCCGGCGAAGCCGCCGGGTGGTGACCCGAGGAGCCACCCTTGGCTGCTGAGCTGCATGTCGAGCTGGTCGCCGCGGACCGCAGTGTCTGGTCCGGCGAGGCCACCCTGGTCGTCGCGCGCACCACGTCCGGCGACATCGGCGTCATGCCCGGTCACCAGCCGCTTCTGGGTGTGCTGGAGTCGGGCCCGGTGACCATTCGTACGAGTGACGGCAACACGGTCGTCGCCGCCGTCCACGGAGGATTTGTCTCCTTCGCGGACAACAAGCTGTCGCTGCTTGCTGAGATCGTCGAGCTGTCGGACGAGATCGATGTCCAGCGTGCGGAGCGGGCGCTCGAGCGCGCGAAGTCGGAGGCCGACGCCTCCGCCGAGCGTCGCGCGGACGTCCGACTGCGGGCGGTGTCGTCGCGCTGAAACCGGCGCGACGGCGTTTGACGTGACTCAGCCGCGGCCAGGTCCGGAGCAATCCGGACCGGGTCGCGGCTGAGGCAATGCGGGTGCAATTCTGTTGGTCCGTTACGTAGAGGCGAGGAGGTCGGTGCCGATGATCCTCACTCTGCTCGTGTGCGGACTCGTGTTGGTCGTGCTGGTGTTGGTGGGGCTCTTCGTCTTCGGGCTGCGGCGCCGGCTCATCCAGCGTTCCGGCGGCACCTTCGACTGCAGCCTGCGCTGGAACGCCCCGGAGAAGGGCGACACCTCCGGCAAGGGCTGGGGGTACGGGGTCGCCCGCTACAACGGCGACCGGATCGAGTGGTACCGCGTCTTCTCGTACGCTCCCCGTCCTCGGCGGACCCTGGAGCGCTCGGCCATCGAGGTCGTCGACCGTCGCGCGCCGGACGGCGAGGAGGAGCTCGCACTGCTCTCCGACGCGATCGTCCTCGGCTGTCTGCACCGCGGCGTACGCCTTGAGCTGGCGATGGGCGAGGACGCGCTCACGGGTTTCCTGGCTTGGCTGGAGGCGGCGCCTCCGGGCCAGCGGGTGAACGTGGCCTAGCTGCACACGCAAGAAGCCGGGGAGAACAGGGGGCGTACCTGTTCTCCCCGGCTTCGTCTATGCGGGACGGGTTACTTCAGACCGTCATTGATGGCAGACACCAACTCGCCGTTGGTGGTGTCACCGCTGAACTCCCAGAAGAAGGCGCCTCCCAGGCCCTGCTGCTTCGACCAGGCCATCTTGCTCTTGACCGTCGCCGGGGTGTCGTACGACCACCAGTTGTTGCCGCAGTGGGCGTAGGCCGTGCCGGCGATGGTGCCGTTGGCGGGGCAGGAGTTCTTCAGGACCTTGTAGTCCTCGATGCCCGCCTCGTACGTGCCCTGCGCGGCGCCCGTCGCCGTGCCGCCGGGCTCCTTCTGCGTGACGCCGGTCCAGCCGCGGCCGTAGAAGCCGATGCCGAGCAGGAGCTTCGCGGCGGGTACGCCCTTGGCCTTCAGCTTCGAGATCGCGTCGGCGGTGTTGAAGCCGTCCTGCGGGATGCCGGGGTAGGAGGTGAGCGGGGAGTGCGGGGCCGTCGGGCCCTTGGCCGCCCAGGCGCCGAAGAAGTCGTACGTCATGACGTTGAACCAGTCGGCGTACTGCGAGGCGCCGCCGTAGTCGGCCGCGTCGATCTTGCCGCCGCTGGAGCCGTCGGCGGTGATGGCGGCGGTGACGAGGGCGTCCTTGCCGAACTCGGTGCGGAACGCCTGCATCATGTTCTTCATCGATGCCGGGCCGCTGGTGTCACAGGTCAGGCCGCAGGCGTTGGGGTACTCCCAGTCCAGGTCGATGCCGTCGAAGACGTCGGCCCAGCGCGGGTCCTCCACGAGGTCGTGGCAGGACTTGGCGAAGGCCGCCGGGTTCTTCATGGCGTCGGTGAAGCCGCCGGACCAGGTCCAGCCGCCGAAGGACCACAGGACCTTGAGGTTCGGGTGCTTGGCCTTGAGCTTGCGCAGCTGGTTGAAGTTGCCGCGCAGGGGCTGGTCCCAGGTGTCGGCCTTGCCGTCGACGGACTGGTCGGCGGTGTAGGCCTTGTCGTAGTCGGCGTAGGCGTCGCCGATCGTGCACTTGCCGCCCTGGACGTTGCCGAAGGCGTAGTTGATGTGCGTGATCTTGGAGGCGGAGGCCGAGGTGTCGATGTTCTTCACGTGGTAGTTGCGGCCGTAGACGCCCCACTGGGTGAAGTAGCCGAGCTTGACCTTGTCACCGGGGCCTGGACCCGGGTCGGTGGTGCCCGTCGTGCGCACCTTGACGGCGCCGGAGGCCGGTCCCGTCTGGTCGGCGGTGTCGCGGGCCCGGACCGTGTACGAGTAGTCGGTGCCCTTGCTGAGGCCGCTGTCGGCGTACGAGGTGCCGGTCACCGTGGCGACCTTGGAGCCGTCGCGCAGGACGTCGTAGTTCTTGACTCCCTTGTCGTCGGTGGCCGCCTTCCAGGCGAGCTTCACCGAGGTGTCGGTGATGTCGGACGCGGTGGGGGTGCCGGGGGCCGAGGGCGCCTCGTCGCCGGGGACGCTGCCGCCGTCACAACTGGCTCCGTTTATCAGGCAGTTGGAGGGCGAGCCGGGGCCCGAGCCGTTGAACCCGAAGGAGACGGAGGCGCCGGGGGCGAGCGTCCCGTTCCAGCCGAGGTTCTTGGCGGTCCAGTGGTTGCCGGAGTTGGTGACGGTGGCGTCCCAGGCGGAGGAGACCTTCGTGCCGGTGGGGAAGTCCCACTCGACGTTCCAGGAGCTGATGGTGGTGGTTCCGGTGTTCTTGACGGTCCACTTGCCCTCGAAGCCGCTGCCCCAGTCCTGGGTCTTGGCGTACGTGGCGGTGGCCGCGGGGGCGGCTTCCGGCGCGGCTTCGGCGGGACCGCCGAGTGCGACCAGGGTGGCGAGCGGGAGCAGCAGGGTGGTGAGACCTGCCACGGCTCTGTGTCTGAAGCGCAAGGTGCGCAAGGTGTGCTCCTCGGGTGAGATCCGGGGGTCATAGGGGGTGGATCCCTGCGCCGCCCGTGAGCACCTGGAACACGTGGGGGGAGTGCTCACCGCAGTGCGGTGAGAATAGAAAGGTCTGGACCAGCGGTCAAGAGGTCTGAACCATTGGCCGGATCGCGCCGGTCGGGCGCACCGGAGCCGGGCTCATACACCCAACTCCTGTGCGAGTACGGCGGCTTGGACCCTGCTGCGCAGCTCAAGCTTGGCGAGCAGTCGGCTGACGTGCGTCTTCACCGTCGCCTCCGCCATGTCCAGGCGGCCCGCGATCTCCGCGTTCGACAGTCCCTCGCCGAGCCGGGCGAGCACCTCGCGCTCGCGGCGGGTGAGGGTGTCGAGGATGGCGGGATCGGGTCCGTTCTCCCGGCGCGCGGGCCGCGCGTTCTTCGGGGCGGCGAACTCGGCGATCAGCCGCCGGGTGACGGCCGGGGCGATCAGGCCTTCGCCGCGGCCGACCGCGCGGACCGCCTCCAGGAGGTCCTTGGCCTCGGTGTTCTTCAGGAGGAAGCCGGAGGCGCCCGCCCGCAGTGCACCGAAGACGTACTCGTCGAGGTCGAAGGTGGTCAGGACGAGGACGTCCGCGAGACCGTCGGCGACGACCTGACGGGTCGCCGAGACCCCGTCGAGGCGCGGCATCTGGATGTCCATGAGCACGAGATCGGGCCTCAGTTCACGGGCGAGCGCCACCGCCTCCTCGCCGTCCGATGCCTCGCCGACCACCTCGATGTCCGGCGCGCTGCGCAGGATCAGGACGAGTCCCGCCCGTACGGCGGACTGGTCCTCGGCGACGAGCACTCGGATCATGGGGTGGCTCCTTGGTCTGCGGGGTCGACGGGAAGGGTGGCACGGACGTCCCAGACCTTGCCGTCCGCGGTGGCGACGGGGCCCGACTCGAAGGTCCCGCCGAGCAGTTCGGTGCGTTCGCGCATGCCGACGAGACCGGCTCCGGAGCCGGGGGCGCGGGGTCCGGCGGGGGAGCCGTACGGGCTGGTCACGTGGACGTCGAAGGAACGTGGGCCCTGAGTGAGCGCCACCGTGACCAGGCCGGGCGACGCGTGCTTGAGGGCGTTGGTCAGGGACTCCTGGACGATGCGGTAGGCGGCGAGCTCCACGGGTGCGGGGAGCTTGGGGCCTTCCGGCTCGCGGCCGTCGTCGAGCGTGACGTCCAGACCATTGGTACGGGCGCCCGCGATCAGGGAGCCGAGGCCGTCCAGGGTGGGCGCGACCGTGGGCTCCAGGTCGTCGCCGGCGTCCCGCAGGATGCCGATGAGGCGGCGCATCTCGGCCAGGCCCTCGACGCTGTTCTCGCGGATGACGGCGAGGGCGTCGCGGGTGGTCTTCGGGTCGTCCAGGGAGAGCGCGGCCGTGGAGTGGATGGCGATGGCCGAGAGGTGGTTGGCGACCATGTCGTGCAGCTCGCGGGCCATCCGGGCGCGTTCGGCGGTGATGGCCTGTACGCGGTCCATCTCGGCGAGCAGCGCGGTCTGTTCGGCCCGCAGCTTGGCCGCCGCGGTGGCCTCGCGGTGGTTGCGCACCAGGACGCCGGTGGCCGCGGGACCGAACGAGACGATGCCGCTGGCCACGCCGATGAGCACCGCTTCCGGCTCCTGCCACCACGCGAGCAGGCCGACCGTGAGCACCACCGTGATGGCACCCGTGGTGAGCGGGATGCGGCGGGCCGAGGCCGGTGTCCCGTACACGACAGCCGCGTACATGATGTCCGTGAACATCAGGACCGACGCCAGGTTGCCGGCCGTGAACTGGTCGAAGGTCAGGGCGAGCGTGGCGATGACCAGGGCGGTCCGCGGCATGCTCTGGCGCAGCAGCTCGACTCCGCCCAGGACGAAGAGCGGGACCAGCGACCAGTTGAGGCCGAGCAGCCGGTCCGTCTGCATGGGCAGGCCGAGCCCCCACAGGGCGAGCCCGGCGAGCACGCTGCCCACGGCGATCTGTACGTCGACGCGGTGCGGGCGGGGGAGGGACAAGGCCATGCGTCCATCCAACACGGCGCGCCGGGGCAGTGCGTGATCCGGAGGGAGGAACTCCCAGCTACATCGAAGGATGCAGTGTCACTTCGTCACTGGTGACGATGATCCGCGGCCGGTCCGCCGGGAGCCTGGAAGGGTGACCGAGAGGAGCGAACCGTGATCGTCACGCTGATCATCATCTGTGAGGTCGGATTCTGGGTGCTGCTGGCCGCGGGCCTTGCCCTGCGGTACGCGGCGAAGATGCCGCGCGCGAGCGTCGCCGTACTGCTCTGCGAGCCGGTCCTTGAGATCGTCCTCTTCGTCGTCACCGCGATCGACCTGAAGAACGGCGCCGAGCCGGACTGGAAGCACGGCCTGGCCGCCGTCTACATCGGCTACTCCATCGCGCTCGGTCACTACACGATCAAGTGGGTCGACGTCCGCGTCGCCCACCGCTTCGCGGGCGGCCCGCCGCCGTCCACCCCCAAGTACGGCACCGCGCGTGCCGTCCACGAGTGGAAGATCGCCGCCCGCTGGATCCTGGCGGGCCTGATCGCCATGGCACTGCTCCAGGGTGCGATCTGGTACGTCGAGGGTGACGGCGACATCGGTTCGCTGCGGGGGTGGCAGCAGCGGATGGTGTGGCTGATCGGCATCAACGTGATCATCGCGGCGACCTACACGGTCTTCCCGAAGAAGGCCCCGGCGGCGGAGTCCGCCAAGGACGACCGCCCGAGCTCCCTCAGCAAGCTCTAACGCTCGCCGCCCGGCACCCACAGCACGTCGCCGACGGCCTTGTTCGCCGTACGGGCCAGGATGAACAGCAGGTCGGAGAGGCGGTTCAGGTAGGTGGCGGTCAAGGGGTTCATGGCCTGGCCATGGACCTTGAAGGCCGCCCACGTGGACCGCTCGGCCCGTCGCACGACCGTGCACGCCTGATGCAGCAGCGCGGCCCCCGGGGTGCCTCCCGGCAGGATGAAGCTGCGCAGCTTCTCCAGCTCCCCGTTGAAGCGGTCGCAGTCCGCCTCCAGCTTGTCGACGTAGAACTGCTCGACGCGCAGCGGCGGGTACTCCGGGTTCTCGGCGACCGGCGTCGACAGGTCGGCGCCCACGTCGAAGAGGTCGTTCTGGACCCTGACCAGGACCTTCACGACCTCTTCGGCGAGCTGACCGAGGGCGATCGCCGTGCCGATCGCCGCGTTGGCCTCGTTCGTGTCGGCGTACGCCGTGATCCGGGGATCGGTCTTGGCGGTCCTGCTCATGTCGCCGAGGGCCGTCGTGCCCTTGTCGCCGGTCCTGGTGTAGATGCGCGTCAGATTGACCATGGGGCCAGCCTAGTTACGCGCCCGCCTTCCGGAAGACACGTGTGCCGACCGTCACGGACCCGAGCGCGAGCGCCGCCGCCATGAGGACGCCGTACAGCATCGCCGTGCTCGCGTACTCGCCCACGTAGGCGGCCCGCACCGCGTCCACGAGATAGCGGAACGGCATGAAGTGCGAGAGCACGTCCAGCCAGCCCGGCGCGAGCGCCATCGGCAGCATCAGACCGGAGAGCAGCATCGAGGGCATGCTGACCGCGTTGATGACGGGGCCGAACTCGTGCGGCTTGGAGACGAGCAGCGCGAGCGCGTACGACAGCGACGCGAGGACGACCGTCAGGACGCCCACGAACGCGAAACCGATGAGGATGCCGGCGAGCGGCGCCCGCAGCCCCATCACCACGGCCGCGAGCACGAGCAGCACCGCCTGGAAGACGAAGAGCGCGGCGTCGCGAAGCACCCGCCCGAGAAGCAGCGCGAGCCGGCTGACCGGCGTCACCCGCATCCGCTCCACCACGCCGAACTGCTTCTCGATGATGATCGCGAATCCGCTGTACGAGGCGCCGAACAGGCCGAGTTGCAGCAGCAGGCCCGGCACGAGCACCTGCCAGGAGTCACCGCGCGAGCCGAGCGGCAGGTCGGTCAGGAGGGGGCCGAAGAAGAGCAGGTAGAGCAGCGGCATCAGGACGCCGAAGAGGATCTGGAACTTGGAGCGCAGGGTCTGGCGGGCGTACCGCCCGAAGATCAGCGCGGTGTCGGAGAGAAACGCAGACATGAGTGTGGTCCCGGGGATGTGAGGGCTTAGACGGCGACCGGCGCCGTGTCCTTGGGGGCGAGGTCGCGGCCGGTGACGGCGAGGAACGTGTCCTGGAGGGAGGCGTCGATGGAGCCGCCGTACCGGAGCTTGAGTGCGCTCGGGGTGCCTTCGGCGACCACGACGCCCTTGTCGATGACGACGAGGCGGTCGCAGAGCGCGTCGGCCTCGTCGAGGTAGTGCGTGGTCAGGACGACGGTGGTGCCGTGCTCGTCGCGCAGCCGCCGCACCAGCGCCCACAGGTCGGCCCTGCTGCCCGGGTCGAGGCCCGTGGTCGGTTCGTCGAGGAAGAGCACCTCGGGCCGGTGCATGAGCCCCATGGCGATGTCGAGGCGCCGCCGCTGACCGCCGGAGAGGGTCGCGCACTTGCGGTCGAGGAGGTCGGTGAGGTCCAGGTCCGCCGCCAACTCCTTTGCGCGGGCTGCTGCTTGGGGCTTGGTCAGGCGGTAGAGACGCCCCTGGGTGACCAGTTCCTCGCGTACGGAGATGTTCAGGTCGACGCCGCCGGACTGCGCCACGTACCCGATCCTGCGCCGTACGGCGGCCGGGTCGCGGGCCAGGTCGCAGCCCGCGACGGTGGCGGCGCCGCCGGTGGGGGCGAGGAGCGTGGTGAGCATGCGCAGCGTCGTCGTCTTGCCCGCGCCGTTCGGCCCGAGGAAGCCGAGGATCTCGCCGGGGGCGACGGTCAGGTCGATGCCGCGCACGGCTTCGACGGCGCCGCGCTTGGTCCGGAAGGTCCGGGTGAGTCCGGCCGTGCTGATGATTGCCATGGCGACCACAAAAACAGAGTCGCTGCAATTTTGCAATGACACCAAGTTTTGTGACGGCTCAAGTTTTCAGTCGCCCTAGCCAGTGGTCGTAGGGTGAGGGCATGGCTGAAGGACTCAGGGAGCGCAAGAAGCGGCAGACGAAGCAGCGGATCTCCGACATCGCGACGGGGCTCTTCCTGGAGCACGGCTTCGTCACGGTGACCGTCGCGGACGTCGCGGAGGCCGCGGACGTCTCGGTGAACACCGTCTACAACTACTTCCCGGTCAAGGAGGACCTCTTCCTCGACCGAGGTGAGGCCGTCGTCGACCGGCTCTCCGGCTACGTACGCGGCCGTCGCGCGGGGGAGTCCGCGGCCGCCGCCGTCCTGCGCGAGCTGCGCTCGGACGTGGAGGGCGTGTCGCCCTCCGTCGGACTCTTCACGGGCTGGGCTGACTTCATGAAGGTCATCACCGACGCGCACGGCCTGCGCTCGCGGCTCTGGGAGATCCAGCAGGAAGCGCTCGACCACCTCAAGAAGACCCTCGCCGACGAGGTGAAGGCCGCCGCCGACGACCCCATGCCCGGCCTGATCGCGGGTCAGCTCTCGTGGGTCCACGGCACGCTCATGGCGTGGATCGGCGACGAGATGACCAAGTGCCGCAAACCCGCGGAAGTGTCCCGTGATGCCCTCGTCCTGCTCGACGAGATGGAGGACCTGCTCGGCGAGAAGGTCCTCAACTACGCGGTGCGCGACGCCGAATGACCCGTACCAGTGTGATGTCCGTCATCTGAGACGTGACGCGCGTTACTTCGCGGCCACACTCGCGCCCACGACCGCTAATGTCCGCCGGAAGGGCTTGCGTAAACAGCGTGTAAGCCAGGCGTGATAAGCGGTAGGGGAGTCGTAACAGTGGCACGGAAGCTCGCCGTCATCGGAGCCGGACTCATGGGGTCCGGCATCGCACAGGTCTCCGCCCAGGCGGGCTGGGACGTCGTCCTGCGGGATGTCACCGATGCGGCCCTGACCCGTGGCACCGACGGGATCAAGGCGTCGTACGACAAGTTCGTGAGCAAGGGCAAGCTCGCCGCCGAGGACGCCGAGGCGGCGCTCGGGCGCATCACGACGAGCACCGACATGGACGCCGTCGCCGACGCGGACATCGTCGTCGAGGCCGTCTTCGAGAAGCTCGAGGTCAAGCACGAGATCTTCCGTGCGCTCGACAAGATCGTGCGCCCGGACGCCGTGCTCGCGTCGAACACCTCTGCCATCCCGATCACGAAGATCGCCGCCGTGACGGAGCGTCCGGAGCGCGTCGTGGGCGCCCACTTCTTCTCGCCGGTGCCGATGATGCAGCTGTGCGAGCTGGTGCGCGGTTACAAGACCAGCGACGAAACCCTCGCCCGCACGCGTGAGTTCGCCGAGTCCGTCGGCAAGACCTGCATCGTCGTGAACCGCGACGTCGCGGGGTTCGTGACGACCCGTCTGATCTCGGCGCTCGTCGTCGAGGCCGCGAAGCTCTACGAGTCGGGCGTCGCCACCGCCGAGGACATCGACATCGCGTGCAAGCTCGGCTTCGGGCACGCCATGGGACCGCTCGCGACCGCCGACCTGACGGGCGTCGACATCCTGCTGCACGCCACGAGCAACATCTACACGGAGTCCCAGGACGAGAAGTTCGCGCCGCCCGAGCTGATGCGCCGGATGGTTGACGCCGGTGACATCGGACGCAAGAGCGGGCAGGGCTTCTACAAGCACTGACGTCTGTTTCCTCCTCCGTGGGGTCACCCCTCGGAGTGAATTCGGTATCGGTTCGCTTACAGACGGCAACTTCCTTGCCCATGCGGCAGTCAGTTGCAGTGACATACGCAGACGCCGTACGGAACAGACGTCACACGAAACTCAGCACTCTCGGGGAGCGCATATGCACATCAGGGGCGACCAGGCCCAGCTGGTCGTCGGGGGACGCCTCGACGTACGCAGCGCGGCGGACGCCCGAACGGTCCTGCACTCGGCCGTCGACGACGGAGCCGGTGACCTGGTGCTCGACCTGTCCGAACTCGACTCGTGGGACGCCACGGGACTCGGCGTCATCATGGGCGCGCACCGGCGCGCGGGACGGTGCGGACGCCGGCTCGTGCTTCGCAGTGTGCCGCCGCAGATGCAGCGCCTGCTCGTGGCCACCCGGCTGCACCGGATCCTCGCCATCGAAGGTGGCATCGGGGTCGAATCACTTCCCCGTGTGTGAGGCACGTCTCGCGCACAATCCTCACGAAGCTGTGACGTCTCGGACGGCGCGGTACCCCGCCCGTTCGTAGATACTGAGCGAAGGTCTAGGGTTCGGTCGCCCACCGTCATGACGAGACAGACGCCCGAGCGGGGGCACCGGACCAGAAGCGACAGCGCAGTGTGCACAAGGCCGGAGGGGGCTGTGTACACGACGCATCTGGGGGGCTTTGACCATGGACCCGATGAACCGGGGACCGGAAGAGTACGGCCATGACGGCATCAACGACGACGATTCGGCGCGTCCCGTGCGTCCACCGCGTGATCCTCTGACACCAGACTTCGGGCAGCCCGCGCCCGCGCTCGCCCGCACCGTGCAGCTCGTCTCGGGCGACTTCCTGCTCACCGTGAACCCCGTCGACGGCAGCGAGATCGAACCCTGCCCGCCCGGCGAGTTGCCCGCCCGGCCCGTCCGGCGCACCGCGGCCGAGCGCGCCGAGGTGCGCCGCGCCTCGGCGCCGCCCGTGCCGCCGGGACCCGCACTGCCCCGGCTGCCGCTCCTGGAGCGCCAGGAGGAGCGCGAGCGGCTCGTGCGCCTGCTCGCACGCGGGCGCTCGGTGCGTCTCACCGGACCCGCCGGCTCGGGGCGTACGTCGCTCCTGGACGCCGTCGCGGAGGACTGCGCGGACCTCGCACCGGACGGCGTCGTACGTCTCTCCGGGTACCACAAGACGCCCGCGGACCTGCTCCAGGACCTCTTCGGCGCGGTCTACAACGCCCCGCTGCACCGCCCCGACCGTGCCCTGCTGCTCGAACTCGTCCACGACATCGGTGCCGTCGTCGTCCTGGACGACCTGGAGTTCGGCGCCGCGGCCCTGGAAGAGCTGCTCGACGCCACTCCCGAGTGCGCCTTCCTGATCTCCGCGACCCCCGACGTCGCGGCTCCGTCGCCCGACTCGCACCTCGAAGAGGTCTTCCTCGGCGGTCTCGGCCGCAGCGGCGGCCTCGAACTCCTGGAGCGCGCCGTCGGCCGCGTCCTGACGGACGACGAGGCGAGCTGGGCGGGCGACCTCTGGTTCGAGTCGGAGGGGCTGCCCCTGCGCTTCGTCCAGGCGGGCGCCCTGCTGCGCCAGCGCGACCAGCTGCGCGCCGACCCGAACGCCTTCGACGAGTACGGCTACTACGCCGAGGGACCGGTCGACGCGCCCTTCGACGCCGAGGGCCACGACGTGCCGCTGCCCTCGCTCGCCGACGGCGCGGCGCCCGCGGTGCTGCTCGCCTCCCGCCTGAGCCCGTCCGCGCGCAGCACCCTGCGGTTCGCCGTCGCGCTCGGCGGGGAACTGCCGCACCAGGCGCATCTGCCCGCTCTCGTGGGCGACACCCACGCGGACGCGGCCCTCGCCGAGCTGGTCTCCACCGCGCTCGTCACCCCCGTCGGCTCGCACTACCGGCTCGCCGCCGGAGTGCGTACGCAGCTGGAGGCCGCCGGGTACGCGGACGACACCGCCGAACGCGCCCAGGGCGCCGCCCAGCACTATGCCTGGTGGGCCGGACACCCCTCGGTCGGCCCGGAGCGGGTCGTCGCCGAGGCGGACGCCGTGCTCGCCGCCCTCGGCGTCCTGGTGGCGGGGCAGTCCGCTTCAGGGGCGCCGGCGGCCGGCGAGGAGAGCGCCGCGGTGCTGCTCGCCCGTACGGTCGCGCCCGCCTTCGCGGGAGGGCTCGACTGGGGCGCCTGGGAACGTGCCCTGCGGTCGGGCCAGGAGGCCGCGCGGACCGCGGGCGAGGTCGCCGAAGAGGCGTACTTCCACCACGAGCTCGGCATCCTCGCGCTCTGCGGCGGACAGCTCGACCGGGCCCGCGTCGAACTGGAGGCCTCCGTCGGCCTGCGCGGCGCGCTCGCCGACAAGCGGGGCACGATCGCGGGCCGCAGGGCCCTCGCCCTGGTCGCCGACCGCACCGGCGGCGTGATCCCGGGCGCGAGCCCGGCGGCGGGCGAAGAGATGCCCGACGCGCGCCACGACGAGTCGGCGTCGCCCCCCGGCGGCGTACCGGCGGCGTTCGCGCTGCCCACACCGCCTGCCGAGCCCGAGACCCTGGTCACCCGCAACGCCGCGCCCGCGGTGGGCACGAGCCCCGCTCCGACCCGCCGCTCCATCGTCAACGGCACCCGGCGCAACCTCGTGGCGGCGGGCGCGGGAGCCCTCCTCGCCGCGGTCCTCGGCACCGTCGTGACCCTCGGCGCGACGTCGGACGGGAACGACAACCCGCCCGACAAGGTCAAGACCGAGCAGTCGGCGAGCGAGGACCAGGACGACGACGGCCTGACCGCCGACAAGCCGGCCAAGGACTCGACGAGCCGCCCGGACAGCGACGGCCCCGACAACATCCCCGGCACCGCCGACGACGGCACCCCGGGCGAGAGCGACGGCCCGTCGGACAAGCCGAGCGACAGCGGCAAGCCGTCCGACGACACCTCGGACAAGCCGACGACGAAGCCGACGGACAAGCCGACCACCAAGCCGCCCACGACCAAGCCGCCGACGACCAAGCCGCCGACCACGAAGCCGCCCACGACCAAGCCGCCGACGACACCGCCGCCGACCACTCCGCCGCCGAGCACGGATCCGACCCCGGACCCGCCGTCGTCCCCGGACATGTCGGACTCGGCGAGCGGATCCGTGAGCAGCAGCCCGGCGTCGACGATCTGACGCGCGTACGAAGTCGTACGAAGAGGGGGCCGGGTCCACCGGGACCCGGCCCCCTCACCCGTACAAGAGCTCCTGCGAGAACTCCTGCGAGAACTCCTGCAAGAACTCTTAGAACAGCCGCAGCTTGTCGTCCTCGATGCCGCGCATCGCGTTGTAGTCCAGGACGGCGCAGCCGATGCCGCGGTCCGTGGCGAGCACGCGGGCCTGCGGCTTGATCTCCTGGGCGGCGAAGATTCCCTTGACGGGAGCCAGGTGCGGGTCGCGGTTCAACAGCTCCAGATAGCGGGTGAGTTGCTCGACGCCGTCGATCTCACCGCGCCGCTTGATCTCGACGGCGACGGTCTGCCCGTCGGCGTCGCGGCAGAGGATGTCCACCGGGCCGATCGCCGTCATGTACTCGCGCCGGATCAGTGAATAGCCTTCGCCGAGCGTCTCGATCCGGTCGGCGAGCAACTCCTGAAGGTGTGCTTCCACGCCGTCCTTGATGAGGCCGGGATCGACGCCCAGTTCGTGCGAGGAATCGTGCAGGATCTCTTCCATCGTGATGATGAGTTTCTCGCCCGCCTTGTTCACGACGGTCCACACGCCCGCGTCGTCCCCCGACCCCTCCTTCAAGGTGCAGGGCGGGGACATCCAGTTGAGAGGTTTGTAGGCCCGGTCGTCCGCGTGGATCGAGACACTGCCGTCCGCCTTCACAAGGATCAGGCGGGGGGCCGACGGGAGATGGGCTGTGAGCCTGCCCGCGTAATCCACGGAGCATCGGGCAATGACGAGACGCATGGGGCGCAACGCTACTCGACCCCAGGTGGTCCGCGCGATTCCTCCGGCGATGGCCCTGTTCGATCCTGGCCGGTTATGTTCCCAATCTCCTGGTGCAGCTCGGGTCCGGTGCTTACCGTATAAGCAGGAGGTCGCCGTGCATGCACGCTGCGTGCACGGGCTCCTGCCCTGTCCGGAAGCCCCCGCTCCCCGGGGGTGCGAGAGGAGAACCCATGTCGCTCGACGTCTCACCGGCACTGTTGGAACAGGCCGAGCGAGGCGAGGTCGATGAAGCGGAATTCGTCGACTGCGTCCGGACCTCCCTGCCTTACGCATGGGAGATGATCAGCTCCCTGGTGGCCCAGCTGAAGGTTGACGGCGGCGAGTTCGCCGACAACCAGACGCCGCCGCCGAGTGAGCAGGCACGCGGACAGCTCCTGCGGGCGCTGGCGAGTGACGCGATTCGCGGCGCTCTGCAGCGCCACTTCGGAGTGCGTCTCGCATTCCAGAACTGCCACCGTGTGGCGGTCTTCCCGTTGGATGCATCCGTGGACGACAGGCTCGCCCGGTTCACCTCGATCCGGGGCCAGCTGCTCAACCAGTCGCCCGAACTGCGGGACTGCTGACGCCTTTTGCTGCCGCTCCGTACGCGGGAGGTGTTCTGGTACAGGAGCGGCAGCTCCCCGCCCCGCCGGCTCAGCCGAGCTGGGGCAGCACTTCGGCCCCCAGCCTGCGGACGTTCTCTTCCGTCGTCGCCAGATCGCCCGAGCCCTCGACGAGCAGAGCGAAGCGGGTGATCCCCGTGCGCTCCGAGGTCGCCGCGATCCGGTCGGCGCACAGCTGCGGGGTCCCCACCGGATGCAGGCCGCAGAGCAGCTCCGTGTACGCGAGCGGGTCTCGCATGGCCCGTGCCCGGCCGTCGACCGTGACGTGCGCGTCGAGCCCTTGCTTGAGCCACCCCGGCATCGCCTTCTGCAGCGTCTCCGCCGCGTCCAGGCGCCGGTCCGCGATCTGCGCGACCCCGGCCGAGACGTGCGCGGCCCTCAGGACCTCCTCCGGCGTGCGCCCTGCGGCGCGCGCGTGCCTCTGCCACAACGCCACCATTTCGGCCTTCTCCTCGTCCCCGACATGCATGCCGAGGAGCATCGGCAGACCGCGTTCCGCCGCGAGCCGCACGCTGGCCGGCGAGGTGCACGCGACGATCACCTCGGGGCCCTCGGGCGGCTCCCCGGCATCCCCGTCCGAGCCGCTCAGCGCCTCCTGGGGCCGTGGCACCACGGCGACCTCGCGGAACGGGAAACGGTCCGCGTCGCTCGCGACCCGGGGCTCGGTCAGCCACCGCAGCAGCAGGTCGAGCGACTCCGGGAAGCCCTTCTCGTACGCCTCGAGGCCGGACCCGAAGACCTCCAGGTCCACCCAGGGTCCGCCGCGCCCCACGCCCAGCGAGAAGCGCCCGCCGGACGTCAGGTGCAGCAGGGCCGCCTGCTCGCCCAGGGCGACGGGATGAACCGTCGGCAGGACGCTCACGGCTGTGCCGACCCGGATGCGCCGCGTACGCCCGAGAAGGAGCGCGGCCAGGGTCACGGCGGACGGACACGTGCCGTACGGCACGAAGTGGTGCTCGGCGAGCCAGACCGAGTCCAGGCCCGCCTCCTCGGCCACCTCGGCGGACCGCACCGCACGGTGCAGCGCCTCCCCCTGCCCCTGTCCGGGGAACTGGGCGGCCAGAACAAAACTACCTACACGCATCGCACTCCTGCCTCCTTGGCGCCGACGCAGGCACTCCCCCTACGGGCAACAACGCATGACACGTGCCAAAGGCACGGCTTGGCATGAAGATTGACGGATTTTCTGCGAAATGCAGGGGGGATCTGTGGGGGTTGGTGCAGGACGACTACCCGGGTCCGCGCCGCGTAGGCTGGACACACCCCTGGCCCCCGTACATCCCGTGAGGTGTCCCGTGTCCCCGCGTCGCAACCGCCCGAAGGGCGCCGGAGAAGACAGTCCGCGCATGGACGGGGACACGACGGGCCGTTACGGCGGCTTCCAGTCCACCGAGAGCTGGCGGGGCGAGCAGTGGAGCCTGCGGCACGTCGCGGGAGCGAGCGCGGCCGGCAAGACCTACCGCTGCCCCGGCTGCGACCAGGAGATCCCCTCCGGGCTCGCGCATGTGGTGGCCTGGCCCGAGCACTCCGGTGTCGACGAGCGCAGGCACTGGCACAAGGCCTGCTGGAACGCGAAGGACCGCCGCACCACGCGGGTGCAGCGGTCCCGTAACGCGCCGAGGTACTGACGGCTACCCGGTTGTACGGCTAGACGTCGCGCTTCTCCAGGAGCGCGAAGGCGCCGGCGATCGCGGCCGCCGTCACGCCGACGAGCAGCAGCAGCTGTGAGGTGCCGCCGCCCTCGCCGTCCATCTCGAAGATCTTGGCGAGCGAGTTGATGGCGTTGTAGTCCAGCATCTTCTCGCCGAGCGGGCGCGTGCCCTCGGAGATCATCAGGAACACGGGCAGGATCGCGGGGACCAGGACCACGCCGAGCATCGCGGTGATCGCACCCGCGGAGTGGCGCAGCATCGATCCGGCGGCGAGGGCGAGGACGCCCAGGAGCGAGACGTAGAGCCCGCCCTTGAGGACCGTGCCCGCCCAGGCGACGTCGCCGGCCTCGGGACCGCTGTGCATCCCCGACGTCATCAGGCCCACCAGGAGGACGGAACCCGCCGAGACGACGAAGGCGATCACGAAGAAAATCATGATCTTGGCGGTGAGCACGCGATAGCGCTGCGGCGACGCCGTGAACGTCGTACGGATCATGCCCGTGCCGTACTCCGACGACGTCACCAGGACGCCGAGCGTGATCAGGCAGATCTGGCCGAGCACCAGACCGAAGAAGGCCGGGATGGTGAACGGCACGTCCGCGTAGTCCCGGTCCTCGGTCTGCCCGGCCACGAGCAGGCCGATGCCGACGACCAGGAGGAAGAAGACGCCGAGGGTCCACATCGTCGAGCGGACGGACTTGATCTTCGTCCACTCGGAGGCCAGGGCGTTGCCGAGGTGGGTCTTCTTGACCGGGATCGGCGAGGTGTAGGCGTTGTTCATCGCCTGCTGCCAGGCGGAGGGCGGCGCGGGGGCGGCCGGCGGGGGAGCCATCGGGGCGCCTTGCGGCATGGGGGCACCGGCCTGTGCGTAGGCCTGCTGGGGGGCCTGGTGAGGTGCCTGCTGGGGCTGCGCCTGCGGCTGCGGAGTCGGAGGCGTGGTCATCGGGGGTCCTCGCTGTCGCGCTTGGTCATGTCGGGGGCGGGAGCAGGGGCCGGGGCAGGGGCCGGGGCAGGGGCCGGGGCAGGGGCGGGCGCCTGCGGGGCGGCGGTCGCGTACGGGTTCGGGGTGCCCTGCGGTGCGCCGGGCGCGCCCTGCGGCATCGCGAAGGGCTGGCCGCCCTGCTGGGGCGGCGGCGGTGCGTACCACCCGGGCTGGCCCTGTCCGGCCACCGGCATCGGCTGCTGCGGCATCGCGCCCGGCGGCAGCTGCTGCTGGAGGCCCGCGCGCTGGTCGACGGTCGAGCGGTAGTCGACGGCGCCCTGCGTCATCCGCATGTACGCCTCTTCCAGCGAGGCCTGGTGCGGGGAGAGCTCCCACACACGGACGTCCGCGCCGTGCGCGAGGTCGCTGATGCGGGGGAGCGGCAGGCCGGTCACGCGCAGCGCGCCGTCCTGCTCGGGCATGACCTGGCCGCCGGCCTCGCTGAGCGCGGCCGACAGCTTCTCGCGCTGCTGCACGTCGCCTTCCGGCGTGCGCACGCGGGCGAAGTCGGCGGAGTTGTGCGAGATGAAGTCCTTGACGCTCATGTCCGCGAGGAGCTGCCCGCGGCCGATCACGATCAGGTGCTCGGCGGTGAGGGCCATCTCGCTCATGAGGTGCGAGGAGACGAAGACCGTGCGGCCCTCGGCGGCGAGGGACTTCATCAGGTTCCTGACCCAGAGGATGCCCTCGGGGTCGAGGCCGTTGACCGGCTCGTCGAAGAGCAGCACCTGCGGGTCGCCGAGCAGCGCGGCGGCGATGCCGAGGCGCTGGCCCATGCCGAGCGAGAAGCCCTTGGAGCGCTTCTTCGCCACCTCCTGGAGGCCCACGACGCCGAGCACCTCGTCGACCCGGCGGGCCGGGATACCGGACAGCTGCGCGAGACACAGGAGGTGGTTACGGGCATGCCGCCCGCCGTGCACCGCCTTGGCGTCGAGCAGCGCGCCGACCTGGCGGGGGGCGTTGGGGAGCTTGCGGTACGGGTAGCCGCCGATCGTCACCTGACCCGTGGTGGGGTTGTCGAGCCCGAGGATCATGCGCATGGTCGTCGACTTGCCGGAGCCGTTCGGCCCCAGGAAGCCGGTGACCGTACCGGGCCGCACCTGAAAGGAAAGGTTGTACACGGCTGTCTTGGCGCCGTAGCGCTTCGTCAGGCCGACTGCCTCGATCATTCTCCGCACCCATCGAATGGTTCAGGACGTCGGGGCACACGCCCCCGTAAGGGTTAGGAGGGTATCCGAGCGTTGACGGTTCCGGCCAAGAGTGCGTAAAGGGCTCTGGCGTCACGGAGCCGACGGCAGGGAGCCCGCCAGCGGGGGCAGCTCGTCGTACACCCGCAGCCGGCTCGACTCGTCGACGTACGGCAGGAAATCGGTCTGCGGCAGCACCCAGCCCTCGTCGCCGAAGACGCGCGTGCCCAGCTCGCGCAGCCGGGACGCCGAGCCCGCCGCCGCGACCCAGCTCGCCGGATCGGGGCCGAGCAGTTCCCTCAGGCGGGGCGAGTCCTTCAGGAGCGCGGCGAGCAGCTCCGCCTGGTCGCCGCCGCCCGGCCGAGGGCGCTCGGTCGCCGGGTCGGCGAGGACGCCGTGCGCGCTGAAGTAGATGTACGCGCCGCCGAGGCGCTCGCCGGACGGCATGGTCATCTCGAAGTCGTCGCCCGGCAGTATGGCCCTGCGGTAGTCGGGGAACTCCGTGTCGTCGACCGCCTTGAGCTGCGTGGCGTCCAGCCAGGTCACCACAAGCGGCGTCTCGGCGTCCCGGTCCACGTACGGGGTGCCCGCGACATAGCCCGCCGGGCTGATGTGCCCGGAGCAGCCGACCGCGATGCCGCGCACCCGGACCGGCACCATGGGCACGGCGGCGGGGATGCCGAGCCGGGTCAGTTTGTACGCCACCTGGCCGGGCGACGCGTTCGACCCCACGGCGATCACCGGGTGGCGGCGGCCGGTGACGGCCTGGCCCCGGTCCAGGAGGGCCTCGTCGAGACGGCGCCGCACCGGCTCCTCCACGAACCACTCGCCGAGCCGGCCGGTCCGCACGTCCAGCCGGAGCAGCTCGCCGCCGTTGAGCAGCGACGGGGCGGGGATGGGGCGGCCGGGATAGGTCAGTGGCTCTCTGGCCGGTACGCCGTCAAGACCCAGCGACTCCAGGCTTCGGTCCTCAGTCCTCACGATGGCGCCCTTCGGGGATGGTCAACGCGGTGCGGGGACAGCCTTCCACGGGAACAACTACCCGCGCCGCCGCTTCACCGCTCCTCGGCCGCCGGGTTAACCCCGGCCGGTTGCGGGAAAGAAGCCAATCCACCGTGGGGGGCCGGGTGAAGTCCGGTGCGGGGGAGGGGAGTTGGGGTCCTTGGTGAGATGGCCTCGCAGGGGTGGCGCACACCCGCGGTATCGGACGTCTGCGCGAGGATGGATCGCGGGCCGGTCCGTCCACGCCCTGCTGCTCATGACGCTGACCGTGCTCGCCGGGGTCTCCGCGGGGATCGCCGTGCTGTGGACGGTGGCCGAGGACTCGCCGCGTTCCCTGGGTGAGCGGTTCAGCGATCCGGAACGGCTGTTCGACCTCGCGCTGTCCGCGCTGCGCGCGTGCGTCGGCACGGACAACCTCGATCCCCAGGCGGGGAGCACCTCGCAGCAGCTCTTGGCGACGACGGCCTCGGTGATCGGGGCGCTCGCGCCCGCCGTGCTCCTCGGCTTCGTGCTGATCAAGATGTTCGCGCTGCGGCCCTTCGTCTGGCGGCGCCGGGCGTCCATCTCGCACGCGTGGACCGCCGACTTCCCCGGGTACCGGCGCTCCCACGCGCAGAGCGAGGACGCGATCATCGCGATCCGGTTCTACAACCGCTTCGACAATCTCTCCGTCGTCGACCTGCACGCCCGCGCCCACCTGCGCTACCTCGAACGCTCGCCGCACGACGGCAGCCTCGTCATCTACAAGAAGTGGCTCAATGTGCTCGACGAGAAGGGCGAACCGGCCGAGGAGCGCTGCTGGCTCGCCGTCGAGCGGGGTGCTCCGTTCACCGTGTGGATCCCGGTCGACGCTCCGGTGCCGCGGCTGCCGTTCACCCGCATCCAGGGCAAGGACCTGTCGCAGTCGGCCGGTGTGGAGCTGATGGTGCGGCTGACCGCGCGGACCGTGGGCCTGGGGACCGAGGTCGCGGACGAGCGCTGGTTCAAGGTCGGGCCCGAGGACTTCGAGCTGGGCCGCTTCGTGCCGCTCGAACCGGACCTGCAACGTGAGGTGTGGGAGTGGGACGGCTGGCGCGGCTTCGACGAGCTGCTGCCGCCGGACGAGGACGCTACGCGTCCCGCTTCTTGAGCAGTGCGTAGCCGCCGAGCAGTGCGAGCGCCACCCATACCCCCATGATCGCGAGGCCGCCCCAGGGGCCGTACGGGGTGTCGTCGTCCAGGGGGGTCTTCACCTGCATGATCTTGCTGCCCGCCTGGTCGGGGAGGAAGCGGCCGATCTTCTTTGTCGCCGAGACGTTGCCCAGGATGCTGGAGATGAGGAAGAAGAACGGCATCAGGATGCCCAGGGAGAGCATCGGGCTGCGCAGCATCGTGGCGACGCCCATCGAGAACATCGCGATGAGCGTCATGTAGAGCCCGCCGCCGATCACCGCGCGCAGCACACCCGGATCGCCGATCAGCGCCTTGTGCTCGCCGAGCATCGCCTGGCCGACGAAGAACGCGATGAAGCTCGTGACCAGGCCCACCACCAGACAGAGCAGCGTGGCGACCGCGACTTTGCTCGCCATGAAGGTGGCGCGCTGGGGGACCGCGGAGAGCGAGGTGCGGATCATGCCGGTGCTGTACTCGTTCGACACGACGAGGACGCCGAAGACGATCATCGCGAGCTGACCGAGGCTCATGCCGGCGAAGCTGGTGTAGGTGGGGTCGAAGACCTGCCGGTCCTGGGCGTTGAGGCTGTCGTAGTCGTTCTTCGCCAGAATGCTGATCAGCAGGCCGAGCCCGACCGTGACCACCAGTGCGAGACCCAGCGTCCACACGGTCGACGAGACCGAGCGGATCTTGGTCCACTCCGACTTCAGTACCTGCGTCGCGGCCATCGCTCAGGCCCCCCTCTTCGGCTGCTGCCAGCTCTCGCCCCAGCCCGCGCCCGGCGCGGGAGGCGGCGGGGCGGCGCCGGAGCCCGCATGGTCGGCGTGCGCGTGATACTCCACGGACTCCGCGGTGAGCTGCATGAACGCCTCTTCCAGCGAGGCCCGCTGGGGGCTCAGTTCATGGAGTACGAGCTGATGGCGGGCGGCGAGCTCACCGAGGTCCTCGGCGGGGGTGCCGTCCACCTCAAGGGTGCCGTTGCCCGCCTCGACGGCGGTGACGCCCTCCTGGTGCAGCACGTCGAGGAGGCGCTCGCGCTGCGGGGAGCGCAGCCGCACGTAACTGCGCGAGTTCTGCTGGATGAAGTCCGCCATCGAGGTGTCCGCGAGCAGCCGTCCCTGTCCGATGACGACCAGATGGTCGGCGGTCAGCGCCATCTCGCTCATCAGGTGCGAGGAGACGAAGACCGTGCGGCCCTGCGAGGCCAGCGACTTCATCAGGTTGCGGATCCAGTGGATGCCCTCGGGGTCGAGCCCGTTGACCGGCTCGTCGAACATCAGGATCTCCGGGTCGCCGAGCAACGCGCCCGCGATGCCGAGCCGCTGCCCCATGCCGAGCGAGAAGCCCTTGGCCTTCTTCTTGGCGACCTGCGTCAGGCCCACGGTGTCCAGGACCTCATGGACGCGGGCGCGCGGGATGCCGTTGCTCTGGGCGAGGCACAGGAGATGGTTGAAGGCGCTGCGCCCGCCGTGCATGGCCTTGGCGTCGAGCAGGGCGCCGATGTACTTGAGCGGGTCCTTCAGCTGCGCGTACCGCTTGCCGTCGATCCGCGCGGCGCCCGCCGTGGGGTTGTCGAGCCCGAGCATCATCCGCATCGTCGTTGACTTGCCGGCGCCGTTGGGCCCGAGGAAGCCGGTGACGATGCCCGGATGCACGGTGAAGGTGAGGTCGTTGACGGCCAGCTTCTCGCCGTACCGCTTGGTCAGCCCCTCGAGCTCGATCATGCGGCCACGCTAGAACGGGACAGAGCCCCCTGCCACCGGAGCGGCAGGGGGCTCTGAATGTCTCGACAGCCCTTATCGGGTCTGCTGAGCCGGCACCCCGCGAGAGACAGGCTCGTCCTCGGCGGGCGACCCGGCGGCGGCCACAGCCGCACCCGTGAGCGTCGCCAGCATCTCGCGCACATTGGTGAGCTGCGCGTTGATGGAGTCGCGACGGTTCGTCAGAGCCGCGAGCTCGCGCTCGGACTCCGAGCGGATGCGGTCCGCCTTGGCGTTCGCGTCCGCGACGATGTCCTCGGCCTGACGCTGAGCGGTCTCCACCGTCTGGCGCGCGCGGCGCTCGGCGTCCGTGCGGAGCTTCTCGGCCTCCAGGCGGAGCTGCTCGGCGCGGTGCTCGATCTCCGCGAGACGCTTCTCGGCCTTGGCCTGACGCGAGGCCAGGTCACGCTCCGACTGCTCGCGGCGCTTGGCGAGGTTCGTCTCGAAGTCGGCCGCGGCCTGGGCGGCCTTGGCGCGGGTCTCCTCGAAGAGGGCGTCCGCCTCCTCGCGCTTCTGCTGCGCGTCCTTCTGCGCCTCGCTGCGCAGCGCGCCCGCCTCGCCCTTGGCCTTCTCGACGATCCGGACGCCCTCGTCCTCCGCCTTGGCCTTGCGCTCGGCCGCGAACGACTCGGCGTCGTTGCGCACCTGCTGGGCCGCCGACTCGGCGAGCTCGCGGTGCTGCTCGGCTGCGCGACGAGCCTCCTCGCGCAGGTCCTTCGCCTCCTCCTCGGCGAGGCGGAGGATCTTCTCGACACGCGCGCCGAGGCCCGCGTACGACGGTTCGGCGTCGGCTACCTGCGCCTGCGCGTTCTGCGTCTCGAGGTGCAGCTCCTCAATGCGCTTTTCCAGAGCAGTGATACGAGCAAGAGCGCTGTCACGGTCGGAGACGAGCTTGGAGATACGTTCGTCCACCTGAGCGCGGTCGTACCCACGCCGCACAAGCTCGAAGCCGTAGGGGGAAGTGTCGCTCATGGGGTTCCTGTCGAATGAGACCGGTGAGGTGATAGGGGGAATCCTAGGGGTCCAAGCGGCGTGTCATCGAGCAGATGCCCGTTTGATCTGGAGAATGACACCCCTTTTGAGTGGCTAACCGCCGGAGCACTTGCCAGCGACAGTGCCGAAGGTCCTTACAAAGCACGCGCGAAGTTCTTTGGCTAGCCCTCAGACGGCTTGCCACCCGATCGAGTTGAGCCCGCCGCCGCACCGGCCTTGACGCCACCATCCTTCGGGCCGGGGACCGATGGGGCCTCAAAAGATTCCAACGCCTCCAGCACGTCCTGGACACGGGAAATCTCGGCGTTGATGTCCTCGCGGCGCCGGACGAGAACCTCGAGCTCGCGTTTGCCCTCGTCAACCGTACGCTCCGCCTCGGCCTGCGCCTCCGCCTTGACCCGCTCGGCATCGCGCACCAGTTCGGCGACCTTGGTCTCGGCCTCCTTGAGCAGTGCCTCGGCCCGCTTCACGGCCGAGATCCGGACCTTGCCGGCCTCGGAACTCGCGTCCGACACCAGCTCCTTGGCCTTGGCCTCGGCCTCGGCGAGCTGCTCCTCCGCGGCCTTCACCAACGCGTCACAGCGCTCACCCGCGGTCTTCATCGCCTCCGCGGACTCGCGGCGCGCACGCTCGTGCAGCTCCTCGATCTCCGCGGTGAGGCGGTCGCGCTGCTCCTCGGAACGCTCCCTTATGGCCGTCGCGTCCCTGCGGGCGCCGACGAGCAGTTCGTCCGCGTCCGTACGGGCCTTCTCCACCAGGGAGTTGCCCTCGACCCTCGCCTCTGCGACGAGCCGGTCGGCCTCCGTGCGGGCGGCGCCGACCATCGTGTCGGCCTGCGCCTCCGCGTCCGTGGTGGCCTTGAGCGCCTTCTCCTGGGAGTCGCTCGTCAGCTTCTCGGCCTCGGCCGCGGCCTCCGTGATGAGCGTGTCGACCTGCTCGGCCGCCTCGGAACGGCGCTTGTTGGCCGCCTGACGCGCCTCGTCCAGGGTGCGTTCGGCCTCGTCCCGCGCCTGCGAGGTGAGCCGCTCGGCCTCGGCCGCCGCCTCCGCCTTGACGCGCTCGGCCTCGGACCGGATGCGCTCGGCGTGCTGCTGGGCGGAGCCGACCGTCTCGGCCGCGTCCGCGCGCAGCCGCTCGGCGTCGCCCGTCGCGTCCGAGATGAGCTTCTCGGCCTTGGCCACCGACTCCGAGCGCACCCGCTCGGCCTCCGCGGCCGTCTCGGCGCGCAGCCGCTCGGCCTCGGCGATGGTCTCGGCCTGAAGCCGCTCGGCCTCCGCGACCGTCTCGTTCTGCAGCCGCTCCGCCTCGCTGCGCGCCTCGCCGATCAGCTGGTCGGCCTGGCTCGCGGCGTCGCTGCGGATGCGGTTGGCGTCCTCGCGGGCGTCGGCACGGGTGCGGGACGCGTCCTGCTCCGCCGACGCGATGGCGTCCGAGGCCTCCGTACGCGAACGCTGGGCGTACTCCGAGGCGTCCGAACGCAGCCGCTCGGCCTCCGTGATCGCCTCCGAAACGGTGCGCTCGGCCAGGGACTTGGCGGCCTCGGCCTCCTCGCTCGCCTCGCGACGGGCGCGGGCGGCGTCCTCGGAGGCACGCTCCCGCTCGGCGTACGCGTCGGAGCGGACACGGTCCGCCTCCTCCTGCGCCTCGGTCCGGGTGCGCTCCGCCGCGTGCTCGGCGGCGCTGCGCAGACCCGCGATCTCCTCCTGCGCAGCCTCCTGGAGGCCCGACACGGAGTCCCGTACGGACTGGGCGGTCTGCTCGGCGCTGGAGACCATCTCGGTCGCCCTGCGGTCGGCCTCCTCGACGAGGCGGACGGCCTCGGCCTGAGCCTCCTCGACGCGGTTGCGGGCGGAGGCGAGGAGTTCCTCGCTCTGCTCGCGGGCCCGCTCGCGCTCCTGGTCGGCCTCGCCGCGCGCGGAGCTGAGGGTCTCCTCGGCCTCCCGGCGGCGCCTCGCGGCCTCCTCCTGGGCGGCGGACAGCGCCTCGGCGGCCTCCGCGCCCACGCGCTCGGCGGCGGCTGCGGCCTCCGAGCGGAGCCGGTCGGCCGACTCCTGGGCCTCGGTCTTGAGGCGCTCGGCCTCGGCTGCGGCATCGGAACGCAGCCGCACGGCCACGTTCTCGCCCTCGGCGCGCGCCTGCGACGCGTCCGCGGCGGCCTCGGTGCGCAGCCGCTCGGCCTCGGTCTCGGCCTGCGACTGAAGGGTCCGGATCCGCTCGGCGGACTCCGAGCGAAGGCGGTCCGTCTCGTCCGCGGCTTCCTTGCGGATGCGCTCGGCCTCGGCGCGGGCGTCGGTGAGTGCCTGCTCGGCGGAGGCAAGACGCTCCTCGGCCTCCGTGTGCAGGCGTGCCAGCTCGTCGGCGGCCTCGGCCTGACGTGCCGCTATCGCCCGCTCGGTCTCCTCGCGCAGGGCGCGCGCGGCGTCCTCGGCCTCGGACTTCGTGGCCTCGGCCTGCTCGGCGGCCTCCTCGCGGTGCCGCTCGGCCTCCGCGCGGGTGCGCTCCAGGGTCTCCTCGGCCTGCTTGCGCAGGCTCGTGGCGCGCTCGATGGCCTCGGTGCGGACCCGCTCGCTCTCGGTGGTCGCGGCCGACTTCAGCTCATCCGCGTCGGCCTTCGCCTTGGCGAGCAGCTCCTCGGCGGACTTGGCCGCCTCCTCGATCTGCTGGACGGCCTCGCGCCGTGCCTCGCCCCGGATCCGCTCGCCCTCGGTGACCGCGTCGGCCCGCAGCTGCTCGGCCTCGCCGCGCAGCCTGCGCGCCTCCTCCTGCAGCTCGACGGTCTTGGCGCGGTACTCCTTGGTGTCGTCCTTCGCCGTGCCCTTGAGGCCCTCGGCGATGTCGTGCGCCTCGGCGCGCAGCCGGTCCGCCTCGGCCTCGGCCTCGCTGCGGATCCGCTCGGCCTCCTCGGTGGCGGCCTTCGTCGTGTCCTTGGCGTCCTTGGACGCCTTCTCCAGTACGTCCTCCGCCGTACGGGCCGCCTTGGCGAGCTGGCCCGCGGTCTCCTCGGCGGTGATCGTGCGCGCCTTCTCGGCCGCGTCCTTGATCAGCTTCTCGGCCTCGGCACGCGCGTCGGCGACGAGCTGCTCGGCCTCGGACTTCGTGGCCTCGGCTTCCTTGGTGGCCTCGCCGACAAGACGCGCGACCTGCTCCTTGGCCGTACGCGTGCGCTGTTCGTTCGCCCCCTCGGCGGCCGAGAGCTGCTTGGACGCCAGTTCCTTGGCCTCGGCGAGGACCTTGTCGGCCTCGGCGCGCGCCTCGCGCAGCGCCGTCTCGGCCTCCGCCATGCGCTGCTCGGCGGCCCGGCTCGCCTCGGTGGCCTGGCGGCGCGCCTGCTCGGACTCGGTGGCCGTGGACGAACGCAACTGCTCCGCGTGGTCGGTGGCCTCCTGCGCCTGCGTGGACGCCGCGTTCAGGAGGCGCTCGGCGTCCGAACGGGCCCGGCGCAGGATCGCCTCGGCCTCGGCACGGGCCGACTCCGCGTCGCTCGACATGCGCTGGCGGGCCTCTTCGGCCACACGCTCGGCCTCGGCGCGGGCGGCGGCCAGGGCCTGGTCGGCCTCGGCGCGCGACTCGTCGAGCAGGCGACGCGCCTGCTGCTCCGTGCGGGCCCGCAGCTGCTCGGCCCACGCCACGTTCTCGTTGACGTGCGACTCGACGGTCTGGCGGCGCTCGGACAGCTCCTGGTCGAGCTGCTGACGGCGTGACACCGCCTCGGAGTGCAGCTCGGACTGGAGCCTGGCCTGCTGCTCGGCGTGCTCCTGGAGGATCCGCTGGGTCTGCGCACGAGCGTCGCGCAGCTCCCGCTCGGCGTCCTGGCGCAGCTGGTCGGCCTGGATCTGGGCATTACGGAGCAACTGCTCGGCCTGGTAGCCGATGTCCGCGCCGTCATAGGCAGGGCGGGACGCGAGGTTGCGGCGCGCCTCGTGCAGCTTGGCGCGCAACACCTCGACCTGATAGCCGAGGTCTTCGGCGTGCTGAACAGCCTTCTCTCGCTCGGTCTTCAGCCGGTCCATCTCGGCCTCGAACCGCGAAAGATGGTC
Source organism: Streptomyces sp. NPDC050439 (assembly GCF_040655335.1). NCBI lineage: Bacteria > Bacillati > Actinomycetota > Actinomycetes > Kitasatosporales > Streptomycetaceae > Streptomyces > Streptomyces sp. NPDC050439. The sequence goes on from NZ_JBFAJT010000004.1 coordinate 729,835, forward strand.
CGTCTCAGCCCGCGAGCTCTCTTGGCGTTCGTAGCCCCGCACTGCGCGGTCCCATCCGTCCCCTGGTCGCAAGTCTCTTCTTACGAGCCCTGTCCATCCGCCGAACGGGGCCCACGGGGAATGGTGTCAGATCAACAGCAGAGCATGGGCTGCTGCCCTGACGCTCGTCCCCCGAAACCCGGACCCCGGCAAGCGGCCGCCCAGCGTACGGACGACCGGCCGCCCGAAACTTGGACGGCCGCCCCCAACCCTACCGGCCCAAGTATGCGGAGGTCAGTGCTCCGGTGACTCCTGAGCTGCCGAGGTGACGAGTTCGGTCAGTACGCCGTGGCAGTCCTTGGGGTGCAGGAAGGTGATGCGGGAGCCCATGGAACCGATCCGGGGCTCCTCGTAGAGGACCCGTACGCCCTTGTCCTTGATGGCCGCCGCGTCACCGTCCACGTCCGCGGTGCCGAAGGCGATGTGGTGCACGCCCTCGCCGTTCTTGGCCAGCCATTTGCCCACGGCGGAGTCGTCGCGGGTGGGTTCGAGGAGTTGCAGGTAGGAGGCGCCGCCGTCAGACGTCTCATTGATCTTGAGCATGGCCTCACGCACCCCCTGCTCCTCATTGACCTCGGTGTGGAACACCGTGAAGCCATATGTCTCCCGGTAGAACTCGACGGTCTTGTCGAGGTCGAAACAGGCGATCCCGATGTGATCGATTCGCGTCAGCATGTTTTAAGTGCAGCCCTTCCGGCGGTGATTACGCAACGTGCGCGCGATCACACCTAGCGCCCGATGACGCGCGGCGTACCGCTCAGTACATTCAAGTAAACCCTCATTAACTCCTCCTCCCAAGGGGCCGTGGCACATGTCTGGAACGACCGGTACCACCTCAGTGATCGTCGCGGGCGCGCGCACGCCCATGGGCCGCCTGCTCGGCTCCCTCAAGTCCTTCTCCGGCGCCGACCTGGGCGGTTTCGCGATCAAGGCCGCGCTGGAGCGGGCCGGGATCGGCGGCGACCAGGTGCAGTACGTGATCATGGGGCAGGTGCTCACGGCCGGGGCAGGGCAGATCCCGGCGCGTCAGGCCGCCGTCAAGGCGGGCATCCCCATGAACGTCCCGGCACTCACCGTCAACAAGGTGTGCCTCTCCGGGCTCGACGCGATCGCGCTCGCCGACCAGCTGATCCGCGCGGGCGAGTTCGACGTCGTCGTCGCCGGCGGCCAGGAGTCGATGACGAACGCGCCGCACCTCCTCCCGAAGTCCCGCGAGGGCTACAAGTACGGCGCCATCGAAATGCTCGACTCCATGGCGTACGACGGCCTGACCGACTCCTTCGAGAACATCGCCATGGGCGAGTCCACGGAGAAGCACAACACCCGCCTGGGCATCGCGCGCCCCGCGCAGGACGAGATCGCCGCCGCCTCCCACCAGCGCGCGGCCGCCGCCCAGAAGAACGGCATCTTCGAGGCCGAGATCACCCCGGTCGAGATCCCGCAGCGCAAGGGCGACCCGGTCCTGTTCTCCAAGGATGAGGGCATCCGCGCCGAGACGACCGCCGAGTCGCTCGGCAAGCTGCGCCCCGCCTTCACCAAGGACGGCACGATCACGGCGGGCACCTCCTCGCAGATCTCCGACGGCGCCGCCGCGGTCGTGGTGATGTCGAAGGCCAAGGCCGAGGAGCTCGGCCTCGACTGGATCGCGGAGATCGGCGCCCACGGCAACGTGGCGGGCCCGGACAACTCGCTCCAGTCCCAGCCGTCCAACGCCATCCGGCACGCCCTGAAGAAGGAGGGCCTGGACGTCGCCGACCTCGACCTCATCGAGATCAACGAGGCCTTCGCCGCGGTCGCGGTGCAGTCAATGAAGGACCTCGGGGTGTCCTCGGAAAAGGTGAACGTCAACGGCGGTGCCATTGCCCTGGGTCACCCGATCGGGATGTCCGGCGCACGCGTCGTCCTGCACCTCGCCCTCGAGCTGAAGCGGCGGGGCGGCGGCGTCGGTGCCGCGGCGCTCTGCGGTGGCGGCGGGCAGGGTGACGCGCTGATCGTGAAGGTGGCGAAGGCCTGACGCGTTGCGCGCGTTTCGCGCGTGCAAGCCTTCCCCGTCTCGCAAACGTCTTGGAACGGAGCTGTCTGACATGCAGGACGTCCCCTCCCTGGTGGCACAGGCCCGCGAGGGCAGGCCACGGGCCGTGGCCCGGCTGATCTCACTGGTCGAGGGGGCGTCACCGCAGCTCCGCGAGGTCATGGCCGCGCTGGCTCCGCTTGCGGGGCACGCGTACGTCGTGGGCCTCACCGGATCTCCCGGTGTCGGCAAGTCGACCTCGACGTCGGCGCTGGTGTCGGCGTACCGGCGTGCGGGCAAGCGGGTCGGCGTCCTCGCCGTCGACCCCTCGTCACCCTTCTCCGGGGGCGCGCTGCTCGGCGACCGGGTCCGGATGTCGGAGCACGCGTCCGACCCCGGCGTCTACATCCGCTCCATGGCCACCCGCGGCCACCTGGGCGGCCTCGCCTGGTCGGCGCCCCAGGCGATCCGCGTCCTGGACGCCGCGGGCTGCGACGTGATCCTGGTCGAGACGGTCGGCGTCGGCCAGTCCGAGGTGGAGATCGCCTCGCAGGCGGACACCTCGGTGGTGCTGCTCGCCCCCGGGATGGGGGACGGCATCCAGGCGGCGAAGGCCGGAATCCTGGAGATCGGTGACGTGTACGTCGTCAACAAGGCGGACCGGGACGGTGCGGACGCGACCGCGCGCGAGCTGAACCACATGCTGGGGCTCGGGGAGTCCCGCGGCGCGGGGGACTGGCGCCCGCCCATCGTGAAGACGGTGGCCGCGCGGGGCGAGGGGATCGACGAGGTCGTCGAGGCCCTGGAGAAGCACCGGGCGTGGATGGAGGAACGGGGCGTCCTCACGGAGCGGCGCGCCGCGCGGGCGGCCCGTGAGGTGGAGACCATCGCGGTCACGGCTTTGCGGGAGAGAATCGCTGATCTGCACGGGGACGCGAGGCTGTCCGCTCTTGCGGGGCGGATTGTCGCCGGGGAGTTGTCCCCGTACGCGGCGGCGGATGAGTTGGTCGAGAGCTTGACGGCGGGCTGAGGGGGCCGCAGCCGGCGGGTGCCTGTGGGTGGGCGGATCTGCCCCTTCTGCTGGCCCGGCAGCCGAACCAGCCGCCGCTTCGCGGCGATGTTTCCCGCCCACCCACCCGATTACCCCGGGGTAACGGGTGGGTGGGTGGGAAAAATCCGTCGCGAAGCGGCGGTTTAGTGGTTGCGACAGCAAGCCGGCCCGGTGGGCGGAGACGGCCCCGCCCAGCGCGACAGCGCGCCGCCCCGCAGGGAAATCCCTGCGGGGCGGCGCGCTGTCAGGTGGGGACGGGGGAGTTATCAGTCGTCCGAGTCGTTGTCGTCGGCGTCGTCGTCGGAGTCATTGTCGTCGTGGCTGTCCGACTTGTCGGCCGTGACCTTGCCCGACTGCAGGTCAACCTTCCAGTCGGACTCCGCACCCTTCGCACCGGAGGTCTCCGCCTCCCAGGCGCCGGCGGTGCCGTCGTCGTCCAGGTCCACGGACGTGACCGTGCCCTTGGCGGCGGCAGCCTTCGCCGCGTCCTCCGCCGAGGTGGACGCACCCTTCAGGGCGGCGGCCACGCGCTTCGCGTCGCCGTCCTCGTCCTGCTCGGTGTGCGAGCCGAGCACCTTGCCGGTGCCGGGGTCGACCTGGACGCTGTGCCACGTGCTGCCCTTGCCGAGCACGTCGACGTCCCAGACCAGGCCGCCGTTGTCCTCGTCGTCCAGCTCCGCGGAGACCGCCGTACCGGACTGGTTCGCGAGGGCCGCCTTGATCGCGTCGGCGGCCGTCACCTTGGCCGCCTTCGCCTCGGCGGTGTTCTCCTTGGCGTCGTCCCGGTCGTCGTCCCGGTCGTCGTTCCGGTCGTTGTCGTCCCGGTCGTGGTCCTTCAGCTGAACGCTGGACTTCTTGGCGGCCGCCGACGACTCGTCGTCGCCGGTCGTGGCGAGCGCTGTCGCGGTGCCGCCCCCGACCAGGGCGAGAGCTGCGACGGTGGCGATGACGATGTTGCGCTTCATGAGGGGTTCCTCCCGAGTCGTTGGCTGTGCGGCCGGTGGGCCGCTGCCGTTCGCTTTCGACACGGACCAATCTGGCTGAGCGACCCTGAAGCCAGGCTGAAGCCGCCTGAAGAACTCTTCAGGTTGGCTCTGCCACCCTGAACGCATGCGCCTGTTGATCGTGGAAGACGAAAAGCGCCTCGCGCTGTCCCTGGCCAAGGGCCTGACGGCCGAGGGTTACGCCGTGGACGTCGTGCACGACGGCATCGACGGGCTGCACCGGGCGAGCGAGGGCACGTACGACCTGGTCATCCTCGACATCATGCTGCCCGGCATGAACGGCTACCGCGTCTGCTCGACCCTGCGCGCCGCGGGACACGACGTACCGATCCTGATGCTCACGGCGAAGGACGGGGAGTACGACGAGGCCGAAGGGCTCGACACGGGCGCGGACGACTACCTCACCAAACCCTTCTCGTACGTCGTGCTCGTCGCCCGAGTGAAGGCGCTCCTGCGCCGCCGTGGCAACGGCGGGCCGTCCCCCGTCCACACCATCGGCGACCTCAGGGTCGACACCGCCGCGCGCCGCGTCTTCCGCGGAGACAGCGGGGACGGCGGTGACGGCGACGGGGATGACGAAGTGACGCTCACCGCGAAGGAGTTCGCGGTCCTCGAACAGCTCGTGCTGAGGGTGGGCGAGGTGGTCTCCAAGGGCGACATCCTGGAGCACGTCTGGGACTTCGCCTACGAGGGGGACCCCAACATCGTCGAGGTCTACATCAGCGCGCTGCGGCGCAAGCTCGGCGCGCAGCTGATCAAGACGGTGCGTGGCGCCGGATACCGCCTGGAGGCCCCCCGATGACCAAGCGTTTCTTCAGTTCCGTACGGGCGCGCGCCACGATCGGCGCCAGCCTCGTCGTGGCCGTCGCGCTGGTCGCCGCCGGCGCCGCCGTCCTGCTCTCGCTGCGCGCGAACCTGACCGACCAGGCCAGTGGCCAGGCGGAGTCGGCGGCCCGCGGGGTGGCCTCGCGGCTCGCGGCGAACGAGCCGTACGACAACCTGGACCTGGACGACGAGGAGCATCCGGTCCAGGTCGTCGACGGCGACGGAAGGCTGGTCGCCGCCACCGAGGACCTGCAGCGGATCAGCGGCACAGGTGTGGCCGCGGTCAAGCCCCGGCCGGCCGCCACGCCCCCCAAGGGCGACGACGATGACGACGACGCGAGCCAGGGCGACGCCCCAGAACTAGGGGAGGTCTCCGACGACGAGCCGCGCGTCACCTCGGGCTCCGCGACCGTCGACGGCGAGACGCAGGACTACCGTTTCGCCGCGGTCGAGGTGAACAGCGAGACGAAGGGCGACCTCACCGTCCACGCGGGCGCCTCGCTCGCGGCGCAGCAGAGCGCGGTGTCCACGGCGCTGACGTCCATGCTCATCGGCTTCCCGCTGCTCCTGGCCGTGATCGCCCTGGTGACCTGGCTGGTGACGCGCCGCGCCCTGCGCCCGGTGGACGCCATCACCACCGAGATGGCGGCGATCACCGCGTCGGAGGATCTCGCGCGCCGCGTGCCCGAGCCGGACACGCACGACGAGATCGCCCGCCTGGCCACGACGACGAACGAGACGCTCGCCGCCCTGCAGACCTCGGTGGAACGTCAGCGCCGCTTCGTGGCCGACGCCTCGCACGAATTGCGCAGCCCCATCGCCTCCTTGCGCACACAGCTCGAAGTGGGCGCCGCGCACCCGGAGTTGCTCGATGTGGACGGTGCGGTCGAGGACACCGTACGACTTCAGGAACTGGCCGCCGACCTGCTCCTCCTGGCCCGCCTGGACGCGGGGGAGAAGCCGGGCGGCGGGCAGGTGGATGTGGCGGCGCTCGCCCGCGAGGAGCTCTCGCAGCGCACGCGGGACCGCGTCGACGTCCGCATGGATCTGAGGAACGTCGACGTCACCGGTTCCCGGAGCCAGTTGGCGCGCGTGCTCGGCAATCTGGTGAACAACGCGCAGCGCCACGCGCGCTCGCACGTCACGGTCGCCACCCGCGCCGAGGGCGCGTGGGCGGTCCTTGAGGTCTCCGACGACGGAGACGGGGTGCCGGAGGGCGAACGCGACCGGATCTTCGAGCGCTTCGTCCGCCTCGACGACGCCCGCACCAGGGATGACGGCGGGGCGGGTCTGGGCCTCGCCATCGCGCGCGACGTCGCCGCGCGGCACGGCGGGACCCTCACGGTCAAGGAGGCTCCCGGTGGGGGAGCGCTCTTCGAGCTCAGGGTCCCTGCCGTCACCCGGTGAGGGTCAGGGCTTGCCCCGCTGGGCGCGGAGGTGTTCCGCGATCGGGGTCAGGGCCTTGTGGAGTTCGCCGAGCGCCTCGGGTGAGATCAGGTCGACGAAGTGCTTGCGGACCGAGTCCACGTGGTGCGGGGCGACCCGCTGCATGGTCTCCATGCCCTCGTCCGTGAGGACGGTGTAGAGCCCGCGCCGGTCGGACTCGCAGTTCTCCCGGCGGACCAGGCCCGCGTTCTCCATGCGGGTGATCTGATGGGACAGGCGGCTCTTGGACTGCAGTGTGGCGGCCGCGAGATCGCTCATGCGCATCCGCTTCTCTTCGGACTCGGAGAGATGCACGAGGATGTCGTAGTCGTTCATGGTCAGGTTGAACGGCTGGAGGTCCTTCTCGAGCTGATAGGTCAGCATCCTGTTGACCTCTACGTGGGTGCGCCAGGCGCACTGTTCCTCGTTGGTCAGCCACTGCGGGGCCGTATCGGTCTCCATGGAATCGATTCTACCTAAGAAGTTGAAAGGTGAACGAATGTCGGTGTGTGACACGCGCCTCTGACCCCCAGTTGTCAGAGGGGCACAGGCGTTCGCCCGTCACACTCCGCAGACTACCGCTCACAGGCCGAAGCGACGCTGGAGGTCCCCCAGTTGTCCGGGAAGGCGTGGTTGTCCCGACTGCCCGCCGTGCTGACCCTGTCCGCCGTGCTGCCCCGGCACGCCGTGACCGCCCGGGACGCCCGCCTGGTGCGGCACCGCGCCCGTCGCGTGCTCGGCCATGAGGGCCTCCGAGGACTGCAGGAGCACCGCGCCCGCTCCCACGAACTCGAACTGGTGCTCCTCACCTGAGGTTCCGCCGATCCCGGTCAGTGCCCGCACGCCCCCGATGACTCCGGTCAGATAACCGTGGTCGTAGTGATGGCAGGGCGAGGGGCAGTCCGCCCAGCCCACCAGGGCCTGCGGGTCCACCCGGATCGGCGGCTCCATGAAGACCACCGGGCCGTTCGACGCGGCCACGAACTTTCCGGTTCCGATCAGGGTCAGAAAGCCCGGAACGATCGACTGCTTCAGCGCGAGAGTTGGCTGAAAAGCGAGGAGGTTGCCCGAGCGAATGGTCAGGTTGCCGTCTTCGAGGTCGTACGAATTCACGTCGAAGGCCCGGTCGGCGAGGAGCATCTTGCCCTGGCCGTCGGCCACCACCCAGTCGCTCGCGTGCAGGGGCGAATGAAAACTCGTGCGCACCAGGCGGTCCAGGCGGCCGTGACCGATGCCGTTGAACTCGATCGAGCCGTAGTACGCGATCATCTTTCCCTTCTGCAGGAACCACTGGCTCCCCTTGAGCTCCACGCAGAAGGTGTACGCGTTCACGTTGTCGTCGCTCGGGAGCGTCATCGGGTCGAGGGCCGCGGGTGCTCCCACGGGCATTGAGGGGTTCACAGCTTCTCCTCCGACGCCTGGACGTACACCGCACCGCTTCCTGACAGCTCCACCTGGAACGCCTCGCCCGAACCCCGCCCCACCATGTCGCGCCAGCCGAGCGCCGTGGAGAGCTTGTTGCGTACGTCCCCGTGGTGGGCCACGTACGCCTGCGGGTCGACGTGGACCGGGCGCTGCGGGGTGATCGGGATCTCGATGACACCGCCGTGCGCCATGACGGCGACCGCGCCCTGTCCCTTGAGGGTGGTCGTGAAGAGGCCCTGGCCGGTCACCTGGCCGCGGACCATGCCCATGACGCCGCCCTGCGAGCCCATGAACATCGTGCCCTGCTGCAGCGTCCCGTCGAAGGCGAGCAGCCGGTCCGCCTCCACATAGAGGGTGTCCCCGGTGAGGGTGATCACCTGGATGTGGTGGCCGCCGTGCCCGAAGAGGATCGTGCCGCTGCCCTCCACGGTCATCAGGGGCGTCGCCTCGCCTGCCACCCGGCGCCCGATCATGGAGGCCAGGCCGCCCTGACCGCCCTGGACGTTGGGCGTGAAGGCCACGTCTCCCTTGTAGGCGAGCATCGCGCCGCGCTGGCTGAACAGCCGCTGGCCCGGCAGCACCGTCGCTTCGATCATCTTCGAGTTGATCTCCCGGAAGGGCATGTCAGATGTCCCCCGCGATCGTCGTCCGCTCGCTGGGCTGGACATAGACGAGTCCCTCGCCCTCGAAGCGGATCTGGAAGGCCTCGCCGCCGCCCTCGCCCAGCAACGTACGGAAGGTGACGCCCGACTGGAGGTTCTGGCGGAGGTCTCCTTGGTGTGCGACATACGCCCCCGGGTCCACCGTCAGGGGAAACTGCCGGCTCACGCGCAGCACCACCGCGGGTCCGTCGGACATGATCGCCGCCTGCCCCGAGCCCTCGACGGTGGTGGTGAACAGGCCATTGCCCTGGGAGGCGCCGCGGACGCCGGTGAACTGGGTGCCGGTGCGCAGGCCCCCGTCCGTGCACAGGAGATTGCCGGCCTCGACGAAGAGCTTCTCGCCGCGCAGCTGCACGAGGTTGATCTCCGTGGCGCGATCGGCGAACCAGCACGTGCCGTGCCCCTTCACCTCCATCACCGTCATCTGCTCGCCGGTGAGGCGACGGGTCACCATGCCGCGGATCCCCTCGCCTCCGCCGGTCATCTTCTTGAAGGCCATCTGGCCGTCGTACGCGACCATCGAGCCGTTCTTCGCCTTGACGGCGTCGCCGGTCATGTCCACGGCGAGCACCCTGCTGCCCTGCAATCGGAACGTTGCCACGTATCGACGGTAGCCGTCGGATATGGGGTCGGAACAGGGCAACGGCCCCTGAGGGAACCCCGAGAACACCCCGATGTCACAATGGGGGTCGCTTGTGCGCGCATTCACAAGATCGCCGGTCGTCAGATCGCCAGATCGCCGGATCGATGCCGCCGGGCGGCCCCGCCCCTCGCTCCCGCCTCACACCGAAGGTGATCCGTGGACATCAAGACCGCTTCCGCACTCCGCCGCCTCCGCCTGGTCTCGGCCCCCGAGGCCGTCTCCTTCCTGCTGCTGATCGTCTGCTCGGTGCTGAAGCGGACCACGGAATTCAACGCCGTGCCGGTGATGGGCATGGTCCACGGCGTGCTCTTCGTGCTGTACGTGCTGTTCTGGCTCGACGCCTGGAACCGCACGAAGTGGGACCTGAAGACGGCCGCCCTCTACTTCGTCCTCTCCGTCCTGCCGGCCGGCGGCTTCTTCGCCGAGCGCAAGCTCAAGCGTGAGGCCGAGGCCGCCGTGATCGCGTCGCGCGCCCGCCGCGAAGGCGTCGTGAGCGCATGATCGTCGCCTTCTCCGTGACCCCGCTGGGCGTCGGCGAGGACGTGGGCGAGTACGTCGCCGACGCGGTCCGTGTCGTCCGCGAGTCCGGCCTGCCCAACCGGACCGACGCGATGTTCACCTCGGTCGAGGGTGAGTGGGACGAGGTGATGGACGTCGTCAAGCGTGCCGTCGCCGCGGTCGAGGCGCGGGCGCCGCGCGTCTCCGTCGTCATGAAGGCGGACATCCGTCCCGGGGTGACGGACGGGATGACGTCGAAGGTCGAGACGGTGGAGCGACACCTTTCCGCGTAGATCACCTCCGCGTAGATCGCCTACGCATAGATCACCTCCGGGTGGTCGCCTGCCTCCCTGTGTCGTAAGAGAAGCCCTCGCCGTCGGACGGCGGGGGCTTCTCTTTGTCCGCGGACTTGAGCGACCGCTCAAAAATCCCTATGGTCATCTTGAGCAGTCTTGAGCAGTCGCTCAAAAATGCACTGACCTGGGGGAACTCCGTGAGACCGTCGAGCTTGTACGTCGAGGCACGCATAGACGCAGACCTCGACGAGCTCTGGGCACGCACCCAGGAGCCGTCCCAGCACCAGCGCTGGGACCTCCGCTTCACCGAGATCGACTACCTGCCGCAGGTCCCGGGCGAGCCCCGGCACTTCCGGTACGGCACGCGCGTACTGCCCTTCCTGACCGTCGCGGGCACCGGGATCTCCGCGGGCGAGAAGCGCCGCGCGGACGGCACCAGGACCTCCGCCCTGCGCTTCGCCTCACCGCACCCGCTGTCGCTCCTCCAGGAGGGCTCGGGCTACTGGCGTTACGTCCCCGTCCCCGGCGGCGGCATCCGCTTCCTCACCGGATACGACTACCGGCCGCGCTGGGGCCGCTTCGGCGCGCTCGCCGACCGCGCTGTCTTCCGCCCCCTGATGGGCTGGGCCACGGCCTGGTCCTTCGACCGGCTCCGGCTCTGGCTGGAGCGCGGGATCACGCCCGAGCGCCAACTGCTGCACGCGCTGGCCGAGGTGGGGGTGCGCGTCGGGTGCGTGGCCGCGGCCGCCGTCGCCGCGCCGATGGTGGCTCCCGCGGTCCTCGCGCTCGCCTTCGTCCTGCCGCCTCTGCCGACGACGCCGGCCGCGCGCCGCTGCCTGCGCAATCCACCGGCACGCGCGCGTGCACCGCGTGTACTCGCGACCCTCCAGGAGAAGTGATGCGGACCTCGATCTTCCGTACGGTGATGGGCGCCGACTTCGACCGGCTGCACCCCCAGCTGCAACGCCGCTTCTCCGTGGGCCTGGCGAGCGGCGAGGCATGCACGGGGCGGGGCGTCATGGACCGTATCTGGCACGGCAGAGGCTTCGTGAAGCCGTTCCTGGCCCTCGGCGGCACGCGTAACATCCTCGTCCCCCGAGCGGGCCGCCACGTGCCCTTCACCATCGAGAACGTGCCGTACGTCGATACGTTCGGCCGTGAGACGGTGAGCTTCGTGCGCACCTTCGATCTGCCAGGACGCTCCCGCCGCTTCGACGCCCAGATGGTCCTGGGCCCCAAGGGCGACCGGATCCTCGACTACCTGGGCACTCACCAGCACCTCGCGAGCGACCTCCACCTCAGGGCCCAGCCGGACGGCTCCCTGCTGATCCGCTCCGGGGAGCACCGCTTCCGGGAGGGGCCGGTGGACGTCCGAGTCCCCGAGCTGATCGGCGGTGACGCGGAGGTGCGGGAGTCCTACGACGACTCCGCGGGACGCTTCCGTATCCAGGTCAGGGTGGTGAACCGGCACTTCGGGCCGCTCTTCGGGTACGAGGGTTCCTTCACGGCGGAGTACGCGGATGTCCGCGGCTGCGGTGTGCGGCCGGGGTTGCGGCCTCTCCGCGAGGAGGCGAGGGCGTGAGCGGCGACACGAAGGAGAAGCTCCTCGAAGGGGCGCTGCGTACGTTGACGGAGCAGGGCATCGCGAAGACGTCCGCGCGGACGATCGCGGCTGCCGCCGGGGTCAATCAGGCGCTGGTCTTCTACCACTTCGGGTCCGTCGACGAGCTGTTGGCCGCGGCCTGCCGTCATGGCTCGGAGCAGCGGGTCTCGCGTTACCGGGAGCGGCTCGACGCGGTGTCCTCGCTGGCCGAACTCCTTGAGTTCGGCCGCGAGATGCACGCGGAGGAGAGGGCCGCCGGGCACGTCGCGGTCCTCGGCCAGCTCCTGGCGGGGGCCCAGACGCAGCCTCGCCTCGCCCCCGCGACGGCGGCGGGCCTCGCCCTCTGGATCGAGGAGATCGAGAAGGTCCTGGTACGGGTCCTCTCGGCGACGCCCCTGGGGGAGTTCGCGGATCCCGTGGGTCTCGCGCGGGCGGTGGCGGCGTCCTTCGTGGGGATCGAGCTGTACGAGGGGGTGGACGCGGCGGGGGCGGAGCGGGCGCTGGATGCGCTGGAGCAGTTGTCCGTCCTGGTGACGGCTGTCGAGGAGTTGGGGCCGATTGCTCAGCGGGCCATGCGGAGTCGCCTACGGCGGGTTGTGCGGTCCTGAGCTGGGCCCCCTGCGGTGGGCGGGCTCCGTAGGGACCTCTCCCACCCACTCGCCCGTTTGCCCCGCAGCCGCCTCCGGCCGAACAAGCCTTTCCCGCCCACCCGCCCGATTACCCCGCGGTGTCCCGGGTGGGTGGGGCGTGCGCGACCGGGTGGGTGGGGGACGTGTGCGCGTTCGGACGCCCAGCCGCGAGGCCCGGTCGGTTCTCGGACGGAGCAACCTCATTCGGTCGCTGCCCCGGGGGCTTCCGGCCCGTAACCCCGGCCGAACCGCTCACCGTAAGACCGCTCGCACGGACGCGTCCGGTTCGACACGCCGGGGAAACTCCACTTTTGTGTGGGTATCGGCTTGTTCGCACCTGAACCTGCCAGAGCCAGATCACCCACGACCTGGAGGGCGCTGTGCGGCCGGAGGGCTACGACTACGACACCCACAGCACACTCGCCGGACCGCTCACTGAGCCGGCCGGCGAAGGCAGCGGCAGCGGCGAAGGCGGCCGCTATCGGGTGCAGTACAACAAGCTTCTCTCCAGTGAGCCCCACCGAATACGAGCCGTCATCCTGATGACGCTCGCACCCGTCCTCACCGGCCTCCTCCTCGTCTACCTCGTGTGGCCGAGCCATTGGACGGAGCGCGAGGGCGCCGAGAGCTGGCTCATCGGACTCGACATCACGATGCTCGTGGCCATCGGCCTGATCGAGCTCTTCATGCTCGTCAACGTCGTGTCCATCGCCCACGCGACGATGGTGGCGAGGGACCCGATCCCGGTCACCCCCGAACCCGGCACCCGCGTCGCGTTCCTCACGACGTACGTCCCGGGCAAGGAACCCCTCGGCATGGTCCGCGCCACCCTTGAGGGAGCGAAGGGCATACACCACCCCGGCCCCCTCGACGTGTGGCTCCTGGACGAGGGGGACGACGAGGACGCCAAGGCCCTCTGCGCCGAACTCGGCGTACGTCACTTCACCCGCAAGGGCGTGCCCGAGTGGAACCGCAAGAAGGGTGTCCACAAGGCCCGCACCAAGCACGGCAACTACAACGCCTGGCTCGCGATGCACGGCGGCGACTACGACTTCTTCGCCTCCGTGGACACCGACCACGTGCCGCTCCCCAACTTCCTCGAACGGATGATGGGCTACTTCCGGGACGAGGACGTCGCGTTCGTCGTCGGGCCCCAGGTGTACGGGAACTACGACTCGCCCGTCACCAAGGCCGCGGAATCCCAGCAGTTCCTCTTCCACGCGCTGATCCAGCGCGCCGGCAACCGCTACCGCGCACCCATGTTCGTCGGCACCAACAACGTCGTACGCATCCAGGCGCTGCGCCAGGTCGGCGGCCTGTACGACTCCATCACCGAGGACATGGCGACCGGCTTCGAGCTGCACCGGCACAAGAACCCGCTCACCAAGCGCCACTGGCGGTCGGTCTACACCCCGGACGTGCTCGCCGTCGGCGAGGGGCCCGCCTCCTGGACGGACTTCTTCACCCAGCAGATGCGCTGGTCGCGCGGGACGTACGAGACGCTGTTCAAGCAGTACTGGAAGGCACCGTTCACGATGCCGCCCGGCCGCCTCTTCTCGTACACGATGATGCTCGTCTACTACCCCATGACGGCCGTCAACTGGCTGCTCGGTGTGCTGAGTTGTGTCCTCTTCCTCTGGTTCGGCGCGTCCGGGACGCAGGTCGCCGCCTCCGTCTGGCTGATGCTCTACAGCGACGCGGCCGCCCTCCAGGTGGGGCTCTATCTGTGGAACCGCCGCCACAACGTCTCCCCGCACGAACCGGCCGGCTCCGGAGGCCTCGCCGGGATGGGGATGTCGGCCCTCTCCGCACCCATCTACGCCAAGTCGCTCGGTGCCGCCGTCGTGCGCCGCCCCAGCCGCTTCGTCGTCACGCCCAAGGGCGGTGACGCGAGCCCCGACCGGCTGCTCACCTTCCGCATCCACCTCTTCTGGGCGGCGGTGCTCACCAGCTCACTGGTCGCCTCGTTCGTGCTCGGCCACACCCACGCGGCGATGCGCACCTGGGCCGTCCTGGCCCTGGTCATCTCGCTGGCCCCGGTCACGATCTGGTGCTTCACGCTGCTCAAGGAGCGCAGGGCGAACGAGGGGCGCAAGGAGGCCCGTGCGCGGGCCCGGCAGCGCGGCAGGCAGGACGCGGAAGGCATCACCACCGCGGCCGCGGACGGCGAGCCGGAGCCGGCGTTCGCCACCGGTACGACGACTGGAGGGAACTGACCCATGGCATACCGGCCCTCTCAGCGGACGAAGAAGACACTCCTGGGTGTCGGGGCGGGCGCGCTGCTCGTCGGGCTCAACGCACCGGCGGCGCTGTCGTTCGCCGAGGAGCAGTACTACGAGTACAAGATCGCCCAGCCCGGCTACAAGGCCAAGTACGGCTCCTGGAAGCAGATCGGCATCCCCGAGGAGTTCCGCACCAACGCCATCCACGCCGCGCTCCTGCACACCGGCAAGGTCCTGATCGTCGCGGGCTCCGGGAACGAGCAGAAGAAGTTCGACAAGGGCGCCTTCGACACGATCCTCTGGGACCCGCGGAACGACACCTTCAAGAAGGTCAGGACCCCGGAGGACTTCTTCTGCTCGGGCCACGCCCAGCTCCCCGACGGGCGGCTCCTGGTGGCGGGCGGCACCGCGCGCTACGAACTGCTCGACGGCGAGATCAACCGGGCCGGCGGCGGCATGCGCGTCAAGAACGAGAACCCCGACAAGGCCATCGTCCTCAAGAAGGGCACGCGTTTCCGCTCGCCGTCGGGCGTCGAGTACGTGAGCAAGTTCGACGTCAAGGTTCCCAAGGCCGAGCGGGACTACGAGATCACGTACACCAAGTCCGGTGTGATGAAGCCCTGGAAGACGACGGTCAAGGCGAGCGAGTCCCGCGTCTTCGTCGAGGCGATGCAGGAGGGCGAGGAGTTCGCCACGCAGAAGTCCGCGCAGTACGAGATCGAGGGCCTCACCGGCAAGGAGGCGGACAACGCGTACGGGATCGCCGAGAAGATCACCATGGACAAGCAGGACTTCCAGGGGATCAAGGCGGCGTACGAGTTCGACCCGAAGGCCGAGAAGTACGTCCCCGTGGAGCCTATGGACAAGGCCCGCTGGTACCCCACGCTCGTCGGTCTCGACGACGGCAAGGTGCTCGCGGTCTCCGGCCTCGACGACGTGGGCAAGATCGACCCGGGCGACAACGAGATCTACGACCCGAAGACGAAGAAGTGGACCGACGGCCCCAAGCGCTACTTCCCGACCTATCCGGCGCTCTTCCTCACCAAGGGCGGCAAGCTCTTCTACCCGGCGTCGAACGCGGGCTACGGGCCCGCCGACCAGGGCCGTGAGCCCGGCCTCTGGGACCTGAAGACCAACAAGTTCGAGAAGATCCCCGGCCTCGTCGACCTCGACCAGACCGAGACGTCCGCGTCCCTCCTGCTGCCCCCGGCGCAGGACCAGAAGGTGATGATCCTGGGCGGCGGAGGTGTCGGCGAGTCCGACAAGGCGACCCGGCGCACGGCCGTGGTGGACCTCAAGGAGAAGCGCCCCTCCTTCCGGACGGGCCCCGAACTCCCCCAGGGCACCCGCTACTTGAACAGCGTGATCCTGCCGGACGACTCGGTCTTCACGGCCAACGGCTCCAAGGACTACCGGGGGCGCGGGGCGAGCAACATCCTCAAGGCGCAGTTCTACGACCCCAAGTCGAACAGCTTCCGGGAGGCGGCGTCCCCCAAGGTGGGCCGCAACTACCACTCCGAGGCGCTGCTCCTGCCCGACGGACGGGTCGTCACCTTCGGCTCCGACCCGCTCTACGACAATCAGCAGAACACCAAGCTCGGCCACTTCGAGCAGCGCATGGAGGTCTTCACGCCGCCCGCGCTGCACAAGGCGGGAAACAACCGCCCCGTCCTCGGCGAGGGCCCGGAGGAGCTGGCGGCGGACGGCCGCGCGACGTTCCGCGCGAAGAATCCCGGGAAGATCGCCTCGGCCCGTCTGATGCGCCCCAGCGCGGTGACGCACACGACGGACGTCGAGCAGCGGTCGATCGCGCTCGGCCTCACCAAGGGCAAGGGCGAGGTGACGGTGGAGGTGCCCAGGGGCGACACCGCGCTGGTGCCGCCGGGCTGGTACATGCTCTTCGTGACGGACCAGGACGGCACGTCGTCAGAGGCGAAGTGGATCCACGTGGGCGGGAAGTAGCGGCGTCCGCCGCGGTCAGGTGGCCTTGGCGTTGCGCGCGAGACCGAGCGCGTAGTCGGGCCACCACTGGCCCGCCGCCGGGCCGCCCCGGCACGGTCCGTCCGAGTCGCCGGGCCGCTTGATCCACAGGACCGCGTCGAGCAGCGGCTCACCGGTCTTGTCCGTGGGCGGGGTGCCGAGACCGCGCCCCGGCGGGTTGCACCAGGCGTCCTCGCGGTCTCCGGCGAGCGGCCCCTTGCCGTTGCGGCTGGTGTCCATCACGAAGTGCTTGTCGCCGACGATCCCCGAGAGACCGCGGCCGTACGCCTTGATGGTCTCGTCGTCCTGGAAGTTCGACACGTTCAGCGAGAAGCCGTCGGCCTGCGCGATGCCCGCCTGCTGGAGCGGCTCGGCGAGCTTGCCCGCCTGGGAGATCCAGCCCGGGTTGCCCGCGTCCAGGTAGACCTTCACCTGGGGCTGCTGCTTGAGCCGCTGGATGGCGTCGGAGAGCAGCTGGTAGCGCTCGGCGTGGTACTCGGCGGGGGTGCAGCCGTCCACGATGTGCGGGATCGCGTCCGGTTCGAGGATGACGACGGCCGGCCGGTCGCCGATGGCCCCGGCGAACTTGTCGATCCACTGCCCGTAGAACTCCGGGCTCTGCGCGCCGCCCGCGGAGTGCTGGCCGCAGTCGCGGTGCGGGATGTTGTACGCGACGAGCACGGCGGTGCGGTCGCCCTGCGCGGCGCCGTCGACCGCCGCCTTGATGTCCGGAGCCGGGTCGTCGCCCGCGGGCCACACGGCCATGGGCTGCTCGGAGATCCGCTTGAGCGCGGCGGCGTCCTGGGTGCGGCCCTCCTGCTCCCACTGCCTGACCTGCCGGGCGGCCGCGCTCTGCGGGTCGACCCAGAAGGTGCTCTGTGCGGCCTTGCCGGTGGCCGCGGGGGAGGCGTCGGCCTCGGTGGCCGCCCGCTGTTCGCCCTTCGTGCCGGATTCGGAGGAGCACCCTGCCGTGAGCCCGAGGGCCGTGAGGGCCGTGAGTGCGGTGAACGTGCGGAGCAGCCGGTACATCCAGCCCCCTATGGGCGACGGTGACCGGGCAATCGTTACATAACGGTCCAATCACCCTTGGTTACGACACCGGGGCGGGCCTCGGAGGGCCTCAAATGCCCCCGCCGCCCGCCAGCGCGATGCCGAGCGGAGTGCGTTCATACAGCACCTGGTGTCCGTACCGCCGCGAGACCAGCAGCCCCGCGCCGCGCAGGGCGCCGAGGTGCGCGGACACGGACGAGGGGGCGAGCCCCAGGCGGTGCGCCAGGCCCGAGGTGGTGGCGGGGTCGTCGAGCGCGGCGAGGACGGAGGCCTTGCCCCGCCCCAGGAGCCGTACGAGCGCTTCGGCGGTGTGCTCGCCCGGCTCGGTCCAGAGCCCGGCGAGGCCGCGCGCGGGGTAGACCAGGGTCGGCTGCCAGGGCGGTTCGTGGCCGCCCACCACGTCGGGCCAGGTGAAGACGCTGGGCATCAGGACGAGGCCCTGGCCCGCCAGGTGCCGTACGTGGTCGGCCCGTCTGGCGACGGTCAGCGTGCCCGCCTCCCAGACGAACCGCGGGTCGAGTTCGGCGACCAGCGCGCCGAGGCCGACCTCCGCGAGCCGCCGCGAGTGGAAGGAGACGTCCGCCTCCAGGAGCGCGCGGAGCCGGGGCCAGTCCGGCTCGACCAGGGTGCGCCAGGCGGCCTCCATGGCATCGGCCAGCTCCCGCACCGCGCGCACGGGATCGGCGAGCAGCGCACGGCCCCGCGGGGACTCGGCGGCCCCCGCGGTGGAGGCAAGCGCCCGCGCCAGTTCCGCCCGCGCGGCCTCGGGGTCTGCCGCGCGCACGGCCGCGATCTCCTCGTCGAAGGTGGCGGCGGGGCCGATGGGCGGCGGGCCGATGAAGTCCGGGGTGTAGCCGCGCACCGGCATCAGGAGCCACAGGGCCTCCAGTTCGAGTCCGGCGCTCGCCCCGCGGATGCGCCGCAGCCACTGCGGGTGGTAGCCGTGCCGCTCGGGCCGCTTCAGGGTGCGCACGGCCTCCTGCGTCTCCCACAGCGGCGACACGGCGAACCGGCACCGCAGGAGATCGTCGGAACCGAAGTGCAGCCGGTCCGGCACGCGCTCACCCCCATGTTTCGCCTGAGACCGAAACTCTAGGGCGGCGGGCACGCGCGCGTGCAGGGTGCGGGCATGCCCGAAGAGAACCCCACCGCCCCCGAACCCACCGGCTATCTCCGCCTCTTCACGATCCGCGAGTTCCGTGCCGTCTTCCTCGCGCACGCGCTCTCGCTGCTCGGCGTGGTCGTCAGCGAGGTCGCGCTCACCGTGCTCGTGTACGGGCTCACCGGCTCGCCGCTGCTCAGCGCGCTCACCTTCGCCCTGGGGATGCTGCCCTACCTCGTGGGCGGGACGCTGCTGTCCGGGATCGCCGACCGGTACCCGCCGCGCCGGGTGCTCGTGCTGTGCGACGTGGTGTGCGCCGGTTGCGCGGCGCTCATGGCCCTGCCCGCCACGCCCGTCTTCGCCCTGCTCGCGCTGCGGTGCGTCATCGCCCTCGTGTCGCCGGTGTTCAACGGGACGCGGATGGCCACCCTCACCGACATCCTCGGGGACGGCGACCTGTTCATCCTCGGGCGCTCCCTGCTGCGGATCGTCTCGCAGAGCTCCGTGCTCGTCGGATTCGGGCTAGGCGGCGTCCTGCTCACCGTCGTGTCGCCGCGCGGCGCGCTCCTCATCACCGTCTGTACGTTCGCCGCCTCGGCGCTGCTCCTGCGCTGCGGGACCATACGCAGGCCCGCGCGCGGGGGCGGCGGCTCCGCCCTGGTGAAGTACTCGCTCAGCGGCGCCGGACGGGTGCTCGGCGACCGGCGGATCAGGGCCCTGCTGCTCCTCCTCTGGGCGCCGCCGATGTTCATGGTCGCCCCGGAGGCGCTCGCCGCCCCGTACGCCGATCAGATCGGGGTCGGCGTCGCGGGCGTCGGGCTTCTGATGTGCGCGCTGCCGGTCGGCACGATCGCCGCCGAGCTGTACGCGGGCTCCATGCTCTCCGCGGCCTCACGCGCCCGCGTCGCCCTGCCGCTCGCCTCCGTCACGCTGCTGCCGCTCACGGTGTACGCGGTCACGCCGGGTCTCCTGTGGGCGATGCTCGCCCTGGTGCTCGCCGGCGCCGGGTCGGCGTACACGCTGGGAGTCGACCGGTGGTTCGTCGACGCCGTCCCCGAGGAACTGCGCGGGCGGGCGATGACCGTGCACACGGCGGGGCTCATGACGATCCAGGGCGTCGGGATGGCGCTCGCCGGGCTCGCGGCGGAGTTCGTCGCGGTGAGCACCGTCGTCACGGCGTCGGGCGTGCTCGGCACGGTCTGCTGCCTCGCCCTGGCGGCCGAGGTGCGCGCCACGCGTCGCGGGGCCGACGGCAAACCCGCCAACGTACGGGAACAGACGACCGAATCGCGAGACGGGGCTGACCACCATGTGACCGGCGGGTAAGGTCTTTGGCGTGCCGAAGCCGCTCAGCCTCCCCTTCGATCCCATCGCCCGCGCCGACGAGCTCTGGAAGCAGCGCTGGGGTTCCGTTCCGGCCATGGGGGCGATCACCTCGATCATGCGGGCGCACCAGATCCTGCTCGGCGAGGTGGACGCGGTCGTCAAGCCCTACGGACTGACCTTCGCGCGGTACGAGGCGCTGGTCCTGCTCACCTTCTCGCAGGCCGGCGAGCTGCCGATGTCCAAGATCGGCGAGCGTCTGATGGTCCACCCCACGTCCGTCACCAACACCGTCGACCGCCTGGTCAAGTCCGGCCTCGTCGACAAACGCCCCAATCCGAACGACGGGCGCGGCACCCTCGCCTCCATCACGGAGAAGGGCCGCGAGGTCGTCGAGGCGGCCACCCGCGAGCTGATGGCCATGGACTTCGGGCTCGGGGTGTACGACGCCGAGGAGTGCGCGGAGATCTTCGCGATGCTGCGGCCGTTGCGGGTCGCCGCCGAGGATTTCGACGAGCAGTAGGACGACGAGCGGCAGAACCTCGGGTTCCGCTCGTGCCGGGGCCGCCCGAAGATCGCGCAAAACGGGCCGATACGCTCGTGGCATGAAGCGATCCGTGCTGACCCGTTACCGGGTGATGGCCTACGTCACCGCCGTCATGCTGCTCGTGCTCTGCACCTGCATGATCTTCAAGTACGGCTTCGACAAGGGCGAGGGCCTGACGCTGGTCGTCTCGCAGGTCCACGGCGTCCTCTACATCATCTACCTGATCTTCGCCTTCGACCTGGGCTCCAAGGCGAAGTGGCCGTTCGGCAAGCTCCTGTGGGTGCTGGTCTCCGGCACCATCCCGACGGCCGCGTTCTTCGTCGAGCGCAAGGTCGCACGGGACGTCGAGCCGCTGATCGTCGACGGCTCCCCGGCCACCGCGAAGGCGTAACCGCACCGCCACGGAGAGACCCGTGGCGGTGAGCCATCGACATTTACTAGGACGTCCAAGTAAATTCGAGGTATGGACGCTGACGCCATCGAGGAGGGCCGCCGTCGCTGGCAGGCCCGGTACGACACCGCGAAGAAGCGCGACGCGGATTTCACCACGCTCTCCGGCGACCCGGTCGAGCCGGTCTACGGGCCACGGCCCGGGGACGCCTATGAGGGATTCGAGCGGATCGGATGGCCCGGCGAATACCCCTTCACCCGCGGACTGCACCCCACCGGCTACCGCGGCCGGACCTGGACCATCCGCCAGTTCGCCGGCTTCGGCAACGCCGAACAGACGAACGAGCGCTACAAGATGATCCTGGCCGCGGGCGGCGGCGGTCTCTCCGTGGCCTTCGACATGCCGACCCTGATGGGCCGCGACTCCGACGAGCCGCAGTCCCTCGGCGAGGTCGGGCACTGCGGGGTCGCCATCGACTCGGCCGCCGACATGGAGGTCCTGTTCAAGGACATCCCGCTCGGTGACGTCACGACGTCGATGACGATCTCCGGGCCCGCCGTCCCCGTCTTCTGCATGTATCTGGTCGCCGCCGAGCGCCAGGGCGTCGACCCGGGCGTCCTGAACGGCACGCTCCAGACGGACATCTTCAAGGAGTACATCGCGCAGAAGGAGTGGCTCTTCCAGCCCGAGCCGCACCTGCGCCTCATCGGCGACCTGATGGAGCACTGCGCGCGCGACATCCCCGCGTACAAGCCCCTGTCGGTCTCCGGCTATCACATCCGCGAGGCCGGGGCGACGGCCGCGCAGGAGCTCGCGTACACCCTCGCGGACGGCTTCGGGTACGTCGAGCTCGGCCTGAGCCGCGGCATGGACGTGGACGTCTTCGCGCCGGGGCTCAGCTTCTTCTTCGACGCGCACCTGGACTTCTTCGAGGAGATCGCCAAGTTCCGGGCAGCCCGCCGCATCTGGGCCCGCTGGATGCGGGACGTGTACGGCGCGAAGACGGACAAGGCCCAGTGGCTGCGCTTCCACACGCAGACCGCGGGCGTCTCGCTCACCGCGCAGCAGCCCTACAACAACGTCGTACGGACCGCTGTCGAGGCCCTTTCCGCGGTCCTCGGCGGCACGAACTCCCTGCACACGAACGCCCTCGACGAGACCCTCGCGCTGCCGAGCGAGCAGGCCGCCGAGATCGCGCTGCGCACGCAGCAGGTGCTCATGGAGGAGACCGGCGTCGCGAACGTGGCGGACCCGCTGGGCGGCTCCTGGTACGTCGAGCAGCTCACCGACCGCATCGAGGCCGACGCCGAGAAGATCTTCGAGCAGATCAAGGAGCGGGGGCGCCGGGCGCAGCCCAGCGGGGAGCACCCCATCGGGCCCATCACGTCCGGAATCCTGCGCGGCATCGAGGACGGCTGGTTCACCGGGGAGATCGCCGAGTCCGCCTTCCAGTACCAGCAGTCGCTGGAGAAGGGCGACAAGCGTGTCGTGGGCGTGAATGTCCACCATGGTTCCGTCACCGGTGACCTGGAGATTCTGCGGGTCTCCCATGAGGTCGAGCGTGAGCAGGTCAAGGTGCTGGGGGCTCGCCGCTCGGGGCGGGACGAGGTTCGGGTGCGGGCCTCGCTCGACGCGATGCTTGCCGCTGCGCGGGGCGGGGCGAACATGATTCCGCCCATGCTGGAGGCGGTCCGTGCGGAGGCCACCCTCGGGGAGATCTGTGGTGTCCTGCGGGACGAGTGGGGGATCTACACCGAGCCGCCGGGGTTCTAGTCCGGGTGCTTTAGGTGCGTGGGGATCTGCGGGCCCGCTGTGGCTGGTCGCGCAGTTCCCCGCGCCCCTGGAAGGCCCCTGCGGGGCCTCCTCGGGCCCGGCGGAAAATCGTGGGTGTCAGATGCGCGCGGCTGGGTAGGCGCCGCCCGTCCACCCGCCCTGCCCCTGGAGTCACCCTGTGTCACCCGTGAGCCTGCCCGGACCCACCCGTACCGCCGTGATCGCCATCGGGGCGGCGACGCTCACGCTGCTCGGTGCGCTGACGGTGTACGGCTCCGGAGAGGTGAGCGCGAGCCCGCCCGCCGAGCCGAAGGTCCAGGACACCTTCGACTCGCTGGGCCCCGACGTGCACGCGGCGAAGCTCTCCGACGGCCGGACGGCTCACTACTCCGACACCGGGAACAAGAAGGGCAAGCCCGTCCTGTTCATAGGCGGCACCGGCACCAGCGCCCGCGCGGCGCACATGACGGACTTCTTCCGCACGACCCGCGAGGACCTGGGGCTGCGCCTCATCTCCGTCGAGCGCAACGGCTTCGGCGACACGGAGTACGACGAGAAGCTCGGCAAGGCCGACTTCGCCGACGACACCCTCGAAGTCCTCGACAAGCTCGGCGTGGACGACGTGAGCGTCATCGCGATCTCCGGTGGCGGCCCGTACGCCGCAGAACTCGCCGGGCGCGCCCCCGAGCGGATTTCGGCCCTGCACCTCGCGGCCGCCCTGCCGCCCTACGGCACGAAGCCCGCGTACTGCTCGATGTCCGACGACGAGCTCGCCGACACGGTGCGGGACTCGATCCGGGACCCGCGCAAGTGGTGGGCCTTCCCCGACGACAGCCCCGTGAAGTCGATACCGGGCTTCGCCGACACGGCGTACGAGGAAGGCGCGCGCACCTACAACCAGCGCGGCCAGCAGGCGGACCCCGCGCCGCAGGTGCACGAGCAGAAGCTGTACTGCGGGCGCCCGGGCCCTGACCTGAAGAAGCTCGACGCCCCCGTCTACCTCTACGGCGGCAAGAAGGACACGACCGTGCCGCCGGCCACCCTCAAGACCTGGCAGGACGAGCTGCCGGGCAAGGCGAAGGTGCGGACGTACGCGGACTCCGGGCACGACGTGCAGTACCGCCACTGGGACCAGATCCTGGTCGACCTGGCGGGCCACGGTGACCGCACGGTCGTCTGCCGCGGCAAGGGCACGCGTGTCCTGCCCGCCGGAGAAGCGGACCGCCTCGTCGCGAAGGGCCGCGCCGAGCTCGGCAGCTGCGCCTGGAAGAACTAGAGCGTCAGCCTGAACAACGCGCCCCCGCCCGGCGCCCTCTCCGCCGAGAGTTCCGCTCCGTGCGCGTGGGCGATCTGGCGGGCCATCGCGAGACCGAGGCCAGAGCCCGGCAGGGCGCGGGCCTTCTCGGCGCGGTAGAAGCGGTCGAAGACGTACGGCAGGTCCTCCTCCGCGATGCCGGGCCCGTGGTCGCGGACCGTCAGGGCGGCGGGGGAGAGGGAGACCTCCACGGGCGTGCCCGGCGGGCTGAACTTGGCCGCGTTGTCCAGGAGATTGGTGACGAGGCGGGACAGGCGTGCCGGAACGCCGGGGATGCTCATGCCGTCGGCCTCCGGCGTCACGTGCAGCGTGAACGGCACCTGCGGCCAGTGGCCGCGCGCCGCCTCCACGACATGCGTGACCAGGGGAGCGATCCGCACCTCCTCCAGGAGCGGTTGCGGCTCCTCGTCGCGTGCCAGCTCGATCAGGTCGTTGACCATGCCGGTGACCTCGCGGAGCTGCCGGGCGAGCGCGCCGGACGCCCGATCGCGCTGGGCGTCGCTCAACCGGTCGGCGCGGGCGAGGAGTTCGGCGTTGGTGCGCAGCGCGGTCAGCGGCGTACGCAGCTCGTGCGAGGCGTCAGCGACCAGGCGGCGGCGTGCGGTGACCGATTCCTCCAGCTCGGCCAGCATCGCGTTGAACGAGGCGGCGAGCCGGGTCACCTCGTCCTCGCGGCCCGGCGGCCCCGGCGGCAGCTCGATGCGGTGGCGGGCGTCACGCGTCGCCGCGATGCGCTCGGCGGTGGCGGTGAGGCGGGCGACCGGGGCGAGGCCGGTGCGCGAGACCCAGTAGCCGCCGAGCCCCGACAGGAGCACTCCGGCGCCGCCCACCGCGGAGAGCAGCCCGGCGGCCTGCCGCACCCCGCGCTCGGCGATGTCGGCGCGCAGGGCGACCTGGACGGCGTCGCCCTTGCCGTAGGTGGTCGTGTACATCCGCGTCGGCTTCCCCTGGAAGGTGAGGCTCGTGTAGTACGGCCCCGCCTTTCCGGCCGCGACCCTGCGCGTGGACTCGCTCACCGGCAGCAGATACGGCTTCGACGGGTCGTCCGCAGGGTCGGCGGGGACGATCTGCGAGCAGGCGGGGGAGCCCAGGTAGCGGCACTCGCCGGTGACGACGCCCGGTTCGTTGTCGAAGTTCCGCTGCTGGGCGATGAGGCTCGCCGACTGGGCCAGGTTCTGGTCGAGCTGCTGGTAGAGCTTGTAGCGGATGACGAGGAACGCGGCCACGCACACCCCGACCGCGACCAGGGCGACGGCCGCCGCCGCGGCGAGCGCGAGCCGGGTGCGCAGCGGGCGCCTGCGCCGCCACCGGGCGCCGAGCCTGCGCCGGGCGCTCACGGGCTGCCCAGCCGGTAGCCGACGCCGTGCACGGTGTGCACGAGCCGCGGTTCGCCGCCCGACTCCAGCTTGCGGCGCAGGTAACCGACGTATACGGCGAGGGAGTTGGAGTCGGGGCCGAAGTCGCGCCCCCAGACCGACTCCTGGATGAGTTCGCGCGGAAGGACCTGCCCGGCGTTGCGCAGGAGCAGTTCGAGCAGGGCGGCCTCGGTGCGGCTGAACTCGACCGTGCGGTGGCCGCGGCGGCCGGTGCGGGTGGACGGGTCGAGCACGAGATCGCCGTACGCGAGGTCGTCGCCGTCGGCGGTGGCGTGCGGCTCGGGCGCGGTGCGGCGCAGGAGGGCGCGGACCCGCGCGACGAGCTCGTCCAACGCGAAGGGCTTCACCAGGTAGTCGTCGGCGCCCGCGTCGAGGCCGTCGACACGCTCGCTCACCGAGCCGAGGGCGGTGAGGACGAGGACAGGCGTGCGGTCGCCGAGGGCGCGCATCTGACGGCACACGGCGAGGCCGTCGAGCACCGGCATCATCACGTCCAGGACCACGAGGTCCGGCTCCCAGCGGGCCACCGCCGAGAGCGCGCGCTGTCCGTCCGCGGCGCCGCGCACCAGGTGGCCCTCGACGGAGAGGCCGTCCTCCACCGCCGCGCGGACCTCGGGATCGTCGTCGACCACGAGGATCTTGGCGGGCGGCGGGCCGCCGCCGGTCGCGGGTGGGCCCGGCCTGCTCGTGAGACTCATGGACCCAAGGTGCCAAACGCGGCTCTTAAAACCCTCTTAGACCTGCTCGTGATGCTCCATTGCCATGCGAACACCCGACATGCGATCTCCCGAGGCAGGGGCCCGTACCCACGGGCGGGCCCCTCTCTCCGTCGTCATCGGCGCGGGCGGCACCGGTGGACACATCTATCCCGGGCTCGCCCTCGCCGACGCCCTGCGCCGGGCGGTGCCGGGCGCGGTCGTCTCCTTCGTCGGCACCGAACGGGGCCTGGAGACCCGGCTGATACCGGAGGCCGGCTACCGCCTGCACACCGTCGACATGATTCCGTTCGACCCCTCGCTCGGCGCCAAGCGGTTCCTGCTGCCCGCCGCCCTGGTGAAGTCCGGCGCACAGTGCCGGGCGATCCTGCGGGCGCAGGGCGCGCAGGTGGCCGTCGGGATGGGCGGCTACCCGAGCGCTCCCGTCATCGTCGGCGCCAGGATGGCCGGCCTGCCCAGCCTCATCCACGAGTCCAACGCCGTCCCCGGCCGCGCCAACCGTTTCGCGGCCCGCCTCACCCCGCACATCGCCGTCGCCTTCGACCGCAGCCGGGAGCATCTGCCGGGCGGCGAGCGGGCGTACACCACCGGGATGCCCATAGCGGCGCCGCTCGCCGCGCTCGACCGGACCGCGCTGCGGGCCGAGGCACGGCGGGAGTACGGGGTTCCTGACGCGGCCCGGCTGCTGCTCTTCAACGGCGGCAGTCTCGGCGCCGCCCGGCTCACCGAGGCGGCCGTGGGGCTCGCGGAGCGCTGGCGGCATCGCGCCGACGTACAGCTACTGATCAAGACGGGACCCGCCGCGCTCGACGAGACGCGGCGGCGCCTGACGGAGGCGGGCGTGGAGGCGACCGCGCGTGCCGTGCCCTACCTCGACCGGATGGACCTCGCTTACGCGGCCGCCGATCTGGTGGTCTGCCGCGCCGGTTCGGCGACCGTCGCCGAGCTCGCCGCCACCGGGGTGCCCGCCGTCCTCGTCCCCTATCCGCACGCGCCCGGCGACCACCAGACCCACAACGCGCGTGTCCTGTCCGACGCGGGCGCCGGTCTTTTGCTGCCCGACGGCGAGACGACGGCCGCGCGGCTCGCGGAGCTCGTCGGACCGCTGCTCGCCGATCCGGCGCGCCTCACCGCGATGAGCGGGGCGGCCGATCCGGGCCCGCACGCGCGGGCCGCCGACCTGCTCGCCGAGCAGGTCATCCGACTCACCCACCACACACCGCACTTGGAGTACGCATGAGCAGCAGCGAGAACACCTTCAGCTGGGCAGGACGCACGGTCCTCGTCACCGGGGCGGAGGGCTTCATCGGCTCGACGCTCGTCGACCTGCTCCTGGAACAGGGCGCGAAGGTCCGCGCGTTCGTGCACTACAAGCCGTACGCGGAGAAGGGCCACCTCGCGCATCTCCTCGGGGACCCGCGGGTCGAGATGCTCGCGGGCGACGTCCGGGACGCGGGGCGCGTGATGGACGCCGTGGAGGGCTGCGACACCGTCTTCCACCTGGCCGCGCTCATCGGCATCCCGTACTCGTACGACTCACCGGGCGCGTACGTCCAGACGAACGTCGTCGGCACGGAGAACGTGGCGGAGGCGTGCAGGCGGCACGACGTGCGGCGGCTCGTCCACACCTCCACGAGCGAGGTGTACGGGACGGCTCTGACGGTGCCCATCAGCGAGGACCACCCCCTCCAGCCCCAGTCCCCGTACTCCGCGTCGAAGATCGGCGCCGACATGATGGCGCTCTCGCACCGGCACGCCTTCGAGCTGCCGGTGACGGTCGTGCGCCCCTTCAACACCTATGGCCCGCGGCAGTCGGCCCGCGCGGTGATCCCCACGATCCTCGCCCAACTGCACTCCGGCGCCCGGCAGATCAAGCTCGGCTCGCTCACGCCCACCCGCGACTTCACGTACGTCACGGACACCGCCCGCGGCTTCCTGGCCCTGGCCCGGTGCGACGCCGCGCTGGGCCACGCGGTGAACCTCGGCGTGGGCCGGGAGATCTCGATCGGGGACCTTGCGCAGGCGCTGATCGAGGCGTCCGGACGCGAGGCGGAGGTGGTCGTGGAGCCGTCCCGGCTGCGTCCGTCGGGCAGCGAGGTCCAGCGGCTCGTGTCCGACAACTCACGGGCGATGCGGTGGGCGGGCTGGACCCCTGAGGTCTCCCTGACGGAGGGCCTGAAGCGGACCTCGGAGTGGGTCGCCGAGAACCTCCGCCTCTTCGCCCCGGACCGCTACCAGGTCTGAGCCGCGGCCGCCGCGAGCCCGCCGAGCAGGAGCAGCGTGAAGCGGCGGGCCCAGGCCTCGTCGACCGGTTCCGCGCTGACCAGGGCGCGGTGGACCACCGCGCCGGCGATCACGTCGAAGATGAGGTCGGCGGTCCGGCCCGCCGCGGCGGGGTCGGGTTCAGCGGGCAGCTCACCGCGCTCCTGCGCCCGCTTGCGGCCCGCGAGGACAAGACGCTTCTGGCGGTCCACGATCGACGTACGGATGCGCTCCCGCAGCGGCTCGTCCGACGTCGACTCGGCCACCACCGCCATCAGCGCGGTCTTCGTCTCGGGACGGCCCAGCAGCGCCGCGAACTGGAGCACCACGCCCTCGATGTCCGCGGCCAGGCTGCCGCGGTCCGGCAGCTCCAACTCGTCGAACAGTTCCGCCACCGCGTCCACGACCAGCTCGCTCTTGCCCGCCCAGCGCCGGTACAGGGTCGTCTTGGCGACGCCCGCACGCGTGGCGACGTCTCCCAGGGTCAGCTTGGACCAGCCGAGCTCGACCAGGGCCTGGCGGGTCGACTCCAGGATCGCGGTGTCCGCCGCGGCGTTGCGGGGGCGGCCGCCGGTGCGGGCGGGTGGGGGGACGCGGCTCTGCATCCCGCGACCATACCGGCCAGTACGGAATCGTCCCCCGCGCGGGCGAGTGAGCCAGATCACCGAAGTTCTCGCAGGTCCGCCGTCCACACGGCCGGGCACGGCAGTTACGCTACGACTCGTAGCGAAAGAGAAGTGGGCGAGATGAACGGCAACTCCTCGGCGCCCACTTTCTTTCGCCGCGAACGAACGACGACCACCACAGCGACAACCACAGCGGCACGCACCGGCACAGGGTGGGGACCCTGCGCCACAACCATCGGTCCTCCTCGGGACCTTGGCGCCACGGCCGTCCGCGGCCCCGCAATCCGGCGGGGGGCCTCGGACGGGCGCGGTTCCCGCACGGCTTGGGGGAGGATGTACTCATGCAGCCACGGAACATGTCCATGAGCGGAGTCGTCGACCTCGCCGCCGTGAAGGCGGCCCAGGAGGCCAAGGCGAAGGCGGAGCAGGCGCGCGCCGAAGCCGCCAGGCAGGGTGGGGGCGCCGTGTCGGGCGTCTCGCCGTCCAGCCTCGTCATCGACGTAGACGAGGCCGGTTTTGAGCGCGAGGTCCTGCAGCGCTCCACCGAAGTGCCCGTCGTCATCGACTTCTGGGCCGAGTGGTGCGAGCCGTGCAAGCAGCTGAGCCCGCTGCTCGAAGGCCTCGCGCGGGAGTACAACGGCCGTTTCGTCCTTGCCAAGATCGACGTCGACGCCAATCAGATGCTGATGCAGCAGTTCGGGGTCCAGGGGATCCCGGCCGTCTTCGCGGTGGTGGCCGGACAGGCCCTGCCGCTCTTCCAGGGCGCGGCCCCGGTGGAGCAGATCCGCCAGACCCTGGACCAGCTGATCCAGGTCGGCGAGGAGCGCTTCGGTCTGACCGGTCTCACCGTCGACCCGGACGCCCAGGGCGGGGAGCAGCAGGAAGCCCCCGTCGCCGAGGTGCCCGCGGGACCGCACGACGCCCTGCTCGAAGCCGCCGTACAGGCGCTGGACGCGGGGGACTTGGGCGGCGCGGTGCAGGCGTACCGCAACGTGCTGAACGACGACCCGGGCAACACCGAGGCGAAGCTCGGCCTGGCCCAGGCCGAACTGCTGCAGCGCGTCGAGGGCCTGGACCCGCAGCAGGTCCGCAAGGACGCCGCCGACCGGCCCGCGGACGTGGCCGCGCAGATCGCCGCCGCCGACCTGGACCTGGTGGGCGGTCATGTGGAGGACGCCTTCGGGCGGCTCATCGACGCGGTGCGGCGCACGGCGGGCGAGGACCGGGACGCCGCGCGCGTGCGGCTGCTCGAACTCCTCGAGGTGGTCGGCTCGGACGACCCGCGAGTGACGGCGGCGCGTACGCAGCTCGCGCGGGTCCTCTTCTGATCCGTTTTCCGGGCCGTTCGCTGACCAGTCCCTAAACGCCGGGGCTTGTGATGCCCGAGTGAAAATTCGCCGTCAGAGCGACACAGTGGCCGCGCTTTACCAAAACTTGGTAATCGCGGCCACTGTTACTTGGAGTAAGGCCAGGTCAGTCTTCTGTCCTGGTGTGCCCTTCAACATCCCGTTCTGTTCCTGCCCATGGGTGCACCGTCTGTGGCCGACCGATACCGGGCGGTCGTGGTTCGGTTATCGCGCCGTTACTAGCCAGTAACGAACCCCCTTGTGCGGGGACCGAGAATGCACCACGATCGGCGACGCTCGGTCCAATAACCCGCAGCCCGAAAGCCAGTCGGGAGCGGGCTTTCTGGGTCCCCACCGAGCAGGCCGGAGACACCCCGTCGCCGGTCTAGGACAGGGGGGTCTCTGCCGTCCGGCAGGGCCTGTCCGGCAGGTTGTGCGTGTCGCGTGCGACCAGTGGTTGTCGCTCGGGGGTGATCTCCCGAGGACGTAGCGCTTCTCCCATCCCTGCCCGGCTGAGCCGTTCCGACGGCAGCAGCCAGGGCCGGAGATGTACGTCCGAGAAGGAGGAAAGTCATGGAGTCCGTGGCTCGTGGCGGAACCAGATGGAAGCGGTTCGCCGTAGTCATGGTGCCGAGCGTCGCGGCGACTGCCGCGATAGGCGTGGCCCTCTCGCAGGGTGCACTCGCGGCATCGTTCAGTGTGTCCGGTCAGCAGTTCAAGGTGACTGCCGACCAGCTCGACGGTACGGGTTTCGTCCAGTACGGGGCGCTTGACAGCGGTAAGTCGGGTAACCACCCGGTCGCCGTCGTCGGCCTCGACTCGGCCAAGATCACCAACCTGTGTCAGTCCGTCGTCGTTCCGGTCCCCGTCTTCGGCGATGTGTCGATGACCCTCAAGGCCGGTGGCAAGGGCGGCCCCAGGGTCGAGGCGAAGAAGCTTTACATCGACGCCGATGACCTGAAGGCCGACGCCACGTTCACCAACGTGGACATCGGTGTCTCGATCGACCGGACCACCAAGGGCCCGGGTCCGTCGAAGGGTGACAAGTACGTCCCCGACTCGTTCGCGCAGCAGGCCGACAAGGTGCGGTTCACCGACGTCAAGCAGCGTGCGTGGGCGACCACGGCCGGCACCTTCAAGCTGTCCGGTCTGGCCATGTCGGTCAAGAAGGGCAAGCACGAGTGCTACTGAGGCGACTGATGCCTTAGCAGCGGCACTTGTCGCCAAGAAACGGCCGGGCGCGGGGGCGCACGGATCTTGACCTCGACCGTCCCCGTGCCCGAATCCGCAGGACACAGAACCAACGCCATTCCCCGAGGAGCTGTACGACATGAGCGCCGAAGCGCAAGTGGGACTGGGCGACAAGCTCGGCCGGATGCGCCGATCGTTCCGAGGGTGGCGCGGTCAGCGCCCGTTCTGGGGTGGTCTGCTGACGTTGCTCGGCGGCATCCCGATCATGTACTTCCCGTACGCGAACCTCACGATCGGCACCATGACGATCCGGATGGCGACGACCGCCGGTGCCGGCTCGCTGATCATCGGGGTCCTGCTTGTCGTGCTCGGCCTGACCATGTGGTTCCAGCCGCATTCCCGGATCTTCGCGGGTGTCGCGGCGATTCTGCTCGCCCTGGTCTCTCTGGTGGTCTCCAACTTCGGCGGCTTCGTCGTCGGCTTCCTGCTCGCGATGCTCGGCGGTGCCCTCGGCATCTCCTGGGCGGCGGACAAGCCGGTGAAGCAGTCCGCGAAGAAGCGGGCCGACGGCTCCGACAACGGGGCGCCGGAGCCCGCGGCCGCGGGGGCCGCGAACGGGGTGAGCGGCACTACGGACGATCTGTCAGGAACGAGCCCGGACAACGGGACGAACGGGAGGCACCGTGCCGGCTGACGAGGTGCACCACGTGGACTCCGCGGGGGAGCCCCGCGCGAGATCCGGGCCGCGCCACGCGGCACCCAGAAAGCCGCTCCTCACCCGCCTGCACGTCCCGGCGGGCAAGGCGATAGCCATCGCGGCCATGCCGACCGCCGTTCTCATGGGCATGGGCCTGACCCCCCAGCTCGCGCAGGCCAAGCCGCTGCCGAAGAACCCCTTCCAGGACGGCCCGTGTGTCACGGCGCCGGACGACGCCTCCGAGGCGACCAAGGACGCCGAGAAGGAAGCCGACAAGGCCGCCGAGGAGAAGGCGGAGAAGGCGGCGAAGGAACTGGCGGAGAAGAACGCCAAGGACTCGGCCAAGAAGGACGAGGCTGCCGAGCCGACGCCCTCCGCCGGTGACAAGGCGGGCTCGGGCGCCGACGGTTCCGAGAAGGCCGAGCCGACCCCGTCGCCGTCCGCTTCCGAGGACGAGGACGACAAGGCCGAGGAGCCCGCTCCGGAGCCCTCCGAGACCAAGAACCCGCTGGACCCGCTGGGTGTCGGTCCCGCGCTCAAGGACCTCTTCACGCCTGACGAGAAGGAGTCCGAGAGCCCCACGCCGACCCCCTCGGCCTCGGAGAAGAGCACGTCCCCCGAGTCCCCCGAGGACAAGGCGAAGGACACGGTCGACGACGTCACCAAGCCCGTCGACGACGCCCTCGACGGGGTCAAGGACGGCGTCGAGGACGGTGCCGACAAGGCCGGGGACACGGTCGACAAGGCCAAGGAAGACGCCGAGAAGGCCGCCGAAGAGGCTGCCGGCAAGGCGGGGTCCGATGAGCCTGAGGCGTCCGCGGACCCGATGGCACCGGACGAGGACGGCAAGAAGCCGTTCCCGTGCGTGGTCGAGAAGAAGGTCGACGGAGAGGCCGAGCAGACGCCCGCGCCGATCCCGAACCAGCCGTGGCACCTGGAGGCCAGTTCGCTCACCCTCAAGGGCGCGGACTACCAGGGCGTCGTGAACCTGACGATGCCCAACGGCAAGACCAAGCAGTCCCTGAAGTACGTCGTCGACAGCACGGACATCGGCGACCTGCACCAGATCGTCGAGGGCCCGGCCGGCAAGAAGTACCACGTACAGGCCGAGAAGGGCTCCACGTCCACGATCCGTGGCGGCAAGACGACGATGTACACCGAGTCGATCTCCGGCAAGCTCTTCGGCCTGATCCCGATCACGTTCGACCCGGAGCACCCGCCGCCCCTGAACATCCCGCTGATCTACTTCACGGACGTGAAGGTGCAGCAGGCGGGCCAGTTCGGCGGCAACCTGCACGTCCCCGGCCTGAGCCAGACGATCACCGACTGATCTTCACCGGGAGCCGCGAAGCGCCGAGGGCGCCCCCTGTGTCAGGGGGCGCCCTCGGTGTCGTACGGGGAGGCGCGGCGTCAGTCGCGGCCGACGCCGCCCAGGTGGTGCACCCGGACCATGTTGGTGGTGCCGGGGACACCGGGGGGCGAACCGGCCGTGATGATCACGGTGTCGCCCTCGTTGAAGCGGTTCAGCTTGACCAGCTCGGCGTCCACGAGGTCGACCATCGCGTCGGTGTTGTCGACGTGCGGCACGACGTACGAGTCGACGCCCCAGCTCAGGGAGAGCTGGTTGCGGGTGGCCTCGTCGGTGGTGAAGGCCAGGATCGGCTGGGCCGCGCGGTAGCGGGACAGACGACGGGCCGTGTCACCGGACTGCGTGAAGGCGATCAGCGCCTCACCGCCGAGGAAGTCCGCGATCTCGCACGCGGCACGGGCCACCGAACCACCCTGCGTACGCGGCTTCTTGCCGGGCACGAGCGGCTGCAGGCCCTT
The DNA here is from genome assembly GCF_040655335.1 of Streptomyces sp. NPDC050439. NCBI lineage: Bacteria > Bacillati > Actinomycetota > Actinomycetes > Kitasatosporales > Streptomycetaceae > Streptomyces > Streptomyces sp. NPDC050439. The sequence goes on from NZ_JBFAJT010000004.1 coordinate 763,690, forward strand.
GGCGAGCAGCTCCTCCTCGGCCGCCGCGACGATCTTCGACATCGTCTTGACGGTCTCGATCGGGTAGGCGCCCACGGACGACTCGGCGGACAGCATGACCGCGTCCGCGCCGTCCAGGATCGCGTTGGCGACGTCGGACGCCTCGGCGCGCGTGGGGCGCGAGTTGGTGATCATCGACTCCATCATCTGGGTCGCGACGATCACCGGCTTGGCGTTGCGGCGGCACATCTCCACGAGGCGCTTCTGCACCATCGGGACCTTCTCGAGCGGGTACTCGACGGCCAGGTCACCACGGGCGACCATGACGGCGTCGAAGGCCGCGACGACGCCCTCCATGTTGGCGACGGCCTGCGGCTTCTCCACCTTGGCGATGACGGGGACCCGGCGGCCCTCCTCGTCCATCACCTTGTGGACGTCCTTGACGTCGCTCGCGTCGCGCACGAAGGAGAGGGCGACCATGTCGCAGCCCATCTTCAGCGCGAAGCGCAGGTCCTCGATGTCCTTCTCGGAGAGCGCGGGCACGTTCACGGCCGCGCCGGGCAGGTTGATGCCCTTGTGGTCGGAGATGACGCCGCCCTCGACGACGATCGTCTTCACCTGCGGCCCGCTCACCTCGACGACCCGCAGCTCGACGTTGCCGTCGTTGATCAGGACCTGGTCGCCCTTGGAGACGTCACCGGGCAGGCCCTTGTAGGTGGTGCCGCAGATGGACTTGTCGCCGGGGACGTCCTCGGTGGTGATGGTGAACTCGTCACCGCGCACCAGCTCGACGGGACCCTCGGCGAAGGTCTCCAGACGGATCTTCGGACCCTGCAGGTCGGCGAGGACGCCGACGGCACGGCCGGTCTTGTCGGCAGCCGCACGGACGCGGTCGTACCGCCCCTGGTGCTCGGCGTGCGTGCCGTGGCTGAAGTTGAATCGGGCCACGTTCATGCCGGCCTCGATCAGCGAGACGAGCTGCTCTTCGGAGTCGACGGCGGGGCCCAGCGTGCAGACGATTTTGGAACGGCGCATAGGGGCGATCCTATCGGTTTGTTTCGCTTCGGAATATTCCGTCTGGTGGAATCTACAAATGGGCGGAACTGCGCTCAGGCGTTGCGGTGAAGAAATGCTGATGAATTGCGGTTATGACGGGTTCTGCGACAGGTTCTACGACGGGTTCCCCACCAATGCGTACGTCTGCTGAGCGATCTCCAGCTCCTCGTCGGTGGGGACGACGGCGACCGCGACCCGCGCGTATTCCGGCGAGATCAGCCGGGCCTCGCCGGAACGTACGGCGTTGAGTTCACCGTCGACCGCGAGCCCCAGTTCCTCCAGGCCCGCGACGGCAGCCTCCCGCACCGGCGCCGCGTTCTCACCGACCCCCGCCGTGAACGCTATGGCGTCCACCCGGCCGAGCACCGCGTAATAGGCGCCGATGTACTTCTTCAGCCGGTGGATGTAGATGTCGAAGGCGAGCGCGGCCGCCTTGTCACCCGCGTCGACACGGCGCCTGATCTCCCGCATGTCGTTGTCGCCGCAGAGACCGACCAGACCGCTCTTCTTGTTGAGCAGGGTGTCGACCTCGTCGATCGACATCCCGCCGACGCGGGCCAGGTGGAAGACGACCGCCGGGTCCACGTCACCGGAACGGGTACCCATCACGAGCCCCTCAAGCGGCGTGAGCCCCATCGATGTCTCCACGCACCTGCCGCCCCGCACGGCGCTCGCGGACGCGCCGTTGCCCAGGTGCAGCACGATGACGTTCACGTCCTCGGGCGTCCTGCCGAGCAGCTTGGCGGTCTCCCGGGACACGTACGCGTGCGAGGTCCCGTGGAAGCCGTAGCGCCGCACGCGGTGCTGGTCGGCGGTGGCCACGTCGATCGCGTAGCGCGCCGCCGACTCCGGCATCGTCGTGTGGAACGCCGTGTCGAAGACGGCGACCTGCGGGAGGTCCGGGCGCAGCGCCTGGGCCGTGCGGATGCCGGTGATGTTGGCCGGGTTGTGCAGCGGCGCCACCGGCACGAGCCGCTGGATCTCCGCGAGCACCTCGTCCGTGATGACCGTCGGCTCGGTGAACTTCAGGCCGCCGTGCACCACGCGGTGGCCGATCGCGGCCAGTTCGGGGGAGTCGAGGCCGAGCCCGTCGGCGGTCAGCTCGGCGGCGACCGCCTTCAGCGCGGCCTCGTGATCGGCGATCGGCTCCTCGCGCTCCCGCTCCTCGCCGCCGCCGGCCAGCGGGGTGTGCTTGAGCCGCGAGGTCTCCTCGCCGATGCGCTCGACCAGGCCGACGGCGAGACGAGTGCTGTCCCGCATGTCGAGCAGCTGGTACTTCACCGACGACGAGCCGGAGTTGAGGACGAGGACACGGGTGGCTGTCACGGGTGCGGCGCTTTCTGTAGACGTCATACGGAGGTGGCGGTGGCGGTGGCGGTTGCCGGGCCCTGGGCCTGGATCGCGGTGATCACGACGGTGTTGACGATGTCCTGCACGAGGGCGCCGCGGGACAGGTCGTTGACCGGCTTGCGCAGGCCCTGCAGGACCGGCCCGACGGCGATCGCGCCCGCCGAGCGCTGCACGGCCTTGTACGTGTTGTTGCCGGTGTTCAGGTCCGGGAAGATCAGCACGCTCGCCTGCCCCGCGACCTCCGAGTCCGGCAGCTTCGTCGCCGCGACCGAGGGCTCCACGGCGGCGTCGTACTGGATCGGGCCCTCGATCTTCAGGTCGCTGCGGCTCTCCCGCACCAGCTCCGTCGCCTCGCGCACCTTGTCGACGTCGGCGCCCGAACCCGACGTGCCCGTCGAGTACGAGAGCATCGCGATCCGCGGCTCCACGCCGAACTGCTCGGCGGTGGCCGCCGCCTGCACGGCGATGTCGGCGAGCTGGACCGCGTTCGGGTCCGGATTGACCGCGCAGTCGCCGTAGACGAGCACCTTGTCGGCGAGGCACATGAAGAAGACCGAGCTGACGATCGAGGCGTCGGGCTTCGTCTTGATGATCTCGAACGCGGGCCGGATCGTGGCGGCCGTGGAGTGAACGGAACCCGACACCATGCCGTCGGCGAACCCCTCCTGCACCATCAGGGTGCCGAAGTAGTTCACGTCCGCGACGACGTCGTACGCCAGCTCGACGTTGACGCCCTTGTGGGCGCGCAGCTCGGCGTACTTGGCGGCGAACGCGTCCCGCAGCTCGGAGGTCTGCGGGTCGATGAGCTGCGAGGCGGCGAGGTCGACACCGAGGTCCGCGGCCTTCTTGCGGATCTGCTCGACCGGGCCGAGCAGCGTCAGGTCGCAGACACCGCGGCGCAGGAGCACGTCGGCGGCGCGCAGCACGCGCTCCTCGGTGCCCTCGGGCAGCACGACGCGGCGCTTGTCGGAGCGCGCCTGCTCCAGCAGCTTGTGCTCGAACATCATCGGCGTGACGCGGTCGCTGCTGGGGGCCTGCACGCGGCCGAGCAGCCCCGCCGTGTCGACGTACCGCTCGAAGAGGCCGAGGGCCGTCTCCGCCTTGCGGGGCGTGGCGGCGTTCAACTTGCCCTCCAGGGCGAAGAGTTCGCCCGCGGTGGGGAAGGAGCCGCCGGAGACCGCGATGACCGGAGTGCCGGGCGCGAGGCGGTCGGCGAGCTTGAGGATCGCCTCGCCGGGCTGTTCGTTGAGGGTCAGCAGGACGCCCGCGATGGGCGGCGTACCGGCGCTGTGCGCGGCGAGCGAGCCCACGACGAGGTCGGCGCGGTCCCCGGGGGTGACCACGAGGCAGCCCGGCGTCAGGGCGTTCAGGAAGTTCGGCAGCATCGCGCCGCCGAAGACGAAGTCGAGCGCGTCACGGGCCAGGCCCGCGTCGTCGCCGAGCACGACGCGGCCGCCGAGCGCGTGGGTGATCTGGGCGACCGTGGGGGCGGCGAGCGCGGGCTCGTCCGGCAGGACGTAACTGGGTACGGGAAGGCTGTCCGCGAGGCCCTCGTAGATCTCGTCGCGGTCGGCGGGCGCCACCCGGTTGGTGACCATCGCGAGGACGTCGCAGCCCAGGCTCTCGTAGGCGCGGTAGGCGTTGCGCGTCTCGGCGCGGACGGACTCGGCGGTCTGGTTCTTGCCGCCGACGACGGGTATCACCGACGCGCCGAACTCGTTGGCGAGTCGGGCGTTGAGGGACAGCTCGTCCGGGAGCTGCGTGTCGGCGAAGTCCGTGCCGAGCACCAGGACGATCTCGTAGTCCCGGGCCACCCGGTGAAAACGGTCGACGAGCTGGGAGACCAGCTCGTCGGTGCCCTGCTCGGCCTGGATCGCGGAGGCCTCGTGGTAGTCCATGCCGTACCCGGACGCCGCGTCCTGCGCGAGCCGGTAACGGGCCCGCAGCAGATCGAAGAGGCGATCGGGTCCGTCGTGGACCAGTGGCCGGAAGACCCCCACCCGGTCGACCTGGCGGGTCAGGAGTTCCATGACTCCCAGCTCGATGACCTGGCGGCCGTCGCCGCGGTCGATCCCGGTCACGTACACGCTGCGCGTCACGCGTGCTCTCTCCTTCTCCGCTGCTCCGCCGCGGGTTTCCCTGGCCGCCCGGCGAGACCGGACGACTCCCGTCAGGGCCGGACAAATGACCCGATAAGGTTGCCGTGCCCTCTTGACAATACCTCTGCGGCTGGCTAGGTCGCCCGCCGGACGAAAGGCCTCGTGAAGCGGGCCCAAGGGCCTTCTCCCCAGGATCGGCCGGGGCAGCCGTGCACGGGGTCGCTCTGTGTGTGAGCGGCACCGGGTGCGCGGTCATGGAACAATCGGACCGGCTCACACGCATCAACAGCGAGCAGGAGACACAGCACGATGCGCATCGGAATTCTCACCGCAGGCGGCGACTGCCCCGGCCTCAACGCAGTGATCCGGTCGGTCGTGCACCGAGCCGTCACGCACTACGGCGACGAGGTCATCGGCTTCGAGGACGGTTACGCGGGCCTGCTCGACGGCCGCTACCGCTCCCTCGGTCTCAACGAGGTCAGCGGCATCCTGGCCCGTGGCGGAACGATTCTCGGCTCCTCGCGCCTGGAGCGTGACCGGTTCCGCGCGGCCTGCGAGGACGCGCCCGCGCTCGCCAAGGAGATCGGCTTCGACGCCCTCATCCCGATCGGCGGCGAGGGAACCCTCACGGCCGCGAAGATGCTGTCGGACGCGGGCCTGCCGGTGGTGGGCGTCCCGAAGACGATCGACAACGACATCTCCTCCACGGACCGCACCTTCGGCTTCGACACGGCGGTGGGTGTCGCCACGGAGGCGATGGACCGCCTCAAGACGACGGCCGAGTCCCACCAGCGCGTGATGGTCGTCGAGGTCATGGGCCGGCACGCGGGCTGGATCGCCCTGGAGTCCGGCATGGCGGGCGGCGCCCACGGCATCTGCCTCCCCGAGCGTGCCTTCGACCCCGCCGACCTGGTCAAACTGGTCGAGGAGCGGTTCTCGCGCGGCAAGAAGTTCGCGGTGATCTGCGTGGCGGAGGGTGCGCACCCGGCCGAGGGCACCATGAACTACGGCAAGGGCGCGATCGACCAGTTCGGCCACGAGCGCTTCCAGGGCATCGGCACGGCGCTGGCGTACGAACTGGAGAGCCGCCTCGGCAAGGAGGCCAAGCCGGTCATCCTCGGCCACGTCCAGCGCGGCGGCACCCCGACGGCGTACGACCGCGTCCTCGCGACCCGCTTCGGCTGGCACGCGGTGGAGGCGGTGCACCGCGACGACTACGGCCGGATGACGGCCCTGCGGGGCACCGACATCACGATGGTGCCGCTCGCGGAGGCGGTCACCGAGCTGAAGACGGTGCCGAAGGACAGGATGGACGAGGCGGAGTCGGTCTTCTGAGTCGGTCTTCTAGGGACTGCTTTCCGTCTCCGCTTCCGCTGGGTCAGCTCCCGGCGGCGCCGCGCACCTGGGTCCAGAAGTGCTCCAGGATCTTGTCCAGGAAGTCCTGCCCGGCGCTCCCCGAGGCGTCGGCCCCGGCCCCGCCGCCCCAGCTCAGGGTGCGGACCATGCGGGACTGATAGTCGGTGTGCAGCTGCTGGAGCACATCCTCGATGTGCCTCTTCTGCACGGGCAGCATCTTGCTGACGGGCCGCACATACCCCTGCCATCGGGTGGTGACGGCCCTGCGCAGCAGGTCGGCGAGCTCGTCGGCGCGTCCGACGACGTTGATGAAGTCGGGCAGCGGAAGCTGCAGCACGTCGGCGAGGGCGGCGGACTGCCGCTCGTTGCCGCGCCAGCTGTTGGTCTCCTCCATGTGCAGATAGGCCTGGATCTCCACACCCGACCCCCTGGCCACGTCCTCGGGCGCGAGCCCACGGGCCAGCCGGTGCTCGCGCAGGGTGGTGGCGGCGCCCATCAGCTCGCCGGGGGAGCACCACAAGGTCCCCGCGAGGGCGGTGAGCTCGGCGGAGGTGGGCGCGGCAAGCCCGCGCTCCCAGGCGGCGATGGTCTCGGGGGTGATGTAGGTGAGCCCGTAACTCGCCCGCATCCCGTAGGCGACATGCCCGTGCGCCATCCCGAGGGCCTCACGCAGACGCCGGGCGGCGGGAAAGTTGAACGGGGGCGTCGGTTGATTGGGCTGGCTCGATTGCACGGGCACACGGTATGGGCACGGGGGGCTGGCGACTACGGTGCGTTCATACGAGGTTGCGGATTGGTGTGAAGCTACGGAGTGGTGAGTGTGCGGGGGGCGTGGGGCCCGCCGAGCAACTCCTCCAGCGCGTGCCCGTACGCGCGGAAGAGGGGGCGGGCCTCGGGGTGCGCGGGGGAGTTCGGGAGCAGCAGGTCGGCGAGGTGGGCGACGCGCCACATCCGGAGGACGGTCATGGCCGCGGGGCCGCCGGGCTCCTCGGCCGTGGTGCTGCCGACGAGCCCTGCCGCGATCCGCAGCGCCTCGGCGACGAGTGCGGCTCCGCGTGCGACGTTGGGTCCGCGTGCGATCGCCGCGGTGATCAGGGCCTGGAGGAAGCGGGTCAGCTGCAGGTCCGCGCCGAGCCGGCTCATGCGGCGCACGGCGTGGGGCTGATCGAACTGCCCCCGCACGTCCTCGTACCCGGAGGACCACAGCAGGAGACTCGACGCCTCGACGGGATGCTCCCGCAGATAGCCGAGTTCATCGAAGATCCCCATGACTGGCTGCCCGAAGTTCCCGACCCGCCGGACCACTTCGAGCAGCCGCCCCACATCACCCTGCCGCCCCGCCACGAATCCACCCACGGAGACATCCGCGAGATCCCACGTGCCGGTCGCGACAACCGCACCGATCTCGACGATGCCGCCGAGGGGGCCGAAGACGGAACGGGCGAGGGATAGCTCCGGGACGTCCCACTTCGGGACGCTCGACTTGCTCCTGCCCGCCGCACTCACCGCGGCAGCTCTTCGCGCGAAAGGTCGCCATCGCAGAACACACAGACGAAGTGGCAATCCTTCACGGTGTTCCATTCACGGCAGGCGGAGCAGTGGCGAAAGGTGATGGGGTGTGTGAAGCCGGTACCGCAGTAGATGCCCACGTGTCCCAGGCAGCTCTCGACCGTGGGCCACGACGCATTCCCCGGGCAGTAGCCGGTCGATTGATTGCTGATGTACGTGGCCGACCATCGCCCTGACGAGCGGGTAAATCCCATCTCTCCGGCGGCCAGGACCGTGTTCCCGCCTGCGCATGCCACATGCTCCGAGCGTCTTGGTGCGAGCAGCAGAGTGTGTGACATGTCGATGACGAACGTGAATGGCTGACTCAATTCGTCTTGGTCGCGAGCAGCAAGAAAGGCATCCAAGTCCTGAGTGGACTGAACTCGATGCCCTCCGCGAAGTGGAATGCCTTCCTTGATGTCGGGAGGCCCTACATACTCGTACACCGGCACTCGTGCTCTCTACCCTTCCGTGTCGAGGCGTAGATCTTGGATGCGGAGACGAGCGTCGAGGGCCGGCGACGGTTTTCGTGTGTCGTCGTCTAGCGGTTGATCGACTGGATCTCCTCGACCACGACCTCTTGATCCGCGCCGAACTCGCCGTCGGGGAGATCCTGCGGGTCGTCGACCCCCGTGCCGGTCCAGCTGATCTTCCAGGTGACGGTTGCCTTGAGCGGGTAGGAGCCGTCGCCGGACGAGCGGAGGTACTTCACGCCGCAGGGCGGGTCCTCGTCTGACTTGCCCTTGGCGTACGGCTCGCCGATCTTGCCGCCGTTGATCGGGCAGACGCCGGACGCGGGGTAGGTCTCGGCGTCCTTGGTGCCGGGGTCGATCTTCAGGGAGATGGGTTCGGCGGTCGCCGTTGCCTGGAGGTCGAGGATCGGGACCGAGGCCGTCACCGACACCGGCTTGAACTCGGCCTTGTCCAGCCAGGCCCAGGTCGGGAGATTGACCTTGGTGGTCTCCGCCGGGGCGAGCGTGACCTCGGTGTCGGGTACGCGGATCTCGGCGTACGCGAGCTGCGCGAGGACCTCCGGAGTAACGGCTTCCGGAATGTCGGCCGGCGGCGGGTCTCCCTTGTCGACCCAGAAGTACGGCTTGTCGCAGTCGAATGCTCCCGGGGCGCTTTCCCTTCCTTCCGGGATGAAGCCGTCCCACCAGTAGCCGTCACCGGTCTTGTCCTTGTTGAAGTCCTTGTAGGGCTGCCCGTCGACGTATCGATTGCGCTGCGTCAGATCCCACTGCGGTCCGGTGGACTCGGCCTCCCAGATCGGCTCAAGCTTCTTCTGGAGCTGGGCCGGGGTGTGCGCGGGAGCGTAATAGCAGGGCGGAGGCGTCCAGTTGGTGGACGGAGTCACCGGGCCCGCCGTGCCGCCCTTGCCGTTCTTCGAGCGGTCGAATTTGACGCCGCCCGCCGTGGCCGACAGGGTCTGCCCGTCGCTGTCGGCGTCCACCTGCGTCTCGGAGTCGTTGCCGCCCGGGTCTATGTCGGCCCACGCCTGAGGGCCGCTCAAGGCCACTGCCAGGCCCGCGAAGAACGCCGTCAGGGCTGTGGCCCTTCCTACGGTTGGCATTGCGCCGCCCCCCTGGTGGAGATGATCTGCGAGGTCTGCCAGGTGCCGTCTTCGTTCTTGATCAGCTGCGTGTTGTACGAGACGTAGCTGTTCTTGGTCACCGGCGTCTTGTTGGTCTTCTCGTTCTTCTTGTTCTTGGTGTAGCCCTTGCCTTCGTCCGCACAGAAGGAAAGCGTGGCGGTCTTCTTGTCCTTGAGCGTCACTTGGCGGTCGTAATAGCGCACTGTCCCCGTGAGGGAGAGATCGGCAGCCTTGAACTTCTCGACCCACGTCACCGCCGCTTCGAGCGCCTTGCCGGTGTTGTAGTAGCCGACCGCCTCACCCTTCGGGTCCGTCCCCGTGATGGCGGCATTCACGGCGCGCATGCGCTCAGCGTTGTCGGCAAGCACCGCCTTCTTCACGGCGTCCCCGGTACGAGGCTCCTCGAAGGTCATGGTCAGATCGGCCGGAAGCTCGATCTTTGGGCGGCCGGAGTCCGTTGCAGGGCTCGCGCTGGGCGAAGCCGAATCCTTCTCGCCCCCCTTGTCCGCCCCAGCGATCTTGTCGTTGTCCTTGGACTCGTCGTCGCCGCTGCCGCAGGCTGTCAGCAGCAGAGCCGCGGTCGCGGTGAGGGCGGCCGTCGCGAGACGGAGAGGGCGGTTCACTGACGGCTCCTGGTGAGGGTGAGAGTTGGCGCGAGTCAAACACGCTAGTGGGAGCTGATCGGCGGCACCAGAGAGAAATCTGCTGAGCAATGGGGCGTGTGGGGTTCATCCCGGTGAATCGGGCGGCGCAAGAAGCGGCGCAAGAAGAGGCGCAAGAAAGGGGATCGCACGTGGTGATGGAGCGGAAAGCCATGGATCTTGAGGGGTACATGGAGCGGGCTCGCAGCGGGCCCTGTTTTGTTTGTGCGTTTCTCGGCGGGGAGGCGGGCTATGACCATCACCTCGTCCACGAGGACGACGAGCACGTCGCCTTTCTCGACCGGTGGCCCACCCTTCCCGGGAAGGTTCTCGTCGCGCCCAAGGCCCACGTGGAGCACGCCGTACGTGACCTGGACGAGGCCGCGTACGTGCGGATCATGCTCTTCGTGCGCCAGGTCACCCGCGCCGTCGAGCGGGTCTTCGACTCCGAGCGCACCTACCTCTACTCCCTCGGGAGTCAGGAAGGGAACAGCCACCTTCACTGGCACATCGCCGCCCTGCCGCCCGGAATCCCTTACGAGGAGCAGCAGTTCCACGTCCTGATGACCGAGAACGGGGTGCTGGATGTGGCGCCGGGCGAGATGGCCGACGTCGCCGCGCGGCTTCGGGCCGCCGTCGAGTATTAGCCGGCAACGCCACCGCCACCGCCACCACCGCCGTTACTGCTTCGTCGGCTCGTATTTACCGTCCACCTTGCCGATCTCCGTCCACGTGTCCTCCTCCCGGCGGTCGATCCACACCGGCCGTTCACGCGCCGAGCGGCGCTTCTCGAAGGAGACCTCGTCCAGGACGCCGTTGACCGAGACGTTCTGGATCTCGCGGTCCAGGGTATGGCGGAGCGACGTCGGCGATGCGGTGTCCGTGGGGAGTCGGTCGAGTGCCGTCGCCAGTGCCAAGGCACCGTCGTACAGCTCTTGGTTGCCGCGCGCGGGGAGATTGTCGCCCGGCTCGCCGGAGTAGTTGCGTGTGCGCAGGACTCCCTCCGGGATGCCCGCGGCCGTCTTCTCGGCCCTCGCCCGCTCCTCCGAGTCCTCGCAGACCCCCTCGGGGGCGCTCTGGGACAGGACAGGGCCGGTGAAGCCGTCGGCCCTGAGCTTCTTCGCCCACACGGCGACGTCCGTCCCGATCGGCACCACCACCGCGTCCGCCCTCGCCTCCTCGGCCAGCGCCGGGATCTGTGCGGTCTTCACCTCGTCCGGCCGCACCTCCAAGGCCTTGGCTGACACGCCCGCCTTGCGCAGCCCGGTCCCGATGCCGTCCTGCCGGTCCGCCCAGACCTTGTCCTCCGCCACAAGCACCCGGCGTGCGTCGGTCCGCGTCAGGAGGTACTCGGCCATCGCCTCGCCCTGCCGTTCGTCGTCGGCCGGGATCGCGAACGCGCCCCCGGCGTGGGCGACGTCGTAACACGTGCTGATCTCCGGCAGGAACGCCTCGTCCGTGTCATGCACCCAGGAGAAGTCGACGGTGTCACCGATGACCGCGAGCATGGCCGGGTGTTCGGCGAGCAGTTCGCGGGACGTCGTGTCCGGGTCCGCGGCCACGGGAACGAGACGGAAGCGGTCGCCGATCTTCTCGCCGTTCTCCCCGCCGCTCTTCTCCCCGCCGCTCTTCTCGCCGAGCGTCTCGGCGAAGGCGGACTCGACGGTACGCATCTGCTGTGTCGTGAACTGCTTGTACTCCGAGGTCTCCTCGGCACCGCCGCCGGAGCGTGCCGTGCCGACGTGGGTGTAGCTGTGGGCGACGCCGATCTCGTACACGGCTCGGGCGGATGGTCCTCCCTCGGACGCGGCAAGAGAACGTATGCCGAGCCCCGTCGGGATGCTGACCGCAAGGAGCAGGGCCGCGGGGATGAGCAGACGCCGCCTCCCGCGCGAGCCGATCGCGTCCGGGGCCGGGGGCGGGGTCACCTTGCTGACCGCCTGGGGCTGGGGTTGGGGCTGAGGTGTGGGCTCGGGTCGGGGGCGTGCGTCCTCCACTTCCCCGGCCGCCTGCCGCTCCCGCTCCCGCTCGCCCACGACGGCGTCCTGGATGTCGTCGTCGGCCCCGCCCGCACCGCCGTCCCCGCCCACGCCCTGATCGGCCGCCGCCAGAATCCGCTCCAGCGTCGTCGCCGCGTCCGCGGGCCGGTCGGCGGGGTCCTTGGCCAGGAGGTCGAGCACGAGACGTTCGACCGGCGCCGGCACCTCGGGCCGCGCCCGCGAAGGACGCAGCGGTGCGTCGTTGACGTGGTTGAACATGACGCCGGCCGCCGAGCCGGTGAACGGCGGTCTGCCGACCAGGAGTTCGTAGAGGACGCAGCCCAGTGCGTAGAGGTCGGTGCGCCCGTCGCCCGGCTCTTGGCGGAACCGCTCCGGCGCCAGATACGGCACGCTGCCGAACGGCAGGTCCCCGGTCCGCGTCAGACGCGAGTCGCCCGCCGCCCGCTCCACGAACGTCGCGATGCCGAAGTCGACGACCTTGGCCGTGCCGTCCTGCGTGATCATGATGTTGCCGGGCTTGATGTCACGGTGCACGACACCCGCCGAGTGCGCCGCGTCCAGGGCGCGGCAGACGTCGGCACCCCAGCGCAACGCGTCCGCCACAGACACACGCACGCTCTCGCGCAGCACGTGGTCGAGGGAACGTCCCTGCACCAAGGCCATCACCAGGTACGGCGTCGGCTGCGAGGTGCCACCGTCCGTGCCGTCGTCCGTGCCGTGGTCGTGCACGGCCACGATGTACGGGCTGTCCAGCGAGGCCGCGGCCCGCGCCTCCTGCCGGAAGCGGGCCAGGAGCTGCTCCAGCTCATCGGCGTCCGCGGAATCCGCCGCCGCGAAGAGCTTCACCGCCACTTCGCGGCCGAGGCTCTGGTCCCGCGCCCGCCACACCTCTCCCATGCCGCCCGCGCCGAGCCGCTCCAGCAGCTCGTACCGGCCGTTCAGCAAACGCCCCCGCATGTGCCCTCCCTCGGCCCCGCCCGTAGACCCGGCGATCCTAGCCAGCGGGGCGGGCGGCCGAGGAGGGCCGGGGTCACCCCTTCACCGCACCCCCCAGCGCGAACCCTCCGCCGAGCCGCCGTGAGATCAGTACGTAAAGGAGGATCACCGGCGTCGAGTAGATGATCGAGAAAGCCGCCAACTGGCCATAGATCACCGTCCCCTTGTTGCCGAAGAAGTCGTTGATGCTGACCGACGCCGGCATCTGTTCCGGGGTGAGCAGCAGCATGAACGGGACGAAGAAATTGCCCCACATCATGACGAACGAGAACACCGTCACCACCGCCACCCCCGGGCCCATCAGGGGGAGCACGATGCGCAGCAGGGACTGGAACGACGACGCGCCGTCCGTCCATGCCGCCTCCTCCAACTCCTTCGGTACTCCGTCCATGAAGTTCTTCATCAGCCAGATGGCGAAGGGGAGTTGGGACGCGGCGAAGAAGAAGATCGTGCCCTGCATCGTGTCGATCAGGTCGACCTGCACGAACAGCGCGTACACCGGGACCATGATCGCCGTGATCGGCAGGCTGGTCGCGAAGAGGATCGTCAGCATGAAGGGGCGGTTCAGGCGGGACTTGAAGCGGGAGAGCGGGTAGGCGGCGAGTGCCGCGCAGGCCACCGTCAGGAGCGTGCCGCCGCCGCACAGCAGCAGGCTGTTGAGGAGAGGCGTGAAGGTGATCTCGGGGGTCAGGACCGCGTCGTAGTTGTCGAGGGTGATGCCGTCGGGGACCTTCACCTTGAGGTCGGCCTCGGTGTCGAGCGAGGACAGGATCACCCAGATCAGCGGCAGGACGAACGCCACCGCGACGACGAGCAGGCCGGCGTCCGCCGCGAGGCGCCGTGACGTACGGCGAGAACTCATTCTGCGGACGGGCGACTTGACGGTGTTGGCGGACACTCAGACCTCCGTGCGGAGCAGGCGCATGTAGACGAGGGAGAAGAGTGAGCCGACGACCAGGAGCAGAAGCGCCACCGCCGTGCCGTAACCGATCATGCTCTTCTGGAAGGCCTGTTCGTACATGAACAGGGGGAGGGTCTGGCTGCGGTTGCCCGGGCCGCCGCGCGTCATCACCCAGATCAGACCGAAGACGGAGAGCGTCTGAAGGGTGTTCAGCATCAGGTTCGTGCCGATGGAGCGGCGGATCATCGGGAGCGTGATGTGCCACATGCGGCGCCAGCCGCCCGCGCCGTCCACCTGGGCCGCCTCGGTGATCTCCTTGGGGATCTCGTTCAGGGCCGCCGAGTAGACCAGCATCGAGAACGCCGTCCCGCGCCACACGTTGGCGAACGACACCGCCAGGATCGGCAGCGTGTACATCCAGTTCTGGGAGGGGAGGTGGAGGAAGTCCAGGACCGCGTTGAGCGTGCCCTCGCGGCGGAAGAACGCGTACAGGAGGAAGGCCGCCACCACCTCGGGCAGCACCCACGCCGTGACCACGATGGCGCCGGTGACCGTGCGGGCCGGCTTGGACGCCCGCTGCATCAGGGACGCGAGCGCGAGGCCGATGGTGTTCTGCCCGAGGATCGACGACACCAGCGTGAAGACCAGGGTCAGCCAGACCGCGTTGAGGAACGCCTCGTCCCCGAAGGCCTTACGGAAGTTGTCGAACCCGACGAAGCTCGACTCCGCCTGGCCGGTGAGCTGGAGGTCGGTGAAGGCGATGTAGGCGCAGTAGCCGATCGGTCCCGCCAGGAACAGCAGCAGGAGGATCACGGCGGGGGAGACGGGCAGCGCGCGGGACAGGGCCCGGCCCGTCAGCTTGGAGCGGGACGGGGGCCGCGCGGCCCCCGTCCCCGGAGTCTTGACGACGCCGCCGGGTCCGGCGGTGGGTGCGGTGGTCACCTCGGGGATCTCACTTCCCTTGCTTGCCTGCCGGATCTCGGACCCTCTCGGGCCCCGGCCTACTTCTCGATGACCTCGCCGTCGGTCGCTGCCTTGACCTCGTCGTCGTAGCCGCTCGCCGCGTCGGCCACGGACCCGTCGCCCGTCGTGACCTTCTCCATGGCCTCCTGCACCGCGGTGGACACCTTCGGGTACGCCGGGAACGCGGGGCGGTAGTGCGTCGTCTCCACCAGGTCGGTGAAGAACTTCAGGCCGGGCTGCGCCTTGAGGTAGGCGGGGTCGGCGGCGACGTCCTTGCGGACCGCGATGCCCGAGTTCGCCACGTACCACTTCTGGGCGTTGGCCTTGGTCTGCATCTGCTCGATGAACTTGAACGCCAGGTCCGGGTTGGCCGCCTTGGAGGGGATCGCCCAGGTCCAGCCGCCGGACATGCTCACCTTGCCGGGAGCCTCGCCGTTCTGCGTCGGCATATGGGCCAGGCCCAGCTTCTGGGACCACTCCGGCCACTCGTGACCCGCGCCCTTGCCCCAGTCCTGCGGCAGCCAGGAGCCGTCGAGGTTGATGCCGAGCTTGTCCTCGGGGAGCAGCTCACCGCGCACCCGGGTGGCGAAGTTCGGGTCGAGGGCGTCGGAGACGTCAGGGCCGAGCTTCTCCTTGTAGACCGTCTCGACGAACTCCAGGGAGTCCTTGAAACCCTGGCTGCCGGTGACCCACTTCTTGGACTTCGGGTCGTACATCGGGTCCTCACCCGTGCCGTACAGGAGCATCTCCATGCCCTGCATGGTGGCCGCCTCGCCCGCGGGCTTGCCCGTGTAGACGTTCATGGGCGTGACGCCGGGGACCTTCTTCTTGATGGTGCGCGCCGCGTCAAGGACCTCGTCCCACGACTTGGGCTGCCAGTCGGCAGGCAGCCCGGCCTTCTTGAAGATGCTCTTGCTGAACCAGAGGCCGCGGGTGTCGGTGCCGTCCGGCACGCCGTACGTCTTTCCGTCCGCCGCCTTCGCCGCCGACTTGGACGTGTCGATGAACTGGTCCCAGTCCTTCCACTTGTTCAGGTACGGGTCGAGCGGCTTCAAATACCCGCTGGTGATGTCCGAGTTGATGAGGAAGGTGTCCTCGTAGACCAGGTCGGGCGCGGTCTTCGGGGAGCGCATCATCTGCTGGAGCTTGGTGTAGTACTCGGAGTCCGGTGCCTTGATCGGCACCAGCTTCACCTTCTTGCCGGGGTTCTCCTTCTCGAACTGCTTCTTGATGTCCGCCAGGAAGGTGTCCATGACCTTGACCTGGTTGTCCGTGGACTGCTTGAAGGAGACCTTCACGGTGTCCGGATCGTCGCCGGAGTCCCCGCCGCACGCGGTGAGGGTGCCGGCGGCGACCAGGGCGGTGGCGAGGAGCAGAGGGGCGGTGGGACGCACGGGCACGACCTCCTACTGGCCGACGCGGCCGGGTTACCACGCAGGGCGCAACGCGGGGCTGCCCGGTGAACGTAAGGGCGGCTTCGGAGCAAGGTCAATGCCCGTGCGTCGCCCCTTGTCATCAACGTGACAACGTTGTTATTGGAGGCGGTACGCGGACGCTTCCGGGGTTTCGGAGGGGTGGCAACCGGCGTATGCGCGCGGGGATTTGGTGCGTCAGGTGTTCGACGTCAGCCAGCGGTAGGCGTACTCCGGGCGGCCGACGTGGCCGTACTGCGGGGTGCGGGCCGCGCGGCCCGTGGTGACCAGGTGCTCCAGGTAGCGGCGCGCGGTGATGCGGGAGATCCCCACGGTCTCGGCGGCGACCGCCGCGGTGACGCCCTCGGGGGGCGCGTCGCGCAGCGTGCGCGTCACTCTTTCGAGGGTGGGGCCACTGAGCCCTTTGGGCAGGGCGGCCGGTCCGGGCGCGCGCAGGGTGGCCAGGGCGCGGTCCACCTCGTCCTGGCCGGTGGCCTCGCCCGCGGCGGTGCGGAACTCGGCGTAACGGGTGAGGCGGTCGCGGAGGGTGGCGAAGGTGAAGGGCTTGAGCACGTACTGGATCACGCCGAGGGAGACGCCCTCGCGGACGACCGCGAGATCGCGGGCCGACGTGACGGCGATGACGTCCGTGCGGTGTCCCGCGGCGCGCAGGGAGCGGGCCAGCTGGAGGCCGTGGCCGTCGGGGAGGTGCAGGTCCAGGAGGAGGAGATCGACCTCAGTACGGTCCAGGGCGCGTTTCGCCTCGGCCGCGCTGTGCGCCTTGCCGACGGCGTGGAAGCCGGGGATGCGGTTCACGTAGAGGACGTGGGCGTCGGCGGCCACGGAGTCGTCCTCCACGACCAGGACGCGGATGGGCTCTGTCACGTGGTGCCTCCGTCTGCTGCGTCCGGTGGAACGGACGCCTCTTCGTCGGCACCCGGCATTTCAGCGGCACCCGGCGTCGTGGGCACGAGGGCGGCGGCAGCCGTCCGCAGCAGGACCTCGAACTCCGCGCCGCCACCCGGCGCCTCCCGCACCCTAAGCGTCCCCTCGTGCTTGGTCACCGTCTGGTGGACCAGGGCGAGGCCGAGACCGCGGCCCGCCGTGGCCTTCGTGGACCAGCCGCGCCGGAAGACCGCCTCCGTGTGCGCCGGGTCGACGCCGGGTCCCGTGTCGGACACCCGCAGCGTAAGTCCCGCCTCGTCCGCGCGCGCCGTCACCGTGACGCGGGCCGCGGGCGAGCCCTGGGCCGCGTCCACCGCGTTGTCGATCAGGTTGCCGAGGACCGTTACCAGATCGCGCGCGGGCAGATTCGCGGGCAGCATCCCGTCGTCGATGCTGCTGTCGGGGGACACGACGAGCTCCACGCCGTGTTCGTTCGCCTGGGCCGCCTTGCCCAGGAGCAGGGCCGCGAGCACCGGCTCGCTCACGGCCGCGACCACCTGGTCCGTCAGCGTCTGGGCCAGCTCCAGCTCGGCCGTGGCGAAGTCGACGGCCTCGTCCGCGCGGCCCAGCTCGATGAGCGAGACCACCGTGTGGAGGCGGTTCGCGGCCTCGTGGGCCTGCGAGCGCAGCGCCCGCGTGAAGCCGCGTTCCGAGTCGAGCTCGCCGGTCAGCGCCTGCAGCTCGGTGTGGTCGCGCAACGTCACCACCGTGCCCCGGCGCTCGCCGCTCGACACGGGCGAGGTGTTCACCACGACCACCCGGTCCGCCGTCAGGTGCAGCTCGTCGACCCGCGGCTCGGCCGCGAGCAGCGCGCCCGTCAGCGGCGCGGGCAGGCCGAGCTCGGCGACGTTCCGGCCGACCAGGTCGCCCGTCACGCCGAGCAGCTCGCGCCCCCCGTCGTTGATGAGGGCGATGCGCCGCTGTCCGTCCAGCATCAGGAGGCCCTCGCGCACGGCGTGCAGCGCGGCCTCGTGGTAGTCGTGCATGCGGCTGAGCTCGGTGGCGTTCATGCCGTGGGTGTGGCGGCGCAGGCGGGCGTTGATGACGTACGTGCCCAGTCCGCCGAGCGCGAGCGCCCCGGCCGCGACGCCGAGCAGGGTGAGCAGCTGGCCGCGCGCCTTCTGGCTGATCTCCTCGATGGTGATACCCGCGCTGACCAGGCCGGTGATCCGGCCGCTGCCGTCGTCGGCCAGGATCGGGGTGACCACGCGCACCGAGGGGCCGAGCGTCCCCGTGTAGGTCTCGGTGAAGGTCCTGCCCTTGAGCGCGTCCGCCCGGTGGCCGAGGAAGCGCGCGCCGATCTGGTCCTCGTCGGGGTGCGTCCAGCGGATGCCGTCCGGGTCCATGATCGTGACGAAGTCGACGCCGGTGTGCAGGCGCACGGCGGTGGCGTACGGCTGGAGGGTCTTCGTCGGGTCCTCGGCGAGCGCCGCCTCACGTACCGAGGGGGAGTCCGCGACCGCCCGTGCCGCGGCCGTCGCCTGGCGGCGCGCGCCCTCCTCGGCCTGCTGCCGGTCGCTCAGGAACGTGAAGAGCGCACATCCGGCCACCACGACGGTGACGAGCACGATCTGCATCGCGAAGAGCTGTCCGGCGAGGCTGCGTGGCCGGGGCGGACGGGCGAGGGACATGCTGCCAGTCTGCCTCGCCGTATAAGTGCGAACTAAATGAACGTAAGGGTGACCGCCCTCACAGGGCGAGAGATAGTCACCCGAGATTCGCCCCCAGGACGTGAGCCGCACGCACTGGCCGAAAACGCCGACGTAGTCGTTCAAGGAGGGCCCTCGTGGCCGACACCACCGACAGCCAGGTGGCCAAGGCTCCCGCTGCCAAGCGGGACCGCACCCACTATCTGTACATAGCCGTCATCATCGCCGTGGTCCTCGGTATCGGTGTCGGCCTGCTCTTCCCCGACTTCGCCACGGAGCTGAAGCCGCTCGGCACCGGCTTCGTGAACCTGATCAAGATGATGATCTCGCCGATCATCTTCTGCACGATCGTCCTCGGCGTCGGCTCGGTCCGTAAGGCCGCCAAGGTCGGCAAGGTCGGCGGTCTCGCACTCGCGTACTTCGTCGCGATGTCCGTCGTCGCGCTCGCCATCGGTCTGATCGTCGGCAACATCCTGCACCCGGGCTCGGGCATGGACATCTCCGACTCCGAGAAGGGCGCGGGCCACGACGCCGCCGACGAGGCGAACAAGGGGCTCGTCGACTTCGCGCTCGGCGTCATCCCGAAGACGCTCGTCTCCGCCTTCACCGAGGGCGAGGTGCTGCAGACGCTGCTCGTCGCGCTGCTCGTGGGCTTCGCGCTGCAGGCCATGGGCCGCTCCGGCGAGCCGATCCTGCGCGGCATCGGGCACATCCAGCGGCTGGTCTTCCGGGTCCTCGGCATGATCATGTGGGCCGCCCCGATCGGCGCGTTCGGCGCGATGGCGGCGGTGGTCGGCGAGACCGGCACGGACGCCCTGAAGGCGCTCGCCACGATCATGATCGGGTTCTACGTCACCTGCGCGCTGTTCATCCTGATCGTGCTCGGCACGCTGCTGCGCCTGGTGACCGGCGTCAACCTCTTCAAGCTCCTGAAGTACCTGGGCCGCGAGTTCCTGCTGATCCTCTCCACCTCCTCCTCCGAGTCCGCGCTCCCGCGGCTCATCGCGAAGATGGAGCACCTGGGCGTCAGCCGCCCGGTCGTCGGCATCACGGTCCCCACGGGCTACTCGTTCAACCTCGACGGCACCATGATCTACCTGACCATGTCGTCGCTCTTCATCGCCGAGGCGATGGACCAGCCGCTCGGCGTCGGCGAGCAGATCTCCCTGCTCCTGTTCATGATGATCGCGTCGAAGGGCGCCGCGGGTGTCTCCGGTTCCGGCATCGCGGTCCTGGCCAGTGGCCTGCAGTCGCACAAGCCGGCCCTGGTGGACGGCGTCGGCCTGATCATCGGCGTCGACCGCTTCATGAGCGAGGCCCGCGCCCTGACCAACTTCGCGGGCAACGCGGTGGCCACGCTCCTGATCGGCACGTGGACCAAGGAGGTCGACCGCCGGCGGGTGGACGACGTACTCGCCGGGCGCCTGCCCTTCGACGAGAAGACGCTGCTCGACGACGACGGCGCTTCCGAGCGGGAGGACGTGGACCCGGACGCGGTGGACGCCGTCCCGACGCAGCCGGGCAGCAGCGAGAAGAAGTCCCTGACGGCTTGAGGACCTAGCCGTCGACGGTCGCCGCTCTCCGGTCGGCGACCCGTGTCACCAGTTCGGTGGCTTGTGAGGCGGGCAGGCCCGCCGCGGTCAGAAACGTGATCGCGGTGGACCTGCCCGCCTTTTCCGCTGGTACGACACCGTCGTTGACGGCCTCCATCAGGGCGAACAGGATGCCTTCGAGCACGTAGCCGAGCGCCCGCGTCGGCAGCGGCGACACGAACGTGCCGTCGTCCAGGCCGCGCTGGAACGTCTCCAGGCCCTCCTCGTGGACGCGGCCGAGCCGCTCACGGATGCCGCCCATCGTCACGCTCCGCTCGCCCAGAGAGAGCAGCAGGCGGTAGCGGTCGGCGACCTCCCACACGGCGAGCAGCGAGCTCGCCACCGCCTCCGCGGGGTCCTCCACGCCCGCCCGGCCCGCGGCGTGCGCGGTCTCCACCGCCGCGATGGCCCGCTCCACGATCGCCTCGATCAGCGCGTCACGGCTGGGGAAGTGCCCGTAGACCGTCCGCCGCACGACGCCCGCGGCACGCGCGATCTGGTCCATGGAGGCGTCGGGGTCGCGCAGCAGCTCGGCGACGGCGACGTCGAGGATACGGCGGCGGTTGGCGTCGGCTCTGACGCTGCTCGCGGGGCGGGGATTCATGGCCCCATTCTGCCCACTCGGCCGCGGCCCCGCTCCCCCCACTTGCACACTTCTGTGCAACATGGAGTATCTTGCACAGCAGTGTGTAGTTGCACAGGGTTGTGCAATGTCAGTCCAGGTTCAGTGCACTTGTCTGCGCGATGCCTGTGCAAGAAACGGGATGGGTGAATCCGATGCCTCTGCTGATCAAGGAACCGGTCGAACGGATGGACCGTCCGTACGCCCGCCGCTGGTGGGCCCTGGGCGTCCTCTGTCTGAGTCTGCTGATCGCCGTGATGGCCAACACCGCGCTGACGGTGGCCGCGCCCGACATGACCATGGACCTCGGCCTGTCGAGCTCGGACCTGCAGTGGGTCATCGACGCCTACACCGTCCCCTACGCCGCGCTGATGCTGCTGCTCGGCGCGATCGGCGACAAGTACAGCCGCCGGGGCGCGCTGGTGCTCGGCCTGCTGATCATGTCCGTCGGCGCCGCCGCGGGCTCCGTGGTCGACAGCTCGACGGCCGTCATCGTGGTCCGCGCGGTGATGGGCGTGGGCGCGGCGCTGATCATGCCGGCCACGCTGTCGCTGCTCGCGGCGACCTTCCCGCGCGCGGAACGGGCCAAGGCCATCACGATCTGGGCGGCCACGTCCGGCATCGCCATCGCCGCGGGCCCGCTGATCGCGGGGGCGCTGCTCCGTGACAACGGCTGGCACTCGACGTTCCTGATCAACATCCCGGTGGCGGTGCTGGCGATCGTCGGCGCGTTCGTCCTCGTGCCGCCGTCGAAGGCCGCTCGGCACGGCCGGATCGACTACGTGGGCGGACTGCTCTCGGTCGTCTGGGTCGGCTGCCTGATCTTCATGATCATCGACGGTCCGCACTTCGGGTGGGGCGTGCGCGCGATCTCCGCCGCGGTGGTGGCGGGCCTCGGCCTGATCGCCTTCGTCGTCTGGGAGCTGAAGCACCCGCGCCCCGTCCTGGACGTACGCAAGTTCACCCAGCGCGGCTTCGCGGGCTCGAACCTCGCCGTGGCGCTCTTCTTCCTCGCGGTGTTCGGCGCCTTCTACTACCTGACCCAGCACCTCCAGTTCGTCCTCGCCTACGACCCGCTGGAGACCGGCGTACGCATGCTGCCGCTGGCCGGCGCGGTGTTCGTGGGCTCGGCGGTCACCGGAATCATGGCGCCGCGCATCGGCGGCAAGATCATGGTGGTCGCGGGCATGGTCGGCGGCACGGTCGCGCTGGCGCTCCTCACGCAGATCGATGCGGGCTCCACGTACGGGGACTTCGTGGCGCCGCTGGTCATCCTCGGCCTGTCGCTCGGCTTCGCGGTCTCGCCGTGCACGGACGTCATCATGGGCGCGTTCCCCGAGTCGGAGCTCGGCGTGGGCGGCGCGGTGAACGACACCTCGCTGGAGCTCGGCGGCTCGCTGGGGATCGCGGTCCTCGGCTCGGTCCTGGCGAGCTCGTACTCGTCGAAGCTGGCCGATGAGACGTCGGGCAGCAAGCTCCCCGCCTCCGCGCTCGACACGGCGCAGGACTCGGTGGGCGCGGGCAACGGCGTGGCGCAGGGCATCGCCGAGCAGGCGCGCGAGCTCTCGGCCAAGGCGGCACAGGCGTCCTCGCCCCAGGAGGCGTCGCAGCTGAAGTCGCAGGCGCAGGAACTCGCCGGGGGCGCGCACCAGATGGCGGACGCGGTGGGCTCCGCGTTCTCTGGCGCGGTGGCCCACACCAGTTTGATCGGTGCGGTGATTCTGGGGGTGGGGACCGTGGTTGTGGCGGTGCTTTTGCCGGGGCGGCGGACGGGGGCGACGGTCGAGGCCGAAGCCGCGGAGGCCGAGGAGACCGCCGGGGTCCCGGAGGCCGCGGGGCGCCGGTAGGCGCGGGGCGGCACCCCGGCTTCGGGCGCGGGTGCGCCGCCGTTCGGGCCTGAACCGCCGCTGCACGGCGAATGCTTTCCGTGTGCGGCACCGCTCCGACCTGAGCCGCCGCTGCGCGGCGGATGCTTCTCGGGTGCGGCACCGCTGCGGCCTGAGCCGCCGCTTCGCGGCGGATGCTTTCCCGCCCACCCACCCGATTGCCCCGGGTGACGTTGTTGCCCTACGTCTGGTGCGAGTTGCGGGGTAATCGGGTGGGGCCGATTGCCTCGGGGAGGCGTTATGGCCCTACGTTTGGTGGGAGCTGCTGGGTAGACGGGTGGGTGGGCGGGGTAGATCCGTCGCGGAGCGGCGGGCCGGTGGTGGTGGCGTGCCATCTGGTGCGGGCTGCGGGGTAATCGGGTGGGGCCGATTGTCCCGGGGAGGCGTTGTTGCCCTACGTCTGGTGGGAGCTGCGGGGTAAACGGGCGGGTGGGTGGGATAGATCCGCCGCGGAGCGGCGGGACGGTGGTGGTGGCGTGCCACCTGGTCGGAGCTGTTGGGTAGACGGGTGGGTGGGTGGGTGGGAAGAATCCGCGGCGAACGGGCGGAGCCGCCCTGACCCCACAGGGAGGCCCAACTTGCCGGAGAAGACTCGTGACTGCCTCGCCTGCGGGCTCGCCGACGGCACGGCACCACTACCCGGCGGCACCCTCCTCCGCACCCCGCACTGGACCGTCGAGCACTGCACGGGACCCCTCGGCATCGGCACCCTCATCGTCAAGCCGCTGCGGCACATCACGGGAATACACGAGCTCGGCGTCGAGGAAGGCGCCGAGCTCGGCCCGTTGCTCACGCGGGTAACCGCCGCCGTGCGCAAGGAAGTTGGCGACGAGTGTGAGCAGATGTACGTCTGCCTCTGGTCCCATGCCGGACGCGTACCCGGCCACGTGCACTTCGTCGTGCAGCCCGCCCGTACGCATGACATCGAGCGTCACGGCCATGCGTACGGCCCCGCCCTCCAGGCGGCGATGTTCGCCGAAGGTGTGGCGCCGGAGCCGGGCGCGGTGGAGGAATTCTGTGGGCGGGTGCGGCGCGTGCTGGGTGAGGGTTCCGCCATCTAGGTGGGCCCGTGCGCAAACTGTTGACTCTTGTTCAAACCTGCCAGTAACTTCAGCGTTGCACCACTGAGAACCGCCGAAAGCCGCTGAAGCCTGCTCAAAACACCCCCACAGTACGGCTGTTGGCGCCCGCGGCTTGCTCGCTCCTCTCCGGGAATGACCCCCCATCGGATTCAAAGGAGACTCCAGATGGTGATCCGCGCACGCGCCCTGCGCCTGGCAGCCGCCACTCTCGCCGCCGCAGGCACCGCCACCCTCGGCCTGGCCGCCGCACCCGCCCAGGCGGCCGGCGCCGAACCGCTCGACTACGTGGCCCTCGGCGACAGCTTCAGCGCCGGTTCCGGCGTCCTGCCCCTCGACGTGACCGCGCCCCTCCTCTGCGCCCGCTCGACCGCCAACTACCCGCATGTCGTGGCCAAGCGGACCGGTGCCAAGCTCACTGACGTGACCTGCGGCGGAGCCCAGACCAAGGACTTCGCGGGATCGCAGTACCCCGGTGTCGCGCCGCAGCTCGACGCCGTGAAGGCCGACACCGATGTCGTGACGCTGACCATCGGCGGCAACGACAACAACACCTTCATCAGCGCGATCCTCGCCTGCGGCTCCGCCGGCGTGCTGTCCGGCGGCAAGGGCAGCCCCTGCAAGGACGCCAACGGCGACAAGTTCACCAAGCAGATCGACGCGAGCACGTACCCGGCGCTGAAGACCGCCCTGCAAGCGGTCAAGGCCAAGGCGCCGAACGCCCGCGTCGGCGTGCTCGGTTACCCGTGGATCGTTCCGGAGAAGTCCGTCCCCGGCTGCTTCGCCAAAATGCCGATCGCCACCGGGGACGTCCCCTACCTGCGCGATCTCCAGGCGCACCTGAACAAGGCCGTGCAGCGCGCCGCGTCCGAGACGGGGGCCACGTTCATCGACATGGCCGCGGCCTCTGACGGGCACGACGCCTGCAAGCCGCTGGGCACGCGCTGGATCGAGCCGGTGCTGTTCGGCACCAACTTCGTCCCGGTGCACCCGAACGCCCTCGGCGAGTCCAGGATGGCCGACCAGGCCATCGGCGTGATGAAGCTGGGCTGACGGGCTGACGGGCTGACCCGCGAGGCAATAGTCCCAACCCCCCTCACCCGTACGGTTGTTGCATGAATGCGCCGCAGGACGTCGACTTCTGGTTCGATCCCGTCTGCCCCTACACCTGGCTGACCTCCCGGTGGATCCGGGAGGTCGAGCAGGTACGGGACGTCCACGTGCGGTGGCGGGTGATGAGCCTCTCGGTGCTCAACGAACACCTCGACGTCGACCCCGAGGACCCCGACGGGCAGTGGGGCGACTACATGCGGGGTCCAGGCCGGGTCTGCGCGGCGGTGGCCGCTCGGCACGGGAGCGAGGCACTGGGCAGGTATCTCGACGCGCTCGGGGTGCGGCTGCACGAACGGGGCGAGTGGGACGGCGCCGAGCGCGCACTCACCGACGCCGGTCTGCCCACGGAACTCGCGGCGGCGGCTTGGACGGAGGAGTACGACGAAGCCGTGCGGGCCTCGCACGAGCAGGCAATCGAGCTGGTCGGCCCCGACGTCGGTACGCCGGTCCTGTCCGTCCAGGGCGTGGGCGCCGTCTTCGGCCCGGTCGTCTCGCCCGCGCCGAAGGGCGAGGCGGCGGGACGGCTGTGGGACGGGGTGCTGCTGATGGCGGGCGTCCAGAGCTTCTGCGAGCTGAAGCGGGCGTACGGCGCACTCGACTTCGGCTGATTCCCGGACCGACCGCCGGGCCGGGCCGGGCCCGGCCCGGCCCCAAGTCCCCCTCCAAGCTTACCTTTTCGTAAGTACCTGACTATTTAGTCCGTACTTGTGCGGGGGTGGGCGCTCGCCAAGCATGGTCGGCATGACGAATCAGCAGCGCAAGACCTCAGTGACCGTTCTCGGCCTCGGCGCCATGGGCCAGGCCCTCGCCGGTGCCTTCCTCCAGGCCGGGCACCCCACCACCGTCTGGAACCGCACGCCCGGCAAGGGCGACGACCTGGTGACCAGGGGAGCCACGCGCACCACGACCGCGGCCGACGCCGTCCGCGCCTCGGACGTGGTGGTCGTCTGCCTCTACGACTACGCCGTCTCGCAGGCCGTGCTCGACCCGCTCGCCGCCGATCTGTCGGGACGCGCCCTGGTCAACCTCACCTCGGACACCCCGGAGCGTTCGCGCGAGGCGGCGGCCTGGGCCGCCGGGCACGGCATCGACTACCTGGACGGCGCCATCCTCGTGCCGGTGACAGTGATCGGCACCGCCGACGCCCTGCTGTTCCACAGTGGCCCGCGGTCCGTGTTCGAGCGGCACGAGAGCACGCTCAAGGTGCTCGGCGGCAACACCGTGTACCTCGGCGAGGACCACGGACTCGCGGCCGTCTACGACAACGCCCTGCTCGACTTCTTCTGGACCAGCATGTACGGCCTCGTGCACGCCTTCGCGCTGGCCGGGGCGGACGGCGTGAAGGGCGCGGAGCTGGCCCCGTACATGAGCGCCCTGCTCTCCATCTTCCCGGTGGCCGTCGAGTCGACGGCGGTCGAGGTCGACTCCGACACGTACCCGGGCGAGCAGGCCCCGCTGGTCACGGAGGCCGCCAACGTCGACCACATCATCCACGCCTCCGAGCACCGGGGCCTGGACGTCGGTGCCCTGAGCGGCATCAAGGCGGTCCTGGACCGGGCCATCGCCAAGGGGCACGGCGCCGACGGCTGGACGGCCATCATCGAGGCCGTACGCGGCGCCCGCTGAAGCGGCGTACGGTGAAAGTGACCGCCGTCACAGAGTGGGAGCCGTGCGATGACCGGTGAACCGAGTTTCTTCGAGATCGGCGTCGAGGATCCGGAGCGGGGGCGGGCCTTCTACGGGGAGCTGCTCGGCTGGACCTTCGAACCGGGACCCTCGGGGCAGGGATACGTGATCGGGACCCCGGGTGTCCCCGGAGGCCTGCACGGCGGTGACGCGGGGGCTGCGCCCTATCTCTTTTTCCAGGTGGACGACCTGGAGACGGCGCTTGCCGCGGTCATCAAACTGGGCGGCACCGTCGAGGCGCCCCTCGGCGGCGAGAGCGACGAGTCGGACGCGGCCTTCGGCCGGTTCCGGCTGTGCAAGGACGACCAGGGCTCACCCTTCGGCCTGCACCAGCCGCCAAGAAGTCCCTGAATCACGCTGGCCTTGACGCCTGCGTCAAGGATTACCGTCGTACGCATGCGCATCGGCGAACTTGCGGAGCGGGCCGGCACCACCACGCGGACGCTTCGGTACTACGAGTCACGGGGGCTGCTGCCCGCTCGTCGCAGTGGCAACGGCTACCGCACCTACGACGAGGACGACGTGCGTCTCCTCGAGCAGATCAGGACCCTGCAGGACTTCGGGTTCGACCTGGAGGAGACGCGGCCGTTCGTGGAGTGTCTGCGCTCGGGGCATCCGGCGGGCGACTCCTGCCCTGCCTCACTCGACGTGTACCGCCGCAAGCTCGGTGAACTCGACGCACTGATCGGTGAGTTGACGGCCGTGCGCGAACAGGTCGGGGCGCAGTTGGTGCGTGCCGAGGCGGCGATCCCGGATGGCCCGGAGCCCCGGTGCGGGCTGACGGGCTGACGGGCTGACGGGCTGACGGGTTGACGAGGTGAGGGAGGAGCACGGCATGGCGATGGTCAAGGCGGACGGCGTGGCCGAGGTGACGGACGCGAATTTCGAGGGGGAGGTGCTCAAGGCGGAACGGCCGGTGCTCGTGGAGTTCGGGGCGGAGTGGTGCGGCCCGTGCCGGCAGCTCGCGCCGGTGCTGAGCGAGATCTCGCGCGAGGAGGCGGACCGGCTGAAGATCGTGCAGCTGGACGTGGACCACAACCCGGAGACGGCGATGGCGTACGGGATTCTCTCCGTGCCGTCCCTCCTGGTCTTCCGGGGCGGTGAGCCGGTGAAGTCCATGGTGGGCGCGCGACCCAAGCGCAAGCTCCTCGCCGAGCTCGCGGAGGCCGAGGTGCTCTGAGCGCACCCGCCTCCACTCCGCGCGGAACACACGCAGAAAGAGAAATACCCCGGACGAATTGACGTCCGGGGTATTTCTTGGCGTATATTAGATCCTTTCGCGACCTCATACCCGCCTGGGCATACCGTTATCGCGAGAATCTGTATAAGAGCACTGTAACTGGCGAGGGGCTGAATTGTCAACCGAGGAATTGCGGGAAGAGCAGCAATTCGTCTCCGGGCTGTACGCGCGCCTCGACGCGCTGCGCGAGGAGGCACAAGCCGCCGTGCAGGCGTCGTTGACGCAGGTCGGCAACGGTCTGCAGGCCAGGCTTGAGCGTGATGTCCTGGTGGCCGAGCGGTCCGGACTGCTGGCCGCCTTCGACGCGGGAGAGAACGGCCTCTGCTTCGGGAGGCTCGAATTCCGCGACGGCCGTGATCACCACATCGGGCGCATCGGAATCCGCGCGTCCGACATCGAACGCACCCCGCTCGTGATCGATTGGCGGGCGGACGTCGCGCGTCCTTTCTATCTCGCCACCGGGCATGTGCCGATGGGACTGCGCAGGCGCAGGCACATCACCACTGAGGGCCGCGAGGTCACGGCCCTGCACGACGAGATCCTCGATCTCGGCGACACCACGCGCACCGGGCACGAGGGCGCCGACGCCGACGAGGTGCTGCTGGCCGCGCTCGACTCGGCACGCACCGGGCGCATGCACGACATCGTGCAGACCATCCAGGCCGAGCAGGACCGCATCATCCGGGCCCCGCACCACGGCGTACTCGTCGTCGAGGGCGGCCCCGGCACCGGCAAGACGGTCGTGGCGCTGCACCGTGCCGCGTTCCTCCTCTACGCCCACCGTCAGCTGCTCGCCAAGCGCGCCGTCCTGATCGTCGGCCCGAACCCCGCCTTCCTCGGCTACATCAGCGAGGTGCTGCCCGCGCTCGGCGAGACGGGCGTCCTCCTCTCGACCGTCGGCGAGCTGTTCCCCGGGGTGAGTGCCACCGGCACCGACACCCCCGAGGCGAACGAGGTCAAGGGGCGCGCGGAGATGGCGGACGTGCTCGCCGCCGCCGTGCGCGACCGGCAGCAGACCCCGGAGCCCGGCTCCCCGGTGATCATCGAGCACGACGACGGCGACCTCGTCCTGGACTGGACGATCGCGCAGGAAGCGCGCGAGGCGGCCCGCGAGGCGGACGTCCCGCACAACCTCGGCCGGCCGCACTTCGCCTTCCGCGTCATCGACATGCTCACCGAGCAGCTCGCCGAGCGGCTCGGCGCCGACCCGTACGGCGGACCGAACTTCCTCGGCCCCGACGACATCGCCCAGCTCGGCAAGGCCATCGCCGCCAGCCCCGAAGTGCACGCGGCCATCGACGAGTTGTGGCCCCAGCTCACCCCGGAGGGCTTCCTCGCGGACTTCCTGGAGGAGCCGACGCATTTGTCGGACGAGGACGCCCGGCTGGTCCGGCGACCGCGCGAGGCCGCCTGGACCGCCGCCGACGTCCCGCTGCTCGACGAGGCCGCCGAGCTGCTCGGCAACGACGACAGCGCGGCCAAGGCGATGGCGGAGGCCGAGCGCGCCAAGCAGATCGCCTACGCGCAGGGCGTGCTCGACGTGTCGTACGCGTCCCGTACGTACGAGTTCGAGGACAAGGAGGACGACGAGTCGGAGGTCCTGCTCGCGCACGACATCATCGACGCCGAGCGGATGGCCGAGCGCCAGGAGGAGGCCGACCACCGCAGCGCCGCCGAGCGCGCGGCAGCCGACCGGACCTGGGCGTTCGGGCACATCATCGTCGACGAGGCGCAGGAACTCTCCGCGATGGCCTGGCGGTTGCTGATGCGGCGCTGCCCGACCCGCTCGATGACGCTGGTCGGAGACCCCGCGCAGACGGCGGAGGCCGGCGGGTGCGGCTCCTGGGAGACGATCCTTTCGCCGTACGTCGACGACCGCTGGGAGTACACGCGGCTCGGCGTCAACTACCGCACCCCGGTGGAGATCATGGACGTGGCCGCCGAGGTGCCCCGCGTCGAGTACCCCGACTTCGCGCCGCCGAGTTCCGTGCGGTCCACGGGAGTGCTCCCGTGGGCGCACCGCACGGACGACCTTCCCGCGGCCGTCGCCGACGCGGTGGCGGCCGAGGCACGGGACGAGGGCCGCCTCGCGGTGATCGCCCCGCGCGAGCTGCATACGGAGCTCGCCGACAAGCTCCCCGGTGTGACGGCCGGGGAGGCCCCGGACCTGACGCGGCCGGTCGTGCTGATCGACCCGCGTCAGGCGAAGGGCCTGGAGTTCGACACCGTCCTGGTCGTGGAGCCGGGCCGCTACGGCACGAGCGACCTGTACGTGGCCCTGACCCGGGCCACGCAGCGCCTCGGCATCCTGCACGCCGAGGAGCTGCCGGTGGCGCTCAAGCAGGTCGCAGCCACACCGTGGCCAGCGGCGGCAGGGTGAGGCGCAGGGACGCCGGACGGCCGTGCGACGCCACCGGCTCGGTCTTGACCGGGTCCGGGTTGGTGACGTCGCCGCCGCCGTAACGTCCCGCGTCCGTGTTCAGGACCTCGTGCCAGGCGGTGTATTCGCCGGGGACGCCCAGGCGGTACTCGTGCCGCACCACCGGCGAGAAGTTGGAGACGGCCAGGAGCGGTGCCTCGTCCGTCTCCTCATCGGCGTACCGCAGGAACGCGAAGACGTTGTCCTCGGCGGCGTCGCCCTCGACCCAGGCGAAGCCACCCGGGTCCGTGTCGCGCTGCCAGAGCGACGGCTGGCCGCGGTAGACGGTGTTGAGGTCGCGCACGAGATCACGTACGCCCCGGTGGTCGGCCTCCGCACCGTACGCGGGGTCGAGCAGCCACCAGTCGGGGCCGTGGCCCTCCGCCCACTCGGCGCCCTGCGCGAACTCCTGCCCCATGAAGATGAGTTGTTTGCCGGGGTGGGCCCACATGAAGCCGAGGTAGGCCCGGTGGTTGGCGCGCTGCTGCCACCAGTCGCCGGGCATCTTCGACACCAGGGACCGCTTGCCGTGCACGACCTCGTCGTGCGAGATCGGCAGGACGTAGTTCTCGCTGTACGCGTACACCATCGAGAACGTCATCTCGTTGTGGTGGAACTTGCGGTGCACGGGCTCCTTCGACACATAGTCGAGGGAGTCGTGCATCCACCCCATGTTCCACTTCAGGCCGAAGCCGAGCCCGCCGAAGCCGCCGGGGCCCTCGTGGTGCGTCGAGCGGGTCACGCCGTCCCAGGCCGTGGACTCCTCGGCGATGGTGACGACGCCGGGGGCGCGGCGGTAGACGGTGGCGTTCATCTCCTGGAGGAAGGCCACCGCGTCCAGGTTCTCGCGTCCGCCGTGCGCGTTCGGCGTCCACTCGCCGTCCTCGCGCGAGTAGTCCAGGTAGAGCATGGAGGCGACGGCATCGACGCGCAGGCCGTCGATGTGGAACTCATCGCACCAGTAACTGGCGTTCGCCACAAGGAAGTTGCGCACCTCCTTGCGGCCGTAGTCGAACTCCAGGGTGCCCCAGTCGGGGTGTGCGGCCCGGCCCGGGTCCTCGTGCTCGTACAGCGTCCGGCCGTCGAACTCGGCGAGCGCCCAGTCGTCGCGCGGGAAGTGCGCGGGCACCCAGTCCATCAGGACGCCGATGCCCGCCCTGTGCAGCGCGTCGACGAGGAACTTGAAGTCGTCGGGCGTGCCGAGGCGGGCCGTGGGGGCGTAGAAGCCGGTGACCTGGTAGCCCCACGAGCCCCCGAAGGGGTGCTCGGCGACCGGCATCAGCTCGACGTGCGTGAACCCCAGGTCGGCGACGTACGCGGGCAACTGCTCGGCGAGCTGGCGGTACGTCAGGCCCGGTCGCCAGGACGCCAGATGGACCTCGTACACGGAGAAGGGTGCCTGGTGGACCGGCACCTCCGCCCGGCGTACCAGCCACTCCGTGTCGCGCCACTCGTGGTGCGACTCGTGCACGACCGAGGAGTTCGCGGGCGGTGCCTCCGTGCGGCGCGCGAGCGGGTCGGCGCGGTGCGTCTTCGTGCCGTCGGGCCGGGTGATCTCGTACTTGTAGAGCTCGCCCTCGCCCACGGAAGGCACGAAGAGCTCCCAGACGCCGCTGCCGCCGAGCGAGCGCATCGGGAACCCCGTCCCGTCCCAGAAGTTGAAGCTCCCCACCACGCGCACGCCCAGGGCGTTGGGCGCCCACACCGTGAAGCGGGTCCCGGTCGCCCCCTCGTGCACCATCGGACGTGACCCGAGCGCGTGCCACAGCTGCTCGTGGCGGCCCTCGCCGATCAGATGCAGGTCGAACTCGCCGAGCGCGGGCAGGAAGCGGTACGCGTCGTGGATCTCCAGCTCGGCGTCCTCGTACGTGACGTGGAGCCGGTAGTCGTCGGGGACCTCGCGCAGCGGGAGCACCCCGGAGAAGAACCCTTCCCCGTCGTCCCGCAGCTCCGCCCGCAGATCCTTGGCGACGACGGCGACGGAACGGGCGTACGGCCGCAGAGCGCGGAAGGCGATGCCCTCGCGCACGACGTGAGCGCCGAGCACCCCGTGCGGGTCGTGGTGGGTGCCGCCCAGGAGACGGGCACGGTCGTCCTGGGAAACGGGCGACTCGGGGCGGGCGGCCTGCGGCTGTGCCGCCTGCTTCGGTGTCTTCGGCTGCTTCTGCCGGGGCGGCTCGGGTTTCCTGCCGGCGGCCTCCGGCTTCCGCTTGCCCTTCTTGCTGGCCTCGTCGGACGGTTTGCGCGGCTGCGGGCGGGGGGTCACGGGGGAGCCTCCTCGGCGATGGCAGGTCAGTGGGGTTCGGTGGCGGGGCCGTTCGTGGCGAGGCGTTTGATCGCGGCAAGGGGGACGGGAAGCCAGTCGGGGCGGTGGCGGGCCTCGTAGAGCACCTCGTAGACCGCCTTGTCCGTCTCGTAGGCGCGCAGCAGGACCGGGTCCATGCGCGGATCTCGGCCGGTGACCGCCGCGTACCCCGCGCAGTACGCCGCCCGGCAGTCGCCCGCCCAATCGGGGGCCCATGGCTCGTGGGAGCGCGCCGCGTAGTCGAAGGAGCGCAGCATGCCCGCCACGTCACGTACGGGCGGCTGCGGCATCCTGCGTTCGGCGAGCGGGCGCGAGGGCTCACCCTCGAAGTCGATCAGTGACCACTCACCGGCCGGCGAGCGCAGGCACTGCCCCAGGTGCAGGTCCCCGTGGACGCGCTGGGCCGTCCAGGTCTCCTCGCCGCGCCCCAGGTCGGCGAGCGCCTCGTAGGTGGTGTGCAGCGCGGGGGCGTACGGCTGGAGGGCGGGCACCGCCCCGGCCGCCGTGGTCAGCCGGTCCGTCATGCCTTCGGCGATCAGCTCCACCTGGGCGCGGCCCAGCGTGACGGTGGGCAGTGCGCGGGCCAGCGCCTGGTGCACCTCGGCGGTCGCCCGGCCGAGCTCCCGCGCCTCGCCGCTGAAGTCGCGCCCCGCGGCGAGCTCCCCGAGGGCCAGCTCCCAGCCGTCCACCGTGCCCTTCAGGTAGGGCTGGAGCACGCCGAGGACGCTCGCCGGGTCCTTGGAGTCCCCCGTGTCCGCGAGGAACCAGGCGGCGGGCGGGGGGACCCGCGCACAGCCGTCGCGGGACAGCACCAGCGGCAGCTCCAGATCCGGGTTGGACCCGGGCACGATGCGGCGGAACAGCTTCAGGATGTACGTGTCGCCGTACACCAGCGAAGAGTTGGACTGTTCGGCGGCGAGCATGCGCGGTGCGAGATCCGCGCTTATGTCCTTGCGCCGGTCGCGCTCGAAACGCAGCTTGCCGACACGCGCCTGGATGCGCAGCGCCTCAAGGAGGAAACCGGACATCCGGGAGTCGTGCAGCGCCTCGTAGACCGTGAACCCGCTGAGCGGGCCGCGCGTCACATGGCCGATCAGTGCGGGAGCGAGCCGGGGCGGCAGCTCGCGCCGGACGCCGAGCAGGAGTTGGTAGCAGTCGGCGGGCTGCGAGGGCGCGCCGCCCGCCTGTCCCGGCACTTGGGGCTGGCGGACCTGCACGATCAGGTGCAGGAGCCCCGACTCGGAGGTGGGCGGCAGCAGTTCGGTCGCCGTGACGACGGAGAACTCGGTGATGGGGCGGCCTTTGCCCGCGAACCAGCGCTGCCGTGGCAGCCACGCGCGGAGCAGCGGATCGAGCGAGGCGAGCAGCGCGTCCGCGGTGATGCCCGGGCGGGTGACGGCTTCCGACATGGCGTCGCGTCCTTTCCGCGGTGCGGACAAGGGAGAAGTGCGGGAGTGCCGGTTGTGCGGGGAGAGTTCCCAGGGCGGGGCGGTGGAAACGCCCCGCCCGGGAGTGACAGGGGTGGAGCCTACGCCTGGTCCCTGCGCAGCCGGAACCAGTAGAAGCCATGTCCGGCCAGAGTCAGCAGATAGGGAAGTTCACCGATGGCCGGGAAACGCACCCCGCCGATCAGTTCCACCGGGTGCCGGCCGTTGAAGGTCTGCAGATCCAGTTCCGTGGGCTGAGCGAACCGCGAGAAGTTGTGCACGCACAGCACCAGATCGTCTTTGTACTCGCGCAGAAAAGCGATCACCGCGGGATTCGACGACGGAAGTTCCGTGTAGGAGCCGAGTCCGAAGGCGGGGTTCTGTTTGCGGATCTCGATCATCCTGCGGGTCCAGTGCAGGAGTGAGGAGGGGGATGACATGGAGGCTTCGACATTGGTGACCTGGTAGCCGTAGACCGGGTCCATGATCGCGGGGAGGTAGAGGCGTCCGGGGTCGCAGGAGGAGAAGCCCGCGTTGCGGTCGGGCGTCCACTGCATGGGCGTGCGGACGGCGTCGCGGTCGCCGAGCCAGATGTTGTCGCCCATGCCGATCTCGTCGCCGTAGTA